>CAZPRY010000015.1:0-85084 GCA_964589175.1 uncultured bacterium
TGGCTTTTACGACGGGAACGCTGAGCGATGATTGGGCGACGCCCATCATCGGACCGCCCATGATCACTTTCACGGTATCATCCACCAGTCCGCCGCAAAATTCGATCAGATTTTGGAAAGGCGTACCGATGCGTGCGACGATGTTTTTCGGTTCCCGGATTCCATCGCCGGTAACGGTAACGACGCGTTCAACGAGCGGTTTTTGCCTGGTTACGGCATTGGCCGTGGCGATCGCCGTACCGACGTTGTTGACGACGACACCGACATCCAGCGGCAGGCAGCCGGTCGGTACTTCGCGTCCCAGGGCGGCCCGGATCAGCATTTTTTCGGCACCCTGCGGATATTTTACCTTGAGCGCCGCGACACTGATCCCGACGTCATCCGGGACGGCGTTGCGGATGACGTCGATAGCGTCGGGTTTATTGTTTTCGATTCCGATAACGGCGCGGTTTACACCCAGTGCTTTCATCAGAATGCGGATACCCAGGATCAGGTCGTCGGTTTGTTCCAGCATCATGCGATGATCGGCGGTCAGATAGGGTTCGCATTCACAGCCGTTAATCACAAGCGTGTCGATAATTTTACCTTTGGGCGGATGCAGTTTGACATGGGTCGGAAAGGCCGCCCCGCCCATGCCGACGATCCCGGCATCCCGGATGACATCCGCCAGTTCGGCCGGCTTCAAATTCTCCCAACCGGAATCCGGCGCAGGAGTCTCCAGCCATTCGTCGCTGCCGTCGCCGACGATATGGACCATTAATCCCGGAACGCCCAGGGGGTGGGAAAAGGTGTCGATTGCCTTTACCTTGCCGGATATTGTTGCATGGATCGTGCTCGAAACGAATCCGCTGCTCTCCCCGATGACCTGACCAACCTTGACTTCCTGCCCTTTTTCGACAATAGGCTTGCAAGGCGACCCGATATGCTGTTGCAGAGGAATGAAAACCTCTTTGGGCAGCGGCAGTATTTCAAGCGACTTATGTTCGCTTAGTTCTTTAAACTCGTTTGGATGCACGCCTTTTTTAAATGTTTGTAGCTTCATTCAGACGAATCTCCCGTAAAACTTGAATGGAATCGGTAAATCAAAAGCCAGCCAAATTTAGGATGAAATCCGCTAATATGCCGCAACTTTTTCGGGCGGAATATTGAAAGAATCCGGAAAAATTTCCCGAAAAACAGGAATCATAAAAGCAGCTCTGAAACCATGTTCGGAAATTACCGGGGAAAAGATAATGGTGAATTTCTAGGCTGTGAATGGCATTTAGGCCGGTTTAAGGCCCTTTAAAGTGCAGAAAATCCTTGAATATTAATATTTTTATCAACAATATTTATAAAATGTTATATCATTTGAACAGACAATAGATTTGATAGAAATATAAACGATGGAATAGTATTTCTTCGGCTCGATGCGAATGAGATCGAAAATTAGGACGAAACAAAAAACGGGATCAAAAAAATGAAGCGAAGTTGTTTTGTATATATGTTGCTTTTAATCGGATTCTTTTCCGGTCTCTCAACGGCTTACGGCCAGGGAAAACCGATAGTGACGGTTACGTATGATGAGAACATCACGCTACGCACTCTGGCCAAAGATTACCTGGGGGAGCCGAACGACTGGGAACTCATCATGTATTACAACGGGTACGGGAATCTGAATGATATTCCGCTGGGAGCCACAATCAAAATTCCGGTTAAGGATTATAAAGACTTAAGCGAGAGGCTGGAAGAATCGAAGAATCTTCTCGCCCAGGCGACGAATGAAGGGGCGGGAATTCTTGCCAAGGATTTATTGCAGCAGGCGGCGGATAAGCAGCGTGAAGCCCTGTCGCTCAAAAAAAGCGGCAAACTGATCGAGGCCATCGTGGCAACCCGCAAATCGATTGATCAGGCGAAACAGGCAATGACTGAAACCCAGCAAAAACGGCTGCAGACCGTCACGGCGATTCTCTCTGAAAAGCGCGGTAAAGTGCAATCCAAAGCCGAAGTCGAGGTGGTCTGGAAAGATGCGGATAAAAACCAGGAGTTGCAGGAGAAAGAACGCATCCGAACCCTCAGCAATTCGAACGGTGAACTTTCCTTCGTGGATGGCAGCAAACTGAATCTGGGTGAGAATTCACTGGCCGTGATCGAGAACATGAAACAAGATGTTATTAAAAACTCAAATACTTCTAGCGTGGTTGTGTTGCAGGGCGATATCATGGCTTACCTGGCCTCGCAGAGCCAGAAGAACCAGGTAAAGGTCTCCGCCCCGGGCGTCGAGACCGATATCCGTTCGAGGAAATTCCGCACCAGCCGCGATGAGAACGAAGTCACGAAATTTGCCAACTATGAAGGTGAGATCGACGTGAAAGCCGCCGGATCGACCGTGACGATCAAAGAGAATGAAGGTACCACGATTGAATCTGGAAAAAAGCCGGAGGCCGCGGTCAAACTGCTGGATGCACCGGAGATCCTGAGTCCGGTCCCAAAGCAGAAAATGTTCAGCAAAGCAGTGTCGCTAGAATGGAAGCCGGTTCCGGGCGCCGCTTCATATGTAATCGAGTTATCCGACAGCCGGGCCTTCTCTTCAATCATCGACCGCAAGAATATCAGTAATGCCGCAAAGATGATCTGGAAGGCCTCCAATACCGGTGTCTTTTATCTGCAGATCGCGTCCATCGACGGGAAGAACAATGTCGGACCGTTTAGCAAGAGCGTCGAATTCTATGTTGAGGAAGATAACGTGCCGCCCTACCTGATGGTTGAGAATCCGGAAGAAACCGCAACGGTATTCGAGGAAGTCCTGGAGGTCAGGGGAACGGTCGAAAAATCAGCCCAATTAACGATCGACGGGGCTCCGGTCAAAACCGATGAAACGGGCAAATTTCGCCATCCGCTTAGCCTGCGGCCGGGAGCACAGACAATCGTCCTGATTGCCAAAGATGAAGCCGGTAATGTTACAGAGATCAAGCGTAGTGTCATCTATAGTCAGGAAGACAAGCTGATATACCTCGGCATCCCGACGGAAATCAGTATCAATACACGCGAATTCTCCCTGACCGGGAAAGTAAAAACCCTTACGAAACTCAAGATTCAGGGGCAAGCAGCGGATATCTCTGAAAACAGTTTCAACCAGTTGCTGACCCTTCGGGAAGGGACCAATACGATAACGCTGGAAGCTGAGAACCAGGGCAAAAAAGAAGCCGTGACGTTGAAAATTATTGCGGATTTGACGGCTCCCGAAATTATATTGGACGACGTGAGTTCCAATACAAATCAGAAAGGGCTTACCTTGACCGGAAGCCTGTCGGAAGCGGCGAAACTGCGTGTCAGCGGTTCGGAAGTAGTCGTCGAACAGAATCGCTTCAGCTATCCGGTTATACTCAACGAGGGGGCCAACGTTTTTGTGCTGACTGCCGAGGATGGGGTGGGTAACCAAACCAAAACCGAAGTGGAAATAACGCGTGATTCCGAAGCCCCGCAAGTGGCCTCCTATGCTTTTTCCAAAAACAAAACTACCGGCGGTGAATTGATCCAACTGAGCGTGAAAGTTACCGATCGCGGCGTCGGACTGGCTCGGAACGCCAACTATCGAATCGAGGTTGTCCCCGGCGGCGGGGAACTGTCCGGAGTCCTGGGGCTGACGGCCCAGCGCGACGGCTATTCGGGCAATATTCTGATTCCACCTGGATTCAGCGGAGAAATCCGGTTAAAGCAAATCGAAGTCTCCGATTATCTCGGCAACAAGGCTCAATACCCGTAAAGTTCTTTTTCGGAGAGGGATAATACAAGAGGGGAGAGTGGATTGCATCTAAAAAACCTATTCAAGGTGAGCTTGTTAAAGAAGTTTCTGGTGGCCTTCCTGCTGGCGGCTTTGATCCCGCTGGGTATCGCCGAGTACCGCACCATGATTAAAGCGGAAGAGGAATTAAAAACATTATTGAACGAGGAATATTATCTGATCATCGACCAGGTACGCCTCTCGATGGATGAGGGCAATATCTACCAGTGGATCAGCGGGATGCGGAATCTGGCCCTTATGCTCGAAAATATCGATTCGGACGATCAGCCGATGCAAAGAACTGTGCTGGATACCTATCTGAAGATGGTGGATGAACTCGTGGTGCTCGAATTTAAGCAGGGCGGGGGCCAAAGCCCCATGGTTTTTATGAAGAATGAGTTTATCAACGAACTCTTTGTTCAGGATGGCAATGCCGTTTCCGCATTGTTTGAGTTTTCCGGCGAGGAGCCGTCGATCGATGCCAACCTGGCGGTAAAGGCGCCGCTCTTCATGGAGACCAGCAGTAAGATCTTTCTGCCGGTCGAATTCCCGGTGACCCTGAATAATGGCGAGGTGACCATCGTGCGCGGTGTGTTTGACATCGATGCGATCCTGGGTTTGATTTCACGGGAGATTTCGACCGGGCACCGTGAACTCTACATCATCGATACACGCGGTGAGATCATTTATGAAAATAAAAACGGGAGATTCAATTCGGGTGAAATACTGCCCTACGCGATTACGGAAAATGTGCGTAAGTGTCTTGAAGGACAGAACCGGGCTTTTCAACTGGAGAATTTTCAATACGAACAAAAGGCACTGATCGGCAACTACACGGTGTCCAGTTACATCGACTGGGCGATTGTTGTCGTAGATGAGTTCGATATGGCCTATGCCCTGGTGGCCCAGGTGAAGAAAGATATCGTCGTCTGGGTGACGATCGCCGTAATTCTGTGCGTCCTGTTTTCGCTGTTCTTCGCGCGCTCTTTCTCAAAAACGATTGCCTACCTGGCGGCGGCTTCCAAGAAAATCGGCGACGGCGATCTCGAAGTTAAGATCAAGGTTCCGTCACGCGATGAGATCGGTCAGCTGGCCGAATCGCTGCAAGACATGGTTAACAGCCTGCGCGATGCGGTCAAAGTGCGTGAAAAGTTGATCACGATCGAGCAGGAGGTTAAAATCGCGGGTCGCATTCAGCAGTCGATTTTGCCCGTTGGAGCGCCCCATATCGAAGGCCTGAACTTCGATGCGCGCTACATTCCGATGGCCGGCGTCGCCGGTGATTTTTATGACTATCATGTAATCAGTGAGAAAAAACTGGGCGTCCTGGTTGCGGATGTTTCCGGACACGGGATACCGGCCGCCCTGATCAGTGCGATGGTTAAGATCGCTTTCTCCCAGCAAAAGCATATCGCCGAGGATCCGGGTGCGGTTCTGAAGGCCATGAACCAGACTCTGGTAGGTAAAATGGAGGATCAGTTCCTGACGGCCAGTTACCTTTATATCGACCTGGAAAGCAAGAAACTGGTACTGGCCGATGCCGGGCATCTGCCGCTGCTGATCTGGCGCAAAGCCGAGCAAAAGTTGCTGCATCTGAAGCCCAAAGGGATGCTGATGGGCTGGATGGCGGATATCAACTTCCCGGTCCTGGAGATGGATTTCCAGATCGGCGATCGCATGATCATGTACACGGACGGCATCGTCGAGGCGCACAGTCCGCAGGAGGAACAGTTCAACGAAGAACGCTTCGTTGACTTAATCCGTGAAGGTCAGGATATCGAGCCGGCGGAGTTGGTGCAAAAGGTTGTCGATTCCCTGACGACCTGGGTGAATAGTGACGAGGGCTTTGAGGACGATATCACAATCACGGTGATCGATGTTCTGAACGGACAGCGCGCAAAAGTCTGATCCGCGGAAATGAATGATAGCAGTGTAAATATTGATATAAAAGATAGGGGCGATATTTATGCACCAATATATTAAAGATATACTCGAGATCGTGAGTGAAGTCCTTGATGAATACAATTCTCCTAATAATCGTAAATCTATAATTAGTTTACGTAATGATGCAGTAAATAATATCGCAAAAAGCAGAGGAAGAGATCGAACATCGATAGCAGATAGTTATATAAGAAGAACGATAGGAATAAAGGGGACTGGTCATTTTGACGAATTACTTAAAGATTTAATAATTAATAAATCGACTGAATTACATGACATTCTTTACAGAGAGACAAAAAATTCTCGGGATAGAATAAAAATTGATTCGGCAGTTTCGATGCAAACAGATGAAAATAAAAATCTATCTTATGAGTTCAATTACGAGCCAAATGATAAAATATTCATTGAAGGTAAAGAAAACTTTAAATACCACATATCGAAGGAAAGAAATAAATATCTAGTCGCAGATGCTAAGAATAAATGGAGAAGAGAATACAATGGGAATGTACCATGTAAAATATGTGGCTTTTCTTTCCTAGATTTTTATGGAAATATTGGTAAAGATTTTATTGAAGCCCATCATATTTTACCTATTGCATCTTTAACTAAGGATACAATAATGAAAATCTTGGATTTATGTCCTGTTTGTTCAAATTGTCATAGAATTTTACACCGTCATAGACCTATGTTGTCAATTGATGAATTAAGAAATATTTTATCAAATAATAAATGAGATGCAGATAACGAGGGAATCTTTTCGATGAGTTTGAATTTTTGGAGTTTTCAAGGTATTTCAGAAAACAGAAGATTTCAGAATTTTCATTCCTCGTACTTTTTTGCATTATCTGATATACGGCGGCAACAGAAGAATAGTGTGGGGTAGTATATAAAAAGGGTAGATACAATGAAACTTTTCAGATTTTTATGTTTGATGGGATTCTGTACAGTTGTTCTGGCGCAGGGAGTGGATCAGAACCTGCTTGTGACTTCGGGAATCGAAGCCGGCGTCGATAAAGGCGACAGTCTGAACCGGGCGATTTATTACGTCGGTATCCCGGCCAGCAATACCGGACGTGTCTATTTCCGGATTTTTGATGCCGATATGGGCGGAGAATTCGATGAGTTTGAAATACCCTCCGAAACGCGCTATTCGCTTTACGGCAAGGGTGAAATTGCCTGGGGCATCCTGTCTCTGCAGGATAAAATTCCTTCGGAGAAACCACTGGTGAATCTGATCCTCTCCAAAGATAAATATTTCGAAAACCGCTGGCGGACAATCGGTGATTTTTCGATGGATATGGGGGAACCGAAAGACGGCTATGCCTATTTTCAACTGGTCGTCGACGGAATCAAGGGCAACGGCCGCAATATCTACCAATTATATGTATCCGCCCAAGATAAAGAGAATGTTCCCATTCAGGGCGTGAAAATCTCATCACCGGCCCTGTCGTTCCGCCTATCGCAGAAAAAAGAACTGGCGACCCAGCTGAAATTCGTTATTCCGCCGGAAACGCAATATATCACCGTCTATAACTTCGATGGCGACATCAAGCGTATCGCCTCGTTGATCCATTTCGAGAGCAAGTACCGCTATGATGTGCCCGTAACCGTTTCCGATGATGCCAGCCTGGCTTCGACCCAATTACCGATCCAGGAGAATGAGCGCGGGCAGGAAGCTGCCCTGGTCATCGAACAGAACACCCGTACCAACAATACCCAATTCTGGATTACGGACGATCAGGGTAAAATCATCGAGTTGATTTACCCGCCGACGATTTTTACGGTCAACCATCTCCCGGTCCCCAAAATCGATCTGGTCCCGTTATCAGAGTGCAACTCCCTGATTCTGGATGCTTCCGGCTCCACCGATCCGGACGGTGATGATTTGAAGTTTCAGTGGATTCTGAACGGCAATATACAGAAAAGCGGGTCGAGAATCGTGTACGATTTCGGCCAGCCTGGAGACTATGACGTTCTTCTGATTGTAGAGGATAATTCCGGCTATGTGGCCAACACCAGCCGGCTCTCCAAAACCATTAAAATCAACGAAGCTCCGACGGCCCGGATTATCGCCCCGGAACGCGGTATTCCTTTTCAGGACCTGTTCCTGGACGCCTCGAGTTCCGTCGATCAGGACGGGCAGATTTTAAAATATCTATGGGATTTCGGAGACGGCTACAAAGCCGCTACCGTGACGGCGATCCACCGTTATTCGCAAGCGGGTAAATACCAGGTCTCATTGACGGTGGAGGATGACGGACTTTCACTCTGCAACCGGGACCGGACGACCATGATGATCTGGATCAATGCCCAGCCGGCCGCCAAACTGAACCAGGGCAAGACAATCGCCGCCATTGCCGAAGTAATTCAATTCGATGCCGAGGGCTCGATCGATAGCGACGGTGAATTAGTGCGTTATCACTGGGGTTTCGGTGACGGTGCGGAAGCCGACGGATTTGAGGTTTCGCATGCTTACGCCCAACCGGGAACCTATCAACTCAGTTTGGAAATCTTCGATGATGCCGAGGTGGAAAACAGCACGGACTTGGTGACTTCCCAGATTATCATCAATGATCCGCCGGTGCCCGGCTTTGAGTTCCCGCCGATTGTGGCGGCCAAAGAAGTCAGGGTATTTTCCGCCCAAGCTTCCGTCGATCCGGATGGTGAAATCGTGGAATATGTCTGGGATTTCGGCGATGGGTTCTCGCGCAAGGGTCAGGTTGTCGATCATCAATATGCGCAGCCCGGAACCTATACGGTGAAACTGTGGGTGCGCGACAATACGCCCACCCTGAATAACCACGCCCAGATTGAATCTAAAATCCGGGTGAACGATCCGACGACTGTGGATGCCGGCGGCAGCCGCCGGTTGAACAGCAGCCAGGTTGTATTGGACGGCAGCGGATCGACGGATTCGGATGATGAAATTATCGATTATTTCTGGGATTTCGGGGATAACCAAAGCGCGCATGGGAAGCAATTGGTGCATACCTATGCCTATCCGGGTACCTATCGCGTGCGTCTGACGACAACCGACGCATCCGGCTCAATTACGGCCAAACAGTACCAGGAGGTGGACATTACCATCAATCATCCGCCCATCGCCGATGCGGGGCTGGATCGTGTGATTGCGCCCGGTGAATCGGTCAAACTGGACGGCGGCTTTTCCAACGATCCTGACGGAAAGATGGTCTCCTACCAATGGTTGGTCGAGGAGGGGGTTGTGATAGACGGTAAGACAGCCCGGCATACCTTTGAAACGCCCGGCATGTATCAGGTGCAGTTAAAGGTAACCGATGATGCCGGGGCTGAAGATATCCATTATACGACCGTCTTCGTTAATTCCTCTCCAACTCCCGTGATATCGCCGGTCGATCGGCTGGGACCCGGCCAGACCTATCGGTTTAATGCTGGTCTGTCCTATGATGTCGATGGCGACGTCAGCCAGTATGAATGGGATTTCGGAGATAATACGGCCGTTGCAACCGGTAAGGAAGTCGAGCATATCTATGCGGAAGCCGGCCGCTATACGATTACCCTGACGGTGAGGGACAACTCGTCAGCCAGTAATAACACGACCTCGGCCACCCAGGGTGTCGCTGTGAACTACCGGCCGAAAGCAGAAGCCGGCAGCGACATTCTCACCTGCGATCAACAGGTGCTTTTCGACGGGACGCGCAGCTCCGATCCGGACGGCGATCTGCTCTCATATTACTGGGATTTCGGGGATGGCAATAGTGCCACCGGTATGCAAATTGTCCACATTTATAAATCGACCGGAATTTATCCGGTCGTTCTGCGCGTCGATGACGGGCAGGGATTATCGAATTCGCTCAATATTACCAACATTAAAGTGCATGTAAACTCGCCGCCGGTGGCGATTATTGCGGCCGGTACGGATACCATCTGCGCCGGTGAACCACTGATGCTGGACGCCAGCAAATCCTACGATTTTGAAAAAGCCCTGCTGCGTTATCTCTGGGACTTCGGCGATGGCGGCAAGGCTGAGGGAGTCAATCCGATTCATGCCTACAAACGCGGTGGCGATTACCCGGTGCGTTTAACGGTGTACGATGACAGCAATTTGCCCTGTGATTATTCCGTTGCAGATATGCTGATCCATGTGATTGATGCGCCCGTGGCTGAGGCCGGTGAAGATCAGACCGTATGCGCCAACACCGTTGTGTCTTTCGACGGATCGTTGTCTTCGGGAGGTGGAAGATCGATTAAAAGCTACGGATGGGATTTCGGCGACGGTGATCTGGGCGGCGGCGTAACGCCGACCCACGTCTACACGCGTCCGGGTAAATTTCCGGTCCGGCTGACGATCATGGTTCCCGAAGTGGGCGATTGCGAAAACACCTCGGAGGATGAATTGACCGTTCTTGTGATTGCCGCACCGACGGCATCTTTCACGGCCAGAAGTTTCGGTTGCATCGGCGATTCGATTCTTTTCGATGCCATGGCTTCCGATCCGGGCAATTCCAGGATTGTCCGCTACGATTGGAACTACGGCAATGGCGTGACCGCTGAAGGCATCAAGACTGTTTACATTTATGAAAAACCGGGAACCTACATCACCCGCCTAAAGGTGACTACCGAATCGGAACTGGGCTGCAACGTATCCGAAACCGAGCGGATCATCACCATTAACGATCCGCCGATGGCGGCGATCGAAGTGTACGCCTCGGATGCCGCTCCCGCGCTGGCCGACCGGTACTCGACCTTCGTCCGGACGCTGCTCAATTTCTCTGCGGCCAAAAGTGCCGACAGCGACGGCTTCATCCGGCACTTTAGATGGGATTTCGGAGATGGGAATAGCGCCACGGGAATAACCACCCAGCATCAGTACGATATGCCCGGTGAATACCAGGTGGCACTGCTCGTTACCGATAACAGCATGACACGCTGCAATACTGCCCGTAAAACGATGACCCTCGTGGTTCGGGAACTGCCGCAACTCGCGGTGGAAGGCCCCGTTGCCGGATTTGTAAATGATCCCATTGCTTTCGAAGCAGTGGCGAACGAGCTCGTCAAGGCGAAAGCTGTACCCTATAAATGGTATTTCAGCGACGGCGCCGAACTGGAAGGCGCCCAGGTCAGGAAGAGTTTCGAACGCGCCGGGAAGTTCCAGGTGCAAGTCAAGAAAGGCGATGTCTTCAGCGTCGCCAAAGATATCGTTATCGACGATATTCCGCTGATCAAAGTGCCGCAGCAGATCGAGGTGGACGTGAAGGAGAGTTTTCTCTTATCGTCGATCATCAGCAATCCGCACCAGATTCCCATCGCGCTTCAATGGGATCTTGGCAACGGCACGATAATCGATCAAAACGTGCTTACCTACGCCTATTCCCAGGCCGGGAAATATACCGCCCGGCTGCTGGTCTGGTACAAGCAGATTTCGTTCGGCCAGCCGAAAGCCTTCGATATTCCCGTAACCGTGCACGCCACACCGGTCGTCCATATTCAAAATACTCCGGAGACGATCTATTCCGGCGGCGCCCGGGATGAGGTTACTTTCGAAGCCGTGGTGGATAGTTACACCGGTAAACTGAATTTCCAGTGGGATTTCGGCGATGGGGCCTCAGCGCTGGGAAAAATTGTTAAGCATCAATTTGCAGCGCCTGGCGTGTACGAAGTTCAACTCATGCTCGGGAATGCCAGACGCACAACGTCTATGCGCTATGTTATCAAAAAGAAAATAGAGGTCGAAAAACGGGATTAACGACCCCTACTTGAAATCCGGAAGCTGAACCGGAATCCGGAAACGACGGAAATTTTCGCTGCTATTAATAGAAAGCGCTGATAGCGCCGTCACGGTCGGCATAGATTGGAAATATCGGCGCCAGCCCGGCGATTTCGAAGACTTCCTTCACCTCATCCTTAACACAGCAAAGTACTACCTGTCCGTCGGTTTGGTTCAATTTTTTGGCTGCGTGGAGGAGCACACGCAATCCGGCGCTGCTAATATAATCCAGTTCCGCGAAGTCCAGGATGAACTGTGTCTCGCCAGCGTCGATTTTGGGGATGAATTTCTTCTCCAGATCGCCGGCAGTGTTGGAATCCAAACGGTCGCTTACCGAGATAATATTTATTGCGCCATCTTTTTCGATTTTGATATCCATTTTTTTACCTCACTAATTAGATGCGTCATCATTTTTTATCTGTTTCATCAACGTTAATTTGTTCTTTCCGTGACTAGATTCATAACGAAGACTGTCCATTAAATTTCTAACGAGATAAATTCCCAGACCGCCGATTTTACGCTGCTGCAGAGGCGTATCAAGATCGGGCTGGGGAGCCTGGTCAGGATTGAAGGGATGGGCATCGTCCTCGATTTCCATCACTAAGCTACCTTTATCGATAGCTAAGTTGACAATGATCTCATGGGTTTTTTTATCGTCGTAGCCGTATGAGATGATATTGGTCAGAATTTCGTCCAGGGCCAAATGCAACGCAAAAATAAATTTCTGATCCAGACCGATCGATTTGCCAAAGTCTTCGATCTTCTCACAGACCTGTTCGATTTCGGGAATCCTGTTTGCAATACGAATTTCCATCTGAGCACTCATGGTTAGTTTATCGATTAAAGATACACATAAAATGCATTAGATAAGGCGGCCTATAATTCAAATTCGAGACCTTCATGGGCCAGAATGACTTCCAACTCTTCGGTGGGATAATTCATTTTTTTATAGTTGATCGACTTTTGAAGAATGTCGGAAATCTCAAAGTCGTCGCGTTCGGGTTCATGATGGAAGAGGACCAGCTTCTCAACGCCGGCCTCAATCGCATAATCGATGCCGATCAGTGCGGAACTATGCCCCCAGTCTTCCTTATGAATCGCTTCTTCGAAAGTATACTGCGCATCGAAGACGAGTATATTGGCGCCTTTGAAAAATGCGATGCTGTCCTCGATCTTCTTGCCGGAGGTCTCTTTATACTCCGAATCTGTGGCATAGATGAAGACCTTGTTGTCATATTCAACGCGGTAACCGAATGATCCGCCGGGATGGTAAAGAGGATGATTGCGAATTTTGATATTCCCCAGTTGAAATTCCTCATGATGCTTCAATTCGATGAATTCTTTCTGAGAACTCATATTATCCAGGCTGACCGGGAAAAAGCGGAAATCCTGCTGAATTTCCAGCCTTTCGCGCAGACGCGGATGAATACTGTAAAAAAAGAGTTTATTCTGAGGCAGGAAAGCCGGCGTGAAAAAGGGAAATCCGATGAGATGGTCCCAGTGCGTATGACTCATGAAGATGTGAATTTCCAGGCCGTCTTTATTCTGTTCATGGCGGATAAGATGATTTCCTAATCCCTTCAGACCGCTTCCCATATCGAAAATCAGGATTTTGTCATCTGCACGAACCTCCAGGCAGGAGGTGTTTCCGCCGATAATGTTTCTCTCGGGAAGGGGCAGTCTATTGATGAATTTATCGATATCTCCGGGCGTCCGGATATCTTCCGGGGTGATGCGGGAAATCGCACTTTTTAATTTAGCTCTTAACTGATGGGTAGTGAGAGGTGTGGGGATCGAACCCCGGACTCCCCAAAATCTAATTTTCATGCTTAGCCCTGGTCGTAAACACTTTCCTCTGTTTGGGTGCGGTTGAAGACAATATGTTACCTAAATATACAATTACAATTTTTCAAAAAGTTAGACGATGTGACATCATATTGCAATAAAAAATTTCCGATAATGATGTTTTCTTGTTAAATATAAAACGGTTAGTTCGTATCTTTGAAGCATAAGCACGAGGCGCTATTATGAAAATTCTGATTGCCGATACCGATGAAATCAGCAAAGAGCTACTCAAACGCATGCTTGAGAACTGGGGCCACGAAGTCGTCGAAAAGAGCAGCGGCGTAGAAATCTGGCGTGCCCTTAGTACGGGGCGCTATCCCATGGCCATCTTCGAAACGGTTTTACCCGAGATGAACGGGCTTGATATTTGCGAGAAGATACGGGCCGAGATGATCGATACCTACGTCTATATCATTTTATTAACGGCCAAGGAATCGCAGCTGGATATTAACCGGGGCCTTAGTGCGGGGGCCGACGATTATATTAAAAAACCCTTTGATGTTCTGGAATTGCATTCGCGGGTGCATACCGGCGTCAGGATCCAGAACCTGGAATTGAAACTGCACGAGAAAATCAAAGAGCTGAATAACGTCAACAATATGTTGATCGCTGCCTATCGCGATATTCGCCAGATGAAAGATAAACTGAAAGAGGAGATTGAAATCACCAATCGCCCGATGTTTGTCATCAATCCGGATTTGAAGATCGATGCCGTCAACCTGGCGGCTATGGATTTACTGGCCAAGGAGCGCAAGGAACTACTGGGCGGATCGATATTGGACCAGCTGGCCGTGGAGTCACAGCCGGAATTTCGTAAGAATATCGACATTGCGCGGCTGGGGAGCGCCTTTATGCAGGGATTCGTATTTCAATCGGGACCGGAATATCCCTTTCAGGTGAATATCGTTCGTCTTGATTCCGGCGAGCGTCTCAAGTATGTTCTCATTCTTTCTAAAGAATAAATCCACCGGTTTCTGCAACACTCACTTTCATACGGACATTTAAAGGATTGATATTCCGAACCGCAGAAGATCATCTTTTTTACACCTGTTCTATATATGGCGGGTGATGACTTCAGCGATAAGCTGTTCGATTAGTTTAGCGGCATTCTTACGGGAATACTCCGGGTCGTCTCTGTCCTGGCAGATTGCGTAAGCGGCCCGCAATCCTTGATGGATGAGCGGAGAGATATCGCCTTGAATCCGACCGGCAATCGCAATCGCCGGAACCTGGTATTTGCGGGTAATCGTCAGCAGTCCCGAAATCGCCTTACCCTGAAGTGTCTGGGCATCGATCTGACCTTCGCCGGTGATGAGCAGATCGGCGTCTTTTACCTTGGTCTCGAAATCCACTGCCTCGAGAAGGAGTGCGATACCGCTCTGCAAATCGGCATGCAGGAATGCGTATAAACCGGCGCCCAATCCGCCTGCGGCGCCGGCGCCCGGAAGGTTGCGGACGGATAATTTCTGGCCGGATTCCACCAGATCGAAGAAATGGTGTAGGTTTTTCTCAAGGATTAAAACCTCTTCCGGATTGGCCCCTTTTTGCGGGCCATAAATTCGGGCAGCTCCGGTAGGACCTAGCAGCGGATTGGTGACGTCGCAGGCCGCTACGATTCTGCATTGGGAAATGCCGGGGTGCAACCGATCTGTCCGGATAGAGCAGCAATGTCCGATACTCATTCCGGTCATAGAGGCGGTGATTTCCTCCCCCGCTTCATCGAAAAAACAAACGCCCAGGGCTTGCGCCATTCCGGCACCGCCATCAACGGTAGCGGACCCGCCGATGCCGAGAATTATTCTGGCATGACCAGCTTCCAGCGCATCCCTGATTAATTGACCTGTTCCGAAAGTAGTCGTGTGTAGTGGATTCCGCAGTTCCACAGGCACCAGCGGCAAACCTGATGCGGCGGCCATTTCGATGACGGCAGTGTCTTTTGTGCCCAAGATCCCGTAGCGCGCTTCGATAGGCCGGCTGAGTGGGTCCATGACAATGCACGTCCGGTATGCGCCGCCGGTCGCACGAACCATGGTATCTACTGTTCCCTCGCCGCCGTCGGCCAATGGAATAGTGATAAGTTCTGCCGAAGGGTAGGTGATATGAATTCCCCGCGCAACGGCCTGGCATACTTCGAAGGCGGATAAACTTCCTTTGAAGGAGTCCGGTGCAATCACAATCTTGGCTTGTTTTCGCATTACGGAAATAATTTATCAATCGGAAGCGAAAATCCCACGGTTGTTTGTTGATATATCAGTTGACTGTGATTATTTTCCGGCAGAAAATGAGCGACGCCTTGAGAAATCAATTGACAGGAGCATGACCCATGAAATCACTGACCCGCCGCATCACCCTGAATGTGCCTATCCGCAGGGCATTCATCAATATTACGATGCAAGTCGAAGATGTTGTTCGCGAGAGCGGAATTAAGGAGGGGCTCTGCCTCGTGAACGCCATGCATATCACGGCCAGCGTATTCATCAATGACGATGAATCGGGGCTCCATCATGATTACGAAGTATGGCTTGAAAAATTGGCTCCGGAGAAACCACATGCTCAGTACCGCCACAACGGCTACGAGGATAACGCCGATGCACATTTGAAACGGCAGATCATGGGACGTGAAGTGGTGGTAGCTATTACGGATGGGAAACTGGATTTTGGCCCGTGGGAGCAGATATTCTATGGCGAATTCGACGGCAAGAGGTCCAAACGATATTTAATAAAAGTAATCGGTGAATGACTACTTCTACTCCTCTGCCTTATGGATTGCGTCTATTAAATATCAGGTTGCCATCATAGATCCAATAAAATATTTTGAGATTAATTTATCTGAGATATTGTTTAAAATGGTGCTTGTAAATCTGCACAAATATTCGGATATTAGGGCGCTATTTATAAATGATCGCGGGGTGGAGCAGCTGGTAGCTCGTTGGGCTCATAACCCAAAGGTCGTAGGTTCGAATCCTGCCCCCGCTACTAGAAAAAAAGGGACGTTTATCGTCCCTTTTTTTTTCTATAGCTAGGCAAAAAGTCATTATTTGTATCATTATAGGGCGTCTCCTATGGCCGTTTTTATCATATCATTGTCGATAATGCGGATTGTAACAAAGCCATTCGTCAAATTCACCGCGAGTATATCATCTGCTGGTACGTTTTTCAATCTCTGTTGAGCCATTATGGATTCTATTGCCTGATAGAGGAAAGCCGATGCTTCTAGAATGTGTGCGGATTCTTACCAGAATGATTTCGATGGAATGGTTTTTGATATTAGAAATGATAGATGAAATGATTGCAGAAGAAATCAATAAGTAGTATAATTGCCAAGAATTGCAGTGTAAAAGATTCTAATCAAAATTTAGATGGGCAGTACAGGATTTTATCTTCGGAAATGGTCAAGATTTAAAAAATCTTTAGTAAAAGTGAAAAAATCTCGGCAATCATTTCCCTAGATGTAAATAGCATTGGACAAAAAAGAAATGAACAGAACACAAAAATCACTGCAACTCCAAGGGATAAATAGTATTTGCCAACACCTCGATGGAATCATGAGTAACGAGCTGCTCTACTCCAAAGTGGTGGATGTAATCCATGAGTACCTCGGCTACGATCACGTGGCATTGTACCTTGTCGATTATAAGACCGATACGATAGTCCTGACGTCATTGGCGGGAATCTATAAGGGGAAAGTGCCGCCGCATCAGGAGTTGAAAATGGATCAGGGTATCGTCGGCTATGTGGTCAAATCCGGTAAAACGGTGCTATCCAATGATGTTAGCCGTAATTCGCACTTTTACACCATCACTCCCAATGAAACACCCACCCAGTCGGAATTGTGTGTCCCGATACGGATAAAAGACAAGATTATCGGAGTACTGAATATAGAGTCAACCGAAAAGATGAATTTTACCAATGATGATCTAAATTCGCTGGAGGTTCTGGCTAACCGAATCGGCGTAGCCATCCAGAATTCCAGGTTATATAATAACCTGGAAAAGAACACCCAACGTTTATACGATATCGTTTCCTCTATGGGGCAAGGCATTCTTTTGTTCAATAAAGAACATAAAATTGAATGGTTTAACGAGACCAGTGAAAAATGGTTTAAGAAAGGAATGAATTGCCTCGGAATGAAATGCTACCAAATGTTTGGCAGAGATGATTTTTGCGCTGAATGTCCGAGTCGAAAGATTTTTAAAACCGGAAAGATATATCGGCATTTAATTGTAACGGATAAACAGAGATACTATTCAGTAATTTCAGCACCTGTTAGAGATGATGAGGGCAATGTGAAACAAGTTCTTGAGGTACTGGATGATGTGACGCAAACTATCAATCTTCGAAAGAAACTGGATAACACTAAAGAGCGTTTGGAAAAATTAAAATACCTCGCAGTCCTAGGTGAATTGACTTCCAGTATTGCGCATGAAATTCGGAATCCCCTGAACGCAATTTCGACTTCGATTTCTGCCCTTCAATATGACATAAATATTGATGCTGATGACAAGAGATTGATTGATATAGTCAAGGAGGAAACCCAACGACTGGATCACATCATATCGGTTTATTTGAATTATACGCGTATTCCGGAAATGCGGTTCAGCACTTACGATATCCGTAAATCGATTGATGAAGTTGTATTACTTCTGAATTTAGATAAAAATGTTAGCGAGAGGATTAAAATTTATACCGACTTTGATA
Organism: uncultured bacterium; assembly: GCA_964589175.1. Lineage (GTDB taxonomy): Bacteria > Fidelibacterota > UBA2242 > UBA2242 > UBA2242 > CAZPRY01. The sequence continues at coordinate 17,991 of CAZPRY010000015.1, forward strand.
GCGATGTTCCCAGATTGAAATTCGATAAGGATTCGATCAAGCAGGTCATCTGGAATATCTTAATCAACTCGGTTCAGAGTATTTCCAGCGAAGGTGTAATTCGTATCGCTGTGGAAAAGGATGTGAACTGTGCCCGCATAAGTATTCAAGATAGTGGCAAAGGCATTCCGAGAAGCCATTTGAAAAAAATATTTAAGCAGTTTTATACTTCAAAATCGAAGGGAAGCGGTCTTGGCCTGAGTATTGTAAAGCGAATTATCGATCAACATCAATGGAATATTAGAGTTGAAAGCAAATCCAACAAAGGTACTATTTTTACGATTGAAGCACCTTTGATGAAATAGGGCAAGCATGTCGAGAATTCTTGTAGTCGACGATCACGATAACAGCCGGTTTACGCTCTGTACTATTTTAAAAAGAGCAGGGTATAGTGTTGTCGAGGCCGACAACGGAAGCAAAGCCATAAAAATATTAGAGAAAGAGTATTTCGATCTGATCATTACCGATTTGAAAATGGAGAAAGTGGATGGTTTTGATGTAATCGATTTTGTGAAAAATATCAGTCCTACGACGGAAGTAATCGTCATTACTGCTTATGCGACCATCGAGACAGCTGTCAAAGCTATCAAATTAGGGGCCTATGATTACATTTCGAAACCGATGCGGCGCGAAGAGATTATTCATACCGTTCAGAAAGCCCTGGAGAAATCCCGCCTGGTTGAAGAAATAAATATTTTAAAAAAACAGGTGCGGGAGGAAAGTCTTCGGAATAGCATCATTGGGAAAAGTACACCCATGATGCAGGTCCTAAAATTGGTGAAAGAGGTCTCGAGCCTGGATGTGCCGGTGCTTATTTTAGGAGAAAGCGGAACCGGAAAAGAATTGATTGCCCGCGCGATACATAAACACAGCAATCGCAGCGAAAAATCTTTTATAGCTATCAATTGCGGTGCCCTCCCGGAAAATTTGCTGGAAAGCGAGCTATTCGGTCATGTGAAAGGTTCATTTACCGGTGCTTTTGAAAACAAACAAGGACTCTTCAAAGAGGCCGATGGCGGTACATTATTTCTGGATGAAATTGGTGAAATGTCCTTAGCGGCGCAAGCGAAACTATTACGGACACTGGAATCGAATGAAATCAGGCCGGTCGGTGGAAATCAGACAATCAAGGTCAATACCAGGATTGTATGTGCCACGAATTGTGATTTGAAAAGAAAAGCTGAGGAGAAGAAGTTTCGCAGTGATTTACTATTCCGGATTAATATATTTCCCATTACCTTGCCGCCGTTGCGAGAAAGAGTAACGGATATTAGGTTGTTAGCCAATTATTTCCTGGTAAAATATGCGAAAAAATTCTCGAAAAATATCGGATATATAACCGAGTCGGTATACACCCAGTTTGAGAATTACGATTGGCCGGGTAATGTGCGCGAGTTGGAAAATATTCTGGAACGGGCAGCTATTCTTACTAAATCCGACACAATCGATATCAAAGATATTTCCGCGGATATAACCGGAGTTGAGAATTCGAATATCGAACATGTTGAATTCCATAATCCTACGAGTTTGTTAAATCTTGAGAGAAACGCTATCCGCCAAAAATTGCAGGAAAATGATTGGAATAAAACGGAAACAGCGAAAGCACTGGGAATTAGTACTACCACGCTCTGGCGGAAAATCAATAAATACAAACTTACTCCCGACGAATAACCTGATTTCATCGGTTCTCATTTCATTTTGAAATGCCAACACCTGGCAGTGTTTCAATCTGAAATGTATTGAGATTGGACTATGTTGCAAATCCCCATCCGATTTGTCATCTGAAAAAATTATTATCTTCGAATATGCATCCCTAGCATTATGCATGACGTAGATGGCATATTCTTTGACTACTCTCAGAATTGATACTCGAAGAAATAATGATGAAACAGACAGAAAAAAATATTTTGATTGTTGAGGATGAGCCCGGCTCTGCCGAGTCGCTGGCGATTGGACTCAAACGATCCGGGTACTTTCCGCAAATCGCAAATAGCGGTAAAGAAGGCTTACGGAAATTACATGAACGCGCGTTTAATTTTATCCTCTGCGATATAAATATGCCCGAGATGGATGGGTGGGAGTTTGCCGTAAAAGCCAAACCACTTACATCGGCAGATTTCATATTTATAACGGCCGATTCTCGAACAAACAAGAAAGCGGAGTTTATTAGTTCTCCTTTATTGATTAAACCAATTGAATTGTACAGAATAATAGAATTACTAAATGAAAAAGGAGGGTATATAACGAAGGCTACGAGATGAATAAGATCCGGACGTTCCATGAAGAGTGTAACTTTAAAAGGAGGAAATGATGAAAACGACTTTGTTATTTTGCAGGCTGATGGCATTATTCCTTTTGTTTTCTATGCCGTTGCTGCTACAAGCACAATTACCCAGTGAATTTACCTTCACTGATCCGATCGGTGATACCGAACCAGCATGTGTAGATTATGTCGGGGGCTATTTCGTTCAGCAAGGAGATAGTGTGCTGGTCGGTTTTACTATGAATGGTCCGTTCTCTGACAGGGTGTACGGGGAGAGTCTGAACTCATTTACTCTCGATACGGACAGCGATCCTAACACGGGACAGTATCGTGGTAATGAAGACAATGTTGATTTTCATGACTACGGAGGCGGTCACTGGTTTGGAAGAATGTATTTAGAGTGGGATGGCACCGTAAATTCATTTATGACGAGAGCAGTTGTACCCGTTAAAGTAACCGAAGACGGCAAAACCATGTACTGGAAATTTTCTCTGGTCGGTACCGGTTGGGAGGAATTGGAGTACTTTCTCGATGGATGGTACAAAGATGGTAATTATTGGCATCAGGTACCCCACTTTGGGGGGGATATGATGGAAGAGCCGGGCCTCTTTACTATCGATGTATCCCTGGTTGCACAGCTGACAGAAAAAGTCGGCACCAATTGCGTCATCGAAGTTCCGGAACTTTACTCCTCAACTGCAGATGCGAAAAATATTACCGGCGTAGTCGATGAGATGGTGGATCTGGTTAGATCCCAAATCGGTACTATTGCAGAGAGTGACAGGAAATTCCGGGTGGATTATGAGAATTATAACAGCTATGCAGCGCCTATCGTTTATGGATCTGGTGGCGTCAATCAATTTGGCTGCCGTATTCCCGGACAGTATTGGGTGGATGAGCCCAATTGGTACGCAATGTTAGAAGGTGTTGTAGATCAAACTCTTTGCGCATTCAGCACTGGATTGAGAGAAGTAATGCTAACGCAGAAGAGTTATCAGCGACCGATTCCCGTCAACGGGGAAGGTTGGTATTGCACCCTTGAAGATAGTATAAATGGCTTTAAATGGGATGCCCACCATAAATGGACGATGAAAGCATTGCTGGCGAATGCCTATGAAAATTGCTATGTATACTATATTGCGGAGAGCATGACGGATGGGGCTGCTAAAACCGCGATTATGAACAAGAAGGCGGATATACTCGCGGCCTGGAATAACTTTTCCGGTACAGCCCGAGATTTAACTCCTGAGTTAATGACCGGCTTACTTCTCTCCCTGTCCGATGATCTGAGTTGGACGGCTACCGTGTTCGAAGAGATTATCCCGAATGCCTTCGACACCGCAGATTCCACAAATGCTTTCACCCAGATTGTGAATAATTACACACGTAATTCTGATTTTTCAATCAGCAGTTCGGATGATTTTCTGACCCAGGCTCATCATAGATGGTATGGTGTAATTGCAGCGGTTCAAGCGGCAGCGATTGAGCTGGCTATGGGCGAAGATCTTTACAGTGTACTGGAAGGAATACCGGATTTTCCGATCGATCAGGCTGTATATGCAGATGTCAAGAGTCTCTTAGGTCCAGGCGAAGATCCCTATAGCATTGATGATACTGTCCCATATGTATGGAATGACATCAGCACAATTGGCACGGAAATACCACGCGCTGATTTTACAGCACCTTGGGCTACGGTTGATGTCGATGACGGCGGTACCAGTCCGATTGCGATGGGAATGAGTTTTGACTTTTATGATGCCACATTCGATAGTATCCGTATCGGTATTAACGGTATATGTTCGTTTACCGATCCTATTGAGTGGATTACTTCAGGAAGCTACGGAACGACGATTCCCGGTATGGGTTGGGATAATATTTTATGCCCACTTGCGTGTGATATTATGGGAGACAAAGCATATAATTCTGCTCCATATAATACAGCGACAGGTGTAATTTATTACTACCATAATTCTACTGCCGGTACCTTTACCGTTCAGTATCATAATATGACCAATCATCATTACGTAACTGGTGAAGAGGGCAGTCAGGTATGTCCGGATACGACTCTAACATTTCAGATCGTTCTGGACCCCAGCGATGCCTCCATTACCTTCTATTACAAGGATTTGGGTATTGCACCGGAACCATGCGCGAAGCGGGCAACTATCGGAATTCAACCCGGGAAAGACAGCGGTCTGGGGTGTCAGTATTATGGCAACAACCTACCGGCGGATGGTTATCCCCAAAATGAAACAGCGATCAAGTTTTATAAGGGGGGAGTGGCCATTAAGGATGTCAATGTGAATCGACCTGGCGAATTTTCACTGATGCAGAACTACCCGAATCCGTTTAACCCGGTTACCAGTATAGCGTTTACCATCCCGATGCGTACCAAGGTGAGTTTGGTGGTGTACGATATGCTTGGACGTAAAGTCGCCGATCTGGTTGAGAACCAAGTTGTCGACAGCGGATATCACAGCTACTCCTGGGATGCTTCCAATCTGTCTTCAGGTATTTATTTCTATCGTTTAGAAGTTGATGGGCAGAGCAGTCTGACCAAGAAATGCGTTTTTATGAAGTAAAAAGCGCTTGCAAGGTCGGGTGGCTGGGCAGCCACCCGACCTTGGTTTTGTGGTTTTATTCTCAATTATATAATGAAAAATGTGGATTTCAAGCTGCGATGATTGGATCATATAAAAAGAACATTCTGATCTTGCTAATGGTGCTATTGGCTGCAGCGTTTCCAATAGTCTCACAGACCATTGAGGATCCAATCGGCGATGTTTCGACAGGCCATCCCGACTATGTGGATTTTGAAAAAGTAAAATTTTGGCAATCCAGTGGTCAACCGGATGCAATGTATATTGATTTTTATACGAAGGGCGCCATCCCGAAAGGGAATCAGGCCGGAATTGGTGCAACTACAATCTTTGAAGTTTACATGGATGTTGATGATAACAGTAATACCGGCGTCAAGTTGGAGGATATCGGATACGATTATAAACTGTTTGCCAATCTCTACGATTGGAACGGGAAAAACTGGATCGACGGAACGGTTTACTGGGATTATGATGCCTCTGGCTCAGCGCATTCCCTGAGTGGATTTTATACTTTTGCCGAGGGTAATCCAAGATCTACGGCGCCTTATCGATTCAGATGGGAATTTTCGCTAATCGGTTTGAAGTGTTCCCGGATCAAATGGATAGCAAGAACAAAATATGGCGTCTATTGGTCGGATCAAATTCCCGATGAGGGACATGCTATCCTGGAGGTTGACACGACTGGTGTGGCGGATATTGATACCGTTCGGGGGGAACATATTGAATTCATTTGTCCATCGACCTATAAAGAAGTCCTGGAGAGATGTGATGTCATCAAAGCCATTGACCTGGGAACTCAGATTCAGAGTCAGCTGTGTGGCACCGAATTTCACGGTATCCAGGTTATCCAATATAATCCGTGGATGCATGGTGTCGCTTCTTGTGGCAATCCCGTAGATATGGGCTCATGGATGTGGAACGATAATCCGCCATGGTTTGTTGTTTTTCATGAATTAGGTCATAACTATACTCTGGCGGCGGATCGATTTAATAATCTATACCCTGCGCTTGGTTATGACACACTAATGGGGGGAGATAATTGGGATTATGGAACGAACTATGTAGAAGCCTGGGCGAGCATGGTGGGCCTCTTTGCAGTCCATGAACTATTCAGCAAGAGTGGGCAGTATCAATTAACAACCGAGGGTGCAGCAAGTCTGGAGCAGGGATTTAACGATCAAAAAAATTCATTTATGGGACAACTTCAAGGTTATGAGGAAGATCCCAATTTCCATATTCTGACTCCCGATTTATTGGACGGTATGTTTATGTCTCTGGGGGAGGAGTACGGATATGAGATATTCCCTCGATTTTTCAGGATACTGCAGCCTCCGGATCAATCCTGGGACGTTCTCACCGTTGTTAAAAATAATGTGAGAAGTAACTACGATCTGTCGAAAACGGTGGCAATGACTGTCACTTGTTGCGCCTTCAGCGTGGCAGCGGGAGCGGATCTCCGCACTCAGTTCAGGGATCAATGGGATTTCCCGATTGACAACGAGAAATATGAAGAGATCAAGCCGGAAATTGAGGCCATGATGATGACCGGCGTCGACGAAAACCCGGGATTAGCGGATAAGATGCAGTTTAGGCTTTATCCCAACCATCCCAACCCTTTTAACTCGAGCACGATTATCAGTTACCAAATTGGACAACAATCAGAAGTAAGAATAAAAATTTATGACCTGTTGGGAAATCTGGTCAGGATTATAGATGAAGGTCATAGAAATGCCGGAGATCATCATTTTATCTGGGACGCTTCAAATATTTCCAGTGGAATCTATATCTATTCTGTAGAAACCAACCAGGGGGTGAAGGCTAAAAAATGTGTATTCCTAAGATAACGAGATTCCATCATATAGATATATCCACAGGTTTGGCACAAGAAATATTTTATAACTTGGAGGTTCATCCAAATGAAAAGCAAATATTTTAGCTATTTTCTAATCATCCTACTGATGATAACATCATCTACCCTAGTTTTTGCCGGTACAAAGGGCAAGATTGTCGGGCTTATTGTAGAGAAGGAGACCGGCCAACCACTGCCGGGCGCCAACATCGTTTTAGAGGGCACCTTGCTCGGCACAATGACCGACGTAGACGGACACTACTTTATCTTGAATATCCCGAGCGGAACCTACTCCTTGAAAGTCAGCTATATAGGGTACAGCCCGGTAACCGTCAAGAACGTAGAAGTCATTCAGGATTTGCTTACCGAAATAAATGTTGAAATGCAATCCAAGGTACTTGATATCGGTGTGGCGGTAGAGGTATATGCTGAACGTCCTCTGATCCATAAAGAGGTTTCTTCTTCCACCAGGACATTGTCTTCCGAAGAATTCGAAAATCTGATTGTGGAATCCGTTGGTTCAGTCATAAATACATCGGCGGGCGTTGTAGGCGGTAACTATATTCGGGGCAGCCGCTGGACAGAAGTCAGTTATATGGTGGATGGCCTATCGTTGACCAATCCGATTAGCGGCGGCATGATCACCGATATCAATAAGAATGCGGTGGAAGAGATTGTTTTACAGACGGGGGGATTTTCCGCAGAGTACGGAAATGCCATGGGCGGTATCGTCAATGTCGTCACCAAAGAGGGCGGTCCCGAGTACAGCGGGAGTCTGCGCTACAAAACCGATAAAGTGAATTCGGGCAGTCAATTCTATCAGAACGCCAATATCTGGGATTTTACTTTTGGCGGTCCGATGGTAAAGAAGGGAAGAATATTTTTCACCGGCTATCTGAATACCCGCGATATGAATTCCCAGCGAGAAGTGATCGCGCCGGACGGTACCAATCTCGGTCGCCATCCCCACGAAGGTTTTCAGGAATACCGCACCAATTTCAAATATTCTCTGCCTGTCACATCCTCCCTGAAACTGAAAATGACCTGGTCAATGAACAGATCGCAAGGTCTCAACTATAATATGTTTTGGCGTTTTGGTGCCGATGAAAATCAATTGGATCGCTTGGGGGCCTGGTTGAATAAATCGAAATATGGCGCAATTATTCTGGAGCATGCCATCAGCTCCAGAGCCTACCATACGCTTAAAGTAGGGATGATGGATTGGCATTCGATCAGCGGACAGCGCGACCGTGCAGAATGGTCGGGGAATAAGGTAGGCGCCAATTGTGACTGGTGGAAAGATTTCACCTTCCGCAAACCCTTTATCGATCACAATTACCAGATACCCGGGGATGCCACCGGTACTCAATACAGTAAGTGGCGTTTGCGTGACAGTCAGGGCATAGATGATGTTTATCAGAGACGAACAACCGATTTGGTATCGCCAAGTAATCCTTATGGAATCACGGGCGGTATTCAAAATACAATGGATGCTGATTATTTTGAAAATTTCATCTGGGCCGGCGATGGCGACTGGTTTTCAGAGAATCGAGACCGCAATTTCATCGTGAAATACGATCTGACCAGCCAGATCCATAAAAATCATGAGATCAAGGCTGGATTTGAGTTTAACAAGCACAACGTCAATCGCTTCGCGATCGGAGCAATGTCCGCTCTGAATGGTATCGGCGTCACTTACCCGCTTATCGATTTTTATGAAGAGTCGCCGAGCGATACGGCCTTGACAATTGAATCTGTCAATGATTTGGGTGATGGGTACCGGCCCCTGGAGTTCGCATCTTACGTCAACTACCAGCTTCAATTGGAGGGCATGTATTTGAATCTTGGATTGCGTTTTGACTATTTTAATGCAGTCACAGAATATCGTATTGATCCGATTCAAAGCACTCCGTCAAATCCGTTTAAGCAAGACCGGACGAATCCCGATCCAAAATACCAATTAAGCCCGCGCTTAGGAATATCATTTCCGGTCACGGACAGGACGATGTTTAGATTTAACTACGGGCACTTTTTCCAAACTCCTCCGCTGGAACGGATGTTTGCGTACCTATGGTTTGATCGGAATCAGGCTGATTTAAACATGGGCAATCCTGATATTGAACCCCAAAAAACGATCGCCTATGAAGTAGGCCTCTCAACAATTTTAACCGAAAATGTCGCTTTGGATCTTACTCTTTATCAGAAAAATATGTTTAACCTGGAAGGTTACAGGATCAGAAGATCTCCTACTTTAGACTGGTTTTTCCAGGCCTTCAATGAGGAATATGCTGAAGCCAAAGGCTTTGAACTCACTTTACGAAAGCGATACAGCCATTACTTTGGGGGCTCGATCAGTTATTCGTTCTGCACGGCTGAAGGTACTTCGTCCGATGTAACCCAAATTACGCGATACCCATTGCTGAGTCTCACCTATGCCAGACTATTGGGATATGAACCGCTTTATCCTCAGGATACTATGCCGATGGATTTTGATCAAAACCACACGGTTTATATTAATCTGGACTTCAGAATCCCGTATGGCGAGGGACCTAGTATATTCAATAAAAAGCTGCTCTCCGGTTTTGGAGCAAATATCATGTCGACCTTTCATTCGGGCAGACCCTATACCCCGGTCACGGCATATACGATGAATGTCACCAGTGACCGTTTCAACTCAGCGCGTTATCCGTGGACATACACTGCCGACGGCAAATTTTACAAGGATTTTCGAATCCTGGGTCAAGAATTGACCTTGTTTGTAGAAGTATACAATCTGTTCAATTTACAAAAGCCGTTTTCCGTCTTTGAAGGTTCGGGCAATCCTGATCAGGATATGTACAATCTGACCGCAGGTTGTCTTTCCTCCGATACCTACCTGAAAGGAGAGAGTAATCTGTATTCCGAGTTGGCGGATTTGAATGGTGATGGCGCTTTGACGACGCAGGAGCGCGTAGTTGCATATCAGCGCTTTCGGGATGATATGTTGAAGTTCAAAAGAAATTATCCCAACCCCAGAACATTCATGATTGGCCTGGATATTAAATTTTGAGAATGCAGTGTGCTGTAGATACAGATCACGAAATAGACTCCTGTTGGAGCTAGTGAAGTAGTTACAAAAAAGGGGAAGTGCATTATGAGTTCTAAACAAATTACTAGATCAATTATGCCCGCGATTATGGTTCTTTTATTTATTGGGCTGTGTATAAATGATTTGAGGATATGGGCACTGCCAAAAGACAACCGATCTTTAGATAAAATCACTATACATGATTTACGGCATATCTATGCCCGATATGATATTCCAATTGCTAATGACGGTCGTTTTGGCTGGGATCCGACGGCACAAACTCCCGGTGGCGGTATATGGCTGCGCGGAACCAATGAAGGATATATTTTTGGCGCAGGCATCTGGATCGGTGCTAAAGTTGATGGGCGTAAACAGGTCACCGTCGGTTATAACACATCGAACTGTCAGACGGAATTGGTGCCGGGAAATCTTCCGAACGAACCGGGCTATACCGATCCGTCCGAAATTATTTTTGTAAGTACGGACTATCCCAATGCAGCTTTACCGCCATGGCCCGGTGGCTACGGCCAAGACGGGAATCCTATTGCTTTTTCCCAGATGGATTCCTGGTGTCAGTGTAATGATTTGGACGCTTCCCGGCAATTCGAGGCCGGCAAGCCGCTGGGCATTTTACTGACCGCCGAAACCTACTCCTGGACCAGCAGTTTCCGGGATGTGTGGGATATTGCCTTCGTTAAATATACCGTGAAAAATATCAATCCCGATCAGAAAACATTGGAAGACGCCTATATTGGTTTTGCTATGGATCCCGATATCGGTGATCCGACCAATGATTTGACAGGCTGCTTTCCCGATTTGAATATTGGCTTCGCCTATAGTGCGGAGGAATTATCGGGCATAGAGAAAGACTTAGAGCATCCGCCCGGATATGTGGGCATCAAGTTTCTTGACGGACCGGCTAAGGATCCGGTTACCGGTGAGGCGAAAATGTCTTGCTTTCGTCGTTGGGCAACAGATCCCAGTACAGATGAGATGCGGTACGATTTACTGTCGGAAGAATATTATGATCTGGAAGATACCGAACCGGCTGACAAACGGATATTCTTATCCTCCGGTCCGTTCAATCTGGCCTATGGCGAATCGACCACCTTCGTGGTAGCGATGTGTTTCGCCTGGCCCATGTGGTACATCGATTCATCGGTCAAAGGGCAGCCGGAACATTACGCGGATTATCTGAAATTGGTCGCGGAAAACGCGCAGTTTGTTTATGATAATAACTATAGATTCCCACAGCCTCCGAATATGCCGCGGATTCGACTGAATCCCCAGGATCAGAAGATCATCGTGATCTGGGACAATAAAGCCGAAGAAACTGTCGAACGGATTCTCTCCTTGCCGGACTTCTCCGATTCATTGGACTTTGAAGGCTACAAACTCTGGAAAAGTACGACCGGCGATGAGGGCAGTTTCGAGATGCTGGGGCAATGGGACAAAGTAAGTTTTGACGATTTAGGCAATCCGATCGGTAAGAACACGGGCCTGGCGCACAGTTATGTCGATGAGGATCTGATCAACGGGAAACTCTATTTCTACGCGGTCACTGCCTACGATAAGGGGGAATATCAACCGCTGGGCTATGGCGATCCCGAGTTCGAGGTTGTGCCTCCCATGGAAACGGGCACGGTTTTTGGCGTCAACCTGAACGCGGAGACTCCGAATTCACCACCCTCCAACTTCACCGAACCGCAGATGGAAGGATTGGAGCTAATCGCAGGCGACGCGGATGAGCTTCAGTTTATCGTCAGTCCCGAATATCTGATAGCGGACAGCGTGAAGAATAAGACCTTCCAGATACGATTCTCCGGTTTGCCGAGTTTCCGATACGATAAAGAAGTATCGGTTTACGGACCCGATATTTATCTTGTTAATACGGCAACGGAAGACACGGTCGTCAGCACCCTGAATTTTCCGATAGGCAGTCCGGCTGCAACGGTCAAGTCAGACCTGTTTGATGGGATGCTGTTGAGTTACACGGGTCCGAATATCCTGTTGAATGCAATCGATACGGCCTACTTCAAGCAGGCGAAGACGGGCGTGACGATCCATCCGGAAACGGATTATGAGACCTATAATACCCCCCAAACAAGCATACCGCTGGATTTACCGTACGGGGCCTATTTCCTACCGCATGAGTACTTGATCGAGTTTTATGAAGTTGCCGGTAAAAGAAGGGTGAATGTCTACGATCTGGACAACGGCGATACATTGCAATACGAGGCCAAGTCTTTTGGTCGCGATTTTGCACTGGCCAGTTTTGAGAAGGTTGTCGCATCTGTGGATCCGGTTTCGGGGGATACGACCTGGACCTGGTACAATAATCCGGTGGATTTCAGGAACAGTCTGTCCAATGAAGCGGGTGGTTACAAGATTTACGTACCGGGCGCCTTTATCTTTGTAGAAGACCCGGGTCATGAGGTGGTTGCGGGAGATTCACTGATTGTGAGACTTTCCGGGGTAAGTGCACCTCGGGGAGGGGATGTGTATCAATTTTCAACGGTGGCGAGCCAGGTGAATTATCATACCCAGTTGGATGTCAAAGTGGTTCCCAATCCCTATCTGGTGCGGGCGGCCTGGGATATCGATAATGATTACCAGAAGGTCCAGTTTATTAATCTGCCGACGGAATGCACAATCAGAATCTATACGATAGCGGGCGATCTGGTGCAGACAATCCATCACGGAGCACCGTACGGAACGGGCTTCGATAGTGAGACCGGGGGGACGGCCTTCTGGAATTTGATGACCCGTAATAATCAGAAAGCATCCACGGGAGTGTATGTCTTTTATCTCGATTCTCCTTTCGGAAAAGATGTCGGAAAGTTCGCAATCATTAGATAGAAAAGAGTCACCATTCTGGAATATTTTGACAGGAACAATATGATATTCGGGATACTCGAACGACAATTAAATATTTTTCAGCGTGGTTATCCGGCAAGTCCCGGTCAAGGAAGATTACAATTTGTAAGAGAGTGAGGTACGATATGAGCGAAAGAATTAAAATCATCGTCGCATTATTATTATTGTCAGTCCTGACTCCTGCCCGGCAGATAGATAATAAAGTCGGAACAGCGGGTTTTCAGTTTTTGAAGTTGGGAGTGGGAGCCCGGGAGATTGCATTAGGTGGAGCGAATACTGCAATGCCGGAAGGGCCAACAGCCATGTACTGGAATCCTGCGGGTATTTGCCTTGACGATAAAAAAAGCGCCACATTTTTCAACAACAGCTGGATTGCGGCTATTAATCACAATTTTGTCGGATTTAAATCACCTGTCTCCACCAGCGGATATTTCGGAGCCTCTGTTAATTTTATCACCATGGATGATATGGAAGAAACCACGATTCTACAACCCCAAGGTACAGGTAGAAAATTTACCGCATCTGACTTCGCGATTACGGCAACTTATGGCCAACGAATCACGGATCGCTTCGGTGCGGCAATTTCCGCAAAATACGTCAATGAGACGATTTGGGATATGGTATCCGATGGGTGGGCTTTTGATGTAGGCTTCATCTATAATTATAACAAATTACACATCGGGATGTCCTTCATCAACTTCGGAGTCGAAAAACAGATTTCGGGGGATCAGTTGCAATTGGAATATCAGATTTTCCCTGACTATAAGACGGATGATGTACTTTTAGAACATGTGGCGAACGAAATTCGTCTCCCCACCAGTTTTCGATTTGGGGCCGGATACGATATCTTGAAAATGAACTATCACAAACTGGCGATAATGGGTAGTATCAACTACTTCAACGATATTGGACAAAATAGCAGCGCCGGTTTGGAGTATAAATTTATGGAAAACTATATCCTGCGGGGCGGATATCAATTTAATCGCGATGGATTTGATTGGAGTGTGGGTGCAGGGGTTCGGTTTCATATAAAAAATACAGCCTTTGAGTTCGATTACGCAGCGCTGAACCTTCAGGATTTTGGTCTCCAGTCTCAGACCGGTCTATCGATTTCATTTTAGCGACGAGTGATTATCGAACAAGGTCAACGAAAAACATAAACGTGAGAAAGTGGTAGCAATAAGACATGCAGAACAAACAAATAATGGATAAGATTGCCATCTCCGGAACCGAGTTTCCTTTCCGGCCGATCGAAGAGGTCTACGCCATGGCCAAGTATTTGGGCGTACCTAACCTGGAATTGTGGATTCCTCACAATTTTGAATATGCCGATCTCGCCCAGGTGAAATCAGATTTGGAAAGACTCGAACTGAGCACTATATGCGTCTCAACCTGGACGCAATTAAACCTGCCGGGTAACGTGAGCCAGAGACAGGCTCTGATAATTCGCAGCATCAAAGCCGCAAAGGAACTCGGAGCTTCAATTGTAAACACTTATTTCGGCGCCGATTCCATGAAGACGCCGGAACAAGCCCTGCAGGCCTATAAAGATAATATTTCTCCGTGCCTGGAATTGGCAGAGAAAGAAGATATTACGATTGTGCTGGAGAATGAATTCGATCCCAGCGGGGTCGATCCAACGCGAAGCGCAGATTTCGTTTTGGAACTTGTGCAGGCCATCAATTCAACGAAGTTCAGACTGACCTTCGATGGCTGCAATTTCTATTTTGCGGGTGAGGAACCTTACCCCTACGCCTATAATCTGTTACGGGACTATATAGGCTATGTCCATATTAAAGACGGAATGAAATACCATAAAGATCTCTATGCGGAACCTGGCGAAGGCTTCCTGTGGCAGGATAAATCCGGAGATTATATCTGTTGTGAGATGGGAACGGGAGCAATTCCGTATTCATCGCTTATCGAGCGTCTGCTGACAGATGGCTATGACGGATATTTGACAATGGAGCCACATATTCATCCCAATCAACTGAAAGAGATCTTCCAGAAAAACGTATCCAATATGATTCAAGTACTAAAACAAGGAGAATATCGATGAAAGCCGCAGTCCTGCACGAACCGATGCATTTGTCAATCGAAGATGTTCCGGATCCTAAATGCGGTCCGGATGAATTATTAATTAAAGTTCATCGTTCTGCAATATGTAACTCTACTGATACTCATATTTGGAATGGAACCTTTCGCCCCTATGCAACCCCTAAATTTCCGCATATTCTTGGTCATGAGTGCTGCGGAGAAGTCGTGGAAGTGGGTAAAGAATGCACAAAGGATTATAGGGTAGGTGATCGTCTTGGATTTTGGGTCAAAATGACCGGAGGATTTGCTGAATACAATGCTATTAAACCAAATAGCCTCGGTATTTGTAAACTAAAGAATGATATGAGCTATGATGAGGGAGCGCTGTTAGAACTGGTATGCGGTACGATTCGACTGGTCTATGATTCCGGTCTACATATAGGAGATAAAGTTTTAATGTTAGGGCAAGGACCAGCCGGTTTGTTTTTAGCTCAGGAAGCAAGATTAGCAGGTATCGATAAATTGTATACGGTGGATTTATATGCTAATCGTCTAGCTAAATCCAAAGAACTTGCAGCCGATGATACCTTGAATTTGGATGGTAAAAGTTATGGGGAAGCATTTGATATCCTCAGCCAGATGATTGGTAAGGTAGATGTCGTTATCGATGCAATGGGAGATAATAGGTGGACACAGGGAAATTCCATTGATTTGGCACTGAATCTGTTAAAACGACACGGAAAATATATCATTTTTGGACATCGTGGTAAGAATGATTCTATTAATACCCAACTTATCAGTAATGAAGATATCACGATGAGAGGGTTTGAACCCGGATTAATTAAAACAAAAGAACTTACTGATTTCACTGTTGAATTAGTTTCATCGGGAAGAATAAGAGCCGCAGAACTCATCACCCATCATTTTCCCTTGGTTGATCTGGAGAAGGGTCTGCATAAATGTCTCCATGATTTGCATGAAACCATCAAGGTGATTATCAATATCGCATAGTTTTCAATCCGTGCATTATATCGACGGGTCTGTTTGAGATAAGTAAATAGTTTTTAAATTATACAAAAATGGTACTCAGATTGTTTGGAACGAATAGTATTCAAAAAGAGAAAATTGCCGGTTATTGTTTTCTGTCTCCCAATCTGCTGGGATTCCTGATCTTTAGTTTTTTGCCAATAATTGCCAGCCTGTTTCTTACCTTTACCCGCTGGAATCTGGCCACTAATCCCAAATTTGTAGGGATTGAGAATTTCGTCAATGTCTTGAAGGATGAACTGTTCTGGAAATACCTCTGGAATACTTTTTATTATGCCATCGGGACCATACCGTTGACGATTATTCTGTCCTTTTTTTTGGCGTATATGCTGAACAGAAAAATTCACGGTGTAATATTCTTCCGCACGTTGTATTTTCTGCCCAGCGTAACCCTGCTGGTTGCCATTGCGATTGTTTGGTCATGGTTATATAATGCCGATTTCGGATTGTTTAATTATCTGCTTGGAAAATTAGGTATAACCGGTCCCCGCTGGCTGCAAAGCAAAACCTGGGCGATGCCGGCAATTATTATTATGAGTATCTGGAAAGGTACCGGCTATTCCATGTTGATCTTCCTGGCCGGATTGCAGGGTATCCCGGAACGGTATTATGAAGCGGCCGAAATTGACGGAGCCAACTGGTGGCACAAAATAACTCATATAACGATTCCGTTAATCTCACCCACGACCTTCTTTGTGCTGGTCACTACTTCGATTGGTGCCATCCAGGGTTTCGACCAATTTTACATCATGACCCGCGGCGGTCCTTCCGGGGCGACAACGACTCTGGTATATTATATTTTTCAAAATGCTTTCGAGTGGTTTAAAATGGGATATGCTGCCACGATCGCTTTGATGCTGTTCATCATCGTTCTGGGCTTAACTCTTTTCCAGTGGCGTTTCGCCCAAAAATGGGTTTACGATGAAGGGATGGAATGATCCAGTATGCTGAATAAAAGTACCTATAACAATATCGCCGATGGTTTTACTTATACGCTGTTGATTATTTTCAGCGTGATAGTGGTTCTGCCGTTTTTATGGATGATCCTTTCATCCTTAAAAACGGCCGGCGAGATCTGGACATTCCCCCCGGTATTTTTGCCTAAAAAGTTCCAATGGTCGAATTATCTGGAAGCCTGGAAAGCACTTCCGTTTGATCGGTTTTTATTTAATTCCCTATTTGTGACGGTCTGCGTGACGATCGGACAGTTGTTCACTTGCTCTCTGGGCGGATTTGCGTTCGCCCGCCTGCGGTTTCCCGGGCGCGATTCATTGTTTTTAATGTATATGGCAACAATGATGATTCCCTTTCCGGTATTGATGATCCCGCTTTTCATTATCATGCAGAACCTGGGGTGGATCGATACTCTCAAATCCTTGATTATTCCCTGTCTGTTCAGTGCCTGGGGGACTTTTTTGATGCGTCAATTCATGATGGGAATTCCCCGGGCGCTGGAGGATGCGGCGAAAATCGATGGTTGCAGCTACTGGGGACTCTATTGGAAAATTATTGTGCCTTTATGCAAACCGGTGTTTGCGACTCTAGGAATTTTCACATTTATGGGAACCTGGAATCAGTTCTTCTGGCCCCTGATAATGATCAATACGATTTCGAACAAAACGCTGCCTTTGGGATTGGTGATGTTTCAAACCCGCATCGCGGCGGAAACACCCTGGCATTTTATCATGGCAGCTTCCTGCGCCACGATTTTACCGATCATCGTGCTTTTCATCATCGGCCAGAAATACTATGTAAAAGGGATTGTCACCTCGGGGCTTAAGGGCTGACCGCCAGTCAATGAAAACCTAAACCAGAATTTGCAGGGACTATTGAAATGATCAGAAGAGATTTTTTAAAAAGGCTTGGACAGTTGGGAGTTGGTACATACGGTTTGTCGCTTTGGCGCTTATGCGGGAATGGAGACAAGTCCGAATTACGGAAGCCACTCAGCTTTGATGTCAAATACCCGCAGACCGAGTGGACAATGGGCGTTGTCGATCCGCAGATTTCCGGTGTTTTTAAGATTATGAGTTGGGAAAGTGCCTTCCAGTTCAAAAAGTGGAATCTGATCATCGATACATTTTTCAAAACCTATTATCCGAATCTGAAGGTGCAGCTGGACTGGGGAATCAGTTTCGGGAATTACAATACCAAACTGCCCGTACTGTTGGCAGGCGGCTCACCACCGGACCTGGTCTGGATGCATAACACTCGGGTGAAGTCGTTCGCCTCGATTGATTTGCTTCAGAAGTTGGATCCGTTCCTCGAATTTTTCAAACCGGAAGGCTGGCCGGAGGAATACTATGCAACGCAGGTAGGCGAATTTCAATACGAAAATAGTCAGTACGCTTATCCGTACGATTATGCGACGGGCGGACTGTATATCAATCTGGACATGTATAAAGAGATCGACGAGGAATTGCCTAACGAAAACTGGACGTTTGACGATTTATTGCGGGTCGGGAAAAAGCTTAGCAAAGGTAATCGGCAATTCGGACTCAATTTCGGTAGCGAGGCGAGCGCCGAATATCAGTACTGGATCTTGCGCTCGTTCGGCGGTGACTGGTTTAATGCCGAGCGGACGGAGTCGAAATTCAATCTGCCCGAGACGATTGCGGCCTATCAATGGATGAATGACCTGCGCTGGAAGCATAAGGTTGCACCCTTACCCGAGGTTACCCAGGGCCGACCTCAACCTTTTGTCGATGGCGTTGTGGCGATTGATTTCAATCTTGGCGCGCCGGCTTTCGCGGATTTATTGGAAGATAAATTCAACTGGACCGTCGCTCCGACTCCCAGAGGAGACAAGGGACGCTTCCAGTTTATAGGAGGTTCGGCATTATCCATTCCGCAAAAAGCTGTTCATAAGCATATCGCCTACGAACTGATCCGCTATATGCTCAGCAACCCCGAGAATTTGAAGATTATCGGCAAGATGGGCAGAATGTTTGTAAGCCGGATGTCGATGTATGAATATGGATTACCACAGGGCAAATTGGTTTCCAAATTGAGCAATTATAAAAAGGTATTTTATGATTTAGCCCGCCGCGATGGAGTTTCGGTGCCATTCATCAGCAAATATCAGGAATGGGAAAATATCTACAGGCGAAATATGGAATTGCTCTATTATGGTGAAGAACTCGACGCGAAAAAGGTCTGCCTGAAATTGCATGAGGCGACAAATAGATTCCTCGCAGATATGAATTCATAAAGGAAATCGTAATCTTTTTTAGTGACTAAAATGAGTAAAAAACAGAATCTTTTCATTTTCATGGTATTTATGGTTAAGTATTTATTCCTGACGGATGCAGCGGTGGCCCGGGACGCTGGCGGAGAAATCCGGGGTGCTTTTTTCGAAAATGCCGATCCGTGCAGTTTGCGTATCAATATTCACAACGCGATTACCGGTTTGTATTTTGGCAAAACGGAGACGGACTCAAATGGTATTTTTGTGTTCTCGGATTTACCGTACGGCACGTACTATCTTATCACTCACCCCGCGGATGTCGGTGTGCGGATGCCGCTCCTATGGAAGACCGATAGTCTTGAGATAAGTGAAGAACGCCCGCAAAATGTTGTTCGGAAAGTGGATGGGTTTGCAACGCAAATAATCTACCCGCAAGATAGCGAGAGTATTGATCTGGAAAAAGTTACCGAACAAAATCCGCTGATTTTTCAATGGAAGCCATATTGTGATACCGCTGAATATGAGGTCGAAATCTACAGCACCGATAAGACTCAATATTTTAAGTCGGGACGGATCGAATCACCGAGTTATTCTTTTAATGGTCTGTTTCCGGACGGATCACATTTCAGAAAACGATTGTATCGCTGGGAATTGAAAGTGTACCCGGAGGGGACAGAATGGGTCGGAACCAGTAAGCCGCAGGATCTGGTCATCGGTGATTTAGGGGTGATCAAGTGCTACGAAGGCGAGTATATACAGCTGCAATTTCCCAAATGGTACGAATCAACAATCGATTCGCTGGATTTGCTCCGGGTGCTGGACACCTGTTACCTGCTGGAAAGAGAACTTGCCGCGGGTCAGGTACCTACCCTGGGACCGCTGCCCGGCGAGAAACAGGCCTTTTTGTACGATCCGGCGATCACTTTTGCCTATAGCGGCAACCCCATTCATTTCGGCAAAACCCTTCTGAAAGAGAATAATTTTCCGTTCTTTCTCTCCTTTCATGAAGTGGGACATAATTTCCAGTTTGGCGGACTGCCGGGATTCGCTTATCTGCTGGGCGATGATAACTATCAAAGGACGTCATTGACGTTCGGGTTCGCCGAGGGATTGGCGACCCTGGCGAGTCTTTATATTACCGAGCGAATCGATAAGGAAGTTTTAAAACCATCTGTTCAGAAGCTCTTCGAAGAAGAGAAGAAATCGATGCGTGAGAAATTCGGGACGGCCTTGGAATTCTATGAAGACCAGGAGCTGGACTGGACCCGCATCACTCCGGATATCATCGATGGTATGTGCCTTCGTCTGGGTGACCGGTACGGCTGGGAAAAATTTCCCGTTTTTTTTCGCATTTTTTTAAAGAGTGACGTAAACGATCAGATCTTGAACCTGGCCGGCGGTGACGATACCAAACGAACGACGATCTTCATTGCGGCCTTCAGCGTAGCGGTAGATGACGATCTCCGCGAACAGTTCCGCAAGTGGAATATACCGCTGGACGATCAGTATTATCAGGCAATATTGCCGCTGGTGGGGAAAAGTCTGAAAACGAGTTAATGCAATGCAAATGGGAACAGGAAATGAGTATGAGTAAACGGTTAGATATATATACAGATATGAAAGAGGTCGTCGATACTTTACCAATTATCGAATCGCATGACCACTTTGCACCCGATCCAAACGGAGAATGGCCAAACTTCGATCTTTGCGATGTCCTTTTTCATAACCTGAATCCCGACCTGACGGCATCGGGAATGCCGGGCATCGGTACCCACGCGCAAACGCCCTGGCCGCAGGGTACCCTGGAGGCAGCCAAGAAGTGGAGTGCCATTGCTCCCTATATGTGGCGAATCGAGAACATGGTTTCTTATCGGTCACTTTTACGCGGTTTCAAGACGGTTTACGAGTTTCCTTATGAGAACCTAGACGACAGCAATTGGGCGATGCTGAATGAACAGGTCGTCGCCGCCTATCGACGGGAAGACTGGATCGATCATGTTCTTCGAACCAAAGCCAATATCCGTGCCGCTGTCGTGGATATGGATACGCTTGATACTGACAGGGAATATCTGCTGCCAAGTATGAAGATGGATTTTCTGATGATGCAGGGCAGTGATCCCACCGGTCTCAAAAAACTGGAAGAAAAGTACGACGTGAGTCTTTCCAAATTCCAGGATCTTCTGACGTTAATTCACCGCATATTCCGTCAATTTGTTGAAGGCGGAGCAGTGGCCATTAAGTCGGTAGCGGCGTACTATCGCTCGATTTATTATTCGAATGTGGATGAGAACACCGCGAGCACTATTTTCGATAAAGGACTCGTCAATG
The DNA here is from genome assembly GCA_964589175.1 of uncultured bacterium. Lineage (GTDB taxonomy): Bacteria > Fidelibacterota > UBA2242 > UBA2242 > UBA2242 > CAZPRY01. The sequence continues at coordinate 39,285 of CAZPRY010000015.1, forward strand.
CCTCAGCGGAAGAGCGATCGAAACTGCAGGATTTCATCATGCATGAAATCTGCCGATTGACGGCGGAGAGCGGTTTACCGATCCAATTCCATACCGGTAAGCTGGCCTGGAATTTTCAAAACGTTGAAAATACCAATCCGATGCACTTGACCATTTTGTTGAAAAAGTATCCCAGACTACGCTTCGATATTTTTCATGGAGGCATTCCTTACACCGGCGAATTCGGAGTTATAGCGAATAACTATCCCAATGCCTTTCTTGATCTTAACGGCATGTCCTGGACCTCTTTGGAGATACTCCGGCGTTGCCTGAGTGAATGGATCGAGATGGTACCGCAAAACAAAATTTTATGGGGCGCGGATAGCTATCGGGTCTATGAAGGTACCCTTGGTCAGGTGCTCTATTTCAGGGAGATTTTAGCTGCGGTTCTGACTGAAAAGGTAAGCGGCGGTCTCTATGATTTTGATTTTGCCGTTGAACTGGCGAAGAAGATACTATTTGAAAATGCGTTGACATTTTTTGCGCTTCAGGAAAAAGTAAAAATATAATGGACAGGTTGTAATAATCGTCCATATTCTGGAATCCCGGTGCAAATAGAAGGTGATATGAATGGCAACTGGTAGGGAGTAATATGCTTAAATCGATCGAATTTCCCGGTTTTTCATAATCGACTGAATGCCAACTTTGCTCCCGGTAGTTTGGAAAAGAAGGATGAAAAAACTTATAGCTCTCGTTTTGCTGTTTGTATGTTACTCGACCGTAATCTATTCCCAGCAATCGTCCGGCGTGGTTTTATTACTGGTTGACTCAACTTTGGTAGAACAACTGGGTGATTCGTATCAGACGTATAAACGCGATCTGATCAAAGAGGGTTACATCGTTTCCGAAGAGCTCGTGAATCCCAGCACACCGGCACCGCAAATAAAGACAATCATTCAGGAGTATAGTACGAGTCTGAGCTCTGCCTCACTGAAGTTTGAAGGCGTGATCCTGATCGGCAACCTGAAAGCAGCTTATTCGATCGTAAGAAACGGAGATTACTCGAATCCTAGTTCAGTGGAGTTATGGCTTTCACTTGATGCAACGGATATGTACTATGGCGATCTCGACGGAGATTGGGATTGTATTACGCCTGATGAATTTAATGATATCGTCGATAATGCTCCTTCGTACGTGGCACAACTTCATAAAGAGCAAAGTTGCAGTGATTTTATCAATGAATATATCGTAGACCTGGAGAAAGAAAAGATATGGAATTACCAATCCATCAGCGATAAAAGTCAGTATTCGATTGAGATCTGGGTGGCCAGAATCATGGGGCACAACCTGTCCATATCCGGTAAAACTGAAATTGATATTCTAAACGATTACTTTTCCTGGAATCATATCCTTCGCACCGGCGGATATAAAATCTCTGATACCTGCTATATGCTCAACGCTACCGGTTCCGGATGTAATGATCAGAGTATGGATTATTCATGGATCTTTGAGGAAGTTATCACAGCCGGGGATGTTACAAAACAGACCTATTTACCTTATTTGCAAGAAGAATCGGGAAGCAGACTATTTTATGCAACCATTCATTCATGCCCGGGATGGCATCAGTTCTCGGACGGTGCGCTACTTACAACCAACGAATTACTTAAAATAAAAAAGACAGGCGTGTTTTATCTGCTAAATTGCTGTTCAGGCTGTCGTTGGGATGAGTTTGTCGCGTTTCCGGCTAGTCCAAATTATCTTGGTGGTGTATATGTCTTTGACAAGTCTGACGATGGCGGAGGTTTTGGGGTAGGCGCGATCGGATTCACCGGTGTGGGTGGATTTAATAATCTGAATTACTTCACCGAACGTTATAATGATTTTCCCTTTGCAAATTATGGTGACATGTACGTTTACTGGTTCAACAAGAATCTGCAGATTAATTTCAGCACGCATAACTATGTATTTCTGGGAGATCCGACGATCAGCCCGGATATGGCGTTCGAGGGCACTTCCGTTTCTGACAGTCCTGCTTTGATAAAAGAATTTCGTTTGTCACAGAACTATCCTAATCCTTTTAATCCGACAACGACGATAAGTTTCTCCATTCCGGGTAATATGTTTGTGACATTAAAAGTCTATGATGCTCTTGGCAGGGAAATCGAAACACTTGTCAGCGGGCATTGTCAGGCAGGAGAAAACCGAGCAGAATGGGGTACAAGCGGACTACCCTGCGGATTATACTTTTATCGTCTGGAAGCGGGCAAATTTTTGGCGACCAGGAAAATGATTTTAATAAGATGAGAAAACTCTTTAAAGGAAGATATAATGTCCCAATCTAGTCTGGATAATCTTTTAAGATCAGACGTACTGATCTGGTTTGTTAAGATCGGCTTAATGTCAACCTTTCTTCTGTTTGCTATTGCCAAATCCGCTGATAAAGCGATGCCGGCCCTGCGTCTCATTAAGATCGAGCCAACCGTGCTTTTTGTAAACGAGCAAGATCGCTTGCTGCAATTGGTGAAAATCTCAATTTCGAACGAACGCAGGGCTACTTCGATCCAGTTGGATATGCAGGTCGGTGAGTGGCAGCAATCGCTGAGTTTGGGGAAGGTGGTAAAAGGCGAATCGACTTTTGATGTCTTCGTTCCCGATATCAGCGCTCCGGCTTCAGCAGAATTCGTACTGAAAAGTGGCGATAAAATCCGGGATCGCCGCCAATTCGAGTTGCAGCCGCAGCGTCACTGGGAAGTCTTCATGGTTCCCATTTCACACCACGATCTGGGCTATACCGATGCGATCGAAAATATTCTGCTCAGACACGATCGTTATTATGACGATGTTCTACGTTTCTGCGAAGAAACTGCGGATTTTCCCGATGAATCGAAATATCGCTATACCGCAGAGGTTGCTTGGTCCCTTCGGCATTTTCTCGAAAACCGGCCCAAAGAAGTCGTAGAAACAATTGTAAAGTTCATAAAAGAAGGTCGAATCGAAGTTCATGCATTCCTGGGTAATGAGATTACCGGATTGTGCGGCCATGAAGAGCTAATCCGCCTGATGTATCCCTCTTTCCAATTGAAACGGAAATATGGCATAACCGTTGGAGTTGGATCGGAAACCGATGTGGCCGGATTAAGCTGGGGCCTACCGACAATACTGGCTGGCGCGGGTATAAAGTATTTCTACGGCGGAATGCCCAATTACGGCGTCTTTTTCAAAAATGATGAATTTGCTTACTATCTCGATGAGAATGGAAACGATATCCACCAGTTTTGGGATGAATCGGCAGTTTTGCGACACGGTCGCCAGCCCGAAGCATTCCGTTGGGAAGGTCCCGACGGAGAATCGGTTTTGTTCTATTATGGCAGTACGGGTGGCGTCGGATGCTATGGCTGCTGGCGTCCCACCTCTTATGAAGATACCGCGAAAAATCTCCCCATTATGCTGAGGAAAATGGAGGATAACGGCAGCCAATTTTCCGTCGTGCGGTATGGTACTTACGGCTGTTACGATAATGCGGCTCCCGAAATTCTTCCGAGTCTAATTGCCAGAGAGTGGAACAGTCAATGGGCCTATCCCAAACTCATCGTGGCAACGAGTTCCATGTTTTTTAAGGAATTGGAAAAGCAGTGCCAGGATGTGCGGGTGTTCCGCGGGGAGTTGCCGCACACCGATTATGTTCGGGGAGTCATGTCCACGGCCCGGGAAACGAGTATCAATCGCATCACCCATGACAAATTGACCACAGCGGAAAAATTCGCTACAATAGCTTCGGTAATTAGCGATTATCCTTATCCTGCTGACGAGCTCCGCCAGGCTTATGAAAACATGCTTCTCTATGACGAGCATACTTGGGGCCTGGCGAATCCATCCGGGACGATCCAGGATTGGAACTGGAACGATAAAAGCCATTTTGCTTTGAAAGCCGCCGGGTTGACCGAATCAATTTTAAGCTCGAGCCTCGATAGAATTGCCCAGTCGATAGAGATTGAAGATGAAAATTCCCGCATCGTTGTTTTCAATCCGCTTTCGTTTTCGCGAACCGACTTGGTCCGGCTAAGCGGTTTTGATCGAAAAGAGCCATTCGAAATCAGAGATGCAGAAACCGGGCAGATAGTACCCCATCAAATTTGTGAAATCAATAGTCCCCGTGAGCTGATACCGTATGGCGGCCAGCGCTATGCGATGGGGCAGTTGAATCATTCGGAACTTTTTGATCTGATGTTTGTGGCGGAGAATGTTCCGCCTGTGGGGTACAAGACGTATCGTCTGATACCGATCGATAAAGCCACTACTCAGGCAGGTAATGTGGTAGTAGATAATACGATCATGGAAAATCGCTTTTTCAAAGTTGCGATTGATCCACATAGTGGTGCAATCGTAAGTATATATGATAAAGAACTCGATCGGGAAATTGTCGATAGAAACGCGCCCTATGCTTTGAACCAGTTCGTGACCCGGTCATCCAAAACTCTTGAGCAACGGACCATCGAAAATGCGAAGATTATTGTGGGGCAAAATGGTTCCGTTTGCGGTAGTATTATCATCTCCGGTGAAGTCGTCGGCTGTCCGCAGATAACCCAGGAAATCATCCTCTATGATAAGATTAAACGGATCGATATCGCGAATAGGATTTTGAAGGATTACACGCCGCTTCAGGAGATATATTTTGCTTTTCCGTTTGAGATGGACAATCCCAATTTTCGGTATGAAGGTTCCGATGCGGTCATTGAACCTATAGTAGATCAGTTTCCGGGTTCGAATACCTGTTATTATGCAGTGCAACACTGGGCAGAAGTCAGTGACGGCAAGGTTGGCATCACGCTGTCGCCCGTCGAGTCGCATCTCCTCGAATTTGGGGGTCTGTGGCCATGTTATATTTCCCCAGGTATGCATATTGCGGTAATGCCTGACGACAGGTCCTGGCTTGATTCCATACCAACCTCATTTGATAAGGGGCATATCTACGCCTATGTTCTGGACAGTAATTTTCGCACTAACTTTTCCTCCGCTCAGCAGGGTGATATGTTATTCCGTTATTCGATAACGACACATATGGACGATTGGAAATCCGGGCAAGCACGCGATTTCGGCTGGGCGACCGGGAATCCGCTGATTGCGACGCTCCTGGATGGCCGAAATGAAGGTTCGTTGACCGAAAAAAGTGATTCTTTTATTCAAATAGACAAACCAAATGTCCTGGTTCTGACTTTAAAGCAAGCCGAAGATGAAGATGGATTGATTATCCGGTTGATCGAAACCGGTGGACAGGAAGTCAATGCCAGGGTCACGTTGCCCGGTTTGTCTATTCAAGGGGTTCGCGTGACGAACCTTGTCGAGGAAAATATCGGAGAAACGGCTTTCACCGAACATGAAATCGCAGTGCCGATCAGAGCTTTCGGGATTAGCACGGTTCGCGTGCAAACACAATAATAGACGCAGCTCCATTTGGACAATTTGTAAGAGATCGAAGTGAAAATGAATGTAGCCCGAATATATCAAATATTGTTAACCGAGATCGGCCGGATTCCAATAACGGATACCCACGAGCACCTGCTCCCGGAGAGAGAATATTTACACAACAAGTCCGGTTTCTGGAATCTGTTTTTTCAACATTACGCGTCGAGCGATTTGGTCTCGGCTGGCATGGACAGTAAAACTCTAGAATATTTGCGGGTGAGCGACGATTCCTCCGAAAGGAAATGGCAAAAGTTTGCTCCTTTCTGGCAGAACATGCAGAACACCTCTTTCGCCCGGGTGCTGAAAATTGCAGCGCAAGATTTGTTTGAGATTGAGGAAATCGACGCAGATACGATTAATGATCTGTGTACGAGGATTCATGCTAGCTATAAACCGGGCTGGTATGATTACGTGCTACGTGAAAAAGCCGGGATTGAGACGGTTTTCGTCAGAAGCACGATTGAAGGTATAAAGTCCTACCCCGATTATTTTTTGCCGATTGTGGCAAGCGATCTGATTCTGGACATCAGGTCCGCAACGGAAATCGCCCGGCTTGAAGAGGATTTGAAGGTTACCATCCATTCGCTGAATGATTTACTGATTGCGATCGAGAAATTCTACCGGCAAGCCAAACAGAATGGCGCCGTTGGAATAAAGATCACCCAAGCCTATAAGGGTAGCCTGAACTTCGAAAAACGAACGTTTTCCGAAGCAGAATCGACCTTTAATAAAATGTTTCGGGGAATGGGATTGGTGCCGCATTGGAATCAATTTACCGGTTTGAGTTATGAAGAACGAAAGCCGTTGTTGGATTTTTTGGTACATGCGATTGTCCGGCTGGCCGGTGAAATAGGATTGGTGGTTCAAGTCCATACCGGTTTTCAGGAGGGGCAGGGCAATTATATCACCAATGCCAATCCGACTCTTCTCACCAATCTTTTCCTGGAATACCGCCAAACCCGTTTTGACATCCTGCACTGCGGTTTTCCCTATTATCTGGAGCTCGCTTGCCTGGCTAAAAATTTCCCCAATGTCTACCCCAATATGACCTGGATTTATTGTATCGGCGATGCGGTTTCCAGGCGAATACTGGATGAATGGCTCGATATTATTCCGATCAATAAAATCCTCGGATTTGGCGGCGACTACCACTTTGTCGAGGGGGTCTACGGGCATGCGCAGTTAGCACGTCAATCTGTGGCTTGGGTGTTGGCGCAGAAGATTGCGGAAGGACTTTGCTCCGAGAAACAGGCGTTGCTTTACGGACGGAAATTACTGAGTGAGAATGCCGGGTCGGTTTATAATACGGAAAAAAGGGGAACTTCTTGAACCACCTTGGGGCGAATATCGTGAGGACATTTTCAATGAAATCGTCAAGGTGTGGGAGTAAATGATGCTTACCGAAGAACAATATAGGCAGGCGCAAAAGAGGGCACTTGAGTATTTCGGGAAAGCAGGAATTGCGCTGACGGAGAAGGAGAGACGAAATATCGAGGTAGCAGATTTTGGGTTAGGAGAACTGGCTGAGACGGGATTAGAACTCATTACCTATGTGAATACGGCCAGGGTTTGTGCGAAAGAACTCATACTATTTCCACACCAGACCTGTCCCGAACACCGTCATCCGTCGGTGGCCGGCGAACCGGGGAAAGAGGAAACATTTCGTTGCCGCTGGGGCAGAGTGTATCTTTATGTGCCCGGAGAAAATACAAGCAATCCAAAAGCTAAACCACCCAGCGATAGAGAAAAGTATTATACCGTCTGGCATGAAATTGAACTAAATCCGGGAGATCAATACACCTTACATCCGGATACTTTACACTGGTTTCAGGCAGGTGATCAGGGTGCGGTTATCTCCGAATATTCGACCAGAAGCCGTGATGAAGCGGATATTTTTACCGATCCCGAAATTCAACGTATCACAAAGTTAGAGAAAGAGTAAAGTGGCGCAGAAAGAAATCAATGTAGTGGTAGCCGGACACATTTGTCTGGATATGTTTCCGGAATTAGTAGATACTGAGCGAGCGTTGTTTGAAGAACTGCTTGTGCCAGGAAAACTAACAAATGTAGGCGGGTTGAAAATTTCAACAGGCGGTTCCGTTTCAAACACAGGAATTGCGATGCAGGTTTTAGGGGCTAACACTTCTCTTATCGCGAAAGTGGGAGATGATTTTATTGGGAAAGCTATCCTGGACTTCTTGAGAAATAAATCCTCAGTCAAAGGCATAAAAATTGTTGAAGGAGAGTTTTCCTCGTATACGATCGTGATTGCCCCAAAGAATATCGACCGCATGTTTCTTCACAATCCCGGCACAAATGATACCTTCGGCTATGATGATATCGATTTCGATTTGGTAAGAAATTCCAGATTGTTTCATCTTGGCTACCCCCCTTTAATGAAGAGGTTATACCAGGATGATGGAGATCAGCTGCAAAAGATTTTCAGGAAAGTGAAGGAATTCGGTGTCATTACATCATTGGATTTTGCGCTTCCAGATCCTAGTAGTCCTTCAGGCAAGGTGAACTGGAATACAATATTGAAAAAAGTTATGCCCTATGTGGATATTTTTCTTCCCAGTGTGGAAGAAGCGCAATTTGTGCTTGACAAAGAAAAATTCTTAGAGATACGTGAAAGAGCTAATGGGAAGGAATTGCTGCACTCATTTAGTGCAGAAGGGCTGACTCAGTTATCAAAAAAACTTCTCGATTATGGCGGTAAAATTGTTGGCTTGAAATGTGGCAGCAAAGGATTTTATATAAAAACAGCCTCGCGAGAAAAGCTAAATAATATTAGCGGTATCGATCCGGACAACTGGTCGGAGCGTCAATTGTGGGAGCCGACCTACCATGTGGAGAATTTTGCTTCGGCTGCCGGTTCCGGTGATTGTGCAATCGCCGGATTTCTGGTTGCGCTGCTGAAAGGCGAGACAGTTGAACAGTGTCTTCGATATGCCTGTATGTGCGGCGCCCAGAATGTTCAGGCGTTAGACGCGATCGACGGGATAAGAAATTGGGAGGAAACAACAAGAAAGATAAGAGGCGATTGGAAGAAAAATGTGTTAGAAATAAATGCACCGGGATGGGAATTTGACTTGCATGAAAAACTATGGCACGGACCTGAAGATAAAAAATCGTCATAATTGGTCTATAAAGATTTTCAGGATGAAAAGGATAGATCTGAAAAAAGAGAAAATATTATGAAACTCGGTACACAATATTATCGTCCTCCGTTTCCGGAACAGAAATACTGGGAGGAAGATTTCACCCGCATCAAGGATTCCGGATTGAACACAGTGCAACTCTGGGTAGTGTGGGCCTGGGTGGAATCCAAACCGGGAGTGTTCAATTTCGACGACTATGATCACCTGGTCGAACTTGCCGACCGGAAGGGATTGGGCGTCATTCTCAGCACCATTGCAGAAATCCAACCTTACTGGATTTCCCGCGTCGTACCCGAGAGTGAATTAGTCGATTACCTGGGGCGGAAAGTGATATCGACCAATCGCGACGAATGCAATTTTGGACTCACACCTGGTGGTTGCACTGACCACCCCGGCGTTTGGGACAGAATGAAGAGCTTTTTAACCGAGGTCGTAACCCACTATCGTTCGGCGCCCAACCTCCTGGGCTGGGATGCCTGGAACGAACTCCGCTGGAACGTGCAGGCTGACGGCTTGGTCTGTTTCTGTCCTCACACTTTAGCGGCTTTTCGGAACTGGCTGAACCGGAAATACGGTAGGCTTGACGGATTGAACGAAGCCTGGAAACGACGCTACGGTTGTTGGGAAGAGGTGATGCCCGGAAAACTTCCCGGTCGTCCCTACACCGAAATGATGGCATTCCAGCATTTCCTTACCTGGCGCGCGAATCAGCACGGTAAAAACCGGTACGACGTGATGAAATCGCTGGATCCCGGCCATCCCATTACCGTGCATGCTTGCTATCCAAGCTCCCACGCCGGGGGCGACAGTCAAAACCATGCCGTAAACAGAGGCAACGACTGGTTCTTTGCCGACGACTTAGACGGAGTAGGATGTTCTTCTTTCCCCAAATGGTGGGGGCAGGACGACATCGGTTTCAGTATCCGGGTCGATTCGATCAAGTCTGCCGCCGGGAACAAATTGATCTGGTTGAGTGAGGTGCAGGGCGGACGTTCCAGTATAGGTTTTGATACGTTCAAAGCGGTCGATGCCCCTTCTCAACAACGCTGGATCTGGAATGGTATTGCCTGCGGTGCCGATGCAATTCTTTTCTGGTGCTGGCGTGACGAGATTTTTGGCAAGGAGTCGTCCGGATTTGGAATTATAGGCAATGACGGTCTTGCTCCGGAGCGGTTAGCCGCAATGAAGGTAACCGGTCGATTGATAGAAGAATATAAGGACATTATCTCAGCGTATAGACCGGAAAAACCTGAAGTGGGAGTGATGTTCAGCCCCCAATCCTACTATCTTTATTGGGCTCAGGAGGGCAGTGCCGGTCGCTCAATGCAGGCCTTCCAGGGCTATACCCGCAGCCTGGTACGGAAATCCATACCCTACTCGGTCATAGAGGAGGAACATCTCGGTGCATTATCGGGGCTGAAGATATTATTCTTACCTCGTACCATCGTGACTGACAGTGCGATTGAAAAAGCACTCGAGAATTTTGTTAAAGAGGGCGGTACTCTCGTCTGTGAATCGGAATGCGGTGCTTTCAGTTCGCAAGGCTTTTATCGCTATCCGAAAGACCGCTTCCTTTCCCGCCTGAGCGGCATCCATGAAATCGGAAGACGCGGTCTTAGCGACGATTGTATTATAGTGAAAATTGGTGACAAGGAATTGAACCTGGGTGCAACACAATGGCTGACACCCTATTGTAAAGGCGATGGAGAAGTTTTATCTGAAGGTGAAGATGGACCTTTGATGGTCGAGGTTCCGGTAGGCAAAGGAAAGCTGGTTCTTTGCGGAGCATATCTGGGAGACGCCTATCTGCACAATCGGACGGCGGACTTCGAGAATTTTGTCGAACTGACGGTCCGCCGGGCAGGCTGGCGGCCTGAGATTGAACTCGTCTCCCCCCTTCCCGGCATGGATTCTTTCGTTTATATAAAAAGCGGGCAATCCGGTGACAAGAGAGTTACGTTTGTTTTCTTCCCACCAGACTTGGATACGGCTCATCTCAGATTTAACGGAAATTTCTTTTCAGGAAGCCACGCAACGGACATCATATCAGGTAAAAAAATAAATTTGGAAAAAAGAGGGTCCGGTCAGGAATGTACACTCACCGCTCCGGATTGGAGATTTTGTGTTCTGGTCGGGTAATGAGAAAAAAAATAATGAGGGAAATTTCATGAAACATAGCATTCTTTTTTTAGCATCGAGTATTATTATCATTCTTTTATTTGGCTGTCAATCTCATCCGGGGAGTCAAAAAAGTAAAATAACCTTCAATTACTCAAAGTTCATTTCCGACAAGGCCGCCACATTTTTTGCGTATGTCAAATCTGTGGATTATGATACCGGAAAAGTTATCATCGCCGGTGGTGACAAGCGCGAATCCGTTACGCCGTTTTCATTGCAATGGGGAGACGGTTCCGTCCAGGAAGGCTTATTTCCTCAGGAACATGTCTATGCTGATCTGACAAAAAACTATAGCATTCGCGTAATCTCCCAGTATTCCGAGGATGAATCGGATACGGCAGAATTATTCATCCGTTTTGCAGCGCCGGTAATTATTCAGAAGGCTCTCCCGGCAAATATAATGGTCTCAATACCGGACTCCTTGGTTATGCTTGAAAGCAGGATGCCAAAAGTGGAAATGTACGAATTCTCAAAAGAGCTGGCCTGTTTTGGAGACCAATTTTTTCCTATCACACCCAGGACAACCATCGAATATATACTCAGCGTGGCAGCCGCAATCCAGATGGATTTGGTCAACGATAATGTCTACATGGACGATGGTACATTTCGGCAGATTATGCTGAGAGACGCCGGATTTGGCGGAATGTATTCGCTCTGGTATACCAACCCGGTGAGCTTTGGTGTTGGTGATTGGGGCTTCCGGGGGGCGATTCAGTGGTCTTCGTTTTTTCATGAAATGGGCCACAATTTTACACTGAACACACCGGCTGATTACTATTTCGGCGGAAAAACGGACGGCAACGCCAACGCGATATATTCCGAAGCAATGGCCCAGATATTTCAACATGTGACGGCATATGAGATAATTAATAATTATAAAAAATATGGCTTAAGCGAAGACCTTGCATATGAAATAAGATTATCTGCAAATGCTTCTTTTTTTTGGACAGTAACATCATATAATAGATATATCACTTCTGGAAAGAACTTCAGATCTTGGAATGATCCCAATGTTCCCCAAGATGAAACAGTTGGTACTTTCATGACTCTCGCATACAAGTTTTTTGAACATGCAGAACGCGAAAAAGCCGACTATCGTGCGACACTAAAACGGATGATGTCCTTTCTGCAAAATTTCAATGAAGATTGGCATCGTCAGTATGAACCTGATAAAGACTCCGTGGAAGGTGAGAGTTTTCGGGCTACAATGATGGTGTCGGCATTGTCTTATGCGTTTGATAAAGATTTAAGACAAGAATTTAAAGATCTTAATTTCCCTGTAAATGATGATGTTTATTTGGAATTATTGGCATGTACAAATTGAAGTATATCAACATAATGGCAATTATTATCAAAATGACCGTGGAGACATTAAATAAATTCAAATAATCAATCCAAGGAGCAATTAGATGATAAAAGCAAATAATTCTGTTTTTACTGAAATAAGAGAATATATAAGTGGTATTCCATTAATTGATACACATGAACATTATCTAGGGATTACTGAACCGGTAAAAAATATCTGGAATTTTATTATGTCGGGATATCACGACTCAGATATGCAATCAGCATCGTTTGGTAATGAAATTTATTATAAAAATATATTTGATAATACATTGTCATTTGATGAACGGTATAGTGCTTTTGAAAAAATATATAAAAAAATAAAAAATACTGCATATGTAAAAGCATTTGAAATAGGATTAAAGAGATGTTGGGATATAGATGAAATCAATCTATCAACAATAAAAGATCTTTGTACGAAATTATTATCAAGAGAACAAAATTTTTATAATGCTTTAATAGAAAAGCACAATATTTTAATTAAGATTGTAGATGTATGTGATGCAGATAAATTTGTTGAAATAATTAACGGAACAAATAAAAACTATTCTAAATATTGTAGATTTGCATTTCCACTTCCATCTTTCCATAACATACATTCTTGTCAAGATATTAAAAAATTGGAAAAGTATAATGAAGGAATGATAATTAAATCGCTGGATGATTACATCGATAATTTTAGTGTTTTACTAAAAAAAGCAGTTGATTTTGGAATCGTATGCCTTAAAGATCAGACCGCTTATAGACGGATAATTGATTATAATAATCCAAGTAAAACTGAAGCGGAAAGTATTTTTAATAAAATAATATCAAATCCAAGAGACATTTTTTCATCAAATGAAGTTCGACCTCTTGATGATTGGCTTTTTCATAATTTTATTAATCTTGCGAAACAGTACAAATTACCAATACAAATTCATACAGGCCATATGGCTGGAATAAGAAATGATATTGTAAAAGCAAATGCAGCTCATTTAATAAAAGTAATAGAACTGCACTCGGATGTAGCTTTTGATTTATTTCATGGAAATTGGCCGTATATGGGTGAATATTTGTTTATTGGTAAGAATTATCCAAACGCTTATCTTGATTTATGTTGGGTACAAACGATTGATCCCTTGTATTCTATAGAATTAATGAAAAGAGCAATTGTAACAGTACCACATAACAAAATAATGATATTTGGTGGCGATACAAACAAAATTGAAAATACTATAGGTTACTTAGAACTTGCAAAAGATAATGTTGCTTATGCTTTAAGTGAAATGATTGAAATGGATTATTTATCAAAAAATGAAGCAGGACAAATAGCAGTAGATTGGTTTTTTAATAATCCTAATGAACTATTTAATTTGGGATTAAAAAAACTAGAAAGAAAAATCTAATGATTAATAAAATAGATATGAAAAATTCAGCGGCAATTTCGAAATTAAGATTTTACTTCTCACGAAACCTGTCCAGTATATCGTTAAGCCGAGCAATCATTTTAATCCTGCTTATAATAGCAATAAATCTAAATTTATACGCTAAAGAACAGGATGATCATTTTGATTTTAAAAAGTATCTATTTGGAGAAATTTCGACTTTATCTGTATATATACAGGATATTAATTATACCACTGGTGAAGTTAATATCAGCGGATCTGATTCACAATGTCCTACTACTCCATTTACGTGGGATTGGGGAGATGGAACTATTAATGATGGATTTTTCCCTAAGCAACACACTTATTCCGATTTGACCAAAATATACAGTGTCAAGGTTACTGCACATTATTTTGATGGGGGAACGGATTCAGCGGAAATAACGATTCTTTTTGTTCCTCCTACTCCTCCTATCATTACTCCGGTATCTTTATCTCCAGATATAGCGATATCAATACCTGCTTCTAAGGTTACGCTAACAAGTAGACTATATGGTATCCCGAGCGGTTTAACTTACTTTGATGATAGTTTTTTTAATATCATCCCAAGATCAACAATTGAATATGTTTTAACGGCTGCAGCATCCATTCAAAGAGATTTTGTTAATGACGATGTATATCAAATCGATGGAGGTTTTAAACAGGTTCTTTTAAGATACCCTGGATTTGGCGGAATGTGTTCACTCTGGTATACGAATCCTGTTAGTTTTGGCGTTGGGGATTATGGATTTCAAGGAACGATCCAGTGGTCATCTTTTTTTCATGAAATGGGCCACAATTTTACTTTGAATACGCCGGCCGATTACTATTTCGGAGGAAAGATTGATGGCAACGCGAATGCGATCTATTCCGAAACAATGGCCCAGATATTTCAACATGCCACGGCTTATGAGATCATCAACAACGCCAGTAGCTATGGTCTAGGCGAAGATATCGTTGCGGATATAAAGGAGAGTGCCATTTCTTCCATCGCAATTGTCAGGAATTTCTACGAGGACTATTGTAATTCCGGGATGAATTTTACTTCGTGGAACGATCCTATTACAGGTAGTGATGAGACGATAAAGATTTTCATGACTATTGCCTACAAATTCTTAGAACATGCTGAAAATTCGGATTTGGAATACCGAATTCCGTTGAAAAGAATGCTGACGCTTCTACAGGGATTTAATCAAGATCTCCGAAGTAGATATGATCAAGCTAACAATACAATCGCTACCGATTTCTTCAGAGCGACCCTCATGGTATCTGCGGTCTCGTATGCTTTTGAGACTGACTTACGGGCGGAGTTCCGGGATTTGAATTTTCCGGTGGATGATGAGACCTATGAAGAGTTGTTGAGTACGGTGACGGACGTTAGAGAATTCGATAATCCGGTAATGTCAAATTTTGAACTGCAACAAAATTATCCGAATCCTTTCAATCCAACGACTTCAATCGATTTTTCCATTGAAACCGGCAAAAAAGGAGTTCTTTCCGTTTTCAATATCAATGGACAAATACTTGAGGTATGCAGATTTGATGAAGGAAATCACAGATTTTACTGGGATGGTTCAAAGTATGCCTCCGGAATTTATTTTTATAAATTGGAATCGGATAATCGTTATGAAGTCAGAAAGATGTTAATGATATGGTGAAATTAGAGCCAAAGCCCGAGTTACTATTTTAATGACGAGACAAAAAGAAATCTTTTAAGAAAGGGAGGAATATATGAATTCTATGTTCAGCGGTAAGAGAGCGTTCGAGTTTGTGAAAGAGATAGACTTTATGCGCCTGGGGGGAACCTTGGGGGAAAAAAAGGCTGCCGAAATTATCGCCAATCGCTTCCGGGAGATCGGTCTGGAAGCAGAGTATCACGACTTTCCATTGGCGACGAGTCATGAATTTTCTTCGAGCATGAAAATTCTGAGTCCCTATGAGAAGGAAATCAGGATAACCCATCGCGTGATTTCGGGCGGGACAGCTCCGGAAGGTTTGACGGCTGATTTCAAATATATCGATTCAGGCGGTGAGCGATTTTGCCAGGATATTGCCGGTAAGGTCGTTATGACGACCGGAAATGTGGATCGCATCCTCTACGAGAGATTGATTAGACACCAGGCCGCCGCAGTCATCATTCCGATGGAACATAATAAGGAATTATTGAGCATACCGTTTAACGGCGATTATGTCGAGAAGTGGGGTAATTTACCGGTCTGTTATGTCAGTTATGACGACGCCCTGGAAATGATGAAGCGGAAGGCTTCGAAAGTGTTGCTGAAGATTCAGGACGAATCGGAACTGAAGGGTAAGGGGCGCAATGTCATCGCTGAAATCAAGGGATCATTTCGCCCTGAAGAAGAGTTCATATTTTGCGGGCACTATGATTCGACCTTGACTCACGGTATCTATGATAATGCCGCCGGTACGGCGACGGTGCTGGAGCTGGCTCGTTTTTATCAAGCGCATCCACCCAAAAGAACGTTACGCTTTATCCTCTTCTCAGGCGAGGAATTGGGTTTGAGAGGATCAAAAGCCTATGTGAAGTCGTTGGGGGAATCGGAAGATGCTCTCAAGAAGATCAGAATGGTTTTCAACTTCGATCTGGGTGGGACGATCCTGGGCAAAAACTGTGTGCGTGTAACGGCGGGCAAAACAGTTTATCATTACCTGGATGCCATTAACAAAATCGAAGATCTGGACCTGACGGTCGAGTACGACATTTACTCCAGTGATAACATGCCGTTTTGCGGAGAGGGTATCCCGGCGGTCAATTTTTATCGCCAGGCACTGGGGTTGGGACATTCCTGGAACGACACGATTGAGAATATATCCCCGGAATCCTTTGAGTTCATCGGCAATTTCGGGTTGCGCTTTACTGCGGGAATCGTGAATGCCTCGGTTTTGCCTTTCAAGAGGATGATCGATAAAGATATGAAAAAGAAGGTCAGAGAATATCTGCGGAGATTCTCAGTCGAAGAGCCGGAACCGACGGAAGATGATGAATAGAAAGATCGAAAATAAGGCGCGGTTCTAAAGGAGCTGCTTTGGGCTGGAATTTGAAATAGGTTGGTAATTCGTCATGAAAATAACGTGTGTAATAGCAATATTTTGTATTGGAATGATGGGAAATGCTATGGGAAAAGTGAAGTTAACATACATTGACTTGGTCAAGAAACTGACTGATCTGGAAGGTCTTGCGGTGCTGCCGGTACCGGAAGAGAACTGTGCACAATGGTCGAGCTACGATCGGGCAAGTCAATATGATCCCGAGACTGACAAGTACATCGCCTGGGATGCCAACGCTGACGGGGATGGCATAATCAGGAAAGAAGGCGATGTTTCGGTTCTTGCTGAAATGGAAGGCCCCGGCTGTATATGGCGTATCTGGTCGGCAAAGGCGGGCAGCGGACATGTCAAGATTTACCTTGACGGTGCTGATGAACCTGCTGTTGACCTGCCTTTCAGTGACTACTTTAATTGTACGACTCCGCCTTTTATATACCGATCTCTGGTGCATTGCACTGCCAAAGGACTCAATTGCTATGTTCCCATTCCCTATCAGAAATCGTGTAAAATCGTTGCCGAGGGAGGCTGGGGATTGTATTATCACTTTACCTACGCTTCGTACCCCAAAGATACGGTAGTCCCGATTTTCAAACTTGATCTATCTCCAGACGAAATGGCAGCATTGGAAGCTGCCGATGAATTTCTCGGAAATAAATTGGGGAACGATCCGGCAGGTAAACGTAAAGGTGAAGACACTGAATCGAAGAGCGTTTCGATTCCTGCCGGCAAGACGGTTACAATTGCCGATCTAAGCGGAGAACGCGCAATCACCGCCTTGAAGGTTAAGGTGAATCGGGCATCCATTGGTGAAGATGAAATCGATATACTACGTGAATTGGTTCTGCGTATCCGCTGGGATAATGAAGAAAATCCGAGTGTGTGGGTTCCGCTGGGTGATTTTTTCGGAACCACACCCGGAATAAACCAATACAAATCGTTACCGCTGGGGGTTACTGATGACGAGTTTTACTCTTACTGGTACATGCCGTTCGCACGTCGTGCCTTGATCGAGGTGGCCAATGATGGTAAGTCGGAACGTTCGGTTGAATTCAGTATCACCCATGCGCCTCTTTCGTTCCCTGTTGAGCGACTTGGCCGTCTCCATGCGAAGTGGCATCGCGACGCATTTTTGCCGGTCGAACCGGAACGTAAAATTGACTGGACGATGCTTAAAAGTCAGGGCAGTGGACGATACTGTGGGGTGATGCTTCATGTCTGGAACCCGAAAGGTGGTTGGTGGGGTGAAGGCGATGAGAAATTTTTCGTTGATGGCGAGAAATTTCCATCGACTTTCGGAACCGGATCAGAAGATTATTTTGGTTACGCCTGGTGTTGCCCCTCTTTATTTCAAAACGCATATCATAACCAAACCTTTAATAGTGGAGATAATCGCGGGCATATATCGTTAAACCGCTGGCAAGTTGCCGACAACGTTCCGTTCCAGACATCCTTCGAGGGCGCCATTGAAAAGTATTTTCCCAATGATATAGCGACATTTTATGCCTGCACTGTTTATTGGTATCTGGCTTCCGGCGGCGTTGATCCGTACAGACCAGTGCCAATTGAGGAGCGCATCGGGTACTGTGTGCAATCCCAGGTTTTTGAGGTTCCGGGTGCCCTGGAGGGAGAAAATCTGAGGATTCTCGAAAAAACGAAGGGAAGTCTACAAAAACAGGATATGTGGCAGTTTGGTCAAAATTGGAGCAACGATGCACAATTATGGTGGACCGGAGCAGAACCGGGCGACAAGATTGTTCTTGCAGTTCCCGTCGAAGACAGCGGTTGCTATGATTTAACAATGCAACTCACCAAAGCCAATGACTACGGCATTGTACAGTTTTTTCTGGATGACGATAAAATTGGAGAACCAATCGATCTGTACAATACTTCGGTAATACCATCGGGAGTATTATCATTCGGAAAACATGAACTTAATAAGGGTGAGCATAGACTGTCTGTTGAGATCATTGGCGCCAATTCTAATGCTATCAAAGAGTATATGTTTGGACTCGATTATTTGAAGATGGAATCGGATACTTAGCGTACCGAAGATATCCCTTTCCCATAGAGATTTTCCGCCCTGGCAGAGTCCCGGGCGAACTTCGAAACAAGATAATTCACAATTTGAAATAATGAAAGGATGGACAGATGGAAGAAAAGTGGATAGGAAAATTGAAATCAAGTCCGGTAGTGACAAGACATCCGGCAAATCCCATTTTAAAAGAGAGCGATGTTCCATACAAGACAGACCTGGTTTTGAATGCAGGAGTTGTAAAATATCAGGGTAAATATGTAATGGTATTCAGAAACGATGAGCGGGTCGATGAGTTTACGGTAGGCGAGGGCATTAATCTGGGGCTTGCCTATAGCGATGATGGCATCAAATGGGACGTCGTTCCGAAGCCCTGTTTCGATATGAAAAATGATGAGTTCCTGAATACGTACGATCCGAGACTGATGGTAATTGACGGTAAATGCTATATGACTTTTGCGATGGAAACCCGTCACGGTGTAAGAGGGGGCATAGCGGTTACCGAAGATTTTGAAAAATTTGAGGTCATCTCAATCGATGTTCCGGACAATCGTAATTTCGTCCTCTTAACCGAAAAATATAACGACAAGTACATACGCCTGGAACGCCCCTTTCCGATTTACGGTCGCCCGGGCTATCCCGAACGGTTCGATATATGGATTTCGGAATCACCGGATCTGGTGTACTGGGGCAAAGCGGATTTACTGCTGGGAGTCGAACATGTGCCGTTCGCAAACCTGAAAATTGGTCCGGGAGCGCCACCGATTAAAACGCCTAAGGGGTGGCTGACGGTTTTTCATGCCTCGGATTATAATCCTTCCCGGGAACGCAGAGGCTATGAAAGGACCTGGAAAAAAAGATATTGTGCTGGGATCATGTTGCTGGATCTGGAAGATCCGAGGAAAATCGTCGGAATGAGTAAGCAGCCCTTATTGGCACCCGAAGCCGAATACGAAACCACCGGCGGTTATCGCAACGAAGTCATTTTTCCGACCGGTAATATCCTGGAAGAATCCGGCGAGTTTAAAATCTACTATGGAGCCGCAGATACGTACATGTGCCTTGCGACGGCGCATGTCGATGACTTGATCGGGCTGTGTACGGAATCGCGAGAAAGTCAGTCCGAATGGTAGAGAAAAAAGTCGCCGGTGAACGAAGCCGTGAAGGTTGATTGTTAATTACACTTTAGGATGAATGATGGCTGAAATTCAATATAAAAATGTTACGAAGTATTTCGGACCAACCAAGGTAATCGAAAACCTGCATTTACACGTTGATGACGGGGAATTTATCGTCTTGGTCGGACCGTCCGGCTGCGGAAAATCAACCACACTCCGGCTCCTGGCTGGCCTGGAAGAGATAAGCGCCGGTGAGATTCAGATTGACGGCAGGATTGTCAACGATATCGCTCCCAAAGATCGTAATATCTCGATGGTATTCCAGAACTACGCCCTGTATCCGCACATGACCGTCTATGATAATATGGCCTTCGGTCTCAAACTCAGAAAGTACAAGAAAGATGAAATCAGAAAATTGGTCAGAGAGACGGCAGAAATACTTGAACTGCAGAATCTTCTGTACCGAAAACCGAAGCAATTGTCTGGCGGCCAGAGCCAGCGAGTAGCCCTAGGTCGCGCCATCGTCCGTAAACCGAAGGTATTCCTCTTCGATGAGCCTTTATCCAATCTGGATGCAAAATTACGTACCCAGATGCGTATCGAAATTAAAAAACTGCACGCGCGTCTGAAAACGACAATGATATACGTGACTCACGATCAAACCGAGGCAATGACAATGGGCGATCGAATCGTTGTTATGAAAGACGGCGTCATCCACCAAATTGGTACACCAATAGAAGTTTACAATAATCCCTGTGATTTATTTGTAGCTGGATTCATTGGCAGTCCGAGAATGAATCTAATTGAAATGTCGGTGACAGATAGTGGTATGCTAATCGCGGCAGACAGTGGAATTAAGTTAAACGTACCCGAGGAAGTATTCGTTAAAATTAAACATCAGAACGTGAAAAAGGTTATTATAGGTATTCGACCGGAAGACATATATCTTAAGAGTAGAGAATCATGTTCCCACCCCATTGAAGTGAAAATTGATGTACTCGAACCACTGGGAAATGAGACCCTGCTCTATGTGAATTCACGGGATGTCACATGTATCTGTAAAGAAGTAGGTTTTATCGAAGCGAAGCAGGGGGATTCTGTGTTAATTTATTTTAATCTGAAAAGAATAAAATATTTTAACGCTGATACCCAAAATGCGCTTTGAAGATAAACTATAAATTTTGATATATCAAAGGGGTAGGAGACAATGATTTTGGCCAGTTTCTGGTAGGGGCGATATTTTTCCCTATATTGCCACATAAGTAATCAGCGATGATCGTAACCTATTGAAAATACGAGCCGATGCTGCCAGAATTGGAATGTGGTGCAAATTAATAATTTTCAAGGAGTATTAATGAACCACTCAGACGAGGGAAATACCCTATATGTCTATTTTGTTTCAATCGTCGCCGCCGTCGGCGGTCTGTTATTCGGATTTGATACCGGAGTGATTTCGGGAGCTATCCCCTTTGTAACCCAGCATTTTGGCCTCAACGTATATCAGGAAGGATTTACAGTCAGCGTCCTTATCATTGCATGTATCATTGGTGCAAGCGGTGTAGGTGCTTTAAGCGATAGATTCGGTGAGAAGAAGATTCTTATTTATATTGCGCTGCTTTTTACGATTTCGGCGGTTCTATCCGCTCTTGCCAGAACGCATCTGGAATTGATTATAGCCCGACTTATCGGTGGCCTTGCAGTAGGCGCATCATCGGTACTATCCCCGATGTATATTTCCGAAATATCGCCGGCACGAATACGCGGCCGTCTGGTCTCGCTCAATCAATTCACCATTGTTTTAGGAATCTTATTGACCTATATCTCCAACTGGCTTCTGGTGGATATCGGACCGAATAACTGGCGATGGATGTTTGCAGTCGAAGCCGTTCCGGCAGGATTTTTTATCATCCTGCTTTTTCTTGTCCCCGAGAGCCCGCGCTGGTTGGCGAAAAAGGGTAATCAAAATGGTGCCGTGGCCATCCTTAGCAAAATCAGTGGTCGAAAACAGGCTGAGACAGAGATGAATGAAATAGCGACGGCGCTTAAAGGGGAAGAGGGTTCTTTTTACGAACTTTTACAGCCGGGGCTCAGGAAAATTCTGATTGTAGCCGTTCTTCTCGGTTTTTTCTCCCAAATTTGCGGCATCGATGCCGTAATCTACTATGCACCGAAAATATTTTTGCGGAGTGGTTATGCAAGCGCTTCTTCGGCATTTCTCGCCTCTGTAATGGTCGCAGTGATCAATTTTTTATTTACATTTATTGCCCTCATCTATGTTGACAAATTTGGCCGAAAACCGCTTTTACTGGTTGGTCTGGCGGGCATGACAATTTCGTTTATATTTGCCGGTTATGCGATGCAATCGGGCACTACCCGGACTTATCTGGTTTTAATCCCCTTTTTATCCTATATCGCATTTTTTTCGTTCAGTATGGGTCCGATTCCCTGGATATTCATATCGGAAGTATTCCCGAATAAAATCAGGGGGCGGGTGGTATCCATCGCGACGATGGCATTGTGGGTTTCCAATTTTATCGTTGTTCAGAATTTTCCCTGGATGGTTGAGGCTATCGGTGGCGGGAGCTTCTATATCTTCTCACTGGTTTGTTTTGTCACTTTTCTGTTTGTACTGCTGATGATAACGGAGACCAAGGGCAAGACGCTGGAAGAAATCGAACGTATGTGGAAGCGATAAAAATCCGTAGTATTGTACTTTCTAAATAGGAGAGGAAATGACAGTCTATTATTCTGCTAAAAGTAGAACCGCCAACCGCCCTCAAGTCTCAAAAACAACCATTGATACCATAGTCGTTGGAAAACGGGAAGTCTGTGAATCAATTGTTGACTCAATAAGTGGACATCTTGATCGGAATAAAACTCCCTGCTTTTTAGCACTCGACGGTTATTTAGGTATTGAATGGATGAAGATAATCCGGGAATTGAGCGATATTTTAGAAGAAAAACAGATAGCGATCAAGACCCTGGATATAGAATCATGTTTTAAGAAGCCTCACGAAATAGATGAGATGATTCAGCGCTACCTGGAATGCGATCCTGATTTCGGGTACGTATTTGACGGTCAGCTAGAACAATTTTTCGATTCGATTAAGTTAAATGATTTGGAAAAGGAGTTATACAATCTCAGACTGATCAGCTTAAAAAATCCAAAGACGGCAGTAATATGTTACGGGTGCGGTGCAGATTTAGAGCGGCTTAAAGTCTTATTTGACCGGATAGTGTATTTTGACTTGACACGGGAGGAACTATTCAATCGTTCCGAGATAAATTCGATTTCCTGCCTGGGCGCTAAGGACGGTGACTGGCCGGTGCATGCAAATCTAAAAAGATTCTGCTATGTGGATTCTCAGGTGCTGGACAAACATAAAAGAAGAGCTCTCAAAGAAATGGATTGCTACGTAGATGCTAACAGCACGGATGAACTAAAAATCGTCCCGCGCAGCTCTTATGAGGAGATTTTATCTGATGTTGCCCAGGCGCCTATCATTATGAAACAGCTGTATTGCCCGGTCGTCTGGGGCGGCAACTGGCAAAAAGAATTGAAGAAACTTTCCAAATCAATCACGAACTCGGGACAGGGTTCCATCGTACCGACCGAGAACAGTATCGAAATAGTCCTGGATAAAATTTGTCTGGACGTCACCTTTCAAAATCTCCTCTGGCAGGAACCCATCAGGATATTAGGCGACTACGCATTTAAAATAACTCAAGGTAAGTTCCCACTTTGCTATTATTACGATGACGAGATCGACGGAGGCCACATGGCGATCCAGGTTCATCCGAATGATAGTTATATTAGGAAAAATTTCAACGAAGCGATGCGGCAGGATGAAAGTTACTATATCGTGCATACCGGACCCGGCGCCAAAACCTTCCTGGGTCTTAAAGAAGATGCCGACATCGACCAGTTTCAAAGAGATGCCGTCATGAGTGAAAAGGAAAACGTAGCTATTGATTATGAGCGCTACGTCGACAGTATCGAAACCAAACCCGGAGATTTTCTCTTAATCCCGGCGGGTACGCTGCACGCTTCGGGTAGAAATCAGATGGTTATCGAGATCGACTGGATCATTGCCGCTCACACGCCCGGATATACATTTCACATATACGATTATATGAGACCCGATCTGGACGGAACTTTCCGAACGATGCACATCAAGCACTCTTTCAATGTCCTGAAAGAGGAGCGCAGAAGCAGCTGGGTGAAGGCGAATCTGAAACAAACTCCCAGGTTAATCCGCGAAGGAGAAGGCTGGGCCGAGTTTGTCATCGGCAGCCGGGAGGACATGTTCTTAGAAGTTCGCCGGCTTGAATTTCAAAAAAAGATTCACGACGAGACAGATGGGAGAAAAATGTTTCATGCTTTGACGCTGGTCGAAGGCGAAAGCGTTATCATCCAGTCTCTCGAAAATCCCGAAAGACAATGTCATCTGAATTTTCCTGACACGCTTATTGTACCGGCCTGCCTCGGCAAATATAGCATCATCAACCTGGGAAAGAAACCCTGTAAAGTCGTTAAGGCCCTGGTGAGATCGTGAGGCTTACAATTGAAAATGATTTTTATGTGACGCTGGATGTCGGCGGAAGTTTTGTAAAGGCCGCCCTGTTAAGCAGCGAATATGAAGTAGTCGCAGGCTCGTTTTCAAATACGCCGATCGATACAAGCGGGCCCTCAAAACAGGTAATCGATACGATAATTGCTGTGATTGCGGAAAAATTCCGGATAGTGAAAGCATTCGGGGAAGTCAAGGCAATCGGGCTCTGTTTCCCGGAATTCTCCGACTACAGCAAGGGTACAATCGCGATGATGAAGGATAAGTTTCAACAATGCTGCGGAATCGTGCTGAGGGACGAAATCATCAACGGATTGAGATTATCCCCTGATTTTCAGATTGTATTCGAAGAGGATTCGCTCGCCTTTATGAGAGGAGCGCTAAGACGGGGGAAGGCTGAAGCCTATGACCGGATCATCGGCCTTACGCTTGGTACGGGCCTCGGGTCGGCCTTCATGGAAAAGGGAAAAATAATACGGAACGCTCCGGGCGTCCCGCCGGATGGCGAACTTGGCTGTCTTCCGTTAAAAGGTGGAATCATTGAAGACATCATCTCCATCAAAGGCATACTCCGGATTTACAGGGGAATTAGCAGAAAGCCGGAGAATGATGTAAAAACTATCGCTCTTCAGGCGCAAAAAGGGGATGCCGCTGCAATGCGAAGCTTCGACGAATTCGGAAAAACGATGGGGCAAATACTCAAAAAATACGTCGAAGACTTCAGGGCTGAGTGCATCATTTTGGGCGGCCAGATTGCCAAAAGCTTTGAACTTTTCGCGACGCCGTTGAGGAGCGAGTTGTCGGGCGTCGTCTCGCTTCAGGAAATCGTTCCGGCTGCATCGATTAATTTCAGTTCATTTTACGGTTTACTCAGCATGATAAAAGACGTACGATAAGGTACGCCCAAAGAGAACAGTGTTCATTTCAGTATCCTTTGGCGGCGGTTTCAGCTAACGTTCGGAACTATATGCAGTACGGGATTTCGGAGCAGTTTCCTATCGAGTTACACGATACTACTTGCGAGAACCGCATTACGAATACAGATGCAACCCGTATTGACATATAGTTTTTGTTATGCCCAGGCTTTTTTTTCAATGCCATCTATAATCTGTATCTTTTAAAGGGTCAATATTTTTAAAATCATTAAAATCTTTGTATTTGTTATTCTCCCACCAATCATAATAGGCTTTTGCAGCAATTGCATGAGATACACTATCTGTGACTAAATCTAATTCATCAGAATCTCGGAGTGCCAATATTGGATTTTGAGAAGGAAATCTCATTATCAAGTATTCGCTATTAATTGATAATGCTCGAATCGATTCAATAGTCCATAAAACATACATCCCTAATTTGCATTCAGGTGCATATAATGATGAAATAGGATTATGAGGAAAATTAGTAATAATTTGAGTTTCATTTCTATACTGGAGCAAGACAGGGATGTCACTATAAGTAAATGACGGAAGATTTAATGAATCATATTGACTTGATTTTAATAACTCGATATAAGTCGGGACATCAAGATTAATTGTTTCATCATTGTCTTTTTTATCACAACCTATCAAGCCGATCAAAGAAGTCAGAAAGATTAAAAATTTCAACGTTTTCATATTTTACTCCTTACGATTACAAAGCCTTTATAGGATGCTCAAAATGTCAATTGGTTGCGTTTTTTAAGCTTGGGCATAACGGTTGGCGGTATGAAATCGTTGGGGATTGCGGGCTACTTTCCCGTCCACGACGACTGAAGTTTGAGCGGTGCAGAATGCTTGAATTACCACTGAAACCCTTATTGCATATAGCCTTTGTTACCTGCTGGTTTTAATTCTTTTTAATCTAAAAGTAGGGGAGTTCATTTATCTCATTTAATAGTAATACTATTTTCCACATTACAACATATTATGCCGCTTAATTATATCCGTTGTTACAACATCAATGTTGCCATTAGTCACTGTAATATAACCATCAATGGTACCAAAAATACCGTCAACATCCCCGTAATCAGTTCTTAAAAACATTATTGACTCATTATTTCTCTGATTCATTAAATCTCTGATTGCTCTCCATTCCAAACCACACCACTCTTTTACATTATATTTACTGCATAGACAAACAACTATTAAATCAGACTCATCATGATAAAGTTTTTGTAAATGTGTATCTAAATTTGGTCTTGCAAATTCTGCACTATGAAATTCATCATATAGAATTTCATCTTTAGGAAAATGTGTTGTTAATTTGTTAGCAATCCCTTTAATAATTTTCCTGTATTCGCCGGGAAACGACAATGCAACTCTAAATCGTTTTTGTTTATTTTTCATTTTTGTATTTAATAAATTATCTATTTGATTTGCAATGTTTTTTACATTTGATTGCAAGTTTCTAAAACTCTTTGCTGATTCTTCGTATTTTATTTGACAATTACCAGCCGTCTCACAGTTCTTTGTATCTATAAGTAGTTGTGAAAAAACTCTTTGTAAATTGTTTTTTTGTTCTTCTATTTTAGATTTTAATGATGATATTTCTCTTTTATCTTTCAGATTCAAATTGCCATCTCTACTCTTTTTATTCAAGACATCTAACAATTTATCGCATAAAGCAGTTAATGTGTCTTTTTCTTTGTTAGCATTATCTAAAATTTTACCTCTCTCTTTTATTCTTTCAAATCGTTTGAGTTCGTCTTCAACATTAATTTTAACACCCATTTCCGCTTGAAGAGGCTCTGAGGTTTCAACATCAAATACTCTAAAACAATGAGTGTATAAAGTTTTAATACCATGCCCAAAACAATCTTTGTCTTCTGCCAAGTTGTGCATATGTTGCCCAGTAGTAATAATAGTTTCGCAATCTTCTATCGCATCTTCTTTTTCATATTGAGCAACAAATTCATCGACAAAATCTTTGCCTAAAACTTGTTCTTTTTTTCTATCATATACTGTTTCACATTTGCCTTCCCATAATTTTATTTTGCGATTTTTAGCACATGCCCAAATTGTAAAAGGGGCTTCGTCTAAAAATGCTAACTTCATTCTGTCTTCATAACTGACTGCCCTCTGACTGATTAAATTTATTATGTATTCAATCAGTTCTTTTTTACTCATTTTATTATAGTCTATATCCATAATAAATAAACTTTATACGTTACTCTTGAATTGTACGCCCCGATTCTCTCATAAATGTATAATCAACACAGTTAAAACCACCGTCAATTATATAGGTTGTACCTGTTATAAAGGATGCTTTTTCGGAAGCCAAGAAACTCACTAATTCTGCTATTTCCTTCGGTTCTGCAAACCTGCCTAATGGAGTGAGTTGTGGGGCAATTTTCCATGAAATTTCAGGTATCATATTGACATCTGTTTTAACCCAGCCGGGTGCTATTGCAACAACCCTGATATGCTTTTCATCATAACCAAAATTGATAGCCAAACTTTGCGTAGCATTTATTAACGCTGCCTTACTTGCCGCATAGGACATACTCGAAAACGAGCCTTTCAGCCCATCTGTACTTGCAATATTGATAATTACTCCATTATCAATGAGCGAGTTTTTTAATCCTGTACTTATAGCGAAAGGTGCTGTTACATTTACGGAAAAAATGGTATCCCATATTGCCATGTCGTAATTGTTGTAATCTTCGCCATCAGGGAAAGTACCAGCATTATTGACGATTAAACTGAAGGTTTCCTTTTTCATTTCGTCAATAAAAGCCATAAGCAGTTCTCTGTCGGTAAAATCGGCTTTGTGCATTTTGTACTTATTCGGATACAATTTTGCGAAATCTTTTTCACACAGATTTTCCGAATTATAAACTGCGTGAACGAAATAGCCTTCCGAAAGTAAATGCTTACAGATTGCAAAACCAATTCCGGTTGTTCTCGAAACACCGGTAACTAATGCTGTTTTTTTTACTTTTTGACTCATAATATAATCATTTAAAATTATTTACAGGAACTTGTTGCAATATACAATGAACACCACCACCGCCTAAAAGTAATTCGCGTGACGGTATTGGTATAATTTTTCTGCCTTTAAAAACAGAGGCAAATATTTTGTATGCGTTTTCGTCATATTCCAATGTTATTTTGTCTTCGGCAGAAGCAAACGAAGGAATTAGAACTGCACCATTACAAACATAAGAGTTCATGTATGAAGCTGGAAGTCTATCGCCAGGCAATCTTGGAATTGCATATTCAGAAGAATCTACTCCGATATGTTCTTCTTCTGTTGTACACTGAACAGGAGGTTGCGAAACTTTAATCACATTATATTTCTCGCCAAAAGCATTTTTAGCATTCACTAAAATTATGTATGCCTCAAGCGAAATATCATATTGAGGGTCTGTTTCATCATCGCACCAATTCATAAGAATTGTTTTTGAATCTGCAAAACAGCACATATTGTCAATATGTCCGTTGTTTTCCTCTATATATAAACCACGTTCCAACCAAATGAAATTTGTTACACCCAAATATTTGGTAAAAATTACTTCAATTTCTTGCAAAGAAAGATTGTTATTTCGCTTTAAAATACACTCTTTTGTTGCAATTAATGTTCCTTTGCCATCCACTTGAATTGCTCCTCCCTCCAAAACCAAAGGACAGCGGTAACGGTTAGCTTTCTCAATTTCCAAAACTTTTCTTGCAACCATATCATCTAATTTCCATGGAAAATAGGAGCCTGTTAATTCCCACGGATTTATATTGCTATTGCGCCCAATTCCGCCCCATGCATTAAAGTGCCAATCAACACCTCGTAGTTCTTTTTTATCATTTACGACAAAAGTTGGTCCTGTATCTCTAATCCAAGCATCGTCATACGAAATTTCAACAACTCTGATACTTGGGTTTAATCTATTTCGTGAATTTTCATATTGGGATTGCGTAACTCCCACTACAACATCTTCATAATTAGCAATAGCATTCGCTATTTCAGCAAATATTTTTTGTGCGGGTTTGGCACCCAATCGCCAAATATCATTTCTTTCGGGCCACAGCATCCAAGTCGCTGAATGTTGTTCAAACTCGGCGGGCATAAAGAAACCTTCAACATGAGGATATTTATCAATAATAGTCATCATAAAATATTGTTTTTAATTTTTTCTTTCAAATATGTTGCAAAATACTCAAAATATTTTTCTTGTATTTCTTTTAATTTCCAATCTCTTCCGGTTATAACTTTCCGACAATTAGTTGCCCCACAAGTACATCCAAAGGAATAATCTTCATTATCTAAAAAGGCGTAATCAATTGTAAGTTCGTCATCAATTTCAATGTCAAGTATGGCAACAAATGTAATTTCCCCTCTAATTCCACAGTTAGGATTACATGAATGATTTACATATAGTTTAATCTTATCTTCTTCTTCAGCATTAGTGGCACCTAAATAATATGTATCATCAATAGGGTGATAACTATTGATAACTCCAGAAGAAAATATTTGCTCTCTTTTAAGAATGTGTCCACCTTTTATAAACACTATTTCCCCTTTTTGAAAAGACTCTTTTGCAAACATTCCTTTTTTATGAGTGCTACTTTCGCGAATTTCAACTTTGTCCGATAATATTGATTTTACCATATCCAAAATAAATTTTATGGGTGCATATAATCAAATTTTTCAGACGCTCCAAGTTCTTTATACAAAGTCCGTATTGCTTTGCATGCAATCGGTATTTGTCCATCTAATTTACCTGTTTCGTTCATTACTTCACCAAGACAATATCCGCTACAATGCAATTTGGCAACACAAGTTTTACAATGAGCGATATTATCTACATTGCGGCTTTGCAATGCTTTAATCTTTTCTGGATAATATTCAAATTGCTTTGTCTGTTCGTCCCATTTGCCATAAATAAAACAATCCATGTGATTTGCATTTGCTCCAAGTACCACCAAATCACAGGCAGAAACATAACCATCGGGCGTTAAATGCGGAACAGGGGTACAGGAACGACAATTTATTTTTGCTTCGCCGTCGAAATTACAAGTCAGAAAACTACCGTAAAACACGCCTGTCTGTTTAGCGTATCGGTGTGCCTCAACAAAGTTTTGAATGTATGTGCCCATGTCAAAATGAAAGTTTGCAAGTTTTTCCTTGTCATCGCAAACGGGAATTTTATCCACAGCAGGAAATTCGGGGTCTGTCCAAATATATTTTATTCCTAAACTGTTAAAATAATCAACCATTTCTTTTTGTCGGCGTATGTTTAAGTCGGTCATCGTAACCCTTACACCTACCATTAAATTATGCTTATCCCGATTGACAAACAACCATTTTATATTTTCTTCGATTTTGGGTGCGGAAGGTTTTTTGTGTGGGAAAGGTCGTTGTGTATTTTGAATATCGGGCGTTCCGTCAAACGACACCCATACGATATTTATGTTGTCCAAAATCCATTTCAGAACTCTCGGACTGAAAGCGCCGTTTGTTTGAAGTTCTGCCGTAACTTCGTTTCCGCCCTTTTGTCGGGCATAGTCGGTTATTTGCCGCATTAGGTCAAATTCTTGCGTTGGCTCACCAGGTCCGTAAAAACGGATATGCCTGCTTTTATTTTTAGCAAAATATTCATCTATCCCCGCCTTTGCAATTTCCAAAGGCAGAGACTTTTCTTCAAGTTCGCCTCTTTCCTTGCTGTTATAGCAATATATACAACGCAAATTGCATTTCGTTGTCAGAAAGAATGAAATCATTTGTTTATTGCAATGCGGCATAATTTTATCGTTTTTTCATAATATTTCTTCATTGGAGTCGTTATATATCCCTGTTACTTCCCAATTTTTTAGATAATAAAAACATTTTATTTCTTTTATATTGCTTTGGTTCTTTGTTAAACTTGCAGGTAACCATTGGCTAAACGCATTTCGTACCCGCCTGACCCCCGACTGGTCGGGGCGGGCAGGTATCCTTCCAATTTGGCACGATATACGTCCCGAAATTTCGGGACATTTATTTTTCTTATGGATGATGCCTTGCCGCATCGATGGGATTGACAATCTTTCCCAATTTTTGTTTGCTGAAAGGGGTCTATATTTCAGTCGCATTTCCTGCCGAACTGTCTCGAAAAAGGCAAACTGTAAAACGCTTACGTCCAAGCCCTGGCTTTTCACTGGGTCAACATCCTTGTACATTTGTCTGAACTTTACGCATAAAAAACGAATAATGTCAATCAAAATCATTCTTTTTACGGACAATTCCGCATTTTCTTCAATTTCCTGTTGACAATTTCGCGCCCAGCCCTTATTATCTTAATGTACACATAAACGCATTGCAGTTCGCCCTGGCGGCTGCCGCTTTTTGTCATTGCTTTGACAGCTTCCCTTATGGGCCTTATAGACCCGACTATAGAATCCGGCGGCGCATAGGCGTAATCCGCCGGTAAATCTCTGGGAGTAAGTGTAACATGGTCGGCCGGAGAGCCCGGCCCGCCGCAACCAAGGAGGATATCATGCCCGGCAATTTCAAGTTCTCTTACAAAGTGGTTGAAAT
Source organism: uncultured bacterium (assembly GCA_964589175.1). Taxonomy (GTDB): domain Bacteria; phylum Fidelibacterota; class UBA2242; order UBA2242; family UBA2242; genus CAZPRY01. The sequence continues at coordinate 71,091 of CAZPRY010000015.1, forward strand.
GCTCATCGGTGCGCGCGCCCTGTGCGACATTTTCGGGGAGAACAGGGAACCGCTCGTCGCCGCACGCAGCACCTGGGTAGACCCGTTCATCGATAATTACCGCACCCGCATCGACACCGCCATGGAGCAATATCTGGGGCACGACTTCCGGAAACGGCTGCGTGACGTCTCCCTGGAAGTCCGCACTATCATGGGCCTCGTCCTTCCCAAACTCGCGCTCTTCAAGAGCCAGATCGAATACGATTATAGCGGCGCAGCCCTGAAAAACCTGCTGGATTCCCTGGGATATTCCCGTTTCTACAAATCCGTACAGAACAAGAACCAGGAAGCGACAATCCAGATGCTCTACCAGTTCAGACAGAATATGACCGATGAACTGAAGGCCGAACTGGTCGCCAAAGGCATGGCCGCCGACCTGATCGATGGTATTATCAGCCAGATCGATGCGCTCAAAGAGGCCGATACTCTCCAGGAAAGCCTGAAAGCCTCCGGCAGCGGATTCCCCCGGGAAGCAGTGGACGAATTCAACGCTATTTACAAGGAGGCCATCGGCATCTGTAAAATCGCCCGCCAGGTCTTCCGGGCCAATCCCGAAAAACGGGCCCTTTTCACCTTTTCCCGGCTGGTCAAGCGGATGAGCGCCTGAACCGTTAGCCTTTATGTGGGCCGGACACCGGTTTCCGGCCAAAGGAAGGACATTCCGGGACCCGCTTACGAATTTTGCTAAACGGGATAGGGATTCCGGCGACTCAGATTCTCATTCCGGAACTTAGATATGTTTTCCGGTAACTTGGCTGTGGATTCCGGAATATGGAAACGGATTTCGGTAACTTAGATATGCTTTCCGGCAACCTGGATAGCGATTCCGGAACATGGAAATGCTTTCCGGCAATTCAGGTGTGGATTCCGAAACCCGGACGCCCATTTCGAAAGCAAAGAAGCCGGTTCCGGGCATCGCAGACTGAAGTTTAAAAACCGGACCAAAGTGAATTTCGATCAATTTTTGTACAAATTAGCCTTCCTGTAATTGTATCTAAACTCCAGTTCTTTGAGGTACGAATAAAAGTGATTTCTGCTAACTTCATGACAACTTCTTAAATGGTCTAAACACATTGATAATGAGCAACTTTCGGTAATGCTCAAAATGTCAGGGTTGGTGCAGAAATTGAGTGTTTTGAATAGCAAGGTACCGGAAAGCGGGTGACTATTAGGGGGAATAATAAATGGGATTACGTAGAGAGCATATATAGCAAAGCAGTTCTTTACAAGGAATCTAAGGAGTGCCCTTTAGCATATCGAATCTTTTTAGAAGACTATTTTTTCGTTCTATAGTATAGTCTTAAATGCGTTTGCACATATAAAGATTCAATGGCTGAGCCTATCAAGGTAATTGCTGATCCTTTAGCAAAGCGCAGGTGTCCCTGCTGCATGAGCAATAGATGGAAATGGATTGAGACTGGTCATCGTCATTACTTTCGATTTTCTGGACCACGGCGTATAAGGCGATCTTGATACCATCCTGGTACGATTAATGTAGCAAAATCGCATGTTTTCTGATAGCCCCTGAATGTCATCCCGGCAGATAAACAATTTTAGGCCGATCGAGGTTTTTTCCGAATGGCAATCGTCAATAATAATCAGCCAATAAAAGAGAAAAATCCCAATCTTATCGGGTACAATTGCGACAAGTATTCTTATTAATATCGTTTAAAAATAGTATTTGCGAGTGCTTGGAGCAGTGCTATTAGTGTATCTGCAGGTTGCGATTGATAGGCTAATATGATATCTGTCTTATTCGCTGTGACCGTAGTTGCTGAACATATCCCGAGGAACATAGGTTGCGGAATATTGCTTAAAAAATTATCGTCTTATTGCCGAGCCAGAAGACAAACCAGATGAATTGCTTAACATGTTGTAATATATGGGGAAATAGCATTTGATTCTATTAGATCCAGACCTTTTAAGACGGGAAAAACCAGAAATAAAATGCCATTTGTACTTGACATTTGGAAAAATTATGTATAAAATGCAATCGTTTGCAGGAAACGTTTGCGGTAAACGTTTGTACTGATTCGAATACTCGGAATAAAAGTGTCGATAAAATGAAAAGTTCGCAGGTAACCATTAAAGATATTGCCGAAAAGCTGGGTATCTCAGCTTCGACGGTATCAAGAGCGTTGCGAGACCATCCCGATATCAGCCTTTCTACGAAAAAAATCGTCCACTCAGTCGCGGAAGAGCTGGATTATCATCCGGATTCTATCGCCCAGAGCTTAAAGCACCGAAAAACGAACCTGATTGGCGTCATCGTTCCCGAAATCAAACATAATTTTTTCTCGGCCGCGATCAGCGGAATTGAAGATGTTGCCTATAGCGCCGGTTACGCGATCATCGTGTCTCAATCAAACGAAAGTTATGAAAGAGAGTGTCTGAATATCAGTGCTTTAATATCGAATCGCGTTGCCGGATTACTCATCTCAATCTCAGAAACAACCACAAACGACGATCAATTCCGGCTTTTGGAACGTCAGGGAATCCCCTTTGTTTTTTTCGATCGGGTTTGCGAAAATATTGATTCTAGCAAAGTTGTTGTGGATGATTTCGGTGGAGCGTTTAAGGCCGTTGAGTACCTGATACTGTCAGGATACAAAAGAATCGCTCATTTCGCAGGCCCGAAACATTTATCCATCAGTCAACAACGGCTTGAAGGTTATCGGGCCGCTCTGAAAAAACACAAGATTCCGTTCGATGGCCGGCTTGTCATCTACAGTGGGTTGAACGAAGAAGACGGGTACACCAGCTTTTCCCAACTTCTTGAGTTAGATCAACTGCCGGATGCCCTTTTCGCCGTTAACGATCCGGTTGCCATCGGGGCATTTGAAAATATCAGAAAACACGGCTTGAAAATCCCTGAAAATATTGCACTCGTTGGTTTTTCCAATAATCCCGTTTCCGAATTAATTGAACCTGCCCTGACCACCATAGAACAGTCCCCTTATCAGGTAGGGAAAATAGCGGCTCAGTTATTGATCGAACAGATCAGCAATCCTGAAAATTTTATACCAAGGAAAGAGATACTAAGAACCGAACTGATTATTCGTGATTCTACGTAACAGGTTTTTAGAGAAAAAAAGGATAAGGAGAATGTTTCGGACCAGAAAGAGGATTTTACCGTTATGAAAGTCAATTTATTCGATCTATTTCCTGATATCGAGCTTGGGTGAATGAAACCGGGTTAATTCCATTCGGTGCAGCAAAGGAAGTCTATTGCATAATTTAGCCAGGGAAGAAAACCGATGAGAAATACACGAAAATGCAAATTATGCGAACATTCGCTTTGGGATGAGAAATAGGAGAAGGCAGTGTATGATCTCGGATTTCTTCTACATCACTATAAGGATGTTTGGGTGTGAGGGATACTTAACAGATTACAAAGGGAGGCAAACCTATGCTTTTCAGAAAAAGCAGGTTATTTCTTATTACAGTCCATATAATATTTACTCTTTTGATGAGCGGGCTGGCTCAGGAGAAGACTGTACTGCAAACTCAACCGGATAATGAACTTCGAACCTATCCATCCTATGCACTTTTCGAAAGATTGATGCAAGTGCCCGGGCAAATCGCCGTCCGTCAATTTTCCAGTCATAACAAAAAAGGTATGAACAGTGATGAAAATTGGCCAGTTTACACAGATCCAAACGGAGATGAAGTTATTTTCGATGCGACCGGTCCCGGTTGTATCCGGAGCATGTGGGCAACCTATCTTGATTCATCTGCGATTGTCAAATTTTATTTTGATGGTGAAAAAAAGCCACGCTACAGTATGAATTATATCGACTTTTATAAAGGGGAAAATGAAGGTTTTCCCACTCCACTTATTTCTTTTGAAAAACGGGGAACATGCTGTATCGAGGAACCTAATGCCGGCAATAATTTTATCCCGATCCCTTATGAGAAATCATTAAAAATAGCCATTCAGGGACTGTCCCGGTTTTTCCATATAATCTATGAGGAATACCCGTATAAAACGCCCATAAAGACATTTTCCGGTGCTGAAGATCTTTCGGCTTTAGAAGACTGTTTTAAACGATTTGGAGATGCTCCGCTGGATTCTGAGGGTTTGGATGTTTATGAAACCACGCAGGAAGAAATCGCACCCCTGCAAGCGATTCCTCTTTTGAACTTGGAAAACACTGCCGGCATTATCCGCGAAATCGATATTGAGGCGGACGGCTCGGTGGAATTTTTTCGGGAAGCACGCATTCGCATGCGCTGGGATGGGCACTCACGCCGCGATGTGCTGGCGCCTATCGGGATCTTTTTCGGATCTGCCGTTGAGGCGGATGATATGCGTTCGCTGCCGCTGCGGGTAGAGAAACTTGAAAGCGGACGGGTACGACTGAGGTGTTACTTCCCGATGCCGTTCTGGGAAAAGGCCGAGATTGATCTGGTGAATTTATCCCGGCAACACAAGGGCCCGCTCAATGTGAAAATCTATGTCAGCCCCAATCCGCTTGAAAAATCTACGGGAACCTATTTCACGACCCTCTATCACGAGGGTGAAACGGTCTATGGCCATGATTGGTTGTTATTTGAAGGCAGCGGTTCGGGATGGTTTGTCGGGGTGGTTCAGTCGATGCAATATGAGCATTATTGTGAAGGGGATGAGCGCTTCTACATCGATGGCGCCATATCGCCTCAGATTAACGGAACCGGTACTGAGGATTACTATCTGGCCTGTTTCTGGTCGAATGTTGATTTTGATATGCCGTTCGGTTGCGTCGTCGGAGACATATTGAAAAAAGGCGGCGGTGATTGGCGGGGTACGTACTATGTTCCCAGCTGTTATAGCCGCTTTCACCTGGAGGCGCCCATTCCTTTTCATTCGTCCATCAATGCCCGTATCCAGCACGGAGGACTTAGCAATATCCGATCCGACTACCGCAGTCTTGCTTTCTGCTATCTGAATAAACAGGAAATGATCCGACAAACCGACTTTATTGACGTCGGTAACGCGGCAAGCGAAAAAACGCATGCCTACCGGGCGACAAACCAGGGCGATATCCGTAGCCTGGAAGCCTTCCCCGAAGGAGAATATTTCGAAACGTTGGTGAGGGACGATGGGCGCTATCATCAAAAAGGAGCGATTACTTTCAAAGTTGCCATCGATCCCGAAAATCAAGGCGTACGGCTGCGCAGGCGAATCGATCAATCTATACCATGCCAAAAAGCGCAGGTCTATGTCGATGGAAAGTATGCCGGTTGCTGGTACTACGGCTACCAAAATGAATATCTCCGCTGGTTTGATCTGGACTTCGCGATTCACCCGGATTTGACGCGGGGAAAGAATGCTCTCGAAGTAAAACTCGTACTGGAACCGGGTGAGGGCGTAGATACATTCACCGATTTTTGGTATGGCGTTTATTGCTACAGATTTTAATGGACATGTTGATAAATCAGGGCAAAGCATTTTGTCTGTAACTTCGAACAGAGAGAACATCCATGGAAATCAGAATAAACGGGATCGACATACAGTATGAATAAACTTTTCATCAATCTCGTTGCCGTCTGCATTTTTATCAGCATGCTGGAGGCCAAAGAGTACAAAGTGTACTACCTGGGCGGGCAATCCAACATGGAAGGCCTGGGGCGTGTCGAAGAATTGCCGAATGATCTGCCCTCTGCCGTAAAGGATGTAATGATTTTTCACGGTAATAGTGCCGCAGATGATTCGCCTGTGGACGGCCGGGGCTTATGGTCACAACTTTCGCCCGGACACGGTGATGGCTTTCATACTGATGGGATCAGGAATCTGTACACGGATAGATTTGGGATTGAATTGACCTTTGCGCAGAAGATAAAGGAACTGACGCCGGAATATCCGATCGCGCTGATCAAATATTCTCGCGGAGCTACCTCGCTTTCTGAAGAAGCTGCCGGATCTGCCGGCTGCTGGGCGCCTGATTACCGTGGTTGTGATGGAATCAATCAATACGATCATTTTCTTGCGACGCTCAGGAATGCATTCTCTGTCAGAGATATTGATTCTGACGGGGAAGAGGATGTGCTTATTCCCGCCGGAATTATTTGGATGCAGGGTGAGAGCGATGCCTCTTTTACGGAGGAAATTGCCGGTCGTTATGAGCAAAATCTGAAACGACTGATGGATTTGATCAGAGCTGCCTTGCGCGTCGATGATCTGCCGGTAGTGATAGGACTGATTACCGATTCGGGTCAGTATGATGACGGTAAAGTGTGGGATTACGGAGAAATTGTACAGAAGGCCCAGGCATCCTACGTCGAACAGGATTGCTGTGCGGCTCTGGTTACCAGCACGAAGAATTATAGCTATTCGGATCCTTGGCATTATGACAGTCAAGGTTTTCTTGATTTGGGTCTCGAGTTTGCCAAAGAGGTGGTTCAACTCCAAAAACGCGCCGATAAGAAATTTAGCAATTAGAAGGCGAAAGAACGATGCAGCATGATGTTTACGTTTTGGGTATCGATTCGGGTACACAGAGCCTGCGCGCAGGGATTTTTGATTTACAGGGCAATCCGGTCATTTTCGCAACCAAAGAATACTCCATTTCCCACGCTCAGGTAGGCTGGGCTGAGCAGTCGGCGAACGACTGGTGGGAAGCTGCGAAAATCACGGTTAATGAATGCATGCAAAAATCCCGGATCGATCCCGAAAAAATTGTGGGAATGAGTGTCGACGGCACATCCTGCACAGTTCTTCCGGTTGACCGGCAGGGGAATCCGCTGCGGAATGCATTTCTTTGGATGGACATCCGGGCCCATAAAGAGGCGGAATTGGTAAACGCTACCGGCCATCCGATTTTGAAGTACGTCGGTGGCCAGGAATCTCCTGAATGGATGATTCCGAAAGCATTATGGCTCAAAAAGAATGAGCCCGATATTTATAAATCAGCCTTTCGAATCATCGAAAGTACCGATTGGCTTATGTTTAAACTAACCGGGCGCTGGACTGCTTCGAAGTGTAATGTCACCTGCAAATGGAATTATGCCTCTCCCGAAGGCGGCTGGGCCGATGATTTTTTGAAGGAAGTCGGTTTGGAGGATATCAGGGAAAAGTGGCCGACGGACGTATTGAATATGGGCGATTATGCCGGGGAACTTACGGAACAAACCGCCAAAGAGTTGGGGCTGAAAAAAGGTACCATCGTTGCTCAAGGTGGCATCGACGCCTATGCCGGGATGCTGGGTTTGGCTACGGTCAAGCCGGGACGCCTGGCTCTCGTGATTGGAACCTCTACATGTCATATGGCCTTTTCGGATAAACCGATCTGGGATTCCGGTGTCTGGGGTCCGTACCCTGACGCAATCCTTCCGAATTCATGGGTGCTGGAGGGTGGGCAGACGGCGACCGGTTCTATCGTTCAGTGGTTCATCGATAATTTCGCCTATAAAGAGAAATTTGAAGCCGAAGCAAAAGGAATCAATATATATCAATTACTTGATCAAAAAGCGGCGGAAGTCGGAATCGGCGCTGAAGGATTGGTGCTGCTGGATTATTGGCAAGGGAACCGGACTCCGATAAGAGACTCATTGTTAAGGGGCGCTATCTGGGGGCTTAGCCTGAAGCATACCGGCGGACATATTTTCCGGTCCATTTATGAGGGAACTGCCTTCGGCACCAGGGATATACTTGAGAATCTTGACCAGCATGGATTTAAGGCCCGGCAGATCTATGCCTGCGGAGGAGGAGCCAAGAGCGATCTCTGGTTACAGATTCACGCCGACGTATGCAACGTGCCGATCTACCTGACCAAAGTCTCGGAAGCCGTTGCCTTAGGAACAGCTATCTGCGCGGCGGTAGGCGCCGGGAAATTTACGAATTTGGTTGAAGCTGCGGAATCCATGGTCCAGATATCGAAGAAAATCGAACCCAATCCCGACAATCAAAAGGCGTACGATTTCTATTTTGATAAATACAAAAGGACCTATCCAGGCCTGAAAGATTTAATGCATGAAGTAACTCAAAAAGTGGAATCGATGTAAAAGATGCTGAAGTACAAGTTGACTAATCCTGACATCATCTCGGCGCTCGCCGCTGCCGGTCACGGGGCAAAAGTGCTGATTGCCGATTCGAACTATCCGGCAAGTACCAAAATTGGCGAAAAAGCGCAACTGGTCTATTTAAATGTGACAGCGGGAATTCCTTCGGCTATGGAGGTACTGAAGGTTCTGCTTGATGCAATTGAGGTTGAATCCGCTCAGGTAATGCAGCCCGACGACGGCAGTGAACCGACGATTTTCAAAGAATTCAGAAACATTCTCCCTAACAAGATTCAAATTGAAAAGTTGGCAAGGAATGAATTTTATAACGCCGTTTACAGTCCGGATACCTGTCTGGTAATCCAAACCGGCGAACAGAGACTATATGCAAATTTGTTAATAACAATCGGCGCAATTGCCCTCAATGAAAAGGAGAATAACCGATGAAAATGAAAGTTGGCGTATTTTCACCGAATGATCCCAGGCCCTGGGTTAGGGAAGAAAATATTGAAATGATGTTGTCTCATGAAAAGTCCCTTGTGGACACCCTGGAAGGAGAAGGGATAGAGGTAGTGCGCGGAGGAGAGGGATTTCCACGTGAAGATCAGATAGCCTGGAATACCGGATTGGTCAGGGCGCAGGTCAAGAATATCGCCAGGACAAAGCCGGATGCCCTGATTATAAATCAAGGTTCGTGGACATTTCCCTATGATTCGGTGGATGCCGTGAAAGCATTTATGCGTGAGACCAATGATATTGCCCGTGTAATCATGTTTTCTTATAAAGATACGCAATATCCCGGATTAGTCGCCGGCATGGCTGCCGGAGGTGGTTTAAAGAGAATTGGTATTCCATTTTCATCGTGTTATGGCATTATTGATAAGGACCCGGAGACCAAAAAATGGCTGCTCGACATTTTGAGCTTTTATAAGAGAAGAGCCGAATCGGAAAAGGTAGTGAAGGATGCTATCTACAAATTAGGAGATCAGAAATACTTGTCGTTGGGCGGAATGGCTTTGAAAATGTCAACGACAACCGCCGATGTTGATCTGTGGCAAAAACTATTCGGGATCAGCTTTGAGACGCTTGATCAATCAGAGATGACCATCCGCGCATTAAAGATGGTCGATTGGGAGGGAAAACCGGGCGAAAGCGATTATTCAATTAAAGACAGCCGGGTAAAGGCTGCTATTGATTACATTTGGGTGAATAAACACGGCACATTTGATTTTTCCCGTGACAAGCTCAAAAATATTAACAAATTTATCTACCAGATGTCGTTTTATTATGCAGCCTTGGATCTGGTTGCTGAATATGGAATTACTTTCCTGGGCGTTAAATGCCAGGATGAAATATCGGCTCGTGAATGCACAGCCTGTTTGGTGACCTCGTTTATGAGTAATGATGTCGGGCCGGATGGCTGTCGGAAACAGATTATTCCATCCGCCTGTGAAAACGATATGGATTCGGCTTTAACTCAGCTTTGGCTGAACTTGTTATCGGGTAAACCGGCCGGATTTGGCGATTTTCGTGATGTCGATGGGGATATTCTGGCGATTGTCAACTGCGGCCAGCATCCTCCGTACTTTTTCGGCGGGCCGGAAGAAGATTCGGTGAAAAAACTGGATAATGTGGAATACATGGGACAGGAAATATTCTATGCTGCCGGCGGTTCTTCGGTTCGCGGTAGGACACCCGGTGGGCACAAGATGACGATTGCGCGGCTGGGCAGAGAAAATCTCCGCTATCAGCTTGTCGCTACGGTAATGGATACGATTAATGTATCTCCTGAAGAACATAATAATTATGATTTTTCATGGCCTATTATCCGGGGAAAAGTGCCGATCCCTGGAAAGGTTTTGATTGATATCTGGCCATGCAATCATTTAGGTTTTGCGTTTGGTGATTACACACCGCAACTGGTGGAAATGGCGCAGCAATTGGACATTGGATTCAGGATATATGATGAAAAAGGCCGCGAGTACTACAAAGCGACCTAAAGAGGAATGAAGCGAACACTATGCTTTCCATGAGGGGTGTTACCAAAGAATTTTCCGGGATATTTGCACTTCAAAATGTCGATTTTGAAGTGCTGCCCGGTGAAGTCATGGCTCTTATGGGCGAAAACGGCGCCGGCAAATCCACCCTAATGAAAATTCTGGCAGGAGTTTACACAGATTGGGGTGGCAAAATATCAGTTGACCAAAAGGAACTGCGATTTAAAAATACCCGGGAAGCGGAAGATGCCGGAATCGGGATTATTTACCAGGAACTGAATCTGGTACCGGAACTTACGGTAGCTGAGAACATGTTTTTAGGGCGAGAGCCAACCCGATTCGGCACAGTGATCGATTTTCCTCAAATGAACAGAATGGCTAGTGATATTCTCACTGAATTGCATTTTACGGAACCGGTGATGACGCCGGTGTCACGATTGCGGGTTGGGCGTCAACAGCTAGTGGAAATTGGTAAAGCGCTTTCATTAAATGCCCGCGTTCTGATTATGGATGAACCGACTTCGGCGCTCTCTGAAAAAGAATCCCAAATCCTTCTGAAGGTAGTAAAACAGCTCCGGGATCGGGGCGTTTCGATCATCTATATTACTCATCGGATTGCAGAAGTATTTGAGATTGCGGACCGGGTTACGGTTTTGCGGGATGGATGTCTCGTGGCAGTAGAGGCGATTCAGAATATGGACCGTCAAAAACTGATCCGGCTGATGGTTGGCCGGGACTTTAAGAAGTTCTATTTCAAAGCTGGAAAACCGAAAGATGATGTATTGGTCAAGGTTACGAACTTGACCAGGAAACATACCAATCCATCACGAAAACCGCTGGTTGATAATGTCAGTTTTGAAGTGCGCAAAGGGGAGCAATTTGGGATCGCCGGGCTTCTGGGGGCCGGGCGAACAGAATTGCTTGAGACCCTTTTTGGCGTCGATCCGTCGCACACTACTGGAACCATCGAGATGAACAGTGAGGAAATAAGATTATCGAATCCCAAGCAGGCGATTGAGGCGGGAATCGGATTCATAACGGAGGATCGCAAAGGCAGTGGCCTTGTGCTGAGTATGGATATTTGCCAGAATCTGACGCTGGCAGCCCTTGATTCACTCCTGCAATATTCAATTCTTTCAAGGAAAAAAGAAAACGCCGTTGTCGATCAATACATCGATCAATTGTCGATCCAAACCAAGAATCCCAAAAATTCAATCAATTCGCTTTCCGGCGGAAATCAGCAGAAAGTACTCTTGGCGAAATGGCTGGCGACTGAACCCAAATTGCTCCTGCTGGACGAACCGACCCGCGGCATCGATGTGGGCGCGAAACATCAGATTTATGTGTTACTGTCCGAACTCGCCAACCAGGGAATTTCAATCATTATGGCATCTTCTGAACTACTGGAACTGCTTTCAATCTGTGATCGAATAATGGTGATGAGAGAGGGGAAAATGTCAGCTCTCTTTAACCGTGATGAAGCGACCCAGGAAAAGATCTTGGATGCCGCGGCGCCAGTTGCCTGAAAGAGAAGGAGATTAGGTGAAATTGAATAGCAAATTTAGCGGTTTCCTTTCCGGACTGGGACCATTTATCGGATTAATTATTATCTTCATTGCCGGTATTCTTCTCAATGGCAGTACCTTCATCAATCTGTATAATCAGATCAATGTCCTGGGAAGGGTATCGATCATTGCTCTGCCGGCGGTTGGCATGACCCTGGTGATTCTTTCGGCCGGTATCGATCTATCCGTTGGAAGTATCGTATCGTTTTCCTCGGTCATCTGCGCCATGCTGTTGATGGACAGAACCTGGACAAAGGCAAGCATAATTGGCGTGCCGATATTCGTTGTGTTCTGTCTGTTTATCGGATTTTACATATCCTACCGGTTAATCTGTAAAATTATTGGCAATCAGAAATTGGCAAAGTTTTTGGCATTGTTGGTCGGATCCGGTTTTGCCCTGATTGTTTTCCTGCTCTTAAACAATCAGGTAAAAACGGGATTTTCGACCCTCTCGGTTCTATTGATTGTCCCCGTTATCGGGATATTTCTGGGAGCGTTCAGCGGTGCGGTGATTGCAAAAGGCAAAATTCAGCCTTTTATTGTGACCCTCGGGATGATGAGCATCGCTGTCGGTCTGGCAAAATATGTTGCCGGAAAAGGTGGTCAAATTCACCCGATCTATTATGATGCAGCCGGATTTTCCGTAGAGGGAACTTCAAATATTGCCCCGGCCAGTTTTGATCTGTTGAGCGACAAAATATCGCTCTTGGGCACAAATATTTTACCGGTAACAGCGATATTCTTTCTGCTCGCCGTCCTGATTGTCCATTTGATATTGAAGAAATTAAAATTCGGCCGATATATCTATGCTATTGGTGGCAACGAGGAAACCGCGAGACTTTCTGGCATCAACGTTGACCGGGTGAAAACGCTGGTGTACGGTATTTCAGGCGGTCTTTCGGCATTAGCGGGCGTTTTATATTGTGCAGCCTATACTCAGGGCAAACCGGATGCCGGCGCCACGTGGGAACTGGATGCGATCGCCGCGGTAGTGATTGGCGGGACAAGTCTCATGGGGGGCAAAGGATCGGTCGTGGGAACTATGGTCGGTGTGTTAATTCTTGGGTACCTTGGCAATATTTTAAATCTCCAGGAGGTTTCCAGTGAAGTGCAGAATATCCTAAAAGGAGCAATTATCGTCGGAGCGGTCCTTGTACAGGAAGGCACAGTTGTACGCTGGTTCAAGACATTTCGTAAACCGAAAAATTAATAGAGGATTACTATGAGCCCTAAGGTTTTCAAAACATTATCGTTCTTGTTTGTCGGTATTATCATTGCGGCGCAATTTAGCTTTTTCAGCTGCCAGAAGGCAGCGCGAAAAGATAAGTTTGTCATTGGTTTTTCACAGGTCACTGTCAAGGAACCCTGGCGGGTTGTTTTTAATGACCGACTGATCAAAGAGGCTGAAAAATTAAGTGATAAGGTTGATCTGATCGTATTGGATGCCGATGATAAAACTGAAAATCAGGTCGAACATATCAAGACATTTATATCGAAAAAAGTCGATGCCATTCTGATTTCACCCAAGGAGGCCTCGGGCTGTTCAAAGGTGATCCAGGAAGCGACGGAATCCGGCATTCCGGTAATTGTGCTCGATCGGGATATTACCTATAAGCTATACTCGGTATTTATCGGTGCAGATAACCGGGTAATTGGGCGGGCCGCAGGAGAATATGCGGTTGAATTATTGGGCGGATCTGGCCAGGCAAAGGGAAAAATCTATGAAATCTGCGGTTCTCTGGCTTCGACACCAGGTCAGGAAAGAAGAAACGGATTCCATGAAATTGTCGAACAGGAACCCGGTATTACGATCATTGGCGGTCTTGATGGCGACTGGAAACTGGATAAAGGGAAGGCCATTATTCAGGATGCTTTGCAGATTCACAAAGACATAGACATTATCTATGCCCATAATGACCCGATGGCCTACGGCGCTTTTCAGGCGGCGCGCGAAGCGGGTATGGAAAAGACGATCAAATTTCTTGGTATTGATGGTCTGCCGAATGAAGGCTGTACCTGGGTGAAGAATGGAATCCTTACGGCGACTTTTCTATATCCCACTCCTGGTGAAGCAGGATTGAAAGTTGCTCTTGAAATATTAGAAGGAAAAAGGAAGATCAATCCTGGCGAGATAATTACACTGCCAACGGCTGCTGTGAACCAGGAAAATGTGGATCAATATTTACGATAAACGATGTCTGATTATTTTCCTGTGCGGGATTGCGTGGATAATCTCCTTTGGAAAAATCAAAGTTCGATGCTCTTTCTGATAATTTGCAAAACTATTGTCATTCGCAGTGACAAAACCAAGTGGGCGTTATGAAATCAAAATTATGGCTCTTGTATGCATTGAGTACCACGGCTTTATGGGGCGTCTGGGGGGCTTTCATCGAGATACCGGAAAAAGCGGGTT
>CAZPRY010000016.1:0-84297 GCA_964589175.1 uncultured bacterium
TCGATTTAGACCATTTTTGAATGTTTTCGCGTACTTCATACTTGATCCGTTAAATCCATGACAATTAAAAACTTTGGTCATTTGTTTTTTATTAATCGGCAACTCATTAGACCGCCGTTAAAGTCAACCCGATGTTTCGCCCGCTGCGCGGGATCAACATGACAGGCTTGGGGTCGGAGTTTCACCGTCAGTCGGTATTGTTCATAAGCCACTGAGGAAACTGAGCATATTTCATTTTATTACCTGATTCTGCATGATTCCATATATCGAATTTTAAGTATTTCTTTATGCCTCAGCGGCTATTTATATCTCCTGCACACTCCTGAATCCATACGCCCGATGCTCAAAATCCAGGCTTAGCTAAAACTCGGGTTTCGCCCAAATCCGTCCGTTCGCGGACAGCTGCTGTATCGCATGCGGATAGTCATATTTTAGATCGCAGTAAGTCCCCGAGGGAATTGTGTTTGGCACTCGACTTGCTCTACTCCACTTGTCATAGAAAGTGAATTAATTTCAGGAAACCAGGATAAATCCTATGAAACTCAAAGCAAAACCCGATCTCTTTTCCGAAAACCAAAACCTGCTGGTCCTGTGTCTGCTTATCAGCGTCTTCTGCTGCGTGCTGGCTCTGTTGTGGATGAGCCATTTTGTTCCGGAATCCGGCGTCTTTGGGAATTTCAATTTCGCGGCCCAGGCTCACAGTACCGCCGGTCCAGGACTTCTGTTGGTCTGAAAACTATGAAACGAGACACGCTGAAACGCTGGCTTGGCCTGGAGCGACGGTTTGGATTAACGCTCGTATTTCTGATCCTGGTCTTATCCATGTTACGGGCCGGTACCGAAGCGGATACAACCGTCGGTCAAATCCGCTATAAGATGGTGACCGGCAAGCTTGCCGACGATTGCCATGTGATTCTTTTAAATACCCCGCGGCAAATCAGCAGTTCGAGCAACGATTGGTCGTTCCACATCGACGGTTCCTATCTCGATCTCGTGGTCGACGACCGCCTGCACGAGCGCTTATGCCGGGGCTACCGTGATCTGGAATACCACATCTGCATTCACTCCGCTGACCACGAGGCAGATGTTGTTTATCGCCTCGACCGCGCGGATTTCAATCGTTTGCCATGCGGGACGAGTTTGAAGTACACGGTAAATCCGTCCCGACCCGGTGTCATCGACAAATGGGAAGATTTCTAGGGCATTGCCGGTCGTATCGCTTAATTTCGGAAAGGAGTAGCGATGATCCGGAACTATATCCTCATTGTCTGGAGAAACATCAAACGCAACAAGGTCTACTCCTTCATCAATATCTCCGGCCTGTCGATCGGGATGGCGATTTTCATCCTGATTACTCTTTACGCCCGCTTTGAGTTGAACTTCGAAAAGTTACACCCGAATTTTAAAAACATCTGTCGCGCGGAATTGAACCTGGACGGGAAAGGCCGCCTGGTTGGGCTCGTTCACAACGGCATGGGACCCGCGCTGGTCGCCGGCTATCCCGAAATTAAAAGCAGTACGCGACTGAACAATTTCGGCGGACAGCAGAGTCTTTCCGTCGATGATGATAATGACTTCCCGGGTCAGCGCGGATTGATGGTCGAGAGTTCTTTCTTTGAGGTTTTCGGTTTTCGCCTGCTGCAGGGCGCGCCGGCCTCAGTCCTTTCCGAGCCATTTACCATCGTTTTGAGTGAAGATCTGGCGCAAAAGATGTTCCCTAACGAAAATCCGGTCGGCAAGACGCTACGACTGAACCGCGATACGGAGTACCGGGTCACGGGTGTGATCGAAAACGGGCCGCCGGACACCCACATCCAATTCAATTTTCTGGCTTCTTACATTACGCAAAACAATCTCTACGGTGAGGGATATATCGACTCCTGGGAGCGTATCAGCTGTTATACATACATCGTTCTCGAAGATAATACCGACCTTGTGGCGCTCAACGAAAAACTCAAGACCCTGCTGACTGACCGCCTGGGCGAAGAGTATCCCGCAGTTTTGTATCTCAAGCCGCTGGCCGACATCCATTTTCACTCCAACGTGCTGGGTGAATTCGGTCCCGGCGGTGATTTGAACCAGGTCAGGATTTCCCTCGCGATCGGTTTTTTTGTGCTGCTCATCGCCTGCATTAACTTCATGAACCTGGCCACAGCCCGTTCCACCCGGCGCTCCAAGGAGGTCGGCCTGCGCAAAGTAGTCGGCGCCAGCCGCGCCCTGCTCATCCGCCAGTATCTCAGCGAGTCGTTGTTTTTCGCTTTTCTGGCACTGCTGCTGGCAATCATCCTGTCCGAGCTCCTGTTGAAACCGTTCAACGAGATCGTCGGCCGTGACCTCGATCTGGATTTTATGCGCAACTGGCAGTTATCCCTGCAAATGTTACTGGTAGCGCTGGCGGTCGGCCTGTTTTCGGGCAGTTACCCGGCCTTCTTTCTCTCTTCCCTGAAACCGATCCAGGTGCTCAAAGAGGGCCATTATCCCGGTTCCGGCAATGTCGTCGTGCGTAAAGCGCTGGTGGTCTTCCAGTTCGCCATCTCGATTTTCCTGATCTTTGGAACGCTGATGATCCAGCGCCAGATGCAATTTATCCGCAACAAAAACCTGGGTTTTGAAAAGGAACAGATCCTGGTGACGGCGCTACCCAGTCTGGAGCCGGAAGTGCTTCGGAAATCCATAATCCTGCAAAACGACCTGCTCCAGGAGCCGGATATTGTGAATGTCTCTTTCTCCCGATTTGTGCCCACTTTCAATGGCGCAGCGACCGTATTCCGCGGCTGGGAAGGTTCCACCGAAGGCGAAGAAGCCTATGTGAATATCAACTGGATCGACGACCGTTTCCTTGAAACTTATCAGATTCCACTGCTGGCCGGCCGCAATTTCTTCGAGAATTCCGGGCTGGCGGAAGCCGAAAACTGCCTGATCAACGAGGCTGCCGCGCAACGCCTGGGCTGGGACGATCCGGTCGGCAAGCGACTCGGGGAGGAGTTTACCATAATCGGCCTAGTCAAGGACTATCACTTCGCCTCTTTACGATACCAGATCGAGCCGTTGATACTCTATCATAGCACCAGACCAGGCCAGAATCCGCGTATCGGACACCAGGTCTCGATCAAACTTTCGGGGCATAACCTTGATAGAACCGTAGAGATTATCGAGCAAAAGTTCAAAGAAATCTATCCCGCAGCGCCCTTTCGATATCAATTCCTGGACGAGCAGTTCCAGCGCATGTACACGGCCGAGCAGCGGACTTCCAAAACCGTCGGATACCTGTCGCTGATCGCGATCTTCATCGCCTGCCTGGGGCTCTTCGGCCTGGCTTCACATACCGCCGAACAGCACACGCGGGAGATTGGTATTCGCAAAGTCCTGGGCGGCAGCGTCGCCCATATCGTCTATATCTTTACCCGTGAATTCGCTAAATGGATACTGCTGGCCAACCTGCTGGCTTGGCCGATCGCCTGGCTTGCCATGCATAAATGGCTCGAAAATTTCGCCTATCGGACCAGCATACCGTTTTGGTTTTTCCTGCTCGCCGGAGTGATGGCCTTGACCATCGCACTGATCACGGTCAGTTTTCAATCGATTCGGTCGGCCCTGGCCAATCCGGTCAAAGCCCTTCGATACGAATAATCAAGACTAGAAAGACAGGAATTTATGTTCGGAAATTATCTCAAGATCGCGCTCAGAAATCTGAGAAAAAACAGACTATTTTCCTTTATAAATATCGCCGGCCTGGCGATCGGCCTGGCGGCCTGCATACTGATCCTGTTCTGGGTCCACGATGAATTAACCTTCGATCGCTTCTTTCGCGACGCCCAAAACATCTACCAGATCAATAAAAGCTACCTTATCGGTACCGAAGCCGATTACAATCCTTCCACACCGTTTCCGCTGGCGGCGGCCTTGCGAAGTGATTTCGCGGAAGTCCGCAATGCGGCCAACTTTCACCGCTCCGAAACTCTGGTCCGTTATAACGACAAGCGCTTCACGGAACGAAACGACTGCAATTCAGATTCCGCTTTCTTCAGAGTTTTCTCTTTCGATTTCATCCGCGGCAGTGCCCGAAAAGCCTTCCAGGCAACGGATGCCATTGTTATCACCGAAGAAATGGCGGCCAAATATTTCGGCGACATCGATCCGATCGGTCAGATCCTGAATCTCGACAATCGCCGCGATTGCACCATCAGCGGTGTTATCCGGAACATTCCAAGCAACAGCAGCATCCGCTACGATCTGTACGTACTGATCCCGCCGGAGGCCCAGGCCGCTAACCGGGACGACTGGGGTTCGCATTTTATACGGACCTTTGCCCTGATCAGTGAAAATGCCTCTCCGGTGGAATTCAATCAAAAACTGGCAGCATTGGCCAAAACCCATCTGCCAAATGAAAAAATCAGTTTCACCTCCCTTCCCCTACCAAAGCTGCATCTCTATGCACTCGACGGCCGGCCGGAAGGAATGCGCAATATCTATTTCTTCTCGATCATCGCGGCCTTCATCCTGATCATCGCCTGCATCAACTTCATGAACCTCTCCACCGCACGCGCCAGCATCCGGGCCAAAGAGGTCGGCATGCGCAAGGTCGTCGGCGCCGGCCGAAGACAGATCGTAGTCCAGTTCCTCGGCGAATCCGTCTTGCAGGCGATCATCGCGCTCGTCTTCGCATTTCTCATCGTGGAGCTGGTGATGCCGGCTTTCAATCAGCTGACTGCCAAAACAATCTCTTTCAGTTTCTCCGACATCCGAGTCGCCGTACTTTTCCTGGGTACGGCCGTCTTGACGGGCCTGCTGGCCGGGTGGTACCCGGCGCTGCACCTGTCTTCCTACCAGCCGGTAAAAATACTCAAAGGCACCTCCGTGAGTGCATCGAGATTCACCATCGGTCTCAGACAATCCCTGGTGGTTATCCAATTCAGCATCGCCACCCTGCTGCTGATCTGCAGCTCCATTCTCTACCTTCAGAACAATTATATCCGGAACAAGGAACTCGGTTTCAACCAGGCAGACATTCTCTATCTGAGCCTGAATCATGAGATTTCCAATAACTTTGAGGCCGCCCGCAGTGAACTGCTGCAATATCCCGATGTCCTGAATGTGGCCCGCTGCTCATCACTGCCCTCCGCCACCTTTTCCATCATGCGCGGCATCACCTGGGAAGGCAAGCAGAGTCCAGAAGGGGTCGCCTTCGGTTTTGCTTCGGTCGATTTTGACTATTTCAATACTCTGGAAATGAAGCTGCTGCAGGGACGCCCATTTGCCAGAGAATTCCCATCGGACTCTCAATCCATCCTGATCAACCGGAAAGCGGCGGCCCTGCTCGGCGGGGACGACATCATCGGAAGATATCTCATCCTGGACGAGGAGACGCAGCTGCCCATCATCGGCGTTCTTGAGGACTTCAACGCACTGCCTCTGAATTACGCCATCGAGCCGATGGTACTGACCCTTATCCCGGACTACTATCGTCTCATGATGATCAAAATTCATCCAGGGAACATCCCGGAAAGCATTCGCAGAATCGAAACGACCTGGAACCGCTTTGCGCCCGACTTTCCCTTCGAATATCATTTCCTGGACGAACAATTCGACCAGCTCTACCGCAATGAAATTCGCATGGCCGCCATTTTCAAGTATTTCGTGATTCTGGCCTTCTTCATATCCTGCCTCGGACTATTCGGCATGGCCTCCTTTACGGCCGTGCGCCGCAGAAAGGAAATCGGCATCCGCAAAGTTCAGGGTGCCACGATTTCCGGCGTCACGTTCCTGCTCTCGAAAGAATTCGCCAAATGGGTGCTGATCTCGAATCTGTTCGCCTGGCCGATTGCCTATTTCGCAATGAATAAGTGGCTGCAGCAATTCGCCTACCGAATGGAACTGACGATCTGGCCCTTCCTTTTTTCGGGAGTTTTAACGCTCACAGTGGCCCTGATGACGGTCAGCTACCAGGCTGTCAAGGCCGCCACGGCCAATCCGATTGAAGCACTTCGTTACGAGTAGCATCGAAGTGCGGAGATCCCGAACTCGTTTCGGGATGGAGAGCCTGCGCTACAAGTAAGATCGACGCTGCAACTGATGCGATAAAACGTATCCGGCATGGAATATCCGGATTCGCAGCTTGCCCCCTACAACTTCCACCTATGGTAAAATCAATCCAACAATGTCGGAACGCGAAACCCAAATAACAAATAAACCTGTGAACCAACTAACCTCTTCACTATCCCAATCTTTATCATTCCATAAAAGGCTTTACTTCTTTTTTAAAAATCACTAATATGGATTCAACGGAGAACTACGAGCGGGAAGAACGCTATTTATGTTTACGTATCAACAAAAAACAATTGATTCCTTGCGAAAATTAGATAAGTTATTAAAGGCATTCTGGTTTGCATATAAAAATGGCGTTCACTGTTCAAAATGTACCTAACTTTAATGGATCAATTTGTGTAAGACGGGTTCATATTTGTATTTTGGGGAAGGTAAAATCTAAAAACACTACATATCCACAGGCCAAATCACAATCAATGATAAAGTAATTATGAAAAGGAAATATGAATCAATATGTTATCAGAAGATCAAATATTTGAAAATGAAGTGAGACGTATTGCTCGTCAACTCTGGCCTATAGCTCAGTATGATGGTGCTTCCATTGTCGAAAACAGAGAAAGAGATGGTATCTTTGAAACAGAAGAATGCATTCACTTAATAGAAGCAACAACATCAAGAAAAAAAAATAAAGCTTATGATGATAGTAAAAAATTGATAACTCTTGCAACCAGATATAAAACTAAAAAATGGAAAGCTATCAAATGTTGGTTTATCACAAAAGATGAACCAACAGCAGATCAACGCTCAGAAATTAATAAACACAAGGGACAAGTAATTGCTTTATCATTCACTCAATTTCAATCAAAATTAATTGATGTAAACACTTACCTATCATTACGAGACAAGTACTATTTTGGCAGTGTGAGAGATCCCAAGGATGGGGGAATTACTCCACCCATTGATTACATCCCTTTAGATTTAGTAGAGACAGCTGAAAATCGACTATGGTCTATCGAAGAAATACGTAATTATCTTAAAGAGGGAAGTAAATTTTTCATTGTAGGTGATTATGGGTCCGGCAAAAGTATGACACTTCGAAAGATTTATCAAGAATTCAAAAAGATGTAGATCAAGAATAATACCCAATTATTCCCGATATATATTAATCTGAGAGATCATCTTGGCCAGACCAATGCTTCCGAAATTTTCGAGCGCCACGCCAGAAACATTGGATTTCCTAATCCATCACATATAGTAAGAGCTTGGCGAGCTGGATACGTTATACTACTTATGGATGGAATTGATGAGTTAACTACTGTTGGAATACAAGGAATATGGAAAAAACTTCAAACAATAAGATACGCGGCAATGCAAGGAATAAGAGAAATTATTCGGGACCACCCAAATAATATTGGTATAATTTTAGCTGGGAGGGAACATTTTTTTGATAGTGAGAAGGAACTCCGAAACGCGCTAGGGCTTTCTAATAGTTATTATCACTTATCAATATCAAAATTCTCTGATGAACAAATAAAAAAATACCTGGTGGAGAGTGGATTATCCGGTCAGATACCAATGTGGCTTCCAACTAGACCCCTTTTAATTGGATATTTGGCGGCACATGGATTTTTGGATGAAATGATTAATTGTGAAAATGATAAAGAAAAAAGCCAAATAATTAAAGATCCCGCCATCGGATGGGATTATTTGTTAGATAAAGTCTGTGAGAGAGAGGCCCAAATTGAAGCGGGTATTGATGGACACACAATTAGAAGAATATTGGAAAGATTAGCAACTAAATCGAGAATAGCCGAAGATGGACTATGCCCCTTATACCCAGATAAAATTATTTATGTATTCAAGGAAATTTGTGGGTATCTTCCAGATGAAAAAGGACTTTTACTTCTTCAAAGATTACCTGGCTTGGGGATAGATAGAGCTGATGAAGAAACTCGAAAGTTCGTCGATGAGGATTTTGCAGATGTTTGCAGAGCCGGCGATATTTGTGAGTATATCTCACATCCATTTGATTTCGATACTTCGCTGTTTCTCGAATCCCAATGTGGCCTTCATGAATTAGGTATTGGTATTTCTATACACATACTTAATAAATGTGAGTATAGTGAAAATAAAATAAATTCATCTCTTGACTTTGCCCAAAAAAGAAAAGCATCGGAAATATTAAAATCGGATATTATACGTATACTCATTAGTGGTCAATGGAATATAACCAATAGGACGGCTATTCAAGGATGTTTAATTCATCTTTTAACAATAGATGAAGACTTACCTGATGCTTCATTAATAATATTTAAAGATTGCTTTTTTTCTAAAATCGAAATAGGCCCTGATGTAAACTCTAGTAAATGTCCAAAATTTATAGATTGTTATGTTGGAAAAATTGAAGGGCGCGTTTCTAAAGATGATCTTCCTTCTAATATTTTCAATACAGAATGCATTATTGATGAATTTATTGACCATAAAAGTACTACTAATTCGATAATTGCTTTAGATTTACCTTTAGGTACAAAAGTTCTGTTAACGATATTAAAAAAACTATATTTCCAGAGCGGTTCTGGAAGGAAAGAAAAAGCATTGTCTGCAGGCCTAGATCACCACGCAAAACGTATTGTATCAGATGTTTTAAAAATTGCTCAATCTGAGGGGCTAATTATACCCTATAAGAGGGGTACTCTTCACATCTGGCTACCGGATAGAAACCAAAGGGCAAGAGTTACACGAATTATTTCTTCACCAAATGAATCAGTGGATATATTGATTTCTAAAACTAAGGAGTTGTGATAATTCACTTCAATGCTACCAACCAACATAACGAATAAGTTATCTAGTATATTAATTGTATCCTTGACTCCGGTAAAACTTAGTCAGGTTTCGGTTTTGATTTACGACCTGAACGACCGCTTGCTGGAAACAATGGTAGAATAAAAACAAAGCCCCGGGGATTATACCGTTCATTGGCAACCGGGCAATATTTCCAGCGGGCTTTATTCTTCCTTCGAAATACCACAGGTATAAACCTGTGGAAGGAAGTATCCGCTGTCTTATGCTATATTATGTAGATGGAGTACAAGAAACAAGCCCATGCCGTCTATTACATGCGATATCACATAGGCTACTTTGAATCGACAGTTGGCATCAATGAAAGTGTGATAAGGGAATATATAGAGAAGCAGTCGCAAGAAGACAGCGGACAAGCGAAGCTTGTACTCTGATATTTAATGCTACGGGCGCGAGCCCGTAGTTTTTTACTTTATCATGCTGGAGACTGAAAACGCGCAGAGAGTAAGAAAAACGCTGTATTTGAAATAGGCGAATCTTTGGAAGGAAATCACGAAAAACCGTCTTACGTATCTATTTGCCGTCCTTGTACTTTTTTCCTGTTCGAATGAAATCCTGAAAGAGATCTCCATACCGTTGAACACCGAATCTGTGGACACTTATCAACTGTCAGGCGGATGGATCGGATAGGCCAGGTGCGAGTACTCCAAAGACCTTCGATCTGCCGACCCGATTCTTCGGCCCTATGGGCCTCAGAATGACACTCTTCCCCAGACCGTCATCCTGAACGAAGCGGAGCGGAGTGAAGGATCGGGTAGGCCAGGCGCGAGTACTCCAGAGACCTACGATTTGCCAACCCGATTCTTCGGGCATTTCATGCCCTCAGAATGACGCCCTTACCCACACCGTCATCCTGAGAAACTCTAGCAATTTCGGTCTTCCCCGGAAAAGTATTTGATCCTGCCGAAACAAAATTTAACTTTGGACAAAATTGCAGTGCAAAGGCAATTTTTCAGAGATTGAAATCGGAAAGCAATGATTCCTCGAGATAGGCAAGCAATAGGAATATTTTCATGAAAAAGAGACTCATTTTCGGTATTCTCGGCGCCGTATTTTTAGCCTTACTGGCCTGGCGCATTATCCTGCTGGTGACCAAGGACAAAGCTGATTCGTCACGGGCTTTCGCCCGTCCGCCGGTGGCCGTCGAAGTGGACACAGTGCGCCACGAATCCATCCAGGAAACGCTCCAACTGACTGGAACGATCTACCCACTCTATCAATATATCGTCGCACCGAAGGTTTCCGGCCGGATCATCCGGATCAACAAGCGTATCGGGGACTGGGTGCGCAAGGGCGAAATCATCGCCCAAATCGACGACGCGGAATACCAGCAGGCGGTGCTTGAAGCCGAAGCCAATCTGAAAATTTCGCAGGCCAACCTGACGGAAAACGAAATCCAGCATGACCTGGCCCGGCAGGAACTGGAGCGCATCCAGTCACTGCAGCAGAAGGGCATCGCCTCCCCGGCCGAACTGGATGCCGTTAACTCCAATTTTTCGGCGCTGCAGTCGCGCATCAAACTGGCCCAGGCGCAGGTCGAACAGCGCGAGGCCGCCCTCTCTTCCGCCAAAATCCGTCTGAGCTATACGGTCCTGCTGGCCTCCGAGCCCGGTTTCATCGGGGAACGTTTTATCGACGAAGGCAGTCTGCTGGCGCCCAATTCGCCGGTGGTATCCGTCCTCGGGATCGAAACCGTTATCGTGCGGACAACCGTCATCGAACGGGTTTACGGCCAGATCCGGATCGGGCAGGCGGCCGAAATCGCAGTGGACGCCTTCCCGGATCGGGCATTTCACGGCAAGGTCTCCCGCATCGCGCCGATGCTGCAGGAATCCTCACGCGTGGCGCAGATGGAAGTCGAGGTCGCCAACCAGGACCTGTTTCTGAAACCGGGCATGTTCACGAAAGTCATTATCGTACTTGCGGAGTCGCAGAACGCCCAGGTGATTCCCAGCCCGGCGCTTGTAAACCGCAATGCTGTCAACGGCGTCTTTGTCATCCGGAAGGATGAGACCGTCGCCCATTTCGTGCCTGTCCAAACCGGAATCGGCACGCTTGACAAAACCGAGATCACTTCGCCTGAAATCGACGGCGTCGTGGTCACGCTTGGACAGCATCTGCTGGAAGACAATGGCAATGTTATTCTGCCACGCAGGCAGTAGACGTACGGGATCGAATCGCTGATTTGAATAAGGAATTGATGATATGAGTATTGCGCGGGGACCGGTCAACCGTCCGATTTTGACTTCGATTATATTTTTGATCGTAATTATCCTGGGGATTGTTTCCCTGTCGCGGCTGTCCATCGATCTCATGCCGGAAATTACCTACCCGACGATCTCGGTGGTAACCAGTTACGGCAATGTCGGGCCGCAGGAGATGGAAGAGCTGATAACCCGGCCCATCGAAGAGGCTTTGGCTGCGGTACAGGGCGTCGAGGAAATCACCTCCACTTCTTCGGAGGGGAATAGCCGGGTGCGCGTACTTTTCGGATGGGGTACGGACTTAGACGTTGCCGCCAACGATATCCGTGACCGCATCGACCGCGTTCTGGGGCGCCTGCCGGAAGACATCGAACGACCCATGATCCGTAAGTTCGATCTCTCCGCCTTCCCTATCCTGCACATCGGCGTATCCAGTAATCTTGACCCCCTGATCCTGCGCCAGATAATCGACGATCAGGTCAAATATCGCCTGGAACGGGTTCCGGGCGTCGCCGCCGTGGATATCCGGGGCGGTCTGAGCCGCGAAATTCACATTGATTTGAATTCCGCCCAGATGAAAGCCCTCGGGCTTTCCACCGACGCCGTCTTATCGGCACTCGGCAATGAAAACCGTAACATACCGGCCGGTCTGTACGATAAAGGCAACTTCGAGATTTTAATCCGCACCCAGGGTGAATTCCTTACCCTGGAGGAAATCCGTAATACCGTCGTGGCGATGCGCCGGGGAACGCCCATCCGGATTCGCGATATTGCCAATGTGGAGGATTCCTGGGAAGAAGTGCGCCAGATTATCCGCATCAACGGTCAACCCGGGCTGCGTATCTCGATCAATAAACAATCCGGGGCCAATACCGTGACCGTCGCCGATGCCGCCAAAGCCGAAATCGCCCGCATCAACCGCGACCTGCCCCAAATCGAGCTGATCCCATTAATCGATACATCGAAATACATCCGGCAGTCCATATCCAATGTCGGCAATTCCATTCTGCTCGGCGGAATCCTGGCCATTCTGATCCTCTTCCTGTTCCTGCGCAACGTATCCAGCACCGCGATTATTGCCATGGCGATTCCGATATCGGTGATCGCCACCTTCGGCGTAATGTACTTCGGCGGATTCACGCTGAACATTATGACCTTCGGCGCCCTGGCCCTGGGCATCGGCATGCTCGTCGATAGTTCAATTGTCGTTCTGGAAAACATTTACCGGCACCGGGAAGAAGGCAATTCTCTGAGGCAGAGTGCGCTCGACGGCACCGCCGAAGTCGGCTCGGCCATTACGGCCAGCGTCCTGACCACAATTGTCGTCTTTCTCCCGGTAATTTTCATTCGCGGAATGTCCGGCATCATGTTCCAGCAAATGGCTTACGTGGTCAGTTTTTCGTTATTGTGTTCGCTGATCGTCGCACTTACCCTGATCCCGATGTTTTCCTCCCGTTTTCTGCATCTTCAATCCGCCGATCAGGCTGCCGGAACCGGCTGGCTGCACAGGATTTACGCGGTCAGCGAACGTTCCTTCCGGAGCGTGGAAGCACGCTATGGCCTCTTGCTGCAGTGGGCACTCGCCCATCGCAGAATTGTGCTTGGCGCAACCGGCATTCTTTTCATTATTTCGGTCGTTCTGATCCGTTTCATCGGCGTCGAACTCATGCCCACCGCCGATGAAGGCGAAGTCCGTATTAACCTCGAAATGGCCGTTGGCACGCGGCTGGAAATCGTGGACCAGGCGACGCGCACGGTCGAAAATATCGTCAGGCGCGAAGTCCCCGAACTGGTATCGGTGATATCGCGCATCGGGGGCGGCGGCTATCATTCGGCAGGCGGTCATATGGCCGAGATCCAGGTGACCCTCGTTCCCAAGAAAGAGCGCCATCGCAGCAGCGAGCAGATCGCCAACGATCTGCGTAAAGCGCTGTCCGGCGTTTCGGGAGTTACGATCCGCACTCGTGCCGGGCAGGGCCTGTTTTTACTGCGTATGGGTTCATCCTCGACCGACAACATCAGTGTGGAAATCCGCGGCTATAATCTGAAAACCGCCCAGGAACTTGCCAAAAAGGTCGAGCAGCGTATCCAGACCGTTCCCGGAATTACCGATACCAAAATCAGCCGCGAAGAGGGCAGCCCCGAACAGATCATCCGCATTGACCGGCAGAAAGCCGCGGATTTGGGACTGAGCGTTTCCCGTATCGGGGACGCTTTGCAGACCGCCATCGGTGGCAGCCCCGCATCGTATTTCCGTGAGCACGGCAAGCAATACCGGATCGTGGTCAGACTCAGCGAATCGGATCGCCGCAACCTGAGCGATCTCATGGATCTGACCGTCATCAACAACCGCGGCGAGCCGGTGATTCTGCGCAACGTCGTCGCCAACATACCGCAGGAAGGCCCGGTATCGCTGGAACGCAAAGACCAGGAGCGCATCATCACGGTTAATGCCAATTTTACGGGCCGCGATATGGGTTCGGTGATCGCCGATATCCGCGAGCAGTTGCGCTCGGTGCCGGTTTCCAAGGATTTCAGCATCCTTTTCGGCGGCGACTACGAAGAACAGCAAAAAGCCTTCCGCGAGCTGATGTTCGGTTTCATCCTGGCCATTCTGCTCGTCTACCTCGTAATGGCCGGGCAATTCGAATCATTCCGCGATCCGTTTGTAGTGCTATTTTCGATTCCGATGGCAATTATAGGCATCGTCGTCACCATGATTCTGACCGGCACAACCTTCAGCATGCAGGCTTTCATGGGCTGCATCATGCTGGCCGGTATCGTCGTCAATAACGCCATTCTGCTGGTGGATACGACCAATCAGCTGCGCCGCAAAGCGGGCATGGCGCTTATGCAAGCCGTCAGCCTGGCCGGTTCACGCCGGCTGCGCCCGATCCTGATGACAACCCTGACCACCGTACTGGGACTGCTGCCGCTGTCGCTGGGTTTGGGTGAGGGCGGTGAGACGCAGGCGCCGCTGGCGCGCGTTGTCATCGGCGGTCTGACCAGTTCAACCCTGATCACGCTCGTGCTGGTACCCGTCATCTACAGCATTTTCGAGCAGCGGCTCAAATCCAATAATAAATCCGAAGTCTAATGATTTATTTAGAAACGCTTACAGAGAAATCATGAAACGATTTACGATCCTTTTCATAATGGCCCAATTCGCGTGGCTGACGACTTTAACAGCAACCGAATCAGGCCTTACCCGCAACACAAGAACGGACACCCTGGCGATCGGTCTGCAGGAAGCGATCCTGCAAGCCCTGGAACGCAATCCCGCCGTTTCTATTCAGCGTCTCGATCCGGAAATCGCCAAAACCTACACCGGGGAAGCAGGCGCAGCTTTCGATCCGCAACTGGCGATTACGACCAGCAACAGCGAGACGAAACAGCAGCGTTTCCTGGGCTCGCGACCCGACCCGTTTGAACTAACCACCAAGCGCTCGCAATATGATGTGAGTATCAGCGAAACGCTGCCCACCGGCACGGCCGTCTCAGCCAATGCCTCCATCAGCGGCACGCTATCCAGTATTTACTCGGATCAATATACCGGGAGCGTCGGGCTGACCGTCACCCAATCTTTATTGCAGGGCTTCGGCACCGGCTACAATATGGCCAGCCTGCGTAAAGCCCGCCTGGATGTCGATATCTCAATACTCGAGCTCAAAGCCGTCGCCGAACAGGTTACCGCCGATGTGGAAAGGGCCTATTGGGACCTTTTCCTGGCCGAACAGGAAATGGCGATCCAGCAAAAATCACTCGATCTGGCAGGACAACAACTTGATGAATCGCGCGAAAGAGTCGCCGTCGGCCGTCTGCCGGAACTGGAGCTCGCCGCCGTCCTGGCCGAAGTCGCATCACGCAGGGAAGCCCTGATCGATGCCCAGAGCCGCTACGAACAGGCCCGTCTTTATTTCCTTTTCCTGCTGAATCCCGCCCAAGCGAATCCGTGGGAACTCTGCCTGATTCCCGTAGATCAACCCTTCATCCCGCTGGACACGCTGGACAGCATTCCCATTCATGAGCAGCTGGCCCGGAAATATCGCGCCGATCTGCAGCAAGCCCAACTGAATCTTCAGAAAAATAAACTGGATCTCGTGCGCACCCGCAACGGACTGCTGCCGCGCCTGGATCTGTTCATCAACCTCGGGCGCACTACCTACGCCAAGTCCTTCAAAGAGAGTATACCCGACGTTCAAAGTCCATTTTACGACGCCACCGCCGGTATTTCGTTCGAACTGCCGCTACGCAACCGCGAGGCCCGCGCGCAATATTCACGTACGCAATTCACGCGCGACCAGATGGAGCTATCGCTGCTGAATATGGAACGCCTTGTACAGCGCGATGTGCGTTCCGCCCATATCGAGGTGCTGCGCGCGCGGCAGCAGATTGAGGCAACCCAGGTCGCTCGCGACTTGCAGGAAAAGAAATTTCTGGCCGAACAGGAAAAATTCCGGGTGGGAAAATCTACGAATTTCCTGGTCCTGCAGACCCAGCGCGATTTCGTTGCCGGACAGCTCGGCGAAGCCCGGGCGAAGGTGGCTTACCTGAACGCGCTGGTCGATTTGTACCTGATGGAAGGGACGCTTCTCGAAAGACGGGGCATCCGTTCCTTCAGCGCCCGGCCGTGAACATGATGCATTGAACTGGAGCAGACTCCTTTCCCGATACTTCGGGACAGCGACTTTGCAATCGAAAATTTACTCCAGCCGCTAGCGCAGACTGGCTTGGATTGGCATCACGATCGACATAAATCCTGGAACAAATCTTTGATACGATAACATGCAGAGAATCCGAGTTCTAAGGTTTTTGTAACATTAAATCAACATTCGGCTCAAAAACAGTGAATTAAAATTATTCAGAAATGCCAGCTATTTATTTATCGAGATATCACGAGGAAATCAATATTGCAGAATCGAATCATCGATCAGGAAAAAACAATCGAACAGTTATCTGACTTGCGCCGCCAGGTGAGCGAACTCAAAAAAGCCAATTCCGGTTATAAGCGCCGCGAAGAAATTTATCGCCGAGCCGAGGAAAAACATCTGCGCCTGAAGGCCAATATCCCGGGCATGGTCTATGAATTCGCCCTGCATGCGGACGGACATATGTCGTTTCCGTATGTCAGCGACGCTTCCCAAGACCTTTTCGGTATTGCTTCCGAAGACCTTATGCGCGATGCCAATTTAATCATCCGGCTGCAGCATCCCGATGATCGCGAGAAGTTTCAGCGCTCCGTTGAGCAATCGGCGCAAACACTTCAATCGTTCCGCGAAGAGGTCCGCCATATTGTAAATGGCGAAGTGCGTTTCTACGACTGCATATCCCAGCCGGCCAGGATACCCGGCGGCCCTATCGTATGGGATGGAATCATGCTGGAAACCACCGCCCAAAAACGCATCGAAAACACCCTGAAAAACACTGAAAATAAATACCGGCGACTATTCGACACGATGCAGGATGCATTTGTGCGCGTCGATATGGAAGGCAGAATTATAGAATTTAATCAATCTTACAAGGATTTATTGGGCTATACCGAAGAGGAATTGCGACGCCTGACCTACATCGATCTGACGCCTGCCCAGTGGCATGTTGTCGAGCAAGAGATTGTCGACCAGCAAATTCTTAAAAGAGACTACTCCGAAGTATACGAAAAAGAATACCGGCGCAAAGACGGTACGGTCTTCCCGGTTGAGCTGCGTACTTTTCTGATCCGTGATGATGAAGATCAGCCAATCGGGATGTGGGCCATCGTTCGGGATATCAGCGAACGTAAAAATGCGGAAAATGCCATTCATCAGCTGGCGAAATTTCCATCGGAAAATCCGAACCCGGTGATGCGCATCAGCCACGAAGGCATCCTTAGCTATGCCAATGACGCCAGCCTCCCGCTTCTGGAATTTTTAAAGTTCCATGAAGGAGAACCCGTTGACCGCGACTGGCAGAATATCGTTTCGGAGGTACTGAAGACAGGTGTCCGCCAGGACATCGAAGTGGATTATGACCATCTGACATTCCTTTTGACTTTTGCGGCCGTTTCCGAATCACAACATGTCAATGTCTATGGTCTTGACATTACTGACCGGAAGAAGACCAAGCGCGATCTGCTGCGGACCCAGTTTGCAATCGACCATGCCAAGGAGGCCATCTTCTGGCTGGACAAAAGTGGGCGCACCATATACGTCAACGATGAAGCCTGTCGCTCTCTGGGCAACACACGGGAAGAATTACTGTCAATGACCATCTTCGATTTTGATCCTGTATTTCCCCGGGAAAATTGGCCGGAGCATTGGGAAAAATCCCGCCAGCTGGGCTCTTTTACAATTGAAACACAACATCGCACCAAAGACGGGCAGATGTTTCCGGTAGAGGTAGCGATCGACTTCATGTATTACGAAGGCCAGGAGTACCATTGCTCTTATATCCGCGATATAACGGAGCGCAAACAGGCAGAGCAAATCCTGCGGGAAACTTCGGAACTTTTAGCAAATATCATCAGCACTTCACCTTTGGCAATCGTTACCCTGGATCTGGACAGACGGATTAAACGCTGGAATCCGGCCTTCGAAAAGATATTCGGCTGGTCGGAAGCAGAGAGCATCGGTAAAGTTCTGCCGGTCATCGCCCCGAATTCCAGCGAAGAATTCGATCGGATTTGGGAACAGATACTGGCCGGAAATTCATTTGCCGGGATAGAACTGCACGGTCTGAAGAAAGATGATACAGCAATCGATATCGGTCTCTCCATCGCAGCTTTGAAAGATCAAGGCGGAACGATCGTAAAGACGATGGCCATTTTTACCGATATCACTGAACCGAAGGAACTCCAGAGAAAATTACGGGAATCGGAGGAACTCTATCGTTCAATTATCTCCGCCTCGCCCGACGGCATAGCCCTCATCGATCCGGATGGTAACTTGACCATGGTATCGGATACAACCCCGAAAATGTTTGGATATAGCAAGCCCTCGGAAATGATCGGAAGGTCCTTTATGGAGTTCGTCGCTCCCGAAGACCGTGAAAAAGTCGTCCATGATATGGGGGCCCGGTTCCGGGATGAGATTGACGGAACCATCGATCTGACCATGTTCCGTTCGGACGGAACTCGCTGGAATTGCGAAGGGAATGCCACCTTAATTCGTGACAACGACGGAAAGCCGATCACCATCGTCTTGCTGGCGCACGATATCACGCTCCATAAGCAGATGGAAGCTGCCTTACAAGATTCGGAAGAGAAATATCGCAGTCTTATTGAAAATCTTAATGACACGGTTTTTAGCATAGATCTGAAAGGCGTGGTCACTTATGTCAGCCCAATGATTGAAGCTATCATCCAATACAATCCCACTGAAATCGTGGGACATCCGTTCCGGGAATTCGTTCATCCCGAAGATTTTGCCAAGCTCGATACGCGTTTCCGGGAAATTCTGCAAGGCGCCATGAAACCCTTCGAATACCGGTTAATCCGTAAAGACGGCCAGGTTCGCACCGTATATTCATCCAGCCGGCCGCAAATCAGGAATGAACAATTAATCGGTATCACCGGAATCATGTCCGACATTACGGAACGGAAAAAAACCGAAGATGAAATCCGTAAGTTGTCACTTGCCGTTCAACAGAATCCCTCTCCGGTGATCATTACCGATATCGAGGGCAATATCGAATACGTCAACAACAAACTGCTCCAGGTTACCGGCTATAGCCGGGAAGAGCTCATTGGCCAGAATCCGCGAATTCTCAAATCCGAAGAGACACTGCCCGAGGTTTACAAGGATCTTTGGAGCACCATCCTGGCCGGTAAAACCTGGCTGGGTGAACTGTACAATAAACGCAAAAACGGTGAGAAAATCTGTGAAGATGTTATGATCAGCCCAATCTTCAATGAGTCGGGAAACATTACTCATTTTCTTGGATTGATCGAAGATATCACCGAAAAGAAACAGTTGGAGAGTCAACTCCGCCAATCCCAAAAGATGGAAGCCGTCGGCCATCTTGCCGGTGGTGTTGCCCACGATTTCAATAACCTCCTGACTATTATTAACGGGTACAGCGACCTCATGATAGCCAACTTGTCCCGCAATAACACTAATTTTGAAAGAATCACCCAGATTCGACAAGCCGGCCGGCGCGCCGAAGCGCTGACCCGCCAGCTGCTGGCTTTCAGCCGCAAACAGATCATGAAGCCCCTCGTTTTGAACCCGAACCAGTTGCTGCAGGAGATGGAAAAAATGCTGCGCCGGCTCATCGGTGAGGATGTCGAATTGACCACGATTTACGATCCCTATCTATATAACGTGAAGGCCGATCCCGGACAGATGGAACAGGTCATTTTAAATTTAGTCGTGAATTCAAGGGATGCAATCCAGGGTGGCGGTAAATTGGAAATCGTAACGACCAATATCTTCATGACTCCGGAAGACATCCGTCACCATGCCGGAATGGAGACCGGTGATTACGCTCGAATCAGCGTCAGCGACAACGGGACCGGTATGGATAGTGAGACTCTGTTGCACATCTTCGAGCCTTTCTTTACGACAAAATCCAAAAACAAAGGCACCGGATTGGGACTCTCAACTGTCTACGGAATCATTAAACAAAGCGGCGGTTTTATCTATGTGGACAGCAAACCGGGTGAGGGCACAACTTTCGATATTTACCTGAAAGCAATCAAGCGGGAAAAGCGCAATGTCATAGGAGACGAACTCGATTTTAATTCGGATTTCGTTGGCAGCGAAACCATCATGCTCGTCGAAGACGAGGAATCCGTCCGGGATTTTGTGGCCGTCGTGCTCGAACAATATGGCTATACCGTCCTTGAAGCCTCCCATCCTGAGGAAGCTCTGGGATATCTGAAATCCTATAACGGACGCATCGATCTGTTATTGACCGATATCGTAATGCCCGGAATGAACGGCAAGGAACTCGCCGATCAAATCCAACAAATTCTCCCCGATCTGCAGGTTATCTTTATGTCCGGCTATACGGACAACTCGGTACTTAACAGCGGCGGCGTGCTGGGCCCAAACATTTCCTTTCTGCAGAAGCCATTCTCACCGGCGGACCTGGTAAGAATGATACGGAAGCTTTTAGGAGGCAATTAATTCAGAATTGAATCCCGCTCCGATGAACGCCCGGGATGCTGGGTTTCGCCGATTTCTCCGAATTAAAATCATCCGGACTGCGACGGGTATATCCGCAGTACCATCCCGCTACCTTCACGGGAAAAAATCGTTATAGTTTCCCGCTTCCTGATTTTGTCCCCGCAGTCCCAATTCCACCAACCTTAAAATCGGATTGGCAATCGGATATTTCCTCTGAGTTGCCATTTATTGAATCAATGTTCGCCTGCGTACAGCTGCTGTATCGCAGGCGTATATATCGCTCATCCCTCACCGAGGGGCAAAGCTCTGGCACAGTAATTGACCTTATTATCGTGTAAAATCTGTAGATTCGGATAAACTTAAAAGTGAACCGGCATATGATTCGCATAGTTCTGAAAATCGTGTTGCTCAATCACCCTGAACGTACCGGATCTCGCTTTGATCCACACAGCCCTCAGACAGCAAACCTGGTAAGGGCTTTGTGCTATGAATAGACTTCCGGTGACGCATAACAATCGGTATTGCTGACGGAGAAAAAATGTTCAAAAACTATTTCCTGCTCACCCTTCGCAACCTGAAAAAGCATTCTTTCTTTTCGATGATCAACATCGCCAGCCTGGCGATCGGAATGGCGGCTTTTATTCTGATCATTTTCTACATTCAATTTGAATGCAGCTACGATCGATTTCACCAAAAGGCCGATTCCATTTACAGGGTGGAAAGTCGCTTCCTCATCGGCGACGAAACGAAAATGCAATACGCCACTGTCTCCAACGGATACATGCCGGCCATGAAGGCGGAATTGCCCGAAATCGAGGATTATGCCCGCGTCTGGCTCTGGGACCTCGAGAAGGTTGTCCAATTTGAGGACCAAAAATTCAAAGAGCCCAACGTCTATTTCGTCGATCCGTCGTTTCTGACAATTTTCTCGTTTGCGATGATCGAGGGCGATCCCGAGACCGCACTGACGGAACCGAACAGCGTCGTGATCACCCGGTCTGCGGCGCGTAAGTATTTCGGTGCCGCCGATCCGCTCGGCCAGATGATTAAGATCAGCACCCCGGAAGGGCATGACCTGTGTACGGTTACAGGAGTTCTGGAGGATCCACCGCGCAACTCACATCTGCAATTCAATTTCCTGATTTCCTGGAAAACAATGCTGGCCCGCAAACCGTATCAGGAGAATTTTTGGTACCAGCACTCAGCCTATGGCTTTGTTCTCCTTAAACAGGACGCTAATCCACACGACATCGAAATGAAATTCCCGGCGATTTCAAAAGAGCACAAGACCCGCAATGATCTGAAAGAATATACCTGGGGCGTCGAACTGATACCTTTGCGCAACATTCATCTGAAACCGCTGTTATCCTGTGAACGGGAAATCAAGGGCAGCCGGATCGGCGTTTACGCGCTGCTGGCCGCCGGTATATTCGTACTCCTGATCGCCTGGATCAATTTCGTAAATTTGACCACCGCCAAGTCGATCGAGCGTGCCCGCGAAGTCGGCATTCGCAAGGTCATCGGCGCCAACCGGCGGCAGTTGATGAAACAATTCATTTTCGAATCCGTCGTCATTAATCTGCTCGCCTTGATCCTGGCCGTCGGTATTTTCGAACTGGCCCGCCCTTCCTTCAGCAATATCTCGGGTATACCGAATCCGGGCTATCTGCTCTCCCCCGAATTGTTCCTGCTTTTGTCCGGTATCTTCTTGCTGGGAGTTTTGCTTTCCGGACTCTACCCGGCGATGCTGTTATCCTCCCATCGACCGATTAACGTCTTGACTGGAAAGTTTGGATCTGTTTCACAAAACATCTCTCTCCGGAAAAGCCTGGTAATTTTTCAATTTACGGCAATGATCATTCTGCTGTCTGTCGTATTCATTTTCTATCGCCAGATCCGCTATATGCATAGCCAGAATCTGGGTATTGAGACCGAGCAAATCCTTGTTCTCAAGACGCCGGTCGATACCGATCATAGCAGCGAAAATATCGAAGCATTTCGCAGCGAAGCACTCTCTCATCCATCCATTCTGAATGTCAGCGGTTCGAGCTCGGTACCGGGTAAAGAGGTCGGAATGCACCTTGCCAATCGGCTCTACTCCGAAGAACCCGAACACAACAAACTCTATGAAATGCTGCGAACCGATCAACATTTTATCGACACTTACGAATTAAAGCTGAAATACGGACGGGGATTTTCGGAAAAATATCCGACCGATAACGATGCCCTGGTCATAAATGAAAGTGCGGCCAGGTACCTGGGGTTTGCAGATCCGAAAGAGGCTCTGAACCAGGAAATCCATCTGGAAGTCTCCCGGAAAGCGTTTACCGTGATTGGCATTATCGAGGATTATCACCATCAATCCCTCAAAGAAGATTTTACCCCGGTAATGCTCTTCATCGCGGGCGAATACGGGTGGATCCAGAAGCAGTATTACTCCCTCAAATTCAAACCGCAGCAGGCTGGTGAAGTCATCGCATTCGTCAGGGATATCTGGGCCAGAACTTTTCCTAACAGTGCTTTCGATTATTTTATCCTCGACGATTTTTACAATGCCCAGTATCAAGCCGATATTCGCTTCGAAAAAGTACTCACGCTCTTCACCGGATTGGCTATTTTTATCGCCCTGCTGGGTCTTTTCGGTTTGATCGTTTTGGCCTCGGAACAACGCATCAAGGAAATCGGAATCCGCAAAATCCTCGGCGCCACAACTGCTAATCTGACTTTATTGTTCGCGCGGGAATATTCGATCTCCATTCTATTATCCGGGTTTATCGCACTGCCCCTGTCCGGGTTGATCTCACACAGAATATTGACCGACTTCGCCTTCCGAATCGACCTGAATCATTATATCTGGGTTTTTCCGTCGGCAGCGATAATCGCGCTGATGATCGCCCTCCTGACCATTACGATCCAGGTAATTCGGGTGTCCGGAATCAATCCGGCGAAATCTTTAAGACACGAGTAGTTGACATCAAAACCGATGAAGCGAAGAATTACTAAAGGGTAACACTGTGGTTAAAGAATACCTGAAAATCGCCAACCCGGTCGAAGCTTTGCGCTATGAATAATAAGTGAAGAGGGAACGGAATGTTTAGACACCACCTGGTATTGGCTTTTCGCAATCTGAATAAATACCGCGGGTATTCCTTTATCAATATATTCGGACTGGCGATCGGCATGACCTGCACCATCCTGATCCTGATGTGGATTCAGGATGAAATGAGTTATGACCGCTTTCATGAAAACGCGAACAATATCTACCGCGTTGCCCTTGCCGACCTTACCTATCAGCCGACTCATAACTATCCGGTCACCCCGCCGGCGCTGGCTAAGGCGATGCGCGAGAGTTTTCCCGAGATTCAGGCGGCCGTCTCATATTTTCAAAAAGAGGAGATACTCGTTCGGTATAATGATAAATCCTTCAAAGAGCATATCGGTTTCGCGTCAGCGGAGATCTTCGATATTTTCACGCTGCCGCTCGTGGAAGGCAATGCGCAAACGGCTTTACAGGCTCCCTGGTCTGTTCTGCTGACGGAAGAAATGGCCGGGAAGCTGTTCGGCTCACAGAATCCGCTGGGTAACATGATTATCGTTGATAACAAATTCAATTTCACTGTCACCGGTGTGCTG
Source organism: uncultured bacterium (assembly GCA_964589175.1). Classification (GTDB taxonomy): domain Bacteria; phylum Fidelibacterota; class UBA2242; order UBA2242; family UBA2242; genus CAZPRY01. Next base: position 23,846 of record CAZPRY010000016.1, read on the forward strand.
AAGGATATTCCTTCAGGCAGTTATCTGAATTTCGGATTACTAACCTCCAATGATCACATCGCGGAAATCACCGGCAGAGGAAACATGGACAGCTGGAATCAGTGGGGCAACGATACTTTCATACTTCTGGGCCAGCAGACGGATGTCGCCGGTTTCAATGCGAAAATCGCCGACTTCGCCGCGCAATCCTACACCTACGAATGGCAACCCAGTCTTTTCCTGCAGCCGCTGACGGATATTCACATCCGCGATTTGAATGGCGGCGGGATGATTACCTATATCTATATTTTTGGAATCATTGCCGGTTTTGTGCTGCTGATCGCCTGCATCAATTTTATGAATCTCGCCACCGCCCGTTCAACGCTCCGCGCTAAGGAAATCGGGCTTCGCAAAGTCGTCGGCGCCGGGAAATCCAGCCTGATCCGGCAGTTCTACGGCGAAGCATTCATCACCGTCCTGCTGGCCCTGCTGATGAGTTTGTTGCTGGTTGAACTGCTGCTGCCGGCCTTCAACAGCCTGACCGGAAAAACATTGAGCCTGGATTTTGCGGGAAATTATCATTTGATTTTAGTGTTAATTGCGATAGCGCTCGTGACCGGTTCGATTTCCGGCAGTTACCCGGCGCTGTACCTATCTTCAATCCGCCCGATAAGCGCCCTAAAAGGCGCAAAATTATCCGGCTCCACACTTTTTCGAAAATTCCTGGTTGTCTTTCAATTTCTGCTCTCGATTACACTTATCATCGCCACAATGGTCGTTTCCGACCAGATGCGGTTCATACGGAATCGAAACCTGGGATTTAACAAAGAACAGATCGTCTATCTCCCGCTGAACCAGGATTTGAAATCCAAATACAGCACTCTGAAAAGCGAATTATTGCAGAACTCCGGCATTTTACACGTCACGGCAAGCTCCAGTAAACTCGGTGTCCGGGCTTACGGCAGCACCGATGTGAACCAGTGGGAAGGTAATCCTGGAGAACGATCCCTGCTGATGAACATGATTTTCGCGGACTATGATTTTACCGAAACCTTTGGCCTGTCAGTGGTTCAGGGCCGTTTCTTTTCGGAGCAATTCGCCGGCGACAGCGATGCCGTTGTCTTGAATGAAACAGCGGTTCGTGAAATGGGACTCAGCAACCCGGTTGGTACAAAAATTTATGATAAGATTCCCATCATCGGAGTTATCCGGGATTTCAATTTCCAGTCCCTGCACACCATTGTCAAACCGCTGGCCCTGTTTATGAAGTCCGATGAATTCGATTTCATGGCGATCAAAATCGACGGCAATGATATTCCGGCAACCATTAAGGTCATTGAAACCATCACGACTCGAATCGCTCCTGATTTTCCCTTTGAATACCAGTTTCTGGACGAAGAATTCGACAATCTGTACCGTTCCGAGCTACGGCTGGGCAGGATTTTCAACTATTTTTCGATACTGGCGATTATTATCTCCTGCCTGGGCCTGTTCGGACTTGCCTCTTTTATGGTCAGCCGCCGCACCAAAGAAATCGGCATCCGCAAGGCCATCGGCGCCTCGACGCCCAACATTATTGTCCTGACCTCTTCATCATTTATCAAGTGGGTCATGGTCGCCAACCTGCTGGCCTGGCCGATCGCCTGGTTCGCCATGCACCGCTGGCTGGAAACCTTCGCCTATCGAATTACGATTCACTGGTGGACATTCCTGCTCGCCGGTTCGCTGGCGCTGACGATCACCATTCTGACGGTCAGTTATCAGTCCGTCAAAGCCGCCATTGCGAATCCGGTGAAAAGTCTACGCTACGAATGATTCTCAGGGTAAAGGAAATCGCAGAAATCATCTCCGCATGAGCGCCTTCCGGGGACGGTCTTAGACTTTCACCGTTGAATCTTTAAAAATCCTGTGGGGATTACAGGTCGGTAAAAACGCGACGATCCGGTTTGGTTTCGTCCCGGACGGGACGGGAGATAACCGGGCACGTCTCCCTTCTACCGACTTCACATGTCTGACGGCACAAAACAAAACCTGATCTGCTAATGAAAACGATGAAGAATACATTATTGATCGCCCATCATAAAAACATGGCATTCACATCCCGTAGGGATGATAGGTCGGTAAAAACGCAACGACCCGGTTTCGGTTTCGTCCCGGACGGGACGGGAGTAGCCCCGGACTGAGGATCTTCTTTACCGATCTATTAGGCCTGACGGCATAGACGATATTCATCGAGGAGGCATCGTACTTGTGTTAAGTGATTTTGGAGAAAGCCCTGAAACCGGGGCTAATCTATCGGTAAAATCACTTGACATAAGTACTTTTCTATTTCTGCGAAAACATCAAGAGTTTTGCGGCCGCGCTCGGGAGCCAAGGAAAGGCGGAACCGGAGTCACTGCCTTAGCATGCGTATGTTACGAAATTTCCATGCGCATGAAAAAAAATTATCTAACGTCCAAAAAATATTTTCGTGCGTATGAAAATAAATTATGAAGCGTATGTTGGTGACTGATCATGCGTACGGAAATAAATTAGCTAACGCTTGTTCGAGGACTATCCACCACAGCATCAAAGACTGATGTACGCAGGATCACGCAGATTCCCGCGTATAACGGCGCGGCGGAGTCGCCCGGCGGATTTTTATCGGGGCCTTGCATTAACCCTTGAATAATGATTTATTTATGATTAAAATGCTTTCAAATGAATAAAAATCCACACAGTGGATGTAAAAGCGGGTCTGCAATGAGACTTCCAGGTTTCTTGATGCAGAAACCTTCCGAAAAAATCACTGAATGCAGAAACTTGTTTCCGGATACAGTAACCTGTTCTGAGGGCAAATGTGCAGGATAAACAGATGTTATGCGTACTTTAAAAATATTTAGGAGGAAGTTTTGAGAATCCCATTTATTTCTATTATCTGTATCGTGACAATATCAAATTGTGGAGTTCCTCGGTCAGAGTATAATAAACTTAAAGATGAGAATGATTCACTTAAAATTGTAATAGAAGATTACAAATATGGAGCAGAAAGAATAATTGCAGAAGTTGAAAAAGCTTTTAATGAGAAAAAATATTTACTTGCACGACAAAATATTGAGTTACTCTACTCAAAACATCCTGAATCGTCTAAAAATCAAGAATTCAAAATTTTATTAAAAACAATTGAAAATCTGGAGTTAAAAGAGAAAAAAAGAAAGGAAGCCGAGGAAAAAGAAAAAATTAGGTTGGCTAATATAAATAATACTGGAATTTGGAGTATCAACTATTATGTAGATGATTTTGGAGAACCAACCAAGACTGGGTATATAACAAATACGATTTTAATTCGAGGCACATTTAGTAATACAGCAACTGAAGATTCAGAATTAGATGTCATATTTTTAATTTCTAATGCATCAAATATTTCAATAAAACTATTTGAATATGCAGGAAATAATCCAGTTAAAGCATATTCTACAAAAAGCTATACTGTTTTAGTCCAAGATAATGATAAAAATCGCCTAAAACTCAGGGCAAACAATTATTCCGATAGACTCAGTTTTGATAAAATAGCGTCTGAAAATATACACAATGCTTTATTGAAAGGCGGTACCATAATATTTAGGATAACTGAGGATGACTCTCCAACAACTCAGTATAACTTTACTATTCAGAATGCGGATTGGTATGGTAATGCTTTTCAAAAATTAAAAGAATCCTAAAAATATTCTATGTTAAAATGCCACATATCCATTGGCTGGAGATAACTCGGTGAGCTCTTCGATAAATTTGAGATTTTCGGATTTTCAGAAGGAATTTGAAAATTGAAGGATTATCGCTTTGTATCACCTTGTATCTCAGCCTTGTTCGTTAGGGCACAAGAGGAATAATAATGAGTAGTGGATTTCCGCAAAACCAAATTCTTGATTGTAACTACTGTGGAAACCGCACACCACACGTTCTTCGTTTCGAATATGAGCACTCGATGTTCTTTGATGAGTTTGATAACAATGAAAAACTATATGAACCATTCACATGGCTTTGTTATTCTTGTGGAACCTGTGGTGGATTAAATATCTTCGGGGCATTCCAATTTGAGTTTCCAATTGATTCACTTGAACATGCACGGTTGTATCCTAGAGGTGCTGATATCCTACCTCCATCACACACTCTTTCTCCAAATCAACCAGTTCCATTAAAGATTATTACTCTATATGAAGAGGTCTGGCCACTTCGTCATCGTGCTCCTGCTGCTTTTATTGGTCAAGTGAGAAGATTGTTGGAATTTGTTTGTGCCGACAAAGAAGCATCTGGAAAAGATCTATATTCTAAGTTGCAGGATCTCAGTGCTAAAGGTGTCCTTCCCGGTTATTTCACTCAAATATCCGACCTACTTCGCAAGGTTGGGAACATAGGTGTTCACGCTGTTGATGAAAACCTATCTGTATGGGATGCTGAACTCATTGATGACTTTTTTCGCTCTATTATCGATTATGTTTATATTGCTCCTGCAAGAATTAAACGCATGGAAAATCGTATGCAAAAACACGATAAAAAAATTGAAAAGCCCTAACCATCGGTTCCAGCAGACGCGCTACGCGCGCCACTGACCGGTTCGTTATAATCTATATTTTTAATAGGAGTCTATAATGGAAAATTCTATTAATCTAGCTAATGATAATGATGAGAAGGCGAAATTTGGTTATCAGATGGCCGTAAACATGGTTGGAATATTAGGCCAAGAAATTTATAGTAGGTTTAATGCAATGCTTACTGCAAACAGTATCATAATTGCAGCATATGTATTAATTTTTTCTGAAAATAACAACATGCCAGATTTTCTTAAAATCTTCTTACCAATTTTTGGAATTGTTCTTTGCTTTTTATGGTTTGTATTTATTCACCATGGAATTTTTCGGCAAAGGCAATATCGAAATGAAGCTGAAAGATTAGAGGAAGTATATTTTAAATCCTCATTCATTTTGCTTCGTATTGATTATTCTGAAGATCCGTGTCTTCTAAAGTGTTTTAGATTCAAATTTACTTCTATATTTGTGGTATTTATTTTTATTGTTTTGCATTTGGCCATTCTGTTATATCTATGTCACAAAATCGTCTTTCTTACCATTTGTTGAATAATGGCTTATAACGAATCTGCTTTGCACCTATTCGCGTAGAGTCAGTGTACAAGCTGTAGTTGAACGAAGCCCCATATCTGGAAATTGCTGACAGCCTAAAACAAGTTCCGAAGGAATCCTCCATAGGAGTCTCAAACGGGAGCCCTTCGAACCTTCGTAACCTACGGGACCATTCTACTATTTCCGTCTGATGCCAGACCTCTGATCGGCAGTGTCCGAGATATTGGATCCGCGGGCGTACATTATCGGCTACGTTCAAAACACCGGCGCCGTGTGACATAGAGGCCTACAACTCCGGGCTTTTGAAGAATTTGTGAATTTGCTTTTCGTTTTTCATAGAATGTAATCCTTGCGCGGTTCACGCCTTGTCCGTCAGCAGTATAAAAGAATCTATTGTGACGGACCATAATATGGTCTATATTTAGTCGGGTACTATGGAGATTGAAAAATGAAAGCAAGTGAAGCCGTCAAACCTATCAGTTATCTGAAAGCCCACGCCTCGGAAATAATCAGAGATATTATCGATACGCATAAAACACTCGTGATTACTCAGAACGGCGAGGCAAAAGCAATCCTCCAGGATATAAAAAAATATGAACAGACCCAGGATAGCCTGGCGCTATTAAAAATACTTGCCCTGAGTAATAAAAGTCTGAAAGATAAAGACTATAAATCCGCGGTGGAATCATTCACTTCTATTCGCGATCGAATCAATAAAAGCAATATCCGGTGAGTTACACTGTTTATATTATATCCGATGCTGAAGAGGATATATTCCGTATCCATAGATATGCTGCGATTAACGATTCTGTTCAAAAAGCGGATATTTTACTCAAAAATATAGAAGAAAAAATATCCAATTTATCCGGGATGGCGAATCGCGGCCATACACCGCCGGAATTGGAACAGATTGGGATTTACGAATATCGAGAGATACATTTTAAGCCCTATAGAATAATCTATCAAATAATCGAGTCTGATGTTTTCATTCACTGTGTTTTGGATGGACGCCGAGATTTAGAGGATTTACTTCAGGAAAGGCTTTTGCGTTAATTCAAAGGCTGACCATCCGCTGCTTTCAGATTAAAAACAACAAATATTTGCCTTAAGCAGAGATTAACTTGATTGCATAAAGTCTTGAATTCCATCCTACTCTTTCCGTCTGATGCCGGATCTCCAATCGGCGGAGAACAGGTATAACCTAACTTGATCGGTTGACAATCGTGTGTATAATACTGTATATTATGATGTGACATTTGGAGATAAAAATGATTGAAAAACATACCCGAATTAACATTACTTTACCTGAAACGCTGGAAGAAGAACTTAGCGCGGTATCCCGGGAATTAAACCAAAAAAAAAGCCACATTATTGCCCGGGCACTCAATTTATATTTCGATGAACTGGATACTCTAATCGCGGATAATCGTTATAAGAAATATAAAGAAGGTAAATCAAAAACCTATACCCTATCTGATCTGGAAAAGGTAATCGGGTAGTATTTTGTATTCCGTTGAGTTTCTCAAAGAGGCCGTCGAAGAATTAAGTCATATAGATCCAATCTGGCAAAAACGTATTCTGAATAAGATCAGGATTCTGGCTGCCGATCCCAAAAATCTTGCGAATAATATCAAGAAGCTCACAGGTAAATACCATGAATATTACCGATTACGAGTTGGTGATTACCGGGTGATTTATAGCCTGGAAAATGAACGACTGGTTATATTAATTATCCGCATCGGACAAAGAAAAGCAATATATTAAAGACCTATTGTTTCCCCGCACTTTCAGATTAAGAACGGCAATCAATGTGAAACTCCACGGCTTTCAAGCCGTTGCTTTCTGTGAAGGCTGAGAAACGATTGAATACTCGAATTCGTCCGTTGGCGGACACCGGCTGTATCGCAATCGGATAGCCGCGTCCCGGATCGCGGAGATCGCCCGGCGGGATCGCGTTTGGCACCCGACTTGCCTTATAGACAGTATTGGAGGATGATTGGTTTTTAAAAAAAGTATGCCGAAATTTTCAATCATGACGGAGTGTCTATGATCGGCCACTATCTTAAAAGCGCAATCCGCAACCTCAGGAAACATACCTTCTTCTCTTTCATCAATATCGTCAGCCTGGCGATCGGAATCGCGGCTTTCATCCTGATCCTCCTGTATGTCCGGTTCGAACACAGCTACGACCGCTTCCACACGAAAGCCGACCGCATCTGCCGCGTCACCCGGAAGTATGACAATCCCAACGGCTACCAGCGCCATTTTGCGCGCACCCCCGAGACCTGGATCAACGAGTTGCCGGCCGAATTTCCGGAGATCGAAACGCTGATCCGTTTTCAACATACGGAAGACGCCGGAATCCGCATCGGCGATCATATTCTGCGCGACGATCACTGGTTCACCACCGATCCCGAAGTTTTCGATGTCTTCGATTTTCAGCTCACGGAAGGCGACGCCTCCACGGCACTGCGGGAACCGCGTTCCGTGGTTCTCAGCGCAAGCATGGCTCGTAAATACTTCGGAGAACAAAATCCGATTGGCGAGGAGCTTCAGTTGATCGGCTGGGGGCCCAACCAGGATACCGGCTATAAAATAACCGGAATCATGAAGGATACACCGTCGAATTCTCATTTTCAGGTTCATTTCCTGTGCTCCTGGCGCACGCCGCAGGAAAGGCAGGGGTGGGCCTATGTTTACATCCTGCTGAAACCCGGCTTTGATCTTCCGGCCCTGGAGTCCAAACTTCCCGCTTTCATCGAAAAGCACGGCGGCGAAGAAAGCCGGCGCTATAGCAGCATGCCGCTTCAAAAATTAACGGATATTCACCTGCATTCGAATATCGATCGCGAACTGGAAGTCAACGGCGATATCCGCACTGTGCGCCTGTTTTCCCTGATCAGTTTTTTCATCCTTCTGATCGCGGCTTTTAATTTTATGAATTTATCAACCGCCCGATCGTTGAACCGGGCTCGCGAAATCGGCGTTCGCAAGGTGCTGGGTTCCAGCCGCAGGCAGTTGATTCGCTATTTTCTGAGCGAATCATTGCTTTACGTTCTGGTTGCGCTGGTCTTGAGTCTTACTCTCCTCGAATTTATTCTGCCCTGGTTCGGCTCGATGCTCGGCATTCAGATGAGTTTGAATTTCTTTCGGGATTGGAATTTCCTGCTGCTTTGCCTCTGCGGTTCGATACTGCTGGGTATCTTCGCCGGTCTCTATCCGGCGCTCTATCTTTCCTCTTTTCGACCCGCGCAGGTGCTCGGCGGAAAATCGTTTAAAGTCTCGTCGGCCGGGAAATCCGGATCGGTTCTCGCGCGCCGGCTGCTGGTGATCCTGCAGTTCAGCATCTCCACCGGGCTCATCATCTGCACACTCATCAACTACCGGCAATTTCGCTTCCTGCAACATAAACATCTCGGCTTCAATACGGAACAAATCGTCGCGCTCCGTAATATCAGGCCCAATTTAAAGATCAAATACGGCGCCTTCCGAAATGCCGTTCTTGAAAAATCAGAGATTATCGATTTCACGGGAGTTATGGATGAACCCTCCAAACCGGTTCTGGATGCCGGTTCGACAGTGGTCGAGGGCAGCAGCGACACTGAGAACGGCACAATCGTGTATATCCTCCCCTGCGATGAAAATTTTATCGATTTCATGAACATTTCGCAAGTCGCCGGGCATGACTTTTTCCCACGGAATTTAAGCGATCCCGAAAGGATGTATTTCCCAAACCTGGATGAAACCGTGGCTGCGATTAATCAGACCGAGCGTGAGTATATTCTGAATGAACGGGCCCTCAGCGTTCTGGGCTTCAATTCTGCTGAGGAAGCTCTCGGCCGGCAAATTGAATGGGGAAACGCTCTCTTTCATCTGCAGAGAGGACCGATCGTCGGCGTCGTTCAGGATTTCCACTACTCCAGCCTGCACGATGAAATCAAGCCCATGCTGCTGATCCATGAACCGTTTTTCATTTTCACCTACCTGATCAAGATTCGCGGCAGTGATGCCCGACTGGCGCTGCGACAGATTGAGGAAGCCTGGAAGGAAGTTTATCCCGATCAGCCGTTCGAGTACTTTTTTCTCGATGATATGTTTGAGCAGCTTTATCGCGCCGAGGAGCTGCAGGGGAAAGTTATGCTCTTATTTTCCGCACTGGCCATCTTCATCGCCTATCTCGGCCTGTTCGGGCTGACCGCGTTCAGCACTGAACAACGTAAAAAAGAAATCGGCATTCGCAAGGTCCTGGGCGCTTCAATTCCCAATCTGGCGAAAATACTCACGAAAGAGATCTTCATCAGTGTCATTCTCTCCGTTCTCATCGCCTCGCCTCTGGCGTGGTTGATCATGGAACGCTGGCTGCAGAACTTCGCCTACCACACCGGCATCGCCTGGTGGATATTCCCGCTGGCCGGCTGTCTGGCCCTGGCAATTGCGGCCGTTACGACCGGCTTCCAGGTCTTCCGGGCTGCTTCATCCAATCCGGTCGAGAGTTTGAAGTACGAGTAAAGCTCGTAAAATCCAGTAATAGATTACTATATCGCAATCCAGGCAATCCGCCTGAATAAAATTTGGAGCGCAGTCATATTATTGCCGATAAGAGATTTCTTTCGCGCCAACGTTCTTCCCTCAGGTCTTGCATTCGAACAGTCGATACTGTAAAATTGGGTGCAATGAGAATTCGCCGTCGTATTCAGTTTATGAAACTTCTACCGTTATTCCTGGCGCTCGGCATCTCTCTTTCCCACACGACTTGCGCTCCGCCCCCGGCAGAACCTGAACCGGAGGCCGGAAAACCCGCCGCACCATCCGCCGGGCAACTGTATCAGCAGGCCGTAAATACCCAAAATCCTGAGGAAAAGATCGATCTGCTGAGCCGGGCAATCGAATCCAATCCCGCCTACGAAACCGCCTGGATGGAGCGTGGTAAAACCTATTCCGAACTGGGTGATTTCAAATCCGCTGTTGCGGATTTCAGCACCGTTTTGGCAAAAAATCCCGAATCGGCGGAAGCACTTTTCGAGCGGGCCCACAGCTTTCAAAATATGTTGTTCTGGCAAAAAGCGCTGGCCGATTATTCAAGCGCGATCGAGATCGATCCGCGAGGCGGGCTTTACGCCGCCCGAGCCGACTGCTACCTCGCTCATAAAGAATACGCCAACGCAATTCCAGACTATACAAAGGCGATTGCAATGGATACTCAGAATGCCGAGTTATATACCAACCGCGGTGTCTGTTACCAAAAATTATCTGAATACGATAAGGCCATTGCCGATTACCAAAGAGCCAGCCGGCTGAAGCCTGAAGAGCCATCGCTCTATTACAACCTCGGATCGATCTACTGGGAGCTGGGTGAGTGGAGCAAAGTTCTCGGGGCCTGGCAAAAATGCCTCGATATTGACCCGGATTACGGAAATATCAAAATGTATTTGCCGACCGTCAGGAAGCGAGCTATCGGCAAGCATTAAAACTGTCCATTTTTGAAAATCTTCCTTTTTATTGGAGTATCATATCGGAATATCTTCATTATCCATTCACAATCACAATGTTTTTCCTTTTTATTTTTTTAAAATATAAAGATATTAATTTCCGATGCGAAGCCCTCGAAACGCTAAAATTTTCAAGGAGTGAAAGAATGCACACCACATTGCAGATAAAAAGCATTTTGGGATTAATGATCGGAGTGATTACGATGAGCGTATTCATCAGTGCCTGCGGGCAAAAGGTGATCTCTCACAAAGCCCCGCGCGAATATGTCCGGGGTGAACTGGATAAATTGGCGCCGGTTGAAATGAAAGCCGATTTATCCCGGCTTTCGGAAAATGATCAGAAAGCGGTTGCACGGCTCATGGAAGCTGCGCGTATCATCGATGAGTTATTTCTGATCCAGGTTTCCCCGTCAAATCCGCAGATCCGGAGCGAACTTCAAAAGAGTCCGGCGAACGAAGATTATCTCAGTTTATTTAATATCATGTTCGGATCTTGGAATCGCATGGAAGACGAGAGACCGTTTATCAATAAAAAAGCAAAACCGGCCGGGGCGGGCTATTACCCGGAAGACATGACCAAGTCCGAATTTGAGACATTTCTCCAGGAGAATCCGGAACTGGCCGCCAAATTTCAGAATGAATTCACGGTGATCCGGCGCCGGGAAGGCAAATTAGTCGCCGTGCCGTACCACGAAGAATACGCCGATAAAGTCCGGATGATCAGCAAATTACTCGACGAGGCAGCTAAATTGACGGACGATACTTCGTTGAAGACCTTTCTGCAACTGCGCGCCCGTGATTTTCTGACCGATGATTTTTTTGAGAGCGATATGGCCTGGATGGATCTGACCGGCGATCTGGAAATCGTCATTGGTCCGTATGAAGTTTACGAAGATCAGTTGTATGGTTATAAAGCTGCCTATGAAGCCTTCATCTGCGTGGTCGATCATGCCGAAAGCCAGAAGTTGGAGAAGACCGTCGCGTACCTTAATGAAATGGAGAAAAATCTACCTATCGACGATAAATACAAGAACTTCAATCGTGGTACGTCCTCGCCCATCAAAGTCGTACAGGAAATATTTTCCGCCGGCGATACCAAGGCGGGCATCCAGACGACGGCCTTCAACCTTCCCAACGACGAACGCGTTCGGGAAGCCAAGGGCTCCAAGAAGGTTATGCTGAAAAACGTGGCCCAGGCCAAATATGAAAAATGCTGGATTCCGATTGTCAATACGATTTTAGCCGAGGAACCGCTGCAGAATGTGTCTTTCGAGGCTTACTTCAACCACGTCCTCCTGCATGAAATCAGTCACGGTCTCGGTCCCGGTATCATCACGCTGGAAAACGGAACTCAGACCACGGTCAGCCGCGAATTAAAAGAACTCTATCCGTTGATCGAGGAGTGCAAAGCCGATATTCTCGGAATGTACAATCTCCTTTTCCTGATTGACAAAGGTGTTTTCCCCGAGACTATGCGCAAATCAGCATTTGCCAGCTACCTGGGCGGAATGTTCCGTTCAATCCGCTTTGGTATCAATGAAGCCCATGGTGGGGGTGTGGCCGCGCAGTTCAACTACATGATAGAAAAAGGTGCCTTTATTGCCGATTCCGCCGACAAACTGTCATTGGATGAGGCCCGGTTAGAGGCCGCCATCCGCGATTTGTCTCGCGATGTGCTGATCATTGAAGCCCTGGGAGATTACTCTGCGGCAGAGGCCTTTGCTCAAAAATACGCGGTCATGACGCCGCTCATGGAGAGGATCGTCAACAGTTTAATCCATGTTCCGATCGACATCAAGCCGATCTTTCCGATCTAAAATTCTCAGTAAAAACAGCTATTTGGGAAAATTTTTGAAGCTTGGGATAAAAGGGGGAGGGCCGCTGAATCAGCGGCCCTTTTATGATCATCTAACACGATGAGATACCCTCCCCGAATATTATTGAGGGGATTGTGAGGGATATTACGGCACATCCGGGGAGGGGGAGGGAAATATGCTTGCATCTAAATTTCAAAGTACATCTATATTGGTACAATAAACGTGCCAATATTACATCAAAAAATCTCGAATTCAAATACCTTTTTCCTAATGAACGTAACCGGTACTTAAAAGTTCCGCGATATTCATCGTAATGTATTCCGTATCAATTGTTAAAAAACCGACATACGCCAATTAGACAAGCGACTAGAGTATTTGGTTACAAATAATTTATAATCTAAATAGTATTCTCGATCAAAATTTTCTTTTTTGATTTTCTTTCCAATTTCGATATCTTACGACTGTCAGAGGAGAATAGATGCGAAAAATTCTGGTTGTTGATGATGATCCCGACATTTTAGAGTTAACCAAAGATTTTCTGGAATCTCATAATATCCAGATCATCACGACAACGGAAGGGCTGGCAGTTCTCGAACTTGCCATACATGAAGAACCCGATCTTATCTTACTGGATATTGTATTGCCCGATGTTGATGGAATACAGGTTCTGAAAACCCTGCGCTCCAACACTCTCACAGCCTTCATTCCGGTGATCATGCTGACCGGACAGGCTGCCCCAACCTATCAGGTTGACGGCCTGGTTTCCGGTGCGGACGACTATGTCACAAAACCTTTCGATTTGAATGTCCTCTATGCGCGCGTGCTCACCGTTCTGCGCCGATCTCTTCAGCAAACTCGCAGCAAACAGGATGAAACCAATCTTTTACGGCATCTGATTTCGGTTTACGAAAAACGCGGATACGAAATTTTCAGCAAGCTTTTACCCGAATTCGATGACGCTCCGCCAGGCTGGAAAGGGTATTTCGCCGATCTGATCATCCGTAAACATCAGAAGGCACGCTGTTTTAGTTTTGAGAATAGTCAATCCCTGATGAGTGAGACTCTAATTGCGCGATTCAAAGAACTGATGAATCTTTCGACCTACCAGGGAAAGTTTATCGAAGTCACCATAATTGTTCGCAGTCAGGAGAACCACGATCTACTCCTGCGCATCCTCAAAGAGAATTTGTTCCCCTTCAAGACCAAAATAATTAAAAAGCACGCCGCTTGAGTCCGGATCACCGAGGAAATACCGTTTTTAAATTGAAATTATATCTCTCCATGCCGTCTTTTTTATAGTCTTAAAATAAGACAATCTTAAAAATTATGTTAATATTGCTAAATTTATTGTTGTATGTATTTTAAATTGTTCTAAATTAAGATCGTAAGGGGGTATTTTCATATACAAAGGGGCGAAAAACTTTTCGCCCCGTCTTTTTTTTACATAATCCGGTGATCTCAGATGCTCTTTTCCACCCAGATTTGGAGCAGTTTCACGATTGTCGACACGGCTTTTTCCATGGCCTGAATGGCAATCCACTCCTGCCTGCTGTGAAAGTTGTGTCCACCCGTAAAAATATTCGGGGTCAGTAATCCCATGAAACAAAGCCGGGCTCCATCCGTCCCGCCCCGGATTATTTGCAGGTTGGGAGTCAGTCCAGCCCGTTTGACGGCTTCCAGGGCGTATTCGACGACTTCCGACGCTTCATCCAGTTTGACTTTCATGTTTTCATAGGATTCTTTGATATCCAGATCAACCTTGGCCCGCGGATACCTGGCAGCGATTTCGTCCCGAATCTCACCCAATCTTCGCCCCTTTTCCAGCATTCCGTTTTTATCAAAGTCCCGGATCAGGAGTTTCAGGCTGGCTTTTTCGACGCCGCCTTCGATCGCCATGGGATGCAGATAGCCCTCACGCTTCTCGGTTGTCTCTGGAGATGGATCCTTTTCCAGATTGCGTGTGATTTCGGAAATAATACGAATCGCGTTGACCATTTTTCCTTTGGCGTACCCGGGATGAACATTGATCCCGTGTACCGTAAAAGTGGCCGTGCTGGCATTGAAAGTCTCGTTTTCGATTTCGCCTGCCGTCTCACCGTCTATCGTATAGGCGTATTTCGCATTGAATTTCCGGACATCAAAATACTTTGTCCCGTTGCCGACTTCTTCATCCGGCGTAAAACCAATCCGAATATCACCGTGCCTGATTTCGGGATGCTCCTGCAAATACGCCACCGCCGTCATGATTTCGGCAATCCCGGCCTTATTGTCAGCGCCGAGCAGGGTTGTACCATCGGAAGTGATTATATCGTCGCCAATATGCTCCTGCAAGGCCGGGTTTTCAGCCAAACGCAGCACCTGCTGCGATTCTGCCGAAAGCTCGATGTCGCCGCCGTTATAATTCTTGTGAATCACCGGTTTCACATTTTCACCGCTGACATCCGGGGAAGTATCGACATGTGCGATCAGACCGATCACGGGCACTTTCCGATTGTCGGGTAAATTTCCGGGAAGCGTCGCCATTACGTAGCCGTATTGATCCATTCCGGCATCCTGCAATCCGATCTCCCGGAGTTCCTGGACCAGCATCGTCAGAAGATTCTTCTGTTTCTCCGTGCTCGGATATCTATCCTCCACATCTTCGCGGGATTGGGTATCGATTTTTACGTAGCGAAAAAATCTGTCAATCATGTTCTTGTACATCTCGATTCCTTCCTGTTTTATAGCATAAACTAAGAATTCTCACCCAGAATTTGTAGCTTAAACCTAAAGTATCCGAGATTAAATCCATTCGTGCTGGAATCGCATATCACAAGCCTGTCTTCTCTGTTTGAAATTGTTAAATTTAGTCGTATTTGGATTGCGGTCATTTCG
Organism: uncultured bacterium; assembly: GCA_964589175.1. Lineage (GTDB taxonomy): Bacteria > Fidelibacterota > UBA2242 > UBA2242 > UBA2242 > CAZPRY01. The sequence continues at coordinate 39,122 of CAZPRY010000016.1, forward strand.
AACTTATTTACACTGGAGTGAAACATGTTTCCTAGCGTACCCCACCTGCTCTTTAGCACGATCTCAAAGTATCCGGACAATATCGCTCTGAGCTGGCACCATGAGGGAGAATTGAAGAACCTCAGCTACCACGAGTTCGGCGAACGGATCATCGATCTCACGAACGGTCTGGCCAGTCTCGGTCTTCAGGCCAATGATAAAATTGCCATTCTCTCGAATAATCGCGTCGAATGGACAATTTCGGACTTTGCGGCGCTCTCCCTGGGCTGTGTCGTCGTCCCGATTTACCAGACATTACCACCCAACCAGATTGCCTACTTGCTGCACGATTCGGAGTCACGGGCCATTTTCGTGGAAGACAACGAACAGTTCAAGAAACTCAGCGAAATCCGAAATCAGCTGCCCCATCTCGAATTCATCTTCAGCTACGATACGATCCAGGCAGCCGATTCTAAAGTACGGCCTTATTCCGAGATCATGCGTTCCGGCCGGCAACATCGCAAGGCCCAACCCAACTTTTATCAACAGGCGATAGAAAATATAAAAGAGGAAAATATCTGCAGCATCGTTTATACTTCGGGAACCACCGGTGAGCCGAAAGGAGTTATGCTGCATCATAAGGGTTTTGTATGGGACATTATCAATTCGGAAGCCACCCTGAACCTCGCGCCCGAGGATGTCTTTCTATCCTTTCTGCCCCTGAGCCATCTCTACGAAAGACTGGCTGGGCATTGGTGCCCGATGTACCGTGGTAGCCACATCCATTATGCGCGCAGCATCAATACCGTCATCGAGGATATTCAAATCGCCAAACCGACGGTTGTAACCAGCGTTCCGCGTGTTTTCGAGAAAATTGCCGCGCGTGTTTTGGAGAAAGTCGAGCACGGCTCATTCATCAAGCAGAAACTCTTCTTCTGGGCCCTCAAAACCGGCCGGAAGTATTTCAACCAGAGCATTGAAGGCACGGTGACCCGACAGCTGCAGAGCAAATACAACCTGGCCGAAAAGCTCGTCTTTCAGAAAATTCGCGAAATCCTCGGCGGACGCCTGCGCTATCCGATTGCCGGGGGAGCACCGTTATCCATAGAAACGTTGAAATTTTTCGAAGCCCTGGGGGCGCGGATTATAGAAGGCTACGGCATGACCGAATGCCACCTGATCATCACGCTGACGCCTTACGGTAAGACGCGTTACGGCTCCTGCGGAACGGCTATCGGTGGCGTCGAATTACGGATCAGTCCCTCCGGGGAAATACTGGTCAAAGGCCCCACCGTAATGGCCGGATATTACAACAATCCCGAAAAAACCCGCGAAATTATCGATGAGGAAGGCTGGCTGCATACCGGCGATATCGGCCATCTCGATCAGGACGGCTACCTTTTCATTACCGACCGGATTAAAAACATCATCGTCACTTCCGGCGGTAAGAACATCTCTTCAGCGCCGATTGAAAACCGCCTTAAAAGCAGCAGATATGTCGATGAGATCTGTCTCGTCGGCAACCAACGCAAATTTGTGAGCGCCCTGATCGTTCCCAATTTCGAAGCCCTGCAATCCTGGAGCAAACAGCACAATCTCGGGACTCAGGACAACATGGAACTCGTCCGGCACCCGAAAGTGCTGGAATTCCTGAATAACGAGATGGAGATTCTGCAGATGGATCTGGCGCGCTACGAAAAAGTTAAAAAATTCATCCTGCTGCCGGAACCTTTCTCAATCGAAAAGGACGAACTTACTCCGAGTTTGAAAGTCAAACGCAGGGTAGTTGAAAATCGCTACAAGGAGCAGATCGATGCTCTTTATCAAGACTGAAGATTATTCAGCGAGCTCCGGAACCAATTCGCCCATTTTCACCTGATTGATCCGTCCCGGGACCTGCCGGGCCGTCATATGGCCATAAACGTGCTTGTTTACGGTGACAACCGACGACAAGGTACAGCGTCCCGTACAGCCGGTTTACCTCATATTGGGATTCTTTCTCCCGGATTTTTCTTGAGTATCGCCCCGTTATGAAGTATAATTAAGCCATGACGCGGCCGGTACTCGCCGCCCTTTGAGAGGGATACGAATAAGCATTATGCACGATCATTCGCAGCATCACAAACACCCGGGTTCAACCCAAAGCAATCTTAAAACCGCTTTCTTCCTGAACCTGACTTTTACGATCCTGGAAATTTTCGGCGGCATCTGGACCAATAGTATGGCGATCGTCTCGGACGCCTTCCACGATTTCGCCGATAGCCTGGTGCTGGGCTTCTCCTGGCATCTGGAAAAATACGCGCAAAAAGGCAGCGACCAGCGCTATTCTTACGGCTACAAACGGTTTTCGCTGCTGAGCGCCCTGGTGAGCGGCATGGTCCTGATCACCGGATCAATCATCATCCTTTACAAGGTTATTCCGCGTATATTCCACCCCGAACCCACCAACGCACAGGGCATGATGATCTTCGCGATCGCCGGTGTTTTGATCAATGGATTGGCGGTCCTGCGCCTGCGAAACGGCAAAACGCTGAACGCCCGGGTCGTCAGCTGGCACCTGCTGGAGGATGTCTTCGGCTGGATCGCCATTCTGATTGTCAGTATCATTTTAAGGTTTACCGACCTGTATATTCTCGATCCCATCCTGTCCTGTCTGTTCACGATCTACGTGCTTTTTCATGTCATCGGCATTTTCAGGAAAACGCTGGGCGCCTGTTTAATGGCCATACCGGAAAATATCGACCCGAAATTACTGGAAGCGAAAATCCTGAAACTCGACAAAGTGATCTCCACCCACCATACTCACCTCTGGTCGCTGGATGGTGAACAGCATGTTATCAGCACGCACATCGTCGTCGACAGTGCAAGTACGAAAGACGAACTCATCCGCATCAAACAGAGCGTCTACGGGATGGTCAAGGAACTCGATTGCGAACATATTACGATCGAATTCGAATACGCCGACGAGCGCTGCGGCCTGAGCCACTGAGGCGTCGGTAAATGTCATTAATAAACCTAAAAAACGGCAGAATCTTATGAAATCAAACCGTACGCTCTTCAAGTTTCTAAAATATCTTGTTATCGGAAACCTGATCTTCTGCTTCCTGATCAGTTCGCTGCGCCTGATTGTCGGTCCGCAAAAAGCCATGCTGCTGTCGGCTTATCCTCAAAACCTGATCTGGGGCAGCCTGATCGGAATCCTTGTTTTCCTGTTTTCGCTCGTCGACCGAAAGACCGTAACGCTGGCCCTGCCGTCCGAAGCTGCGGTCCCGGCCCTGCGCAAGGCCCTCAGCGAGAATAAGTATGTCGTGCTCGAAGAAAAGGGAAACGTTCTCAATCTGCGCTCGCTGAGTCTCTACAAGCGAATCAACTATTTCGGCGAGGATTTCCTGCGCATCGAAATCCACCAGCAGAGCATTGCCGTCAATGGACTGCTTACCGATATCCGTGCAATCCGCAAGATGCTGCTCAAGATCGGCACCGAAATCAATACTTAGAAAATCCCCGCTACGGTGCGCAGCCGGCCGGGAGCAGGACGGCTAATCCCTGCAAGCACTTTACGGAACGGATCAAAGAATGTTAGTCCCTTTTATTTTTTATTTTATGTATATTGCGGCATATTTAACTGTCACCGAAATACCATCGACATCATGCTGCCTAGGAGAAAAATCATGGAAAATCACAAAAGAAGACATTCGCATCAGCCATGGGTCGGGATTATCCTGATCGTTCTCGGCGTTCTGTTCCTCGCCGATGCGCTTAACCTCGCCGAATCCGGCCGGATACTGCATCACTGGTGGCCGCTGATTCTGATCATCGGCGGTTTGATTAAACTCAGCAGCGACGATAAAAACGGCGGATTAATAATGCTGATCATCGGCGGATTATTCCTGCTGAGCAATCTGCATATCATCCACTGGAACGTGATCGGACACCTATGGCCGATCGTTCTGATCCTGGTTGGCTTCAGCATGCTGCTCGGCCGCAACCGCATGCATAAGTACCACCGGGTCGAAGGCATCGATAACAGTACCGATGACAGTCTGAAGATCACAACGATCTTTGGTGCTACGGAACGGGTGATTCACTCCAACAATTTTATAGGCGGTGAAGTAACGGCCACTTTCGGCAATGCGGAGATCGATCTCAGCTCCGTAAAAATTTCCCCGCAGGGTTGCCACCTGGCGCTCGACGCGATCTTCGGTTCAATCGAAATTCGGGTTCCGTCAAACATCCAGGTGAAAATATCCGGGACCCCGATCTTTGGCGGCATCGACAACAAAACCCAGAACATTGCCACCGGCAGTCAGATTATGCACTGTCATTGCTCGGCTATATTCGGCAGTATCGATATCAAAAACTAGCAGTCCCTGGTTATCGCCGCTGTTTGTCCCGGCATCATTTCCGGGTTGCGCATTTGGTGTAATTCTCATTTCAATAAAATGACCGGCAAAGGAGAGCCTGAAATGCAACGCTTCGATAAAAAAGGCATGATGATCATTCCCAATCCCGGCAAGAAAGAACTGCGCGAAGCCCGCGAGGTCGTGCTGATTAACGAATTGTATTGCCCCAACGGCCACAGCCTCATCAGCAAACGCTGCTCGTTCAATGGACATCCCGGCGTGCTGCTCTGTATCAAACAGGGCAACCAGCAGGGTATCATGGCGCTGAGTCCCGTCTTCGGGGACAAAACCCGGGTCACGCTCGACATCGATCTCTACAGCGGCGAAACCGTGGCGCTCTGCTGCCCGACTTGCGGTGACGATCTGCCGGTGCACTCTCCGTGTGCCTGCGGGGCGGACATGGTCACCCTTTTTCTGACCAAGAAAGCGGACTTCTCAAATTGCGTCGGCATTTGCAACCGCGTGGATTGCGTCAATGCCCATATCATCGAAAGCGGCGAGCTGTTCAATCAGGCCCGGCTGGAACTGGGCTGAGAGCCCGGAAGAAAATCCTACCCCACTACGCTGCATCAAATGTACTTGTGTCAGGTGTGAGCACCCGACACAATCATCTATTGGGAAGCCCCTAAAAATCCCGAAGGAGTGAGATGATTATAGCAGCTTCTTTCCGGCCGGGTGGTGCAGACGTTGATGTGGATTTACAAAATCAGATTGAGCAATTTCGGCAAAATTGAATATTCGCAGGGCGGAGTGCCGATGATTTCGCCATCGGTTTCGACCGCAACGGTCAATTTTTCGCCCGATAGTGTGACCCTGTATCCCTGGTAATATTCGGCATTGGCCCTTTTTAACACGGAACCGGAATAAAGCGACGGAATGTAACTCAGGGTTTTCAAGCGGCCCATTTCAGTAATCAGGGCGACATGCAGTTTACCGTCATTATAAGAAGAGGGTACACCGTAGTTCATGCCGCCGCCAAAATTGGCGCATTTGAAGACTGTCAGGTTTTTTAGAGAACGGCTAAAGTGATCGATTCGGTCTATCGTGATATCCGCTGAGAAATTAGCAAAACTCATTACATTCCCAAAGCCAGCGAAGAGCGCCGCAACATCGACATTCAGGCGCTTCAGGAAGGACATCAATGCCGTTTGACGATTGAACGCCACGATCGATTCACTGATGACTCCCACGCTGGAGTTTGCCAGAAAATACCGGGAACTCGGGTTCCCGCTTTTATCGTTGCAGATGACTTTCGCCACATCCACCGCATAGGGCTTTTTCGATAACACCCGGTCGAATAGCGGAAGGCGGTCAGGAAACATTTTTTCCACATCGCAGCTGCTGCCGGCGCCCAGAAAGACAAGTTGAATGTCCAGATCAAGCAGGCGATCGTCCTTAATAATGCCGTTCAGTACTTCATTCAGGGTTCCGTCACCGCCAAAAACAACAATGCGTTTGGCCCCCTCCTCCACAGCCTGTTTGGCCAGTTCAAGCGCATGTCCCGGATATTCAGTAGTGTGGCAATCAATTCCGAATTCACTGCCTTGCGACTCCTCGACAAATGTCTTCCACCGTTTGCGGGCTTGACCGCCGCCAGCCAGCAGGTTGGTGATAAAAAAGAGTTCCGGTTTTGGTTTTAATGCAGCGATAAATCCTCCCACACCAGTGACTGTTTCAGATGATTGACCATGTCATCCCGATCGGGATCACCGGACCGGAAAACCGTATAGAAATTAACGGGGATCGACACCCCCCTGAATTTATCAACGACTTCCGCCTGCGGCGAGTGGAGCGGGTATCCGCAGCGGAAGAACCGGTATTTCCGACGATTATTTTGAATTGCCCATTTCAGTAAATCGGCAGCCGCATCGCGGTATCCGTCCTTAAAGGCCAGATGGCGGATTACCAGTTCCGATAAGGGTTGTCCCTCGGGCGGCACTAATCGCAGCGGACTCATGATTTTTTTCAGAAATGCGAATTTGCCGCCGTAACGGCTTATGACCGTATTCTTAAATTGCGCCTGGTCCCAAAGACTGATGGCTGCCACGATGGTATCATTGTGAATCGCCAGGCCGGTGTTGTCCAGGTTGAAATCTTTCTGGGTGTAAAGTGAAGCTAAATATTCAGCTGTCCAATTCGGTTTCAATTCATATCCGGCATAGAACTGCCGGTACAATTCGGCCATCTCCGGGATATCGGTCTGGGTGGCAAGGCGCAAACCGTACTTCTTCCCCGGCCGCAGCAAGGGGAGCGGAAAAATGTTTTTAACCCGATAATGACTTACCAGATCGAATGCGGGTATCCCGGCCCGGCCGGATAGCAAGGCTTCCATGGCATGATTCGCGCCAATAACCAGAATGAATCCGAGTTTGATTGGCGTATCCATCAGGTAATCCGTGACATGCTTCATCAGGCGAAATGCCAGCATTGTATTTTGGGATGGGTTCTCGATTTTTATACCGCCGATATAGGCAATCGAAATGGGATTTCCCTGGTATTCCACTGTTCGGAAAACGATGCCGACCGTGCCGATGATTCCGCCGTTCTTTTCCGCAACAAAAACAACGAACTTATCTCCCATTAATTCATCCAGGTAGAAATAATCCGGGCTACGGTCGTTGTTCACGACCAGTTTCGCAGCCATCGGCGCCTGCCGGGATAAATCCAGAAGCGCCTGATTATCATCTTTTGTAGCAACCCGAATGAGCATAAGCACCTGAGGTTTCTCTTTGTTGATTTTAGACCAGACAGAAAAAAGATGCAAGATTAAATGTACATGTTTTACGATTCAGGGCGACTTCGATACCAGGTTCGAGGCCTCTGTTTCCATCTTATAAAATGACGTCCGGAAAATGGAATCCTGCCGGGCAGGGAAAAGGCCGGCGGGCAGCGGCCGCTTGACAATGGAAAATGGATTGAGTAATATCCTAAGAAATGAAACCATAACCAGTCCTGTGAGAGGAACGATTACGGTGATAGATTGTAAAAATAATCAACTGTCAGGCAAAGGTTTTGAGAGAAAATCCTGACCGTAATGGGAAAGGTTATTGCACATTTAACAGAATACACAATATCGAAGGTAAAATAAGTTGGCGGTAATGTTATGACGACAGTAATACATATAGTGCTTGCCTTGATGTTATTCCTAATTCAAAACTGGATAGGGAGTAAAGCATATTCAAAAGGATACATACGCTTTTCCTTGTTAGATGACAAAGACGAAGCATTATCTCTAAACTATGTGATTAAAGTATTCGGGCCTATTGTCTATCTAATTATCTGTGTAGCAATTTTTCAATATTTCAAATTGAATCATTTCATTGGCAACATCTTAAATGTAGTTTACTACTACTTAATAATTCGTTTGACATTAATTTTCCTTTATGAAAGAGCAACAATTGTCAATTGGTTGCGCATTGCTTATTACTATGCCTCAATTATCATTATTTCAACAATAATTTATAAGAACTTTATCAACTCCGTAGATAATCTTTTACCTGACTTCGTGCAGATCAAGAACGAAATATGGTTATTAATCATTATTTTCATTTACCAGATTGGCAATGGTTTTGAAGAAAAAGGTCCAAACAGTCATCTTACTGAAACTATAAATGCCTATTTACCAGAAATAAAAAAACGAAAACGAAAATACATAATCAAAATGCTCGAAAAAATAAAACGACTATATGAAAAGACGATAAATGAACTCTCCAATAGCGACAATTCCTTTAACCTTATAATTTTCTCAATCCTGATTTTTGAAAACTTCAACAGACCCAGAATAATTCGATGGCTTGAACGAATTTGGGTTAGAATCACAAAGGAAAATACTACTCAAGGAATAATGCAAACTTCATCTGATAAGCCTATTTCAGACATTGATAGTGTAAAGTTGGGGACTAAATACTTATATGACAAGTATTCGGAATTAGGCAAAGATAAATACAAACACTATCTTTTCAGGCGAATAATTAAAAAGCATTGCCCCGATAGGAAGTATATTCGTCAAATATTATTTATAGCAAAAGCAATTGTCGATAATCAGCAAAACAAAGATAATTACTCTAACATCTTGGAAGAAATAAAATCAGAGTTTGGACTTTACGACTACTATGATTGAACGTTCCTTCAGGTCCTCAGACCTAACATTATTTGAAAGCATGAGGATGAGTTTTTGTTTGGTATGAGCGCCTGACACAAGCACTAATACGCATTATGCCAAAAATCCCGAAAGGATTACAGGTCGGTAGAAACGCGACGACCCGATACGGTTCCGTCCCGGACGGGCCGGGAGATGCTATGGCGAAAGCGCTGGTAAGACGGCCTTCCGCGGCAAGAGCCGCGGGTTACGGTTGACAATAAAAAATTGATGGAGGTGCAAGTATGTCTAAAAACGCGCTTCTCAAATATTCCATAATGATCATTGTCATCGGTTCATTCTTTTCCATTTCCCGTTGCAGCCGGGGAAACGACGAATTGGAAAACGGGGTTTTCAACATATACCTGGTATTTAATTCGGAATTGACCGCACTGGAATTCGACCAGCTCCCGATCGAAAATATCAAGTTACCCAAAAATCCGGTTGCAACGGCGGAGGATATCGATACTTATAAAATATTTCAGGGCATCAGCAGTTTATCGTTGAGTCATTCCATAATATTCAAATCCGAAATGAAGGAGCGCTTCGGAAGCGAGAATTGTCACTTTGTGGTGGTGGTGAACGGCCTGCGGATGTACAAAGGCGCCTATTGGGCCAATTTTATGGACACCATGGGCCCGGATGTTATGATTTATCCCTACCGGGACGATGAATTTCATATCACGTCAATTGAAGAGGGAACAGCTAAAATCAATGATTCGAGAATCATCGATGCTTTGATCGAGGCCGGCATCAATGTGGTATACGTGTGAAGGCCTGAAACATTATGAAGATCATCCGCCGGATTTATGCGCCTGACACAGTAAAAAATGGCGACTCTGTGTAGCTAACACTTCTCAATTACATCTAACCTTATGATCAATAACATAACAAAGGAGGTATCTCATGGAATCCCAGAATGAAATGCAAAGTTTCCCGATGCCCCGGATTGGCGACAAGGCTCCTGAATTCAAGGCAGTCACTACCCAGGGTCCACTCGATTTCCCGGCTCAATTTGTCGGCCAATGGGTCATTCTCTTCAGTCATCCGGCCGACTTTACGCCGGTCTGTACTTCCGAATTTGTCACATTTGCCTCGATGGAGGACAAGCTAGCCGAAGCCAACTGTAAGCTGGTGGGTCTCTCGATCGACGGGCTTTACAGTCACATCGCCTGGCTGAGAACGATCAAGGAGAAAATCGAGTACCGGGGTATGAAAAATGTCGAGGTCAATTTTCCGCTGATCGAAGACATCACGATGGAGATTGCGAAGAAGTACGGCATGATTCAGCCGGGAGAGGCCACAACCAAAGCGGTCCGCGCCGTATTCTTTATCGATCCCAAGGGCATGATCCGGACGATTATTTACTACCCCCTGAGCCTGGGGCGTAACTTCGACGAAATTTACCGGGTGCTCTTAGCCCTGCAAACCGCCGACGCGTTTAATGTCGCTACGCCGGCGGATTGGCGTCCCGGTGACGATGTGATTATTTCACCGGCCGGTTCCTGCGGCGCCGCTAAAAGCCGCATGGAAGGCAAAGAAGACATGGTTTGCCAGGACTGGTTTTTCTGTACGAAGAAACTTGACAAAGATAAGGTTCTGAAAACGATTCTCAAAAAATAGGCTTTTCACAGGTCTGTACTGAGACTTTCATTCTTGCGGCTCTTTGGTCTGCACGGCTCCCCGGCCGGCGGACCGAAGAGCCGCTGACTTTTGATATTTCCTATCGGGGACAATAATACATCTTCAAAACCGAATTCGGGATAGATCAGAGATTCGGCTTGACTCTGATCCACTTTTTCCGTACGCTTCGCAAAGGCATAATTTTGCCTGAAAAACCTGTGGTAAAAGATTTTGATTACTTTACTCTTCGGATAGGAAACCGTTTAAAAAGGAGTCGCGTTATGCAGCAAAAACATCGAATCGGAAGCGTATTATTGGTTTTGCTCTTACCCATAGTTCTGGCCTATCCCCAGATTGGTAATGGATCTTTCTCCGTCGGTCTGCACAGCAATCTGGCAATGCCGCAAACTCCCGGCGAATTCAAAGCTTCCTACCGATCGGGGCCCGGATTCGGAGCCGAGTTTCGTTACAATTTCAATGAAATGTGCGGCATCATGATCGATTGTTCATACCGGAATCAGAATATCAAAACCAGCCAGGATACAATCCTGATGGAACTGATCGGCTTCCTCGAGTGGGACGGGGTCCGTTTCAAGGTCGAGGGCGGCAACCTGGTGACCAAGAGTGTTTCCACCAACCTGTTCCGCTATTTCTCCAAACCCGATGCTTTTCTGCGCTTCTACCTTACGGCCGGCTGCGGATTTTATGTACTCGACGCGAAAAGTCTGAAAGCCGGCGCTACCTATAACGGCGAACCGTTCATCGGTATCCAGTATTGGGGACCGGAACCGCTGGTCAAGATCGGATTAAGTGAGGGACTCGGAATTGAAAAGAAATTCAGCAAACGCTTCACGGCTTATCTTGAAACGAAATACAACTATATTTTCTCGGAGAGCCTGACGTATGAATTTATCTGGTCGCACGAAGGCGGTTCGGACCCGGACGCCCGGCTTTCATACCTTACTTTTCAGGGAGGTGTCAGGCTGAACTTCTGATGGCGAATTGCTCTCGCGCGGTTTATTTTTAGCGATTCCTTATTAAAGCATAGACCTGCTCGGAAAGGGCTTTCATCTTCGGCAGAGCGTCATCTTCCCGTAACGGCATGAAGCAGGCGATAACGTAACGGCATTCGCCGTCATCTACGATCCCCACATCATTGGTCCAATAAGAGAACCAGCCGGTCTTATGATAAAAAACGGCATTGCCGGGCAGTCCGGCGGCAAGTTTGGAATTGTCGAGTTGATTACCGAGCAGAACTTTCAAATGCATGCTCACCCACGGGTTCACCATCTGACGTGTCTCAATACGGTACATGAAATCAGCGGCATGCAGGGCGCAGGTTTCCGTGCCGCGAACTTCCGCATAATCAGAATCTTCGAATTTACGGCCCAGGAATTTACGCGTGACCTCGCTGCCATACCAGCCGTAATCGTGCAGCATGGCATTGATGTTTTCACGCCTGGCCAGATCAATCAGGCAATTTGCGGCCGAATTATCGCTGCGCGTGATCATCAAATCCAGAAGATACTGCACCGTCACGCTGTCGCCGTTGTGCAGCAAGGGGCGCGGATCGTGGCTTAGTTCACTGCTCCGGTCCACATCATTCGGCGCGCGGACAACGTACGGTTCGAAAAGTGAGTGTTTTGCTTCGGAAACCTGGTGCAGAACTTCCGCCGCAATGTACATTTTATAAACTGAAGCCGGATAGATGAAATTATCGTAATTCACACCGCCCAGGCGCGGCTCGGATTTGTTCAGATCGATCACCACCAGTGAGATTTGTTCGATGCCATCTTCGCCGACATCGTAATCGCCATCCAGCCCCAGCTCAGCGACAATTTCATGGAGTTTGGCGGATAGGTTTTGATCCAATGTATAATATTCCGGAACGGTCACCTCCTGCCCCCAAAGCATAGAAGTCAGTGTCATTATTCCCCATAGCCTCTTCATACCCAATCCTTTCCGCGAAAAATTCAAAGCGTGTGCCGGATTCATCCACAAATTAATTCCAAACGACTTAATTTCTCCGGAATTTTCCGCTGAGGTGACGATTTCTCCCCCCCGACATAAATCCGTCTTTTAGATGGAATTTTCAGCCGGATGTGATAAATTATCCCGGACGGCCTGACAAGGAAAAGACAAAGTGTAAAGTTCAAAGGTGTATGTGATCTCGCAATCAGTGAAACGCTTTCGATTGTCTACTTGAATTTATACGCGGAGCTGGCATGAATCCGATATTGATTGGCTTGATTTTGTACCTGGCGGCGGTGCTCGTGATCGGTTTCCGGGCTGTTGAAAAGAACAAAACGCAATCAGACTTCATCGTCGCGAACCGCAAGCTGGGCGCTTGGCCGATTGCGCTTTCCGAAAGAGCCAGCGGCGAGTCGGCCTGGCTGCTGATCGGTCTACCTGGCGCGGCGCTGGCCGTTGGCTACCTCGAAATCTGGTCCGCCATCGGCTGCCTGCTGGGCATCATTTTCTCCTGGCTCTTCATCGCTGCGCCGCTGCGGCGGCTGGCCGGCAAGTATAATGTGATCACGCTGCCCGACCTGATCGCCACTCATTTCGGCGGGCAGAACCTGTTTCTGCGCATCATCGCTTCCCTGATCATCACCTTCTTCTTCATTCTGTACGTCGCCGCCCAATTCAACGGCGCCGGTAAGGTGCTGAATGTCACCTTCGGTATTTCGCATCTCTCCGGGATGATCATCGGAGCGGGCATCATTCTGCTCTACACGATCATGGGCGGCTTCCGCGCCGTGGTTTGGACAGATATGCTGCAAGCCCTGTTGATGTTTTCTACGCTGGTCATCCTGCCGATCGTCGGCTTTATCGAAATCCAGTCCCTTGATCCCGCGGCTTTGCATCCTCTGAGCAATTCTTCCCTTTCGTGGACCGGTGAAAAGACGGGTGTTTTTGCGGTCCTGGCGGTCATCGGCGGCTTGAGCTGGGGCTTCGGCTATACCGGCCAACCGCATCTGCTGGCGCGCTTTCTGGCGATTCGCGACGAGGGCGAAGTCCGGCGTGGACGCATCATCGCCTATAGCTGGGCGATTCCAGCTTTTTTCGGCGCGTTTTTCATGGGCATTGTCGGAGTCGTTCTTTACGGCTCACAGCATTTCAGCGACCCGGAGATGATCATGCCTTATATGGCCACCCACCTGCTCCCCGGCTGGTTCGCCGGCATCCTGATCTCGGGCGCGATCGCGGCCATGATGTCCACCGCCGACTCGCAGCTGCTGGTTACGACTTCCGCCCTGACGGAGGATATCTACCATAAAATCTATCGCCGGCAGACATCGCCCGAGCGGCTGCTCAGGCTTAGCCGGATCGCGACGATCGTCATCGGTATCATTGCCTTTGCAATGGCTTACAATTCGACGGAACTGGTCTTCTCGCTGGTTTCATATGCCTGGTCGGGATTGGGCGCCAGCTTTGGGCCGGTACTGCTGTGTATCCTGTACTGGAAAGGCCTTACCAAGGCCGGCGCGACTGCCGGAATGCTCACGGGCGCGCTGTCTACAATTCTCTGGAAAAATATCGCCGTCCTGCAGAATATCATTTCCGAACGGTTTGCGAGCTACGTTCTCGCCTTTGCGGTGATTGTTTTGGTGAGTTTACTGACACGCGCCCGGACAGTCCATTCAGCCGATTAAACCTATTTCAACAGCGTCACTTTTTGGGTGGCGGTGCGGTCCCCATTTTTCAGGATGATAAAATAGATTCCCGACTGCAGCGGTTCCTGGGCGGCTGTCATCCCGTCCCAATAGAAATGATAACGCCCGGGTTGCGTCGATCCCATCGAGAGGGCGTAGACTTCGCGGCCGGTCACATCGACAATTCGAACGGATGTCTCTCCCGCCCTGTCCAGTTCGAAGACCAGGTTGGTGCCGGGATTGAAGGGATTAGGATAATTCGGTTCCAGCCGGAATTCATAGGCCATCGGTTCGGAATCGCCCTGTACCAATTGCGTGAGAATTCCGCCCTCCGGCATTTCCAATTCCCGGTCAGTGTAGAGGCGCAATTCGCCCGGACGCAGATAAAACGTATGCGCGCCGTCCGGGACATCCATCTGCTCACCGCGAAAATACTCGTACCATCTCCCGGAATGCGGAAACTGCAGGGTCGCCGTCTGCGCCACCACGTCGAAGTTTCCAAGGACCGCAGCGCACATGCCCTGATGGGTGAGAGTGATACTTTTAACCTCTTTATCCACATCCATGATCAGGCTGGTCTGATCGCTGAAGAAGACTTCCTGCTCGCGGCGCAGTTTGATCAGCGCCTGGAAAATTTTATACAGGTTCTCGCGATTCGGATGATGAGGATAGTCCCAGACAATCGGCTTTTCGCCGAGACGGCTGTTGTAGTCGATCGAGAAGTCGTAGCCGACCTCTCCGAATTGCCAAATCATTTTGGGCCCCGGAATGGTGAAAAAAAACGGCGCCGCCAGTTTGATACGGTTCAACGCCGTCGGTAAATCCTTAACCTGATACACTCCGCTGCCGTTGCCGTATTGCAGGTTCTTGTACATCTGGCGCTCCTCGTCGTGGCTTTCCATATAGGTGACCAGGTTGGCGCGGGACCAGCCGCGTGTCCCGTAATAGGCCCAGGACAGGTCCGACTTCCCGTAGTCCGAACCGGTTTTATGGTAGCCCATCGTGGCTTCATTGTAATTATCGGTCATCTTGCCCCAGAGCAGCATCCCGGCGTCGGCCAACTCCGTCTCTTCGCGGTTCTCGCCCAGGTGCTCCAGGATGATGTAGGCCTCCGGATCGAATTCCCGAATGCGATCAGCCATGCGTTTAAGCAGGGCGATCCTGGAAGCATTGTAATTGTAAAAATCGCCGGTCTGCATAAAACCCTTGGAAAGATCGAAACGGAAACCATCTACTTTATACTCCCTCAGCCAGAAGGCGTTCACACGATCGACAAAAGCCTGGGTTGCCGGGCTCTCGTGATTGAAATCGTAGCCTACATTGTAAGGATGTTTTTCGACGGGATTGAACCAGGGACTCTCGGGTGCCGGGCGCTTATTGGCCTGGTCCCAGTAGAGCCGCACCATCGGCGACTGGCCGAAGGAGTGGTTCAGCACCATATCCAGGATGACGGCAATCCCGCGCCGGTGGCACTCGTCGATCAGGGCCTTCAAATCCCCGGCCGGGCCGTAATATTTATCGAGTGCGAAATAGAAAGAGGGATTATAGCCCCAGCTGGAATTGCCTTCAAATTCGTTGACCGGCATCAGTTCGATGGCATTGACGCCCAAACGCTCTATATAATTCAACGTATCCTGCAATGTCTTAAAATCATGAGCCCGCAGGAAATCGCGCAGTAGAATTTCATAGATGATCAGTTCCTCTTTATGCGGCCGCTGAAAGTCCATGCTCTGCCACTCGAATTCCGCTTCATCGATCTTCAATGTCGAAACAATCTCGGAAGTCTTGCCATCCGGGTAAGCCGGCAGGTTCGGGTAGGTGCTGCTCGTGATATACCGATCGTTCCAGGGATCGAGAACTGTATGTGTATACGGATCGGCAATGCGCAAGCTGCCGTCTACCAGGTACTGAAATCCGTATTCCTTATCCGGGTTCAAACCGGGAATCTCGAGCCACCAATAGACGCTGTCCGCATCGACTGTGTAACGCTGCATGAAATAGTCGGTGTCCACCCTCCAGTCATTAAAATCGCCGATTACGTAGACAAATTCCTTGTACGGCGCGAACAGGGTCAGGATCAGTCGGTCGTCATCGATGATATTGATTCCGCTACGGCAACCCATCGGCAGCGGTGCTTCGGAAACCGGCGGATTGACCACCACATAGAATGATATGCTATCCGTCTCTGCGGCCGTGCCGACTACAACCGCCGTGATTTCTATAGAACCCTGAATCTCCGTTGCGGGTAAAAAATCGTACACCAGCACCGTATCGGCCGCCTCGGCTTGCAGTTCACCATCGATAAATATCTGTAGTTTGTTGATCTGGGTGCCGATCGCCGCCGCTTTCAAAACAATCCGCACGGCCTCGCCGGCCTTGGCGAATACCGGCGAACGCAGGGGATCTCCGTAAGACAAATCGATTCGTGGCTCGTCGATAATCACAGTCAGTCCCGGCTCATACAGGTCCAGAAAGATATCTGCTCCGCCAATGTCCTTTCCTTCTCGCGAGCCGTCCGCGTTGCGAAAGACAAAAGCCAACTTCAGGATTTTCTCGCTGGCGGGGATATGCGCTCCGCTGCTGTGATCAACATAATAGTCGCGCGGATAGCCGATTGAAAGTTTCCACAGGTTACCGCTTACGCGCTCGAGTTTGTTTTTGGAGAGGTTGGCATTGCCGCTGCCGGGCCAGGGCGAGACCACGTATTTCCAGACGGTACTCTTATCCGTGATTACACCGGTATGAGCATAGACGTCGCCCGTAAAATCCTTCAACCCGGCGTTGCCCTGGGCAGCATCGAAATAGACTACGATCGCGTCGTTCTGCGTTGCAAATTCGGGATCGGACCAGACAACCGGAGCGCTCCGGACTATTTCGATCAATAAAAAGCAGAGAATCGATATTTTTTTCATTCTATCAACCTGCGGATTTCATGGATTTAGCATTACTGCGGCTGGCTATCCGGCGGGATAAAAGGATCACCCCGCAAGTCAGTAAACGCGTCACCCGATACTTTTACGAATCATTTGTTCGAGATAATCGTTTTTCTCCGGCATGAGTTTCTCAACGGTTTTACTGACATTCAGTTTTTTGCGCTGCCCGAAGAGCGTAATGTCGAGAATGATGTAATTGGTCGCAATACTGAGGACGGCTTTGTTCTGCGTCCAGATTGCCTGCTCGTCGACTTCGATGTTGGCGGGTCCCATGATGAGCTCCCGCCCATCCACGACCAGAATGATCTTATGATCCCAGATGCGAAC
The DNA here is from genome assembly GCA_964589175.1 of uncultured bacterium. Lineage (GTDB taxonomy): Bacteria > Fidelibacterota > UBA2242 > UBA2242 > UBA2242 > CAZPRY01. Next base: position 56,181 of record CAZPRY010000016.1, read on the forward strand.
CAGTTTCTCCTCGGGGATGCCGTAAGAGAATACCTTTCCGAATTTCTGATCGATATCCGTAAAGGAGAAAATAACGATTTCCACTCCGCGGCGTTTGGCCGCCAGAAGCGCTTTCTCGAGTTGCTTGATTTCCCGGCTCCACCCGGAGATATAGATGGTCTGAGCAGCATCCCGGATCAGCGCGTCGCAGGTCTGGACCAGGGACTCATAGCCGTTGATATTCCAGAAGCCCTCATTCTCAGGCCGGCTGTTGAACATTGCCAGTTCTTTCTTCAGGGAAGATAATCGCGATGAAAAATCCGTCGCCAGGCGCGAAAACAGTTGCTTGGGCGAGAGCGGAATATATTTACGTGGTTTCTCGTGAATGGAGATCACCACTCCGCGCGCCTCCAGTTTGCGTAAAACGGCATAGATCACCGACCTTGGGACCTCGACTTCCTTGCTCACCTCGTATCCGGTCGCCGGATTGTGATTAAGGAGTCCCAGGTAGGTCTTGGCCTCGTAGGAGGTGAATCCCAATCGAACCATACGATTTACTAAATCATCTGGTAACATTTACCGTAATCTCCCTGTATAATTCCGTTGTCTCTTATCGTTCCGAATCGCCGGCTCCCGAAAGAATCGTCGATAAAAGCCAAGACCGATTCGGGATTCAATCTGACCTCCTGCCGACCATGCACGACTAATCTTCCTTAACCTCCGTGGATAAATGCCTGAACCATGAGAAATAAAGGATTATCGACAGAACGATTACTACCGTCAGCAGAATGGCAAAGGTATCGAAGCGTTTCATAACCAGCACCAACCACATCATGAACAGGCAAACCTGCCATGGCACAGCTATAAAAGTCGAGAAGATATCACGCCGGTTTTCTGCTTTTACCTGGCTCCTGAATTTATCCGAGAAATGCGCGCGGACGGGATTCCAGAAACCAAAAGGACGGGTAACCTTGTAAAAATTTTGCAGCACCTTGTCATCTGTCGGCTGCGTCAGAAATGTGCCGATAATGGTTCCCGCCAGGGCCATTCCAGCCGCAAACAGGAAGGCGAAATATTCCTCGGTTCCTTCCGGCATCACCAGTTTCCAGATGATCGAAGCCAGCATACCGCTAGCCATACCGATGGCGTAGCCATAGCCGTTCAGTCGCCACCAATACCAGCGAATCAGTTGCGGAATGATCAATCCCGCCCCGATGCTCATCGTGATCCAGCCCCAAATTTCGTTGATATTACGGATAAACAGCATCATGACCAGTCCCACCAGAATGATCAGGATGGAGGCGCTGTAACTCTGCGTCATTTGCTTTTTATCAGAAGCCTTGGGATTGATATAAACAAGGTAGATATCCTTGACCCAGTAGGCCGCCCCGGCATTCACGGTCGAATCGAAAGTCGACATAGCCGCGGCCATCAACCCGGCTACGAGGAAACCTTTGACGCCGATCGGTAATTGGCTCACCACCAGCGGTAAAACCATTTCCGGGTCATGCACCTGGCCCGCCAAAGACACACCCCAGACCGCCAGCGCGCCGATAAAGGGCCAGCGAAAGGAGAGCAGAAAGGTCCAGAAAAGGGAGAGCAATCCGGCTTCCCGGTCGCTTTTAGCCGCGAAATAGCGCTGGATCATGTAGCCGCCGGTGCCGCCGCTGCCTTCGATCACGACCTTGAAAATATAGAACATGATTGCGATCCCGAATAAATTGTACATCGAGTAGAGGCTCGCCGAATCCATTCCCAGCTTCCAGTGCGGCAGTACGCTCGTCCACTCTTTATAATTCGTCGCAAATGACTTGAAGCCGCCGCCCGCGACTTCACGAATCGGCATGGATACCGCGAACTGTTCCGGCAAATGAATCCCAAAAGATTTGGTAACGACAAAGATGATCGCCAGAAAAATGAGGGTTCCCTGAAATACGTCGGTCCAAACGACTCCGTAAAACCCCGACGCAACCGTATAGATGGAGGCAATCAGAATCAGTATCGAAGCCGCCCAGAATTCCGACGGCAAGCCCAGCCAGGCATGAATTCCGAGAATCCTGTCCAAAAATTTCCCGCCGCCGATGGCAAAATAGGTGATCATCGCCACTGTCACGATGATAGAGGTGATGGCGGTGATCAGGCGCGCCAGCCGTCCTTCACGGTCATCCCCGAATCGGAATTGCATCCATTCTGCGAGGGTCATCACGTTCGCGCGACGGTTCCATTTGCCCATGAAAATCATCAAAAACGCCATGATCAGCGTGACGCCGCCCCGGATTTCGATATAGAATCCCTTCGAACCCAGCGCATAAATCAGCGCTACGATGATCATGGTCCCGCTGATATCCAGGTTCGAGGCCATTCCGGAAGCTCCGAGCACCCACCAGGGCAGGTTGCGGTTCCCCAGGAAATAGGAATCGATCCCATTCGAAGCTTTACGCTGAAAATAGAGGCCGACGATAACCAGCCCGACGATATACACAAATACGATCGCGAAATCAATAAAAGTCATGAATTACTCCCCGATTGTAATTTCCATTTCATCAAATGAGGTTCACTATTTCTCTCAGTAAACTAAGCGTTTAAATCAACGGTAAAGTTCCTGTAACCGATCATCAAAAATCCGGACCGCGGTTTGCGTTCGATGGTCCTGCAGATATTCAGCCCGCCGCTTGCGCCATTGCTGCAGGCGGTACAGGTAGACATCTTCATCCGTAAAATTAGCGCGCCTCTCCACGGGCGTATCCTCGAACAACAGCTGCGTCTCCGCCCGGGCCAGCCAGTCATTGGAACGCAGCCGCACCTGTGCGCGCACCTCCGGCCGGCGGTCCAACCCTTCCCGGTAAGCCTTCTGCGCCAGGATGTCATTGCGCAGGGCAAAGGCCACGGCCTTGTCCATTTCATACAAAACAAACTGAACCGGCAATTCCGGTATGCGTTTCACGAAATCGGCGACCGTCCACTCGCCGCCTCGGTAATGAATCAGCGTATCCTGCAGCAGGTCGGACAGGCGCAGGCTTATTTTACCCAGTTCATTGGCCGGAATCTTTTGGAGCTGTAAATCCTCGGGATAAAGCACATCCCGGTAATAGCTTTTAATTTGCGCGGCCACCAATCGCAGAAGCGGCACATTGAGCTGCAAGTGCTGATCCCGCATATAATTTGACAGGTAGCCCGCCAGTTTCTCCTCGCCGTAGATGCGCTGCAATTTGGGGCGTTCTTTGACGCAGAAATGCTCATAATCAAGCCGGGATGGAATCAGGTCACGCCGGATGGCCTCAAGCTTGACGATATGCCAGCCGAATTTGCTCTGAAACGGTTTCGAAATTCCGCCCTCCTGCAACTGATAGAGGACATTCTCAAACTGCAAATCGGTATCGCCCCAGGAAATCCATCCCAGCAGCCCACCATTGCGCTGCAACGTGGAATCCCGGAATACCTCGGACGCCAGCTGCTCGAAAGTAGATCCCTGCGATGTCAATTTGCGATATAACACTTCGATTGCCTGCCGGTCCTTAGCATAGAGGTGCCGCGCCAGGCGGCTCTCCCGGGAGCGCCGGAAGGCTTCCCGCAGCTGGTTCTCATCGACTTCGATCCCTTCCCGAATCCGATCGAACTGCAGTTCGCGCATGGCCTCGCGTTCGGCCATCTCGCGTTGATAGCGAAATACGGCCAGAGTATCCAGATGCTCCATCCGGGCGGTTTGGGCCAGCAGGTATGCATCGGTCATCTGTTGTAAATGCATCCTTCGGTTTTCCGGACTATCCGCCTGCGAAGATCGCAGCATAGCCAGCTCATAAGATTTTTTAAACTGAAACACCGTAATCGTATCCTCGCCGATGATCGCCAGCGCCTTCTGATCTGCATTCGGTACCGGTTTTTCGGTTCGCGAACAGGTCGGAACCATTAAAAGCCAAAGCAGCGGGATCACAAACCAGATAACACTGCCGATCTTCCGCTGTTTTACGTTCGCTAGGTTTTTCACTTGAAATTGATACTCGTTGCAAAATGATGGACATCGGTCAGGTGATCGAATCCCTGGAAAGCATAATCGAACTGAATCGCGAGATTCGAACGCATTCTGAAAACTACTCCCGTGCCGAAGGTCAGGCCCTGTTCTTTGTAATCACCCTGGAACATATTCTTCCAACCAGCCCGCAACGAAAAAAGATCGTACAGCGTGTATTCGACACCCAGGTTGGCCATTTTGACGTTGTCGCTGGGATAGACGCCGTCGGCGGCCAGCCAGACTTTGTGATTTTTGGTATCCATGACTGGCATCGCCGCCCCGATCCGGAAAACCAGCGGCATGTTCCATTGGTCGGTCCGCAGTTCGGAGATGATCTTCTCGTTATTGCCGTAGATCGATTCATCGATGTCATGAAAGGCAAAGAGGTCGCGACCGGTCATCTGCATCTTGCTGCCGAAATTATTGATGCTGATCCCGAGACGCATATCGTTAAAACGCGTGATGTACAGGGTACCGACATCCAGCGCCAGCCCTTCAGCCTTCTCGTTATAGATCGACTGGGCGATATATTTCACTGTCGCGCCGATACTGAACCGATCGGTCAGGTTCCGCGCAAAAGAGAGTCCCAGCGAGATATCGTTGGCCGAGAAAACTTCACCTGTGCCGTAAGGATTTTCAATCGTGGTCACCTGCATTTCGCCGTAGTCTACGAAAGTCACGCTGACACCCAATGCGCCCACGGCCGGCAGTTGATAAATCACCGAAGCGTACTGGATATTGATGTCGGCAAACCAGTTCAAATAACTAAAATAGGCGGAATTCTTCTCGCTCCGCGAGATCGAACCAACATTCCACAAGATGCCCGATCCGTCATCCGAGACGCCCCCGAAGGCTGCTCCCATCGCCACCGCTTTGGCGCCGATTTCAAGACCCAGAAAAGGCGCCGCCGAAGTGCCGACCTTACTCTGCGCGGATACCGTCTGCATCGACAGCAGGGCCGCTAAGGCCAAATAAATGATAGATGCTCGTTTCATCTTCTATGTCCTTTGTTTTAGTTCAACGTATAATCGCCAGTTTGCCGGTCTTCTCACCGAGAGTACTACTGGTGATATGATAAATATAGATGCCGAAGGCCACCTTTTTGCCGGACTCGTTCAACAGATCCCAGGCAAGCGTACCGTCGAAAATATCACCGGTGTGCTGTAGTTTGCGAACCAAGTCGCCGCGCACCGTATAAATGCGCAAAACCGCATCGGCCGTCAGATTGATAAACGCTACTTTATTCGGGAAATTGCCGGGCAGATCAGGCGAATAATCCCAGGAAGCCGAAACGATATAAGGATTGGGGACGACGCTGAAATTGCTCCAGCCGTCATCCGTGACAAGACCCTGGGAAGCTGCAAGCGTACTGAAGCGATAATTATCATCGCTGCTAAACTTGATGGTCGTCGCGACATCGAGAAAATCTCCGTCCGCGTAGCGGTATTTTTCCGTGATGGAGATGTCATAGATCCAGAGCGTATCGTCACCGGTCGAATGCCAGACCACCTGCAAATTGCCGGCTTGATCGATCTCGATCGGAATTTTCAGCTCCGTAAAGCTCTGCCCGACGGTGAAGGTCGTGTTCTGCCCCCCGATTCCGAAGGATAAACTCTGCTCGCTGGTGGATTTCATCCAGCCTTTAAAATAAAACAGGCCCGGATTCAGCAGCGTATCGCTCTTCAAAGTCACATTCACCGGATTGGCCTGAGAGGGCACAAGGACGTTATCGTCCCAGTACACGATCGTCGCGTCGCCGGCTTTCAGTGGGGGCAGATTTTTCGAACCGCTAACCCGCTCGTAGAGGATCGTGCTGTCCGGGTCCTGCCAGTAAAAAAGTCCGCCTTTATCGGCCGCCTGCAGCGAAATCAGGTTTGCGCTGTCGAAAATGAGTTTGATGTACCAGCTGGACTTATAGGGATAATTCACCGGGTTGGTGGTTTTATCCAGCGTATCCTCAAACAACGGATAGAGGATGAAGTCATCCTTACCGGTGACTGCGCGGTAGGCAACCTTCACATCCTTATTCCCGATCATATCGAAGACTTTCAATTTGACGGGTCGCGCGTTGAGGGTCACAAAACCGGACTTATAAGATTGCGAAGTGTCGACAATCTCGTCATAAAATGTCAGGCGGTACCTGACCGGAAAGCGATTCCCGCTAAGATCCGAAAGATTCATCAGGATTTCGGGGTGGGCCAGGTCGCTTCCCGACCAGCGGATACTATCCGGGATGATATTAATCCGGTCGGCATTGGTCAACTGCAGGCGCAGGCCCTCGAATACCGGCGAAGGTTTATCGATCGACGAGACATAGGCAAGCAGGGTATCGCCGGTTGTCACATTGCGCACCCCGTAAGCCGTCGTCTTCTTGGCGAAGAAATCGATCGTCGAGGTCAACGCGTAATTGGGATCGGTGGACGAATCATAGAAATAAATCTCGTATTCGGAATCATTCACAATCTTCCTGTCATCGACGATGTCCAGGCTGACGCTGCCGGTAGCATGGCCGGTATGGATAATCCCCGCGGAGTTCAAAGCGGCCGGCTGGTAGCCCTTGCTGTACGGATTCGGAATCGCCATTACCGTATTCGAATCGAACACGTACCGGTCGGATTCCAGCGTAATACGTTTGCTGCCTTCCGACGGTAAAATATTGAACAGCGAATCGCCGGAATCGTAGGCCACGACCGCATAGAAATAGCGCTGGCCGTTGTTCACGCTCGTATCCACATAGGTGTACTGAAGCCCGGAATTACTGCCCAGGTACTGGGCCAGGCCGGCGCTGCCATCCAGGAAACTCTTGGCGAATTGACCGTTCATCAGTGAATAGCTATCTCCCGAAGGCGCTTCCAATGTGATGTCCAATTCGTAGAGCCAGGGATGGGCGATGTCCAGAGTGACCCGGAAATCGTCCCAGTTTTGCGACGCTCCCTCAACATCGATCGCGGTCGAAACTTCGGGATACAGGTTCAGGCCCCATTTGCTGTTGCCGATCATAACCAGGCTGTCCAGGATGAATTCCCCCTGACCCTTCCATTCGTCGGCGTTCACGTCGACCCGGTAGAAGAAGATACCGTCCTGCATATCTTCCGGGGCATCGAAACTGCGCGAAAAATACTGATAGGTGTTCTTGTTGACAGTACTCTCAACACCGTACTGCCGGAATTCTTTGACCACTTGATTCGGCTGGTAGGCCCGGTAGCCGGGAGCAACGACAATCCCGGGATCATTCTCATAGATTTTCGTCTTCCACTCGTAATGGGCGCCCGGCACCACGCGCGACAGGCGCTGGTAGACTTCCTGGGTCATATATTCGGCCGTTGAAGCCCGGAACTGGTCCACATACAGAACAGTGCCCTGGCCATTTCCGACGTACAGGTTTGCGCTGGTCAGACGGCTGTTGAGACGCCGGTAATAATGCAGTTCCGTCGTATTAGCCGGAATGAGGCCGAGATCCACTACTTTTTCCTGACCGTTATTCAACGACAGGTAAAGATGACCGTTCGGGGTTCTGTTCTCAGAGGCGATCCGGACGGTGAACGCCACCCAGGTGTTCGGCTCAAACTGGCTGGCCGTCGCCAGATTCCAGCACAGGCCGGAGTTGGAATTAGAGTTGATTTTCATCGTCAGCCAGCCGCTGGAAAGCGACGCGTATTCTGCCACCCAGCCGAGAGCGACTGCGGCATTATCCGTCAGTTGATCCCAACCGGTTGTATCGGCCGGTTCCTCGAAATCACCGTTATCGATGCGGTTCTTGGTACTGACCTCCCAGAAATTATCGATTGAGATCTTGAGCGCGTCGCCTGTCGCCGCCTCGTTGGGGCTATGTTCAAAAAACATACTCTCGGGCTGGTAGCGCTCCCAGCTTTCTGGATCGGTTTTAGCCGCATCCGCAAAACGGTTGAAACCCGAATTTTCCACCACGTTCAGATCGGTGATCGTACCCTTGTGTCTGACATAGCCGGTATCGCCCGCTGCTTTAAAACCGATTTCCCAGTTGACCAGCTGGCCGGAGTTTTTGGAGGTATCGGCATCGGCGATATGCAGTCGCCAGCTGCCGTTGCCGGATTCGCCGAACAGCTCCGCGGGCATGTCCATCGGCTGGATATCCGGGTAAAACGGCGGGAGTGAATTGTCAAACGTATTCTCGCTGGAGTTCGTAAAAACCAGGGGGATTCCCAACCCGCTATTGCCTTTGAAATAGCCTTCGATCTTATTGAATTTATCGAATACAACCAGCGGTTTGTAATACAGTTTGTGCCCAAGTCCGTCGGTGATAGAGTGGACTTCCTCAAATTCGTAGTCGGTTGCCCGGTAGATTTTGTAGCCCTCGAAATTGTTCCATTTGGCGGGAACATCCGGGTAAAGCTTCTGCAAAACACTGTCAATATCGCTCTCGGGTTTGGCGTTCCAGTACACCTTCACAAAGCCGTCGCCCGGAACGGCATCCACATCCGGATTCGTGGGCGACACGGGCTCAAGATACTGGGCCTGCCCCAAACTGATCATAAACACAATTGTACCCAGCGCCCGGGAAAATCCTTTCATAACGAAGTCCTTGTTGATCTTTCTTATCATTTGATCACCGCAAATTTTCCAATAAAGTCTTCTTTCAAATTGGGTCCCGAGACATGAAAAACATAAACGCCGTAGGCAATCGGCAACCCATCGCGACTGAGCAGGTTCCACGAAACCGCACCGCTCGTGTAGGAGCCGTTTTGACGGAGCGTCTGGACCAGATCGCCGCGCACGGAGTAAACTCGTATCGTTGATGCCACCGGAATATTGATGAAATCGATGCGCCGTTCCGCGCGTCCCTGTTCCAGGTTATTACGCGGTTCCCAGATGGCCGTACACAGGTAAGGATTGGGTACCACCGAAATCTTTCCCCGCTCGCGGGTGGCCACATCGGGGTCACTACGCGCACCGGTAATCGTGATCGTAAATTCATCAACCCGGCTGAGCGGTTTTTGCGTAGTAATGTTCAGATCAATTTGCGTTGCAGGCAGGGCAGCACCGGTCACCAATCCCCGAAAAGTCAGCATCCAGGTAGCGTGTTTCTGAACCGCATTCGGATTCGAAGCTGTGGCCGCCGGCAGCGATTCGAAGAAAACCAGGGTATCCTCTACTCCGAAGATTTGATCGCCGTTGTCGCGAACCGCCAGGTCGACAGCTTTGCCGCTGCGCAGGTTGCCGGCCGATACATTGATATCCATGCTTTCAAATTGTCCATAAGCGCCATCCGTTGCATACGAGGCGTAGGCAATGCTGCTGAACGTGAGCCTGTAATCATCCGGGACCTGGTGCCCGCCCATTCTCCATTTGCGCAATTGCGGCTCGACGGTGACACCGCTGCTGCTCCAGGTCAATGAGGACAGTTCCGCCAGCCAGGTATTATCAATGAAAAGTTGCATCCCCAAAGGATAATCCGGGATGGTCGTAAAACTTTTAGGAAATATCAGCGACGGCATTGTATTGAGTGAACGGGCGATATTCGCCAGGCTCTGATCATCAATACCGAAACGGCTGCTCTTATCCACAACGGTATCGATCACCGCCTGCCCGTCGGTATCCTGATGATAATCATAAATCGCATAGTAGCTCGTGGTTCGCGCAAAAGCTTCGTCGGCGTCGCGCAGGGTCGGCGGAAAAATGAGCAGCGTATCTTTGGAGTCCTGGGCTGTTCTGAAGCGGATATTAATTAATTGGGTGTCGATGCTGGCGGCTATATAGATCAGTGAATCCCGGAATTGATACACCAGTGTATCTTCGCAATAGTCAAGGCCGTCGCCGTCATTGTCGACGCGATCCGTCGCAGTGTCCCAGAAATTGACATGAATTTCATGCTCGGTCTCGGCCGCCAGAACTCCCGGATTGATCAATTTATAGAAGAGGTTGCCGTCGCCGTCACCACTGACCCGGGCCACGCCCCGCGACGTATCCGGAGGAATGTACCCGGCCACATTGGCGGTCGGTTGAATAACCACCGTATTTTTATCGAGTAGAACCCGGCCGCCCAACTCCTGAATCGTCTTCGAGCATTCGGCCGGAAATATGGCGGTGCTGGCGTCACCGTGATCGTACGAGACGACGGCATAATAGTAATTCATACCGTTGTTAACGGTCGTATCCGTATAGGTATAACGGAGACCGCTGTCATTGCCGAGGTAAAACGAGATTCCGCCCGTAAACGAGGCATCGCCCCGGTAGAATCCCTTGATCCCGTTTTTGAGGTCGAACTGGACAATCGGTTCGTAAAAATACTTGATCCCGTCGGCATTCGTGATAGTGTTTACTTCGTTAAAACCGATGTCGGTGGCGCGATAAATTTTGTAGCCTTCGAAATCCTGTCCCAGCACCGGATCCACCGAGAACTCGGCCGCATTGTCCCAGTACAGCGTCACCCTCCCATCACCGGCAACCGCATGGACAATGGGTTTATCCGGAGGTCGTGTGAACTGGTAATTGTTGTCGTAAATCTGCTGATTGATCTCCTTGTTGCGCAGGATATCTTCGAAATCTTCGCCGAACAGCAAAGCCATGGAGAAACGTTCACTGAAGCCGACCGGCAACGGAAAATAGCCTGAGCCATAGATAAAATCACCATCGGCCGGTTCTAAGACGATTTCATCGTAGTTACCCGGCGTCTGGCGTGTCCAGAGTTCACCGGGCGCCCCGCTGGACCATTTATAATCGTCGCTCATGCGCACCTTGCCGGGTGGTGTAAAGTAATTGAAACTGGTCAGGCCGATCTGGTCGGACTCGTTGACGTCAACCCCATCGAAATTGGGTTCACCGGCGGTCGGCACGCCGTCGCCTTCGCCGTCATCCGCCGATCCGGGAACACCATCGGCGCCGACATCATGCAACACGGCATCCCAATCGCCGTCGTTATCGATACCATCATTGCGGCGTTCATCGATCAACAGATCCTGCTTCCCGGCGCCCGTCAGATAATCCACATACTTCAGCGGCGGCAGCGGTTCAAAACCTTCCCCGCGGTTGCGGCGGTTATAGTAATGCGTATAGTAATCTTCATCGATGATGCCGTTGAGATTGTCATCGATCAGGTTACCGACAATATCTTCCAGCGCCAACCCGGCGTTCAGAATGATGCGCTTGCCGCCGGTGTAGACCGTATCCGGAAAACTTTCGATCGTATGGATTTCCCGCTCATAGGTATTCGGCGCAATCAGGATCACCCGGTCGCCCACCTGGTAGGTTCGCGGTAAAAAGGTGGATTCAGACATGTATGGCGACGCGGCATCGTGGCTGTCGCCGTCGTTATCGATACCGTCGAAGGGATTACCCGGGCTTTCCAGGAAAGCGTATCCGGCGTAACCCACCGGTCCGTCATAACAGGGACTGTAAGCGGGCGGAGCGTCCCAGCTGTAGGTGATATCGTTCTCGTTATCGAAGAAAGAGAGATCGTCCTGGGCGTCGATATGATCGTTGCAGCGCCCACCGCTCAATGACCCGACCATCATTCCGAATGTCACTTTGGGGTAGTTGGTGGTGCCGTTGTTGTTCACTTCGTACAACCAGTAGATGATATCTTCCGCCAGGAAGTGTGACCACTGCAATCCGCGTACCGATACCTTGAGGGCCGAACCGTACTTGGCCGGATTCATGGAATCGGGCATAAAAACCCGGGGACCGTCACCCTGGTAGAAAAAATTAAACTCCCCGTCCTTGGAATCATCCATCACAAAATAGGATTCCTGGTCCGCCGCCATGACACCGCGTCCGAAATAACCGTTCCAATAGGGTACCCCGGTCGGATCCACCCAACTGGGTTTATCGGGCCAGAACCAGGGCCATGTATCCGGCTTTCCATCTTCATCATTATCGAGATCGTCGGAAAGGGCGATACTCTCCTGCCTCTCATCGGCATAACCGGGCAATGGCTCCAGCGTCCAGGTAATCTGTCCGCTGCCGGGGCCGTCCGTCCAGCCGCGCGGACCATCGGAAGTCGCCACAGAAGTCACCGTATCCGCAAATCGGACATAAAGCGTATCGTTGCTCTGGCGATGCGATTGATAGTCCGGCCGGCGCATGAGTTTTGTGAGAGAATCGAGGCCCGAAATCTGGTAGTCGATTCCACTGATGGTTCCGGTGCTGCTGTTGTATAAAAATCTCCATTCCCAGCTGCGCGCCAATTGAACGCCGAAGAGCGGACTGACATCCCCGACATAGTTATTGCCGCTGCCCCGCGGCCATTCGCCTTCGGGGCTGGTGCCGGTCACATCCCCGGCTACCAAACCGGTATTGCGAAAGAGGGTCCTGACTTTATTGCCGTTATGGATGCCCTCCTTGCGATAGGTTCGGTCACCCAGGGCTTCCGTATTCTGGGCAGCGAGATATTGGCTAAAAACGGATAAAACAATGAAAGCGATAAAGTACTTTTTCATGGATTTCATGCTTATTCTCATACCACTGTTAAAAGTCTACCTGATAGCCAAAGGTGATACGCATCGGGCTGCTGTAGCGGGACGGATCGTTGAAGTACTCCCGCAGCGAGTTAATCGCCTGCCCGAACTCACCATGATGGAAGGTGTTCTCGACCTGTGTATAGGTCGAGCGCCCGCTATCACCATAAACATTGGTTTCGTTCAATGCGTCAAAGAGATTATTGATTTTGGTATAGATCGTGTGATCCAAACCGAAAATCCGGAAGGTCTTGGTGGCTTTAAAATCCACATTCGTATAAAACGGTTTGCGGCCATCGTTTCTCAGGAAGGGCGAAGGCGTGCTGCGCGATTCGGCGTTGTACGGCAGGCCGCTGCCCAGCGTCATGAGGAAACTCGCCGTCCAGTTACCGGGATTGCCAAGAACCACGTTGGCGTTCAGCGTATGACGGCGATCCCAGTCCAGCGGCAGAATTTGCTTCTCAATTTCCGTTCCCGAAGTCAAACGGCTGATGCCCGCGTTGGGATCGGAACCGGTTCCCTCGGCAATTTGAAAAGTGTAGTCGATGCTGAAGCTGTAGCCGGTGTCGAAGCGGCGGCGCAACTGCAGCGTAATGCCGCGGATGCTGGCGAACTCGGAATTGATATACTGATCGTAGAGGCGGCCGTCCCGGGCTTTCACGCGGCGTTCCTTGTTGATCCAACCGCGCACATCGCGTACATAATAATCGATATTGGCCTTGATATTGCTCCCCAGTTGCTGTTGCAAACCGATCTCATAACTAATGGTCTGCTCGGCTTCCAAATCCGGATTGCCCATCGTCTCGATGGCCGAAATATCGTTACCAAGTTCCCATTCCGGGTTGGTGTACAAATTTTCAAAATTAGGGATCTGAAAGAAATGACCGTAAGAAATGTGAATCACGCCCTGGTCGGTGATCGGATAGGCCAATCCCAGCCGCGGGCTGATCTGCACTTTCGGATTGACATCTTTCCACCAGACGGCCTCGAGTTCCTGGGGCGTCATACCCGCCAGCCAGGAACGCAAAGGAGCCTTGATATTCGGGTCGCTCGGATCGGCCGGCACTTTGGCATTCGGATCAAAGTAGTCGACCCGGATTCCGGCATTCACGATAATATCCTGGAATTCAATTTTATCCTGTAAATAGATGCCGATCTGCAAGGGCCGGACATTCAGCGTGTCGCCCTGGGCTGCGCCTGTGGTCAGATCGAATGTGTTGTCGCGGTACATCAGGTGGTGAGATTGAATCTCAAAGCCGGTCTTTACCTGATTGCGTTTATTTACCTGCGAAGTCAGGTCGCAGCGGGTGATAAGCGAAGTCGTATTACGGTTATAATGATGGTTTTCGACGCCGCCGATATTGAAGGTGTTGGGCGGCAGATCCAGGCTCCGCGAAGCCAGATCGCCGTAGCGCTCATCGTTCGGATCATCGAAATAGTACTCTTTGTAGTTCGTGTTGAATTGATTTAATCCCAGCGTGTAAAACGTGCTGCTGTTTAATTGGTGAACCAGTTGCAGGGTTTGGTTATAATTGTAGCTCTCACGGGTCAGCGTGCCGTCGGGAGTGTAGCGGTAGCCGTTATTGAAATCCTTATAGGTCATGGGCTGAACAGAACCGGAGCGGAAGAAGTTCATCGGATTTTCCGTAACGATGTTGTATCTCAGGCTGATTTTATTGGTCAGGCGCAGGGTAAATTTTGTCTGGAGATTCAGTTTCTCGTAGGGATTCATCGCCACCCAGGAAGAGTCACCGCTCGCCAGCACAAACGACACTGAATCGGCGTCGGCATTAAACACGATGACATTGATCAGCGAATCAAGGACGTCCATGTTACTGGCGACGATGACCTGTTGTTCATTCGGCGATTTGTAGAAACCGTCATACGGATCGAAGATATTTTTCCCCCAATAACGTCCCTCCTCGCGGTAGTAACGGCTGGTAGCATAGTAAAACAGCTTATCTTTGATGATGGCGCCGCTGATGCTGCCCTGCACATTATCGATACTAAAAGGATTGAAGCGCCTGACATTCGGAAAAACGTCAGCGTGAGTGGTGTACCACTGCCCGGCATATAGATTCAGACTGCCGTGGAATTGATTGCTGCCATCCTTGGTCACAATATTGACGACACCGGACATGGCGGTGCCGTATTCGGCGTTGAACGCCCCGGTGATCACCTCCATCTCCTGAATCGCCTCATTCTCCACATTCGCAGCGAAATTGCCCTGAAATGGATCTGTCGCCGGCATGCCGTCAATCATATATAATGTCTCGCCGGAACGGCCGCCGCGGAAATGCCCGTCCACGATACCCGCCTGGGTCTGGATGACTTCCTGAAATGTTTCCAGCGGTATCGCCTTTAATTCACTGGCCGTAATGCGCGATGAACTTGCCGTCATATCCTTGCGGATCAGGGGACGTTCGGCAACGACGATAACTTCCTCACCCTCCAGCACCTGGCTGTAAAGCACAAAGTCATGCGTGGTCGTTAAATCCAGAGAAACAACGACATCCTCGATAATCATGGTTTTATAGCCGATCATCATGGCTCGCACACGATAGACACCCGGGGCTACATTCAGAATAAAATAATCCCCGTTAGGATCGGTGGCGGCACCCTGATAGGTCCCCTCAACGAGAATATTGCAGCCCAGGAGCGGCAAACCGGTCTCTCCATCGGTTACGCGACCGGTAATTTTCCCCGTGGTTCCCGCGTATCCGATCGATATCCAAAAAATCATCATGAGGAGGATCAAAACGGATCTTAGAAAACGATTTTTGTATCCCTTTTTACTCAACCTTCCAGTCCTTTTTTGAATGTTGAAAATTGATTTCTTTCCGCGTGACTTTTCGGCCGGATAAGCCTTCCTGGTTACAGATAACATTCCCTTTATCCCGGTCTATTTGCCATATTCATATATCTTAAAAGACTTGGGCTGTATTTCAGTACCTTGTCTGTATTCATCCCAGATTGGCTCCCAGTGTTCGGGGTGTTTACCTAAAAATGATTCGGGCGCCACCGGCTGACTCTTCCACGTGGCATTGAATATGGCCCGGACCCTTTCTCGGCCGAGTTTGCGTTCAAAACCGAAAATTCCCCGGTTATCATCCATCATAATCGTTTGGTATTCGCCACGCCGCAGGCAGGCGTATTTTATCCGCAGTCGAATCATTTGCTGATAAAACCGGAATAACTCCATATCCGGTTCGATGCCGTCCGGTTCCTTGGGTAAATCGAAGGGATGACAAATTTCATCCTTATACAGAAGATCCAGCCAGAGCATGGGCTTGCGGCAATCCGGATCATCGGCTCCCCACATTCCAACCTCATCGCCGTAAAAAATATACGGTGCACCGATGTAAGTGAATTGGAACGCCAGGATCAGTTTCTGCACCTGCCGTTCTTCCGGAGAAGGTTTATTGACATCGAAATTCTTATCATAATTCAGATTGGAAGCGTGATCGATCCACCGGTCGGGATTAGCAACCATTGACGCAAAACGCTCGGTATCATGGCTGGCCATAAGATTCATCAATCCATACTGTGATCCCTGTGGATATTGAATTCGGATGTCTCCCAGTAAAAGATCCAGTTGCGAGGGTGTTATCGGATTCGCCTGATCGACGAAGGCTTTGAGCATCGCATCGGCGAAACGGTAATTCATGACGGCATCAAACATATCTCCCCGCAGCCAGGGGGCTGCATCGAACATGATGTTACGCGGAAAATCCCGCCACCAGACTTCCCCGCTCAGAAAGGCAACGGGATTGATCTCCCGGGTCCACCTGCGAAAGTCTCTCCAGAAATCCGGGCTGACCGTTTCCGCCACATCCAGGCGCCACCCGTCCACGCCGTCCGACGGATCTCCATCGCCGTTCGGGTCCATCCACCTTTTAACGATCTGATGAATATGCTCGCGAAAAGAATCATCGGCGCCGTGTTCATCCTCCTGAATCTCGGGTAAATCCGTAAAGTTGAACCATCCCTGGTATTGGAACTCATCTTCAGGAGTACCCGGATCATCGAAATTCTGAATGACGAACCAGTCGGTAAAAGGACTCGCCGGTCCTTTCTCGCGTACGTCCTGGAATGCCCAGAACAGGATACCGACATGGTTGAAAACGCCGTCAATGATGAGATACATATTGCGCGCGTGAACTTCCCGCACCAATTGCAGAAACAACAGGTCTGCCGATGTCCACTGCCAGGTTCCGGGATCAGCCGGATCTTCACGGCTCCAGATAGCGATATCACCCAGCGGGTCAGGACCAAAGTTATTATCGATATGATGGTACATCGTTGCGCCATATTTATGGGACGAGGCGGACTCAAAGACCGGATTCAAATAGATCGCATTAATTCCCAGCTCCTGCAGGTAGTCGAGCTCGTCCAAAATCCCCTGCAGGTCCCCTCCATAGCGGCGCAACTGCGCATTGTAATAGAAACCTCGCTGGTTAGCTTTTTCCCAGGGCTGCAATTCGTACCAATCGGATGTCCAGGGCATTAGCTGCCAGGCGGATTGGGGTTCGTAAGGCCAGGTTCCTTTGAGTGTTTCTATCGTCGGATCATTCCCGGGATCGCCATTACGAAAACGTTCCGGAAAGATCTGGTACCAGATTGCATCCTTGGCCCACTCCGGAACATTGGTAATGGCTTCCCTGGTATCAATCGTACTCTGGCACATGTTCAGAAACAGCATCAAACTCAAGATAGTGTTGAGCGAGAAATGTTTCATCGATTTCTTTCCAAATATAAACCCGAGAGTCGTTCACATCTGAGTTACTATTATAATTGAATATAAAATTCTCGATGAAACTTGTCAACAGATTTTTTTATGATCGTGGAGGAAGAGGATTCCGGCTAGGTGACAAACCGAAGTTGACATCTAAAACAAGCACTATTCTCTCATGCGCACGGTTTTCAGGTACTGACTTGCAGATAAGAAACGTTCATATTCGTCTTTAACGCTGATGACTTCGCTGTGTCTCAAATTGCTGAAAATGAAGATGATCCGATTATCCATGAGCATCGCTTGACTTAGTTCATCTTCCATCGTATAGCAGAATGGCATCTGCCAGCACTTCATCGAATCCATTAAAGCGATGGAATTTTCCTTCGTCCCGCCGTTCGTGGTGAATATATGGATAAATTTGCCGTTGTAATGCTCAATCCATTGAACATATTTTTCAATTTCCCCGTACAGGCCATCATACAGGTGCACTTCCTTAATATTTCCGGTCAATCCACCACAATTAAGGATAGAAGCAATAACATGATATCCGCCGCTATGCCCGCTCAGAATAATATTTCCGATCCGACTTTTTCCAAGCAGCTGTTCCGCCCGCAAATAGAGCACTATTTCCTCCATGAAGGATTTAAAACCGTCAGGATCTTCCAACTTTCCACCGAAGGAATCCGGAGCGTTTTTAGGACCTTGCGGAACGATCAGAATCGCATTTTTACGGCTGCCCGACAGCTGTTCGATCAGGCGAAATCTTTTCAGAACGCTATCGATACTAGCATACCAACCATGAAAATGAACCACAAAATCAACTCGCTTGCCGGGACGAAAATAATTGGGTATAAAAATCGCCACGCTGCTATCCTGGTAGTGTTGTTCCGCTGCGAATAACTGATCCCGATAAGTATATCCCTGCGCTCTCCGCGGATGCGGAAAGGGGGCGCTCTTCAAGCTGACTTTGCGGATGGTTCCATATTGTGAATATATTTCGGACTGACTTTGCCCCCGGAGCATGGACAAACAAAACAGTACGCCAGGCAAGAGGGCAGACATTATCCGCAAAGAAGAACACACCTTCATTCTCAACTCCTTTAAATTCGGAAGATACTCAGAATTGCGTACCGGCACAGAAGTAGCCGATGAAAATCAGGAACATGAACATTCCGTAAATTTTCAAGCCTTTATCCTCCAGTCCGATAAACCAGGCATAGGCCGTTTTGAGCTGGCCGGAGCTAAGCAGATAAAGAATACCGTCTATGAAAAATAAGAATCCCGCCAGGAACACGAACCAGAGCAAATGGCTTCCGTGACGAAAGTACAGTGTGCCAAGGCCCAATGCAATCTCAAGGACACCCATAAAATGGAATAAATCCTTGTCCATAATCCATTTCATCATTTTTCTCATCCACGCCGGACGCATGATGAAAAGGAAACCTATAACCAGAAATAAGACCGAAATAGCCGGATAGAACCAGATCATTAGAATCCCCTCTGCAATCCTCTAATTTTTCCCGGAATACGTACATTTGCCGCCCGGATTCAAACGTCACTTCGTTATTTGGTCTTTTTATTGCCTTCGACCAGGATTACGAACTCTCCTTTGGGAGCATGCTCGTTAAAATGGCGGAGTATATCGGACAATTTGCCGCGTCTGAATTCCTCGAACATTTTCGTTAGTTCCCGCGCCGCCACAGCCGGCCGGTCGCCGAGATTCTCGATTAAATCTTTTAACGTTTTTAAGACGCGATACGGACTTTCGAAGATCACGATCGTGCGCGGTTCCAGGGCCAATTCGCGCAGCCGGGTTTGGCGTCCCTTTTTGCGCGGCAGAAATCCCTCATAGGCGAAGCGGTCCATAGCCAGGCCCGAAGCTGTCAAGGCAGCCAGGATCGATGACGCTCCCGGTATGGGCACCACCGGGATTTCTTTGAGCAGCGCTTTCGTGATCAGGCGGTACCCGGGATCGCTTAAAGAGGGTGTGCCCGCATCCGAGATCAGCGCAAGATTCAGGCCTTGCAGCAGCTTTTCGACCAGCTCATTGCTCCGGCTTTCTTCAATCTCATCGTAATAACTTATGCGTTTAGTATGAATTCCGTAATGGTTGAGCAGGATGGACGCATGGCGCGTATCTTCGGCGGCAATCAAATCGACTTTTTTTAAAATTTCGACGGCCCGGAATGAAATATCACCCAAATTCCCAATCGGCGTCGCAACGATATACAGGGTACCTTTTTCCATACGATGTAATTTAGGCCTTTAAATAAACAATGGACAGGAGAAGTTCCTGCCCATTGCCATACCCCCAGAATGTACCGTATACCTCAGAGAAATGCTTGCCGATATCAATCGATATCGAATTTAATTCCTTGAGCCAGGGGCAAGTCCTTGCCCCAGTTGATCGTGTTGGTCTGCCGGCGCATATAGGCTTTCCAGGCGTCCGATCCGGACTCACGTCCGCCGCCGGTCTCCTTTTCTCCGCCGAAGGCACCGCCAATTTCGGCCCCCGAGGTACCGATATTCACGTTAGCAATACCACAATCGGAACCCCGATGGGAAAGGAATAGCTGTTCATAATAGACAGAATTAGTAAAAATGGCGGAACTCAAACCCTGACGAACATCGTTATGCTTCGCAATGGCGTCCTCGATATCATCGTACTCGATAATGTAGAGAATCGGCGCGAAGGTTTCTTCCTGAACAATCGGGTACTCATTTTTCACTTCCAGGATAGTCGGTTCCACATAGAAGCCACCCTCCAGACCGGGCAGTTTGACCTTTCCGCCTCCGCAGAGCAATTTGCCTCCGGCCTGTTGGGCCTTTTCAATCGCATCCAGCATCAAATCCGCGGCAGCCTGATCGATCACCGGTCCCATCAGCGTTCCTTCGATCAGGGGATTCCCGATTTTCACCTGCCTGTAGGCTTTGACCAGCCCTGCAATAAACTTTTCTTTGATCGATTTCTGAATGATGATGCGGCGGGTCGAGGTGCAACGCTGCCCAGCCGTGCCGACGGCGCCAAAAAGCGTCGCCCGGATAGCCATATCCAGATTGGCGTCTTCGGCGATGATAATGGCATTATTTCCGCCCAACTCCAGAATCGTACGTCCCAGGCGCTTTCCCACAACTTCGCTGATGCGTTTGCCCATTTTCGTACTGCCGGTCATACTGATCAATGCTACCCGCCGATCGTTAATCAGAGTCTCACCGATCTCCGAGCCTTTCCCGATAATCATGTTGAAGACACCCTTCAGATCATATTTATCGATAACCGGGGCGATGATGTTCTGAACAGCCACCGCCGTCAGGGGTGTTTTCGAGCTGGGTTTCCACAGGTTCACATCACCGCAAATTGCCGCCAGCAGGGAATTCCAGGCCCAAACCGCCACCGGAAAATTGAAGGCCGTGATGATGCCGACGATGCCATAAGGATGGTACTGATCAAACATTCTGTGTAAAGGCCGTTCGCTGTGCATCGTCGAGCCATAGAGCATACGGCTTTGCCCGACGGCGAAATCGGCGATGTCGATCATCTCCTGTACTTCGCCGCAGCCTTCGGCCTTTATCTTGCCCATCTCCAGGGTTACCAATTTGCCGAGCGGCTCCTTGTATTCCCGTAAAATATCGCCGATTTCCCGCACAATCTGACCGCGCTGCGGCGCGGGAAGCATGCGCCATTTTTTAAAGGCGGCTTCGGCCTCCCGAATAATTATCTCATAATCGTCTTTCGTAGCCTGAATCACCCGGGCAATCGGTTTACCATCTATAGGCGAATAGCTGACCAGCTCCTGGCCATGGGTCTCCAGCCAGCCCTTGCTGTTGCCGAGCGACGCCCCAAAGTTCACTTCTTTAATCCCTAACGTCTGAAGGAAATCATACATTCTGTAATACTCCCGATCTTATGGTTTCGTTACTATATTCCGCCCGATTCTCCCCTGACAGGAATCGAATGATTATACTCGTTTTAAAAAAGAATGCACCCGTACTTTGCTACTCAAACCGGTCCCATTACGGAGAAATTTTGTCCTCCGCAATTTGGTTTATGTTGGTAAGTGAGTACCTGCATTTCCGGTATAAACCTAAATTATATTTCGGAGATTTAAAATAACTTTTTAAGGTTATTGGCCCCTGAAACCGTACCCGTTTACTCCTGCCCGGCCTCTTCAACGGCTTCCGTTTGCGGTTTCTTCCTGGCCAGGTGATGGATGCGGTAGGTCGCCACCACCGGCAGGTGATCGGAGGCCAGCGCCGTTACGGAGTTACTGATAACCGAAGTCGAAAGCAGTTCCATCGATTCATTGGCGAAAATGAAGTCGATCCGTTTCGTAGGATTCGGACTGGGATAGGTAAACACGTTTTCAAGATTACTGCCGTTATCCTTGAAATAATATAAAATTTCACGGATTCTCTGGTAGCGCGGTTCCATATTGAAATCACCGGCCAGAATCACCGGGTCATCAACCCCCCACTTCAGAATACTGCTGAGTAGTTCGGTCGTCTGGGCCCCGCTCTCCAGCGAATCCACCCCCAGATGCGTAGCGTAAATATGCAAAAATTGTTTCTTCATTTTCAACGACATATGCAGAAGCCCACGCGTTTCCTCAGGGCTGTGATTTTTATAAATCGTATTCTCCACAAAATGAATTGGAAAACTCGTGAGAATCGCGTTGCCGTACCAGCCGCCTTCAAGGGGAAAATTCCGGGCGAAGGAGTATTCCATATCGAGTTCATCGGCTATTTTACGGACCTGGTCGTCACCGAAGGTCCGCTGGGTCTGGTAGTCAACTTCATTCAGACAGACGATTTGAGGATCTTCGTCACGAATAACCTGGGCGATTCGCGACAGGCTGTAGACTCCGTCGCTGCCGACACCGTGATGAATATTGTAGGTCATGACCTTGATCTTGTTTGGAAAGAATACCGATTCCGGCTGGTTCCGGTGCTGACGCTGGATCACAAAAACGCCGAACGCGATGATCAGAACTATCAGAAAAAAGGACAATAATCGCTTAAACCAAAATACTCGCTTCGACACGGATTACTCCTCTAGTGGATTTGCTTATATTTTTCTTAAAAAGCATTGGAATATAAATAAATTTTTA
The DNA here is from genome assembly GCA_964589175.1 of uncultured bacterium. Lineage (GTDB taxonomy): Bacteria > Fidelibacterota > UBA2242 > UBA2242 > UBA2242 > CAZPRY01. The sequence goes on from CAZPRY010000016.1 coordinate 78,444, forward strand.
CCTCTAAAAAAGGAACAGCTCAGCTAAAATACCCCGACACCTGCGATTTCGGCATTTCTCTTTTACCATCACAACGGCAGGTGGATGAGTAATCCCCTCTCCATGTCTCTCCCAAGCCCTGAAAAGCATCCGCATTATTTCCTGAGAAATCGTCGGAGCGGGGTTGATTACTAGCCTATGGAGGAATAAATTTAACTAAGAAAATGGAGAGGTTAATTAGTGAAAAAAAGTATTCGTGTGGCATTTATCTTAGCATTTCTACTATCATCCATCCCGGCCCTCGCTCAACGTAATAACGAGGAATTCAGGGCCACCTGGGTGATAACATGGGAACATATCAGCGGAGGTTCCTCCGTCGAGACCAATAAAGCCCGGGTTCGTCAAATATTAGACAACCATCAGGCTGCTAATATGAACGCCGTGATCTGGCAGGCACGCCAGGGCGGCACCGCCTACTATAATTCCAGTTATGAACCCTGGGGCTATTACGCCGGAGGCAGCGATCCCGGCTATGATCCGCTCGCCTATGCAATCGAAGAAGCACACAAGCGCGGAATGGAATTGCACGCCTGGTTCAACTGCTTTGCCACTTCCAGCACAGTCAGCGGAGCACCCGTGCAACTACACCCCGAATGGGTTTGCCGGGATCAGAGCGGCATCGTCATGCAATCCGATATCGCTATCTCACCCGGTATGAAGGCTGTACGGGATTATACCGTCAACGTCGCGATGGAGATTGTCAACAACTACGATATCGACGGTCTTCACCTGGACTACGTGCGCTGGAATGAATATACCAATTCAAAACAATCCATGGATTATGCCGCCTCTCTCGATCCCAATCGCCAGCTGGACGGCGTGATCAGCGAGGAACAAATCCGCGACCTCACCGAAAACAAAGGCGGACGCTATCTTTACGACGTCGATCATCCTTACAGCGGCGGCATTCCCGACAGTCTCCCGGGTGTGCGATATTCATCATGGGAGAGCTACTGGCGCGACTCCGTGACCAGATTCGTGAAAGCGCTGCATGATTCGATCCAGGCCGTCAAGCCCTGGGTGCGCCTTTCCCCGGCAGCCCTCGGCAAGTACAATTGGTCCGGCTGGCAAGGCTACGGCAGCGTCTACCAGGATGCCGCTTTTTGGTTCAATAAGGGCTATGTGGATCAGTTGACCCCGATGCACTATCACTGGACGACCGGCGCAGCCTTCATCGATATGCTGACCGGCAATGGATCGCATACCGCTTGCTGGGGGCCCTGGATTCAGGAAGGTATCGCCGCCGGACGTATGTTTTCGGTCGGCCCCGGGTCCTACATCCTGGATGAAAACGGTATCTGGTATCGTCATAAGGACATCGTAAAATCTGTCCGGACCATCGATTGGGTCGACGGCTTTCAGTTTTTCAGTTATGGCAGCTGGAGGGGCAACCAGTACTGGGACGAAGCCGGACATACCTTCTTCCGGGACAAAACCAAAATGCGCAACTCCATCCCCGGTGCAAGTCCGGCCGCACCATCGATCGCCCTCATCAAGCAGGACGACCTGAAATACGAAACCAGCGTAGCCCCGAACGCCGCCACAAGCGAAAACCAGTGGTTTGTGATCTACCGTTCCGAAGTTGGGAACCCCGACGTGAATCAATCTGAAATTGTGAACGTTCACTTTGGCACTGAAGCCTATACATTCGTGGATAGCTTTCCGGGGACCCAGGATTTCAACGGCAACTACACCTATGCTGCAACGATGCTGGATAGATTTTGGAATGAATCGGCCCTTTCGAACAGCGCGATTTCCGATCTGCTGCCGTCAGCTGCACCGGTCATCGTGAGTTCGAATCCCATCGAAGACGCCACGATCCCGGTAAACAGTTCCATAACGGTTACATTTTCCAAAACCATGGATCAGGCCACAATTGCCAACGCTGTCTCCATTGAACCGGCCACGGCTATCGAGAAATTCATCTGGTCCGATGACTGGCAGGATTCCAGCCGAACGGTGACGATCGATTTTGCCGAGCATTTCTATTTCGACAGTACGTATGCACTGACGCTGAACGCCAATCTGACTGATGTCAACGGCGTATCGATCGACGGCAACGGCGACGGCATCCCCGGCGATACGTACACCCTGAACTTCCGTACGCTGGCCTCCGACCTGACCGGTCCCCGGATCGTTTATACTTACCCGACATCGACCGTAGGAAATTTCAATTATGATGAAGTCCTGACTGTAATTTTCGACGAAATCGTCGATCCGGAATCGATCAATGAAAACACGATCTCCCTGACCAGCGATATCTATAATCTCTCTTATGAAGCCCAACTGACGACCTATGAAGAGCAATCGGTCCTGAGCATCAAATCCAATTCCAGCATGGTTTCCGATGCGAACGCGGTTCTGCACCTCGGTGCCGCCATCACGGATACCCTCGGAAATACCATGGGTTCGGACCTGGATATCGATTTCCGGACGGATAACTTTTATTATTCTGAAATTTTGATGGTGGACAATTTTTCGGGTCAGGGTGCCTGGTGGGATCCTTCCGGCAGCGGCTCGACCACCGGAACCCTTCCGACAGGCACCAAATTCGGGTACAAGAAACTCGTGTTTTTACCGTCCTCCTCCGTGCGCGAGACGCAGCCGAAATCGGGATTCATTCAATACCAGTGGGACACCAGTGTCGCGACGCATCTGCTACGGGACCATATCGACACCAGCACTCCTACCGGTATCCACATCGATACATCCTATACCCTGCAATGCTATGTCTTTGGCGACGGCAGCAATAACTATTTCCGGTTTTCACTTTATGAAAAAGACGCTTCCGGCGCCAATACTCCCGATATTGCCGAAGTTTCCCAATGGGTGCAGCTGGATTGGATCGGCTGGAAATTGGTTGAGTGGGATCTGGGTGATCCGAATGCGCAGGGTGAATGGTTAGGCAACGGAATTATGGACGGAGCCTATTACGTTCTGGAAGGTCTGCACATGACCATGGCCGACGGCGGCGCCGAAAGCGGCCTGATTTACTTCGATAATCTCCGGCTCATCAAAAAGACCGCCGGGCGACCTCCGCTGAATTCCCCGCCGGTACTGACTCCCATGACCGACACCTGGACCGGGCAGGGCCAGAGAATCAGAATCACGCCCACTTGGACCGACCCCGATCCGCAGGATATCCACAGCCTTATCGCCCAGGCTGACACCAGCGCGATTGCCTTCCTGATTCAGGGTAATACTTCGGGTTCGAGGCTCTACATCATCCCGGATGCCGAATTCTTCGGGGACACCCAGATATCCATTATTGTCAAGGATTACGGGATTGGTGAGCTGGCGGATACTACCCGGTTTATCCTGACCGTCACGGAGGGCACGGCAATCGGTGATGAAAATGCACTTCCGCAGGTATTCACTCTCAGCCAGAACTACCCGAATCCGTTCAATCCGACGACGATGATTCACTTCTCGATCCCGGAAGAGGGCCAGACAAGTCTGCTGATCTTTAACCTGGTTGGAGAGCAGGTTGCCGAACTGATCAATCAGTACCTGCAGCCGGGAGAGCACAATATCGTTTTTGACGCTTCACAACTGCCTTCCGGCCACTATATCTACCAGCTTCGCAGCCGGAACCAGGTGATGAATAAGAAGTTGCTGTTACTGAAATAAGAACAGCTACATATAGCAATTCAAAGGCCGGGCGTTATCGTCCGGCCTTTTCTATTTCCGGTAATACGTCCAATTTCCATTGTATCCCGCGGCTCCGGCCGCGGTGAGTCTGTGAGGCAATGAGCTGTAGACCACCGATAAGGGAATTATGTCACCCCTTCGGGGTTAAATGATGATGGGGTGGTTTTGTCGTTCTATAAACATTTCATCCCTTCGGGATTTACTTCTCGCTCCCAAACTCTGTAAGCCGAAGTCTTCAGACATTCCCCGCAGCTCAAGCCGCGGTGAGTCTATTTTCTGCCGGCGCATTTCCCCCTATCCCCCCGCCACGGAGAAAGCCTTTTCTGCAGTTCCCGATCCCGCCCCGGCAAGATTCTAACCCTTCCCCGCCAAACTTGCGGCCCTCCCGGCAGGATTTCATAGCTTCCCAATGACTTTTTTGCCTCCCTATTGAAATTTCACACCTTCCCGCTGACTTTTTAGCCTCCCCGGTGAAGGTTTATCATTTCCCGGCAGCATTTTCGCCCTTCCCGGCGGGTAAACGCTACGAAATCTTGCGTAAAGGGTACCCAAACCTGCGTAAACGCCTTCCAAAAATGCGAAAAGAGCCCCTGAAATTGCGTAAAGGATCGGAAATATTGCGTAAATGCCCCAAAAACCTCGTAAAGGGTGCACCAGATTGAATAATGGGTATCCGGCTTTGCGATTGCCTAGCGTAAGCTCTCAAACGCTCCGTATCGCTCCAGAAAACCTAAGAGCCTGAAAACAAAAGAGGCCGGATCGCTCCGGCCTCTTCGAAAATCCCAAAAATGTCCGGGAAGATTACTTCACGTAGAGCATCTTCTGCGACATTTCCTGTCCGTTAAACTGAACCTTGTAGATGTACATACCGGTGGCCAGTTTCGAGGCATTGAAATGAACGTTGTACGTTCCGGCGGCTCTCTTTTCATTATTGATCAGCGTAGCAACCTTTTCACCAAGAACGTTGTAAACGGTCATCGTCACGTTACCCTCTTTATTGATGGCAAACGGGATGACAGTGGACGGGTTGAACGGGTTCGGGTAGTTCTGCATTAATTCGAAATTACGCGGAACGGTAACTTCTTCATCAACGGCAGCGCCCTGCTCCCATTTGTCCAGGGTCCAGAGGTAGAAGTCAACGGTGTAGAGTGTGTTCTCATCCGTAAAGAAACCACCGCGCGGACCGTTGGCGCCACCGGGAACCGGGGTCACATAGGATGCGACCGGCGGATCAGGAGCGGCAAAACCGATTTGTTCGAGTAATTCACCGGTTTCGGTATCCATAATCCACCATACGTCGCCCAGGGCGCCCGCATAAGTGCTTGTTACTGTACCAACCAGCAAATTGCCGTCCGGGGTCCAGTCAAGCGATTCGGCCCAGAGCATGGCGTCGGCGCTATTACCGAGCGTATCTACAATCGTAAAAGCTTCGAATTCCGGGTCGGCCGAGAACCAATGCAGCACGCCTACGCCGTTCCAGGTACTGCCGGTGTACAGATGGACACCGTCGCTTTTGCTCATCACGGCAATGGTGCGCATGATTTGTCTGGTGGTATCAATCGCATTACCGATCAGGGCCAGTTCCTCATCCAGCAGGTAGAGCGGTTTGCCGCCGGGTACCACGTAACCAACATAAACCAAACCATTCTCCGGATCCTGGACAGCTTCGGTGATCGATCCCATGATGGAGGGCGTGAACTTGTTCATGCCTTCACCGGTCACGGAATTGACCCGGTAAACTGTGCTGAAGCTGGAAAGCAGGATGTTGCCGTCCATATCCAGAGAGATACCTTTACCGCTGCCGTTGTTGATGGATTCGGCGTATAATGTATCGGTCGATCCATCCGGAAAAGACAGCATGGTAATCGGCGAAAAAGACGCCGGGCTGCCATCGGGCATAAAGCAATACAGCGGTTTCCAATGGCAGGTATCCATGGCCGAAATCGCCGCCGCATGGTTATAGCCCCAGAATTCGCAAGATCCGCTCTGATCCGCGCCGTAACCGCTATGCAGGGTTACCCAGATCTTGCCTTCACTGTCAACTACAACGCCGTGAGGTGAATTCATGCCCCACCAATCGCCGCTATAGCTACCGTAACCTCCGACGAGAACCGAATCGACGTCGCCAAATGCGAAGACGGTCTCGACATGGTTCCAGCCTGCC
>CAZPRY010000017.1:0-74263 GCA_964589175.1 uncultured bacterium
TCATTTTTACCCTCTAATATACGCCTTGGTACGCATTTGGGGGATGAACCATAAAATAAGGATCCTCACGCAGCTGTTTTTCGAATCGCTCATACATCTTCTGAAACTGATAATTCAATACGGCTAATAGATAAACAATGGACAGTTTACCGACAGTACTTTTTCTATGCTGTAATAATAATCTCCAGAAGTTACTCCGGTACTTGTTAAATATACCGATAAACAGAATTGTACGGAGAATGGTTAGAGCGTCCTTTGGTTTGAATTTATAGCGGATTGATTCCTTGACGTGTGGAAATTGATAATCCGCTAAAAAGCGATTCGCCCGCTTAAATACATATCGAGAGGTATAAACTTTCCCGAGAACCTGTTTATATCCCCTGATGAGTGTATTCTTTGGGATGATTGTCCTGAAATTGGATTTGTTTTCGTCAAAATCGAGAGATTCCAATAATCTGCCTTCATGTTTCATACGGCGGAATAATTCGGTACCCGGCGGCGCTTTTAACAAGTTGATTGTAGCGATGACGACCCCGCTTTCATTTATAAACCGGGGCATTTCTTTAAAGACACTCTCTGAATCGGTGTCGAATCCAATAATGAATCCGCCGGTAACATAAAAGCCATTGGCATGTAATTTCCTGACATTGGCAAGCAGATCGCGCCGCAGGTTCTGTTTTTTATTACAATGCCGGAGGCTTTCTTCCTGAGTAGTTTCAATTCCCACAAAAATATGTCGAAATCCCGCTTCCTGCATTAAATGCATCAACTCGTCATCGACTGCTAAATTGATGGAAACCTGGGTTGCGAAACCGGGGGCGAAACGATTTTCAGAGCGCCACTGGACCAAGGCAGGCAGCAGATCGTTCTTCAGAATAGTTTTATTCCCAATGAGATTATCATCGGCGAACAAGATCAGATTGGATACAAAGTGAGCCATTATTTGGTTCAATTCTGCAATTATCTGAGCTGAGGCTTTGGTCCTTGGCACTCTTCCGAATAAAGTTGTGACATCGCAGAAATCACATTGATAGGGACAGCCCCGGGAAAATTGAATAACGCTGTAATTGTATTTTCTCAAATCGATCAGATCGTAATCAGGAAGAGGTGTTTTTGAAAGGTCAGCAAAAGTATCTGTTTGATAAATTCTTCGGGCTTGACCCTGTTGAAAATCATTCAGAAATTCCGGAAGGGTAATTTCCGCCTCATTACATACGAAATAGTCAATCGATGGAAATTTATCATATTCGTGGGTAAACAGGGGACCGCCCGCAACGGTGGTCAAGTGGTAGTCTTTACAGATTTTAACTAGATCATGAACGGATTTTTCCTGGACGTTCATGGCGCTGATTAAAACCAGGTCAGCCCAAGCTAAATCGCTCGACTTGAGCCTTTCAGTATTAGTGTCTATGAGCCGTTTGTTCCATGACTTTGGGAGCATGGGGGCGATTGTCATTAATCCGAGGGGCGGGTAGCTTGATTTGAATCCAGTCAATTTATTAAGGTAATGCATCGACCAGAAGGTCTTTGGTATCTGAGGATAAAGGAGCAACACGTTTTTGATTTTATTCATACAGGTTCACGGTATTTTTTTGTGGTTTAAATTAATCTGTACAAAAAATAGGGTTTGGACCGGTTAAGCGGATATTCTTTAATGATTTTAGGATTATCTTTATTCATTGTATTTCGATTATCTTAATGTTTTAATATAAACCCTGCTTCTTTTATATGCAGGTAAAAAATAGTTTAGACATATCCCAAAATCATTTGAAAATTTTTTCTTTCTTGTAAGAAACTCCGGATGCTTGCGGTGGAGTAGTTCATTAATAAATCCGGAGTAATCGATGGATGTACAGAATGGTTTTGGAATCCTTATTATTTCTTCCCAACTTTTCATAAAAGCAAAGCAGGAGATATCATGCCTTTTAAAGCCCTTTTTATTGCCCATGTGCCCGATGCGGATAGTCGTAAGCATCGCAGCGAAATTCGTACCGATCTGTATGAATTGTATACCGTGCTGGTGAAGAATCAAAGTGAAGCCCTGGAAGTCGCCCGCGAGTTTCATCTGGATAAACAGATCGACTCAATTCTGCTCTGCCCGGGATTCACGCATGCCGAGATAGCGGAGATCGAGAATGCCTGTGCAGGAAAGGTCGGCATCAGCGTGGCCCGCGGCGATGGTCCCGGAACCCGCATTGCAATGGAGGCCATGCGCCGGGCGGGCTATCCGGCTTTTCAGAAGAAGTGATCGGGCTAGAAGTTCCGTCTATTAATGACATTCTCAGAGCTGCAGGATTGACGGATATCCGCGTCAAATGAAAAAACGTGATGACTGTGACATTCTGCTTGAAATCGTGCGAAGAGTTTCTTAAAATCTAGACAGACTAGACAGACTAGACAGAAAGGATCGATATGCGCGATACATGGCAACTTCAGGAAGCGAAGAACAAATTCAGCGAGGTTGTGAACAAGGCCGTTTCGGGAGGCCCGCAGGTGATTACCAGGCATGGAGCTGAAACTGCGGTCGTTATTTCCTACGAAGAATACCAGCGATTGAGACAATCCGGGACGCCGCTTTCGGAATTTTTCAGAACATCTCCCCTGGCCGGAACTGATTTGGATTTGACACGCGATAAAACAGCGTCGCGACCGGTGGATTTATGAAATGTTTACTGGACACCTGCGTCATTTCCGAACTGGTTAAGCCTAATCCATCAGGGAAAGTAATCGAATGGATCGATGCTCAGGATGAGGAACAACTCTATCTGTCTGTGCTGACGATCGGGGAGATTGAAAAAGGTGTTCAGAAACTCCCCGAATCACGCCGGAAGGAGCAGATTTCCGAATGGCTTCATGATGATCTTCTGTTGCGTTTTCGCGGTCAGATTTTACCAATCGATCAGCAGACGGCAATGTTCTGGGGCAAGCTGATTGCGGAACAGGAGTCGGCCGGCCGAAAACTGCCTGCGATCGATTCGTTGATCACAGCGACGGCGCTGCAATACGATCTGGTTTTGGTGACGCGGAATGTCGACGATTTTGCGGAAGTAGGTATTCAGATATACAATCCGTGGGAATGATACTCAAAGGATTGTGACATAAATTTGGAGGGGATAATGAATAACAGAATCAATGACAAACGTAACCGTGATGCACAATATTTATTGAACGAATATAATCGAATAGATGAAAACATTCTGTTTCAAAGCAAAATGGATAATTTTGTCACAATTTTAATTTTCTGTCTTTCTACAGTTTCTGTGGTTATCGCTTCTTTTATATCAAAGGAGGGTTATAGTAATAAATTCTTACTGTTGGTTATTCTTTTAATCTCTATTGTTCTGTTCCCCATATTTTTTAAAAGTATGAATCGATTAAATATGAGTCGTCTAATTAATAACCATATGGTTTATCTGAAGGCTTATATCGAAAATTGTGTAAATAATGACGAGTACGATATTAAGACATATTTTAGACTAAAGGAATTTCTTTCAACCTATCAAGGTACTGTAGGTCGCAATACTGGGGACGCAAAAGGACAATTTAAAGAATGGACAAATATTTTTACTAATCACTTTCGTAGAAGTAAAAAAAATGCAACAAATATATCTTTTCTTGAACATCTTTTCGCCATTTTCTCCGCATGTGTTCTATCTATAATTGTTATTTTATTATGCCGAGAAATTAAAGAGCAAGGAGATGGCAGAATTATTTTATGCTTAACTACAAATTTTTATTTAGCGCTTGGAATTCTAATTTTCCTCTGGACTTATATAATATCGTTAATTTGTGTAACGAGTAAGAATAATGCTTTTATAGAAAGACAGCCACCATGGAAATATACAAGATGGAATACATCTGGTTATAAAAAATTATTAGAGGAAATTAATTCAAAGAATAAAGATAAATTCTAAATACTTATCTAGGGAAACTGACGTATAAACGCCATTGGATATGAGAATCTGGTATTACTCATGCTGTATTCCTCTCAGTACTCCTGCCAGCTGCTGATCTTCAACTTATTGTACGTTTCTTTGGAAACGGCTTCGATGAAACGCATGGCGATCTGGCGGTTGGTGATCAGCATGACGCTGTAGTCCACGGCTGCGCGCCGGATTAGATAACCGTTGGTCAGTTCATCTTTCTGGTAATTCTTGGGGATGTTGATCACCAGGTCGATTTTACCCTCTTTGATGTATTCAATCACGTTGGGTGACTGCTCTTCGAGGGGCCAATTCAGGTCTTCCGTTTCGATATCGTTTTTATGCAGGAATTTGGCTGTGCCGTGGGTGGCGTAGAGCTTCATGTTGAGAGCCTGCAGTTCGCGAATGCCGTCCAGCAATTCCACTTTGGATTCGAAAGCGCCGGTCGAAAGCAGCACATTTTTAAAAGGCAGTCGATAGCCGACCGAGATCAGGGCTTTGAGAAAGGCTTCATCGAAATTGTCGCCCAGGCAGGCGACTTCGCCGGTCGAAGCCATTTCGACGCCCAGGGTGGGGTCCGCTCCCTGCAGGCGCGTGAAGGAAAATTGCGGGGCTTTAACGCCCACATAATCCAGTTCGAACGGCGAATGTTCCACCTTCTGGACCGGGATGTGCATGATTACCCGCGTGGCGATGTCGATGAAGTTCCTTTTCAATACCTTTGAAACAAACGGGAAACTGCGCGAGGCCCGCAGGTTGCATTCGATGACTTTGACCTGGTTTTGTTTGGCGATGTATTGGATATTAAACGGGCCGTTGATATTCAGGGCCTTGGCGATTTTGGCGGAGATTTTACGGACGCTGCGGATGGTTTCCAGATAGGTACGCTGCGGCGGCAGGACCAGGGTTGCATCGCCGGAATGCACACCGGCATTTTCGACGTGTCCGGAGATGGCGTAGGTGATGATCTCGCCGTTCTGGGCCACGGCGTCGTATTCGATCTCTTTCGCGTTTTCCAGAAATTTGCTGATAACGGTCGGGTGTTCCGGCGAAAGATCGACGGCTTTCTGCAGGTATTCGACCAGTTCTTCGTCGTTGGAAGCCACGGCCATGGCGGCGCCGCTCAGCACATACGAGGGCCGGATCAGCACCGGGTAGCTGTGTTTCTCGGCAAATTGTTTGGCCTCTTCGATGGAGGATAATTCTTCCCAGAGCGGCTGATCGATCTCGAGTTGATCCAGCAGGTCGGAGAACTTGCGGCGGTTTTCGGCGCGATCTATGCTTTCCGGGGAGGTGCCGAGAATACGGATGCCGCTTTTGTGCAGTTTCAAGGCCAGGTTGTTGGGGATCTGTCCGCCGACGGAAACGATCACACCCATGGGATTGAAAAGCCGGTAGATTTCGACGACCGATTCCTGACTGATCTCGTCGAAGATGAGGTAGTCCGATTCGTCGTAGTCGGTGCTGACAGTTTCCGGGTTGTAATTCAGCATGATCGTGGAATAGCCCAGCTTGCGCAGGGTTTTGCCGGTATTTACGCAACTCCAGTCGAATTCCACCGAGCTGCCGATGCGGTAGGCGCCCGAGCCGAGAATGAGCACCGTGTTGTTATTGAAATAATCGATATCGTGCGCCTGGCTGTTGTAGCTCAGGTAGAGATAGTTGGTTTGAGCCGGGTATTCGGCTGCCAGGGTGTCGATCTGGCGAATGAAGGGCTGGATTCGATGCGTCCGCCTCAAAAGCAGGATATCCTCTTCAGAGATGCCGGTGGCGATACCAATTTGCCGGTCGGAGAAGCCGGCCTGTTTCGCCTGGAGCAGCAGTTCCGGCGGGAGGTTGCTGCTGGCTTGCACGAGTTGCATTTCGAGTTCGACGATTTTGTGGATTTTGTACAGAAACCAGCGGTTGATATGGGTCATTTCGTGAATTCTATCGATATCATAGCCTTTTTTCATGGCTTCGGCGACTGCGAAAATCCGCTCTTCGGTCGGATTGCGGAGTTCGATTTCAATATCGTCAAATTTGAGATTGGTATTACAGACAACGCCGTTGGCCCCGGTTTCGAGCATGCGGATACCCTTCTGCAGGGCTTCCTCGAAGGTGCGGCCGATCGCCATAATTTCGCCGACTGACTTCATGCCGGTACCAATAAAGCGCGAAACCATGCGGAACTTCTTGAGGTCCCACTTGGGTATTTTAACAACGACATAGTCGAGAGCCGGTTCGAAAAAGGCCGAGGTCGTCTTGGTGATCGAATTGGTCAGTTCACTCAGACCGTGGCCCAGCGCAAGTTTGGCGGCGATGAAAGCGATCGGGTAGCCGGTGGCCTTGGAAGCCAGCGCCGAACTGCGCGAAAGGCGGGCATTCACCTCGATGACACGGTAATCCTCGGAATGCGGATTGTAGGCGTACTGGATGTTGCATTCGCCGACCACGCCCAGGTGCTGGATGGTCTGAATGGCGACCGTACGCAGTTTGTGGTAATCGCGGTTGGAGAGGGTCTGGCTCGGTGCAACAACAATACTCTCACCCGTATGAATTCCCATCGGATCGAGGTTTTCCATGTTGCAGATCGTGATGCAATTTTTATAGCGGTCGCACATGACCTCGTATTCGACCTCTTTCCAGCCTTCCAGGCATTCTTCGACCAGAATCTGAGACGTGTAGGTGAAGGCTTTGCCGGATATTTCGCGCAGCTCCGGCTCGTTGCGGCAGACGCCGGAACCGAGTCCGCCCAGCGCGAAGGCGATCCGGATCATGACCGGGTAGCCGAATTCCGAAGCAATCCGGACAGCCTCATCGACCCGCGCTGCGACCTTGCTGCGGGCGGTTTTGACATCGATCTGGTTCAGCTTCTTAATGAACAGGTCGCGGTCTTCGGTATCGAGAATCGTCTGGATCGGTGAACCCAGGACGGCGATATTGTACTTTTCGAGAACGCCGTTTTTGTGCAACTCGAGACCGGTATTGAGGGCGGTTTGTCCCCCGAAGCCGAGCAGGATTCCGTCGGGCCGGGTCTTCTCGATGACCTGTTCCACGAAATGGGCGTTAACCGGCAGGAAATAAACCTCATCGGCCAGATCCTCGGAGGTCTGAATCGTGGCGATGTTCGGGTTGACCAGGATGGTATAGACGCCCTCTTCTTTGAGCGCCTTGATGGCCTGGCTGCCGGAATAGTCGAACTCGCCGGCTTCGCCGATTTTGAGGGCCGCGCTTCCCAGGATCAGGACTTTTTGGCTAGGGCTTTTCATGCGAAAATCCATTATTTATGATTTGATAATTTCCAGGAATCGATCGAAGATGTAACGGGCGTCTTCCGGGCCGGGAGCGGCTTCCGGGTGGAACTGCACGCTCATGAAACGGCCGGACTCATGGACGATGCCCTCGTTGGTGCCGTCGTTCAGGTTGGTGAACCAGGCTTGCCAGCCGTCGGGAAGTCGTTCCGCGTCGACGGCGAACCCGTGATTTTGGGAAGTAACCAGGCAACGCCGGCTGCGGGTATCGATCACAGGTTGATTCTGGCTGCGATGACCGTATTTCAGTTTGTAGGTATTGGCGCCGGCGGCGAGGGCCAGGAGTTGGTGGCCGAGGCAGATGCCCATGGTCGGAACATCGTTCTGTAAAGCCCATTTGATCGAGTCGATTGTTGCGTCCGCCGTTTTCGGGTCGCCGGGCCCATTGGAGATGAACAGGGCATCGAACTCGTGCTGACGAACGTCTGCATCCCAGGGCAGCCGCAGGACCTCGATTCCTCTTTCGACGAAGGCGGAGATGATACTGTTCTTGCAGCCGCAGTCCAGCAGAGCAACCCGCTGTTTGCCACTGCCGATGATTTCCGGTGCGCTGATGCTGACCTTCCGCACCAGGTTTTCCCGGTTCGGATCGTAAAATTCCGGGTCGCTGTCCAGGACGATTTTCCCGAGCATGGTGCCCTTTTCGCGCAAGAGACGGGTCAGGTAGCGCGTGTCGATATTGGCAATGGCCGGGATCTTTTCAGCGTGCAGCCAGGCCGCCAGGCTCATTTCGGCTTTCCAGTGACTGAAATCTTTAGAATAGTCCGCCACGACCAGGGCTCTGACCTGAATATGGTCCGATTCAAAAGCCGGCTGCTCGAAGGAATCGGACGGGTGCGGCACGCCGTAATTCCCGATCAGTGGATATGTCAGGACCAGGATTTGACCGAAGTAGGAAGGGTCGGTGAGGCTCTCAGGATAGCCGGTCATTCCGGTATTGAAGACCACTTCTCCCGTGGTGGATGCCGGATAGCCGAAACTTTCGCCCATGAATGAGGAACCGTCTTCCAAAACCAATCTGATTTTGTTTCTTTTCATTCTCTCTCGCTTGGGTTGTCAGAGATCAATTGCTGGGGCTATCCACCAATTCGGCGTGTAATTTAAGATATTTCCGCATAAAGGAAATTGAAAAATGGGATGTTCGCCGGGAAACTCTTCGGCCAGGAAACTATACCGCCCGAAGCGAAGAAATGATTATCAGAAGCAGAATCAACAGGAAGAGGATTGCAAAAAATATTCCCATAAAGCGATTTTTACGCGACTTGCCTTTGGGCGAAGCCGCAAAGAAAAAACCGGATTGCGCCGGATCACGCTGACCTTCGGCGTTGCGAAATTTATAGCGGCAGTTCGAGCATAGTGTGGCGTTTTCGGGATTGTCAGTACCACAACGCGGGCAGATCATAGCAACAACTCCTTTCCTATAATTATTAGCAATGGTGCGGGGGCACGACAGGCCGTGCCTCTACCGCAAATATCATTCCGGGATCACCCAGATATTGTCTTTGGACATGATCTCCTGATCGTCGAGCCAGACATGTCGGCCGGCGCCGCCCGGGCGGAAGTCGATTACGATGTCGACGTGCTGGGAAGAAACGTTGCAGGTTCCCTGCTTTTTGAACACTTCGAGCATCTTCTTGCCCTCCGCGCTTTCCAAATCCTCAACGTAACAGTTCGGGTAGCTCTCGCCGATGGCGATGTGCATTGTGCCGCCGACCTTCTCGACGAAAAGCGGGTGTTTGAGCGCCACGGTCAGGCCCTGGTTCATGCCGAAGGCGACCTCACCCAGGCGATGCGAGCCGTCATCCGTTTCGATGATTTTCTTGAGAGTGTTATGCTCCTTATCGGCTTTATAGTCAACGATTTTGCCGTTCGTGAATTTCAGGTAGATGCCCTGAATCGTCACGCCATTATAGAAAACCGGCAGATCGACAAACACCTCGCCCTGAACGGAGTTGGCGTCGGGACTGGTGTAGACTTCGCCGTCCGGGAAATTGCGCTCACCGGTGCACTTGACCGGCAGGCGATCCACGATGCCCATGGTCAATTCGCAATTCTTGCCGGTATTCGGGCATTGGGTGACGATCCGCACGGTCCGGCTTTTGCGGATCAATTGGCTGAGCGGCTCCTCGACCTCCTCGAGCATTTTAGGATCGGTCAGCGAGGTTTTGAGTATGATATTGGTGTATTCTTCGAGGGTCATGTCTTCCATATCGGCGAAGGCCTGCGTCGGGAATAGAGTGAGAACCCAGGGCTTTGCCAGGCGAAGTTGCTTGAAAAGTGTATCCGCGCGGACGAGCGCCATGCCGGTTTCATCCGGTAAATTGGCGAACAGTGAAGGGTCTTCAGCGCCCAGGATTTCGATGTATTTGGTCATGATTTCATAGCGGTTCTTGTGCCAGCCCGGCGTGCGCCGGATCTGTTCGATGGTGCCGTGTCTGGCGATGGAGGCGCCCCAGACCTGCCCGCGATTGTTGTCCGGCGGAATGAGGCAGATATCGGCAATCGCACCGGCTGCGAAAATTTTGTCCTGCAAAACGGACATCAGCGGCCAGGTGATGGATTCGCCCTTGACCATGACGATATCTCCGGCGGTGATACCGCCCAGAGAGTGATTCAATAGATAATCGGCCCAGGTGTTAAGGTCTTTTTTGCCAATTATTGCAGCCATTATCCCTCCTGTATTAATATCCATAAAATAAGGCTAAAAATTCGTTTTTAAAAACCGGTTGACTTTAAACGTACGAATATCAAAATTTCAGCATAGCATAATGTAATCATGGCTATTGAGCACAGTCCGGAGAGGACTGATCAGGTTTATAGGAGGCGACAATGAAAATCATCGATTTGTCCGAAGAACATGAGAACCTCTATTGCGTCTGCCTGGAGGATTGGTCGAGTGAGATGGACGACGCCGGCGACCATAAGAAGCAATGGTACGCAAAAATGAAGGCGCGCGGCCTGCGCGTTAAACTGGCAGAAAACGACGATGGGAAGATCGGCGGTATGATCCAATATCTCCCGATTGAAGAGTCGATGGCGGAAGGTAAGGATTTATATTTTATCAACTGTATCTGGGTGCATGGCTATAAACAGGGACGTGGTGATTTCCGCAAGCAGGGGATGGGCAAGGCGCTCCTGCAGGCGGCCGAGGAGGATGCCAAAGCGCTGGGCGCCAAGGGAATGGTTGCCTGGGGGTTGGCTATTCCGGTCTTTATGCGCGCCTCCTGGTTTAAAAAGCAGGGCTACCGCAAGGCGGATAGCATGAGCATGCAGATTCTGCTCTGGAAAAAATTTACGGAAGATGCAGTCGAGCCTCGCTGGATCAGACCGAAAAAGAAACCGGAACGCCTGATTGGCAAGGTCGTGATCACGGGCGTTCTGAACGGCTGGTGTCCTTCCCAGAATATCAGCTTTGAGCGGGCAAAAAGAGCAGCGGCTGAGTTCGGGGATACCGTCGTTTTCCGGGCAGTGGACACTTCGGATCTTCAGGTGTTTCGGGCGTGGGGGATCTCCGATGCGATCTTCATTGATGATAAACTCATCACCCACGGCCCGCCGCTCACCTACGACAAGATCAAACGTAAAATCGCCCGGCAGGTGAAACGTCTCAGGCCGGTGTATTAATCCCGTTCAGGTCATTGGCCTCGGTAAACCGATGTATTCATAGGAAATAGTCCTTCCACCCGTTTTACTTGTAAGGTGGATTTTGTATCCAATTCGGTAAGCACGTTATCCAAAGCAAAAGGCGCTTTTTAAAATGCCGGCATTAGGTTTTATGAAAGCGAGAAGGAAGATGCGATATAAAAAATTTGGACTGACCGTGCTATTGGCTTTGTTAACCATAATGAGTTTTGGGCAGGAGAAGATGAAATACAATCCACTTACCCCCGATGAAGAACGTGTTATTGTTTATAAGGGGACCGAGCGTCCTTACAGCGGCTTGTTTTATAATCAAAAGGATGCCGGGACGTATACCTGTAAACGCTGCGACGCGCCGCTATACAACTCCCTTGACAAGTTCGATTCCGGTTGCGGCTGGCCGAGTTTCGACGATGAAATACCGGGGGCGATCCGGCGCCAGCTGGACTCCGATGGCATCCGAACCGAAATCCTCTGCGCCAACTGCGGTGCGCATCTCGGGCATGTGTTCACCGGCGAAAGATTTACGGACAAGAATGTTCGCCATTGCGTCAATTCCATTTCCATGAATTTTATACCGGCGGTGAAAACCGAACCCGAGTTTGGGAAGGCGATTTTTGCATCCGGTTGTTTCTGGGGCACCGAGTACTATTTTCAGAAGGCGCCCGGGGTCATCTCCGCCACAGTCGGCTACACCGGCGGGCATAAGGATCACCCGACCTACAAGGAGGTCTGCAGCGGTACGACGGGACACCGGGAAGCCGTGGAAGTCCTGTATGATCCCGCGCAAACCACTTACGGAGAGCTGGCGAAATTGTTCTTCGAGACCCATGATTTTTCGCAAGCTAACGGACAGGGACCCGATATCGGCGAGCAATATCTCTCGACCATTTTTTACCTGAATGAAAATCAGCGGGAAATTGCGGAGAAATTAATTCAGATTCTCGACGACAAAGGCAATGATGTCGCTACCGAACTCAAGCCGGCTACGGAATTCTGGAAGGCGGAGGATTACCACCAGGATTACTACGACAATAACGGCAAGCGGCCGTACTGTCACTTCTATACGAAAATTTTCTGAACCGTATTGCCGGTTGCCTCAGCCCTGTTTGATTAGGGTCTGAATCGCCTGGGATCTATTCCGTACTTTTCAATCTTATAGCCGATGATGCGTTCCGATGTGGTCAAAAGCCGGGCCGCCCGGGCTTTGTTTCCGTTCGTGGATTTTAAAGCGTCCTGAATCAGCTCCTTCTCATACGCCGTGACCGCCTCATCGAGAGTGTGGCGGGGGGTCGTGTTGCTGCTCTCGGCGGTCTGCAGCGTCGGCGGCAGGTGATAGCTGTGAAGCACCTGTTCCTCACAGACCAGGATGGATCGTTCGATACAATTTTCCAGTTCGCGTACATTTCCCGGCCAGTGGTAACGCATAAGCATATCGATGGCCGGTGTGGAAATGCGCTTGACGGCTTTGCGGTGTTTGCGGCCGTATTTCAGCATGAAGTGATCCGCCAAGAGCAAAATGTCGGTTCTCCGTTCCCGGAGCGGCGGCAGGAAAATGGAAAATACGTTTAACCGGTAATACAGATCTTCCCGGAACTTGTTTTTCTCCATTAACTCTTCCAGGTTCTGGTTCGTGGCGGCGATGATGCGTACATCGACCTTAATGGTCTCCGTCCCGCCGATCCGCTCAAACTCCTGCTCCTGCAGAACACGAAGTAATTTGACCTGCGTCATGGGCGACAGATCGCCCACTTCATCCAGAAAAATAGTGCCCGTATGCGCCAGTTCGAACCGCCCCTTTTTGGCGGCGTTTGCCCCTGTGAAGGCGCCTTTTTCAAAACCGAAAAATTCGGATTCGATCAGGTTTTCGGGAATCGCGGCGCAATTCACCCGAATATAGGGCTTTTCGCTGCGCTGCGAATTGTAGTGAATGGCCTTGGCGACCAGCTCTTTTCCAGTTCCGGATTCCCCGCGGATTAAAACCGTAGTTTTGGTGACGGCCACCTGAGCGATCTGCTCAAAGACATCGCGTATTTCGTGGCTCGTCCCGATGATGTTGCGATAGCTGAACTCCTCTTGGAGTTTATAGCGTAGTGAGACGTTCTCATCCATCAGGCGCTTGCGTTCGGTGGACATTACATTTTGGACCCGGATAGGCTGCAGGAGGGCCGATGAAACCAGGGAGAGAAAGGTCAGGGCGGTTTCATAATCGCGTTTCGAGTTGTAGGGCAGGATGACAATCAATGCCCCGAGAGCCTTATAGTCGAGAATAATCGGTATGCCGAGATAACTGTGCTCTTTGCCGTTTTGCAGAGCATATTCGCAGAGTTCGTCCGCGTACTGGGATTCCTTGCTGAGGCGTGTGATGATTACCGGCTTACCGGTTTCGACGATTTGCCCGACGAGTCCCTCGCCCGGGCGGATCGACTTTTCCGGATTCGAGCCGGAGAAATTAATGGAAGAGGCCAGGTGCAGTGTTTTGCCGGATTCATCGAGCAGGAAGATCACCCCGCAGTGAACATTATAGGAGTTCTCCAGAATTTTCAGGGTCGCCTGCAGCGCTTCCTGTAGATTCAGGTTGCGGCTCAGAGCGCGGTTGATCTCCATCAGAATGGACAATTTTTTTAAAATGTTGACGGCCGGGTTGGCGCGTGAGCTTGGTTTTACAGGTGCTTCCATTGAATCGCCCTCTTTCTATCGTCATATCGGATTCGAATTACAACGAATTTGTATCATTAACCAACGAACACGACAATATTGTAAGATATTTACGGCGCAAATCCAATAAGTTTTTCAGATAGATCGGTTTGATTCTGATGGCCATGGCGATCGGTGCTTTTGGGGCGGTTTTTGGGGGAAGTTAACGGCGGCTATGGATGATTTGCGCCGATCTGCGGATAGGGTAAGCTTGGCATAGCATCGCTTTTATAGCAAAAACACGAATATACGACAAATATGTCGGATAAAAACAGTAACCCTACGATAATGTATTTGCAATCATCATGTTTTTTATAGCAGCATTGGGTCGTGTCCGATAGATAAATCCCGTATTTACAATCAGATAGTTTTTATCGGTGAACATTTCCAGAGGAGTTTCGTTGTTGGCCCGATTTTTGTCCCTCTGTAAGAATTATTTGTACTTTTGATAATACGATCACCACAAGCAGAAAAATAAACGAAAGCAAGAGGAGTTTATGTCCGCCGAAAACATGATGAATACCAGAAAAATGACGCTTCTGAAAATAGCTCAAAATGGAAGTTTTAAAAAAGGCGAGTCCAACGGTGCCTCCGCAAGCTACTTTGGCATGAATTGCTTTAATGATAAAGTAATGCGTGAAAAATTGCCCAAGGATGTGTACCGTAAACTTTGTGATACGATCCGCAAGGGCACAAAACTTGATTTGAGTATCGCCGGTTCCGTTGCGCATGCCATGAAGGAATGGGCCATTGAGAGAGGCGTCACTCATTTTACGCATTGGTTTCAGCCGTTGACCGGTCTCACCGCGGAGAAGCATGATGCTTTCCTGGAGTTCGATGAAGGCAGTATTGCCGTGGAGCGATTCGGAGCCCACCAACTGGTTCAGGGCGAACCCGATGCCTCTTCATTTCCCAGCGGCGGTCGTCGCTCGACCTTTGAAGCCCGCGGCTATACGATGTGGGATCCCTCCAGCCCGGCCTTCATCATGGATGGTCCCAAAGGCGGCATCCTGTGTATCCCGTCCGTTTTCATCAGCTACAATGGCGAAGCCCTGGACAAAAAAACGCCCTTGTTGCGATCCATGGAAGCCATCAAAAAATCCGGTTTGCGGGTGCTTCGCCTGTTTGGTAATTCGACCGCGACCAGGGTTATCACCACGATTGGAACAGAGCAAGAATATTTTCTTATCGATCGCTCGTTTTTTGCCCTGCGTCCGGATTTACAGATTACCGGTCGAACCCTCTTCGGCGCCAAACCGCCCAAGGGGCAGCAGCTGGAAGATCATTATTTCGGAGCGATTAAAGAACGGGTTCTATCATTCATGCAGGATTCGGAAACGGAAATGTACAAACTCGGCATTCCGGCCAAAACACGCCATAACGAAGTTGCCCCGAATCAGTATGAAGTTGCCCCGATCTATGCCGAAGCAAACGTGGGCGCCGACCGGAATCAACTTATGATGGAAATTTTGCGTAAAGTCGCCAACCGCAACGGTCTTTCTTTGCTGCTGCACGAGAAGCCGTTTGCCGGAATCAACGGCAGCGGCAAACACAACAACTGGTCTCTTGAAGATTCCGAGAGGAACAACCTCCTGGATCCCGGCAAAACTCCCGAGGAGAACCTGCAATTCCTGGTTTTTCTCGTGGCAAGTTTGAAAGCCGTCTATACCTATGGTGATCTGCTGCGGGCCACGGTGGCATCGGCCAATAACGATCATCGCCTAGGCGCCAATGAAGCCCCGCCGGCGATCATGTCGGTCTTTCTGGGCGAACACTTAAGCAGCATTCTGAATGATATCAAAGCCGGGAAGAGTATCAAAGCCGCTGAGAATTTCGTCATCGATCTCGGCCTTATCAATATCCCTTCGATTTTCAGGGATAATACCGACCGGAATCGCACGTCGCCGTTTGCCTTTACCGGCTCGAAGTTCGAATTTCGCGCGATCGGCTCCTCCGCCTCGGTTTCGCTTTCCAATACGGTCCTGAACGGCGCCGTCTCGGAATCGCTCAATCTGATTGTGAACGATATCGAGAAAGAATTGAAGACCAACAGCGATCTGAAACTGGCGACCTTAAAGGTCTTGAAGAAATACATCATTGAGACGGAACCGATTCGTTTCGAGGGCAACAATTACAGTGATGAATGGGCGGAAGAGGCGGAACGGCGCGGTCTTCCGAACATCAAACGTTCGGGCTATGCGCTGGATGCACTTGTGGCTTCCAAGAACAAGAAAATGCTGATCGACCAGGCTATTTTTTCGGAAGACGAACTGAGTTCCCATTATTATACCAAACTGGAACAGTATGTACTCACCCTGGAAATCGAAGCCGAAACGCTATCCGATGCCATCCTGACCCAGATTCTGCCGGCCGCCTTCGCTTACCAGCGGCAGCTGCTTGAACTGTCCCGGGGGCTGGTGGATATGAAGTCCATCATCGGCGATGACAGCATGGCAACCGAAGTGGAGTTACTGAAAGAGATATCGAAATTGATTAACGACCTGAACAGATCCAACAAGAAATTGAAAACCACGGTCAGTGAAGGCCTGTCGATTCAGAACCTGACGCATAAAGCCAAATTCTTCTCCGATCAGGTTGTCGATCTCCTCGAAGAGAGCCGTAAATCCATCGACAAACTGGAGACTCTGGTATCCGACGATCTCTGGCCGGTTCCCAAATATTCGGAAATGCTGTTTATGCTATAAATCTCTGGGCTCGCATCAGGCTACCTGTCTTGTGGATGAAACGGGGAGACTCCAATCTCCCCGTTCGTATTTATTGGTTTTACGAAGTGAACGGGTTAATTTTTCTAGAGAAAATGAAATCCGGCCTGTATCCGATAATAATGTGGATCTTTCTGGTAAGCAGCTTTGAATTGCTGTTTGCTCAGGATGATGTCCGGATTCATTTTATCGTCGTTTCGCCGACGGTTCCGGATAATTGCGAGGTGTATATCACCGGGAACCATGAGGCGCTGGCGAACTGGCATCCCGGGGAAATCCGTATGCACCCGGGTGAAAATGGAGACCGGGAAGCGTCCATTGCCGTGCAGCGGGGAACGGCGCTGCAGTTCAAGTTCACGCTCGGCAGCTGGGATCGGGAAGCCCTGGATGAAGAGAATCAACCCTATCCCAATTTTGAATACGCCGCTCTTTCGGATACGACGCTGTTCTTTTCGATTTCGAAATGGAAGGACGGCGCGGCTGCCAGCTACGCCGCCCAGGTCACCGGGGAGGTCAGGTATCACCGGCAAATAAACGGCGAAGCCATCCTGCCGCATGACCTAATCGTCTGGCTCCCGCCGGATTACGAGAAAAAACGCCTGAAGCGGTTCCCGGTTCTGTACATGCAGGACGGGCAGAATCTGTTCGATCCGGCCACAGCCACTTTCGGCACAGACTGGCAAATCGACGAAACCGCCGACCGCTTGATTCGTGCCGGTGAGATCGAACCCATGATTGTCGTCGGAATTTACAATACTTGGGATCGGACCCGCGAATATACGAATACGGCCCGCGGTAAAGCCTATCGCAAATTCATTGTCGGCGTTGTCAAGCCATTCATCGATCATAGCTATCGTACGAAAAAAGGCCCGGAATATACCGCCATCGGCGGTTCGTCAGCCGGTGCAACGGCAGCCTTCTTATTGCTGTGGGAAAATCCGGCGGTTTTTTCGAAGGCTATCTGTATTTCGCCGGCTTTTTATATTGATGCGATTGATTGTGTCACCGATGTCGAGGCCTATTACGGGCCGAAAAAGGATATCACCATGTACATCGATAACGGCGGCATCGGCCTGGAGAATCAACTGCAGCCAGGTGTCGTGAGAATGATTGCGGCGCTTGAACGGCAGTCCATGCAGCGCTACGCGGATTATTTCTGGTTTATCGATCGGGCGGGAGAGCATGGGGAAGCGGATTGGGGCCGGCGCATGGCGGTTGCGCTCAAACTCTTCTTCGGAAGCGGCATACAGGGCCTACCGCGCAGGTGAAACCGTGAGGCCCGATATCCGTGGATTCAATGAAGAATTTTGGTCAAACTGTAAAATATAGAGGTAGGCAATGAACCAAAAACGATTGCATGTTTTGCTTATGAGTCTGACGATGCTGTTCACTTTCGGCCGGTTTTCCCGGGCGAACGAGGGATCATTAACACCGGAACTCCTCCGGGATATTCAAAAGTCGGTGACCGTCGATGCGCGCCTGCACGCCGTTCAGAATGCGGTGACGGCCAACGATCTCCGGGGATTGATTGTCAATCGTGAGATGTCCAACCGGCACGACGATCACTTCGGCTTCAAAATAGAGACGCCCCATATTACCGATCAGAAGAGCACCGGGCGCTGCTGGTTATTCGCAGCGCTGAATACGATACGACCCTCTGCAGTGAAGAAATTCAATGTCAAGGATATCGAGTTTTCACAGAACTATCTTTTCCTCTGGGACAAATTAGAGAAAGCCAACATGTTCCTGGAGGCGATGATGGAAACCGCCGGTAGGCCGATCGACGATCGGAATATCCAGGAGTTGCTGGAATCGCCGGTGGCGGACGGCGGCTGGTGGAACTTCGCGGTGGCGCTAATTGAGAAATACGGTATCGTTCCCAGGGAGATCATGCCTGAAACGATCAGCAGCGAAAAATCGAAGGGCATGGATGATATGATCGATAACCTGCTCCGCAAAGATGCCGTGGAACTGCGCCGATTGGCGGCGGACGGCAAAAAGGTCGATCGCCTGCGCAAAGAGAAAAATGAAATGCTCCTGAATGTTTATCGTTTACTCGTGATTCACCTCGGCACGCCGCCCGCGGAATTTACCTGGCGTTACGAAGATAAAGACGGCAAACTGGTCGAAAAATCGTTTACGCCGCTGTCGTTTTATCAGGAAGCCTACGATTTCTCTTTAGGAGATTTTGTGACGATTGCGAATCACCCGTCTCACCCAATCGACAAATTCTACACGATCAAATATTGCCGTAATTTCTCCGATATTCCCGATATGCGATTCCTGAACCTGTCCATGCAGCAAATGAAGGCCTTCACGCTGGCGACGGTACTGGACACAATTCCGGTCTGGTTTGCGGCCGATACGCAGCATGATATGGAGAACAAGAAAGGGATTATGCAGCCAGGTATTTTTGATTTCAAGTCGCTTTTTGATGTCGATCTGACCCTGCCGAGGAAAGAACGTTTCCAATATCGTGGATCAACGCCGGGCCATGCCATGACTTTTATCGGGGTTGATATTCAGAACGATCGACCGGAAAAATGGCTGATCGAGAATTCCTGGGGAACCGATCTCGGTGCGAAAGGCTACTGGACGATGTACGACGGCTGGTTCGACGAGTATGTATTTGTCGTGATCATCAATAAATCCTATTTGCCCGAAAATGTATTGAAGCTCCTGGAAACCACGCCGATGGAATTGCCGATCTGGGATCCGATTTCATCGATGATTTTGCAATAGTTGCATCCGTACAGGGGTTTTAGAATTGCTGAACCCAATGTTTCTCCAATGGGGATACGGTGAAAATGAATATTAATCTACCCCGGCGATTGCCGCAACTCACGACGGACAGGCTGTTGCTCAGGGCTATGCGCGCGAAGGATGCCGTCGATCTTTTTGCGCTTCGATCCGATCCGGAGGTGATGCGCTACATGGATACGGAACCGTTTGCCGCTCTCAAGGAGACGCGCGAGTGGATTCGGATCTATCGTTCACGTTTCCGTAAAAAGCAGGGAATTGTCTGGGCGCTGGCGTTGAAAGGGACAGAGCGGCAGGTCGGGTACGCCGGATTCTGGCGGCTCATGCCGGATCATTTCCGGGCCGAGATTGCCTACGCCCTGCAGCCGGAATTCTGGGGCAAAGGCCTGATGCAGGAAGCCGTACGCCAAGTAATCGCGTTTGGATTTTCGGAGATGGGGCTGCACAGTATCGAGGCCGCGATCAATCCGAGAAACGTAAAATCCAGGCAATTACTGGAAAAGATGCACTTTCGGCAGGAAGCCCATTTCCGGGAGAATTTCTATTTTGATGGCCGGTTTCTCGATACAATCATTTTTTCATTATTGAAGAGTGACTTTAAAACCGTAAATAAAATTGAGTGATCGTATGAGACCTAAAAGGCATTTATTCCTTGTGATCATGATTTTGATCGTTGGCTGGGTAACGGCCGTGCCGACTCATGGCGGAGAGCCTGAGCATAATTGCTATTCCATCCTGGTCGGGAAAGACGCCTCCGAGAACGGCGCTGTTCTCTTTGCGCACAATGAGGACGATTGGGGCGATCAACTGGTAAACTGGTACAAGGTTCCGCGCCGGCAGCACGACCCGCAGGAGATGATCACCCTGAAAAACGGCGGTCAACTGGTGCAGGTCGACACGACCTGGGCCTATCTCTGGTTCGAATTGCCCGGGATGGACTTTGGCGACAGCTATATGAACGAGTGGGGCGTGACGATTGCCTCGAATGCCTGCCCCTCGCGCGAAGACCGCGCTGATCTGACTGACGGCGGAATCTGTTACTGGCTGCGCCGGGCCATGGCCGAACGGGCGACATCCGCCCGGGAAGCGGTGCATATCGGCGCTGCACTGATTGAGGCGTTTGGCTATGCCTCGTCGGGCCGGACCTATTCGATTGCCGATCCGAACGAAGCCTGGATGCTGTCGGCCGTTCAGGGCCGCCATTGGATAGCGCAGCGCGTCCCCGATGAGGCCATGGCGATCATCCCGAATTATTATACCATTACCTCCATCGATCTTACGGATACGCTGAATTTCCTGGGTTCGGCGGACATCGTCGATTACGCCGTGGAGCGGGGCTGGTACGATGCGCTGCAGGACGGCGAGTTCTGTTTTCGCGAAGTATATGGAGCGCCGGCGGCGCTGGAAGATATGGGCAATATCGCCCGCAAATGGCGCGGCCTGAATCTGCTTGCCGGGACGCCATATTCGCTCGAAGATGATTTCCCCTTTGCCGTGAAGCCCCGCAGAAAGGTGAGCAAAACCGACCTGATGAAAACTCTGCGCGATCATTATGAAGGCAGCCGCTTCGAGTGCGCGGGAAATCCGCATGACAACGTAATTCACACGATCTGCGCTTCGGTTAATCAATACGGCTTCGTGGCGGAACTGCGCAGCGGAATGCCTACGGAGATCGGCTCCGTGATGTGGCTGGCGCCGCGCCGGCCCTGCGTGCAGCCGTTCATTCCGATCTATTGCGGAAGCACGGCCATGCCGGCGGGGTTTGCTTATACGGATTTCCAATCCGCGCTCGAACAGCATTATAATTTGCCGGAAGATATCTATGTCCCTAAACCGGAACCGGCCTACTGGGTATTTGCGGATTATTGCCGCAACATCGATTCCGCCTGGATGATGAAGTACCCCAAAGCCGCGCAGAGGGCGGCGCGGCTGCAGAAACGCTTATTACGAGCCCAGCCGAGAGTGGAGCGGAAAGTGCTGAAAATAGAAAACCGGAATCCGGAGACCGCCAGCCAAATCCTGACGATGTATACCGCCGCGGTCGCGAAGAGGTTGTGGAAGATGAGCAGGTGAAAAATTCAAGCCTCCCGGAGTGATGCCTGTCCCGGAGTGGCGGGAAACCTCCGGAGGTATTAATCAAAGAATTCCCCTTGGCTTGCCTCGGGGTTACCTTACAAAAGGAAGAGTTTGAGAAACCCTGGTGTCTCATTTGAGACTATTACCGATAAGATACCTCGATGCTTGCGTCGAGGAGATTCAATCAAATCCGTTTTATCATCTGCAAGTAGCCGTTCTGAATTTGCAATAGCGAAAAATCGTTTGCTTCGTAATACTGGCGAAGTTTCTGCACATTCCGGCATTCCACCAAGGCCAGTCGCCCGCCAGTAAAATATTGAACACGTGAGATAACCTTAAATATCTGTTCGAGAATATATTGACCGGTAAGTTCCTGACGAAAGGGATCATTTTTTCCAAGTTGTCCGATCAGGACCACTGGAATCACCCGGTCTGTTTTTCCAAAACCTTGTAGTTGCTTGACCTTTGTTATAGAGACCGATTCATCCAGAGATAGACCTTTCAAAGCAATGGAGAAATATCCCAGCAGATGAATTTCATTTTTGTCATTTTCTTCAACTCCTGCGATTATGTAGCTTCGACATATATTATGTTCTTGAAAATCGATAGCATTATTATGTAGAAAAGTCTCAACTTCCGATTCAAGGGAACATAAAAAGGAATTTAAAAAGATCTGAATCTGTGATTTATCTTGCTGACCTATGAGGTCTTCGAGTGAGAGCAGTACTTTTCGAATAGTTTGGCCCCTTCTTTCAGGTTCCGGTCAATATTCCGTGAACTGATATTTCCAGTCACAGGTTTTGGGTCGGAGCCCAGTACTTTCCCGAGGCGCTTGACGCTGGCTTCTGACTTCACTTTGATGTCTTTGGTAAAGGATCGTGTTGACATGTTTTCTCTCCGGAAAAATATAGTGTTAATAACTGAAAATTACAACAGATGTATTCAACCTCCGGGAGGATTAGCCGAGGTCCATACTGTTTCCTTTTTTCACGATATCGTTGAAATTTTACACGCCTTGAATTCCAATCTTGAAAATAAGCTGTTGATATTGTGCGACTTACTGTTCTGGTACGGGCTTTGTTGCCATAGCATACGGGGATGCCGATGGGGGACAGCCCCTGAACAGGACGGGTATCAGACTGGCAAGGTAGATTAACGGCGGAGGGGAATCTACCTTTGCCTTTTTATAGCCGGGGCGGCTGCCTTTCCATCGAATATTCTGCGATTCCTAGTGATTTGGCGTAACTTACCCGTTACCCGGCCCTCTAAAGGCCAAAGAAGGGGACCATTGGTATGAAAATAGCCATCATCACTGCCCGAGCGAAAAACAACATTATCGGAAAAAGCGACCGGCTGCCTTGGCATTTGCCCGAGGACATGCGGTATTTTAAAGCCAAAACCGCCGGGCATTTCGTCCTGATGGGTCGTAAGACCTACGAATCGATCGGCAAGAAACTGCCCGATAGAAAAGTCATCATTGCGACCAAAGATCGATCTTTCCAGGCCGATGATTGTATCGTTGTAAATACGATCGAAGCGGGCATCGCCCATGCCAGGCAGCAGGGCGAAACTGAACTGTTTATTGCGGGCGGGGCGAGTATCTATGCGCAGACCCTGCTGCTGGCCGATCAGATTTACATGACCGAAGTTGAGCAGGAATTTGAGGGTAACGCCTATTTTCCCGATCTCGATCCCACGATCTGGCGCATCTGTAACCGCGAGACGCTGCCGCCCGAAGGCGACCGGTCTTTCCCGCTGACGTTCACATTTTATGAAAAGCGCAGCAACCTGCCGAAGTGCAGCGCGTAAGATTTTCCCGGATTTTATCCGACTCTTATTCCGTTTATAAAGAAATAATTCCCACCACTGACTGAGACATCAATCCGTCGTTTCTAAGAATCCCGCCAATCAAACATCTGAAATACCGGGAATTTGGGACGTCGGTTATGAATTCTCTTGCAGCCTTTTCAAAATAAATTATTAACTTTAGCAAACAGAAAACGATGGGATCGGATTATATGAAGCGGTATGCAAAGTTGTGGGTGTTGGTTCTTCTGTCTGTTCCGGGACTCCCCGGCTGTTCGCCCGCTGGTTGGAACGATCCGTATCTGATTCTGCAAAAGTACTATAATGCGATCGGCGGAATCCGCAGAGTCAAAGCCGAGAAGACCCGCTATTATGAAGGCACAATCACGATTGTGAATCCGGGATATGAGGGGACGATCAAGATCTGGGAGAAATTACCCTGCCTCAGCCGCTCGGAGGTGGATTTTGGAGAGGTCAGCAATATCGAAGCCCAAAATGCCGTGATGAACTGGAACGAGGATTGGAGCGGCCGCATTCATATCGCCGATGACAGCCTGACGTTGGGACGCAAGCGAATCGATCAGCTGCTTAACACCTGCGATCACGCCAATCGAAGATCGAAGAATTTCCGGCTGAGTTACGCAGGGACGGACTCGCTGGGCAGCGATCTGTGCCGGGTGATCCGGATATTAAACACGCAAAACAGCGATACCACCTACCAATATTTCAGTGTCGATAATGATTATCTGGTGAAGCAGGTACGCAAGCAGGATGAAGAGATCAATATACTCTTTGCGGATTTTCGGGAGTATGACGGGATTATCCGGTCTTTTCACTGGGTCATCGAATACCCCGCGTACGATCAGCAGCAGATCATCGAGATTCACAAAATAGAGACGAACCTGGACATTCCCGATTCGATCTTTCAGGCCCCGGAGCTGGCCGATTACAAATAGCCGGAATGCAGACAGGTTTTATGGGAGAAACGCCCGATTTCTCTAAAACCGGAGTTAAGGGGAATTGCTATCAGTTATCTAAATTAATATGCAAACAGAGACGCAACTATGAACAGAATCGGTGAATTCATTTTATCCCACAGGCTGCTCCTGATGATATTGATTTTGGGGCTGACCGTGCTGGCCTTTTTTCAGATGAAGGAACTTAAGATCGAGGACGATGAAACGACCTGGTTTTCGCAGAACGACCAAACCCTGGCCGTCTACCATGAATTCAAGAATAATTTTTCGTCAACGAATTTCGTCGTCGTGGCTTATAAAACCGATAGTATTTTTACGGCCCCGGAGATGGAGTACCTGGGACATTTAACGGACATCCTGGCTGAAGTTCCCTATGTTACGGAAGCCCTGAGCCTGGCGAATATCGATGACATCGTCGGGACCGAGGAGGGGCTGGAGGTCATAGCGCTCGTGCCCGATACCGAACTCACGGATGAAGTCGTGCAGAACATCCGGGAGCGGATAGCTATGAATCCGTTCTATGAAGGGGGCCTGATTTCAGCGGACGGCAGGACCGCGGCGATTCTTCTATCCATTGGAAATACGGGTAAGACGAAGAGTCCGCTGGGGGTTGTCACAGAAGCGCTGAATCACGATATCCGTCAGATTCTGGAGACGGAATCCCGGAAAACCGGCCGGACTTTCTATCTCAGCGGTGACCTCATCAAAGACGGTGAAATCGAAATCATGATGTCACTCGACATGGAACGGTTTTTCCCGCTATCGCTCTTGCTCACGGCTGTGATTATCTTCGTGCTGTTTCGAAGCCTGGTAGCGGTGGCCATCTCGCTTCTGACCGTCATAATCGCCATGGTCTGGACGCTGGGACTCAAGGGCGCGTTCAATTCGCCGATTACCCCGGTTTCCACGACGCTCTTTGCACTGATCACGATCATCGGGATTGCGAACGCCATTCACCTGATCAGTCATTACCGGCTCGAATTCGCAAAGACCGGGGATGCGCGCAAGTCTATCCTGAAAAGCTATGGCCTGGCCGGCAAGGCCTGCCTGTTTACGTCGTTGACCACCGCGATCGGCTTCGGATCGCTGGTCGTAAGTTCCATTCCCGGAATTCGCAACCTGGGGTTCTTCGCGGCCTTTGGAATTATGAGCACCTTTCTGCTTTCGATCATCATTGTCCCGAGCGGGATCATGCAGTTCGGAATCCGAAGCGCCACCAGGCCAAAGTCATCCGCGTCTACCCGGCCGATGCTGAGGTCAATCGCCAATTTCAACCGCCGGCACCCGCGCTCAATTTTACTTGCCGGGCTCGTGATTGTCGTATTCATGGCTTTCGGGATTCCCCGCATAAGGGTGGAAGGTTCCATGCTGGAATATTTGAAGAAGAGCACGCGCCTGCGCATCGCTACGGATTTTATTGACCAGAACCTGGTGGGGGTTTCCAGTACCGAGCTGGTTCTGTACGGTGAGGCGGATGATTTCAAGAACCCCGATTACCTGCATAAGATCGAACACCTGCAGGAGACCGTTTTGGCCGACCCGAAGGTTGCCAAGGCGTACGCGATTACCGATTATATCAAATTAATTTACCGGGCGCTGAATAACGATGAGGAAGCCTACTACCGGATTCCGGACAGCCGGGAAGCCGTGGCGCAGAGCCTGTTTCTATACGAAATTGCCGGCGGCGAGGAGATCGAGGATTATGTCAGCCTAAACTACGACATCGCGCGCATATCGATCATCACCCGCCAGATGAACGGTGACGAGCGGCGCCAGCTGATTGCCGGTATCCAAAGCTATATCGACCAGAATCTTTCCGATCTAAAGGTGGAGATTACGGGATTGGATGACCTCATCAATAAGGTGACCGATAACATTATTTCGACCCAGATCGAGAGTTTCGGCCTGGCGTTCTTCGTCATTTTGATCATTATGCTGGTCGTTTTCGGATTAAAAGCCGGGTTGCTCAGTATTATCCCCAACATTTTCCCGATCGTTTTCGTTTTCGGTTTCATGGGCTATTGCGGATTTGATCTGAATATGGCGACGGCCATTATCGCGTCGATCGCCATCGGGATGGTGGTGGATGACACGATCCATTACTTTTCCCATTTCAAGGAACAATATGCGGAGGTCGGCGATTGCGATCTGGCCATGCAGCGCGCCCTGGAGAATGTGGGGAGGGCCTTGATCTTCACGTCCGCCGCACTTGTCCTGGGCTTCCTGATTTTCCTGTTTTCCAGGACCCGCATTCTGATGGACTTCGGCATTCTTTCCAGTATTGCGATCCTGACGGCGCTGCTGGGTGACCTGTTCATCGGCCCGGTATTGCTCATGAAAATCCCGGTGTTCCGGCGTAAGAATCGTTCCCAAAATTGAAAAGGTAAAAGACCTAAAGGAGGGTACAGATGCAGGCGAAGATCCACTGGCTCGGTCATTCCGGCTTTAAAATTACCGGAGAAAAAACCATCTATTTCGATCCGTACCAGATTGCCGATACGCAGAAGGCGGATATCATTTTAATCAGCCACGATCATTACGATCATCTTTCCCTGCGGGATATCGGTTTGATCCGCTCCAAGGAGACGACGATTGTCGTTCCGGAAGAAATCAATTCGACTCTGCTTGGAGATGTTCGTTCGCTTTATCCTGGCGATGCGATCGAAATCAGCGGAGTACAGATTCAGGCCGTTCCGGCTTACAATATCGGGAAGCCGTTTCACCCGAAATCGAAATACTACCTGGGTTACATCGTTACGATGGGCGGCGAATCGTTTTATCACAGCGGCGACACGGATTATATCCCGGAAATGAAGGCCATAAGGGCGGATGTCGTCATGCTGCCGGTCAGCGGGACCTATACGATGACCGCGGAGGAGGCGGCCCGGGCGGTGGCGGATATCCAGCCCAAAATCGCGATCCCGATGCATTGGGGCAGCGTCGCCGGTTCGCGCGCGGATGCGGAACGGTTCAAGCAGCTTTGCCAATGCGAGGTGTGGATTCCGGAGAAGACGTAGGACCAACACCCTTGTTTGTTAATCTCGTTACGGGGTTGTACTCCGTAGCGGTGACCGATGACGTTCCCGAGTGCAACCCGGGAACGAGGTAAAAGAATTTCCACATGCCGCCCCGTTGGGGCTGGGCTATTGTTTTCCTGGGGATTGACTATAGACATTTCATCCCTGCGGGATTCAGGGCCCGGCGTTATGCTGTTGGTTTTATCCCCAAAGTAATATCATAGTCCGAGTTCGTCATTCTGAGCGAGCGAAGCGACCGAAGAATCGGGTCGGCTAGTCGATGATTTCCGGATGGACTCGCTCCGGCTGACGCGATTTCTCCGTCCTGCTGGCGCAGACCGTTCGAAATGACTGGCTGGGGAGACAAACGCGAAAAGCAAAAAGCCCCGTTGCCGGGGCTTTTTGGGAATGTGAATTTTGATCTATCGGATTATCAATTACCGCCGCCACAGTTGTCCTTGACGGTATTGATGATGTCGACATTGACCGACGGATTCGCCACATCAGGCACGTTTATCTGCTGATTTTCTACTTTATCCTCCAGGGTGGCTTTGAAATGATACTTTGCGCCTCTTTGCAGACTCGGAATTACTACTGTTCCGGCGTAGAACTTACCGGTTTCAAAGTGATTCCCTATGCGATCCTGTGCATCCTTGTAAAGCGTATAAGCAGGATTGCTTAAGACTTGCCAATTACTACCGCTCCCATCTTTCTTATAGGAAAGCGCCAAACCGGTCGGTATTGCAGTAACATTCAGGATGCGGCAGCCTTTTGTCTTGGTGGTAGCGCTCGTACCTTCGCCGATGACCAGTTTGAATGTTACGTCGACGGAAGGGTTCGGTGGAGGTGTGAAGGTGAAATTATAATTTTGCCCGCATGGGGATGATGTAATCGGAGTCGATTTGGTTTCCCCATTGTGCGTGGCAGACAGAGTCGCTGAGAAAGAGAAACTAGCAGGTAAGTCCGGAACTCCGATAATTTTAATTTCATTTTCATCGGCTTTGAAATCTTTTGAAACGCTCATTGCAAATATAGAGGGACTGGTTATAGCAAGGGTGAGAGTACCGCCCTGTTCGTTATTCACCAGATAGATCATAGGCGGCGTTTTACTATTTGCCGTACAGTTTCCATATGTAAATCCAAAGTTCCACACCGACAAGTGGGTAGTGAAATAGCTGGCCTTGAAATTGCCGTTGGCCAGCGGCCCGCTGACAGTTGCGGGGCCTTCGTAGACCCAGTTGCCCTCTTCTTCGTCAAAGCTGTAGGCGCTGATCACATCACCGTTCTGAATCATGGCGCCGGTGCTGGGATTCAGCGTGTTGGGCGGCAGTTCGATGCTGATCTCGATCGGCGTACTGAATTCGGTAATCTCGTTGCCGTTGCCATCGGTGATGGTCACTTCCGTCCAGCCCATGGTTGTCATGACATCATCTGTGGTAACGCCGCCGACGACGATACCGCCGCCAGATCCACCTCCTGCCATGGCTCCTGTGTCCACGGTGCTATCGGAACTGCTGTAGTACTGAACCGTAGTCGTCAACTGGCCCTGAGCGGGCTGGCCGGTAGAGGTGGTGGCCTGTGTGCCGGCGGGTACCGAAACACTGGCGGAGGTTTGGTCGTTCTGGTTGGTGCTGGTCTGGGCGGTCACGGCGGTGGTCACGGTGCCGTTCTGGGCCTGACCGTCCGTGCTTTGCCCGGTGACGCCGCCCGTAGCGACCTGTGATTTGGGAGTCATCAAGATCGTAATGGCGTGCGTGCCGGTTGAGCTGATTTCGATCGTTTTGCTGTTGACATTGTAGCCCTCGGCTTTGGCGACGATGCGCAAGGCTACCGGCTCTTCCTGGGTCGGCACTACCAGGTTGTCGATACCGAAGCTGAAGCTGCCGTTTTCGACTGTCTTGCCGCTGATCGGATCGTTGTAGACGTCGACGACCGTGGCGGCATAATCGCCTTTGAAGGTCAGGGCGACCGGTTTGTTGACGAAATCGTCCTGGCTGACATCGATCAGGTTGACCAGGACGCGTGTATTGATCGGCTCGAGTTCGATGATTACGTCGAATTCATCGGCCAGGTCGGTAAGCTTCTGGAAATCGCAACTGAGGTAGAAGGTCATACCCAGGAGCAGAACGAGCAGGCTGCCAAGGATGGTTGTGTATTTTTTTCTCATTATGAAACTCCGTTTGATTAAGTTGATAAAATTAACATTTTAGGGTTCGCCATGATTGGCAGTTTAAAAATGATATCCGAAACCAAGCGACAGCACCGGATACCATTTGAAGGTTTCAATGGCCTCGTTGATGCGGCCGCTCCAGTTGACGGTCGGTGCGATCATCCCTTCGCCATCCATAGTGACTTCAGGTGAACCGATATACAGGGCGCCCAGATCGAATTGCACACTAAATGGGGAGCCGCCGGCGAGATTGCCGAAACCGATCCCGAGGTAGGGATTGATCTTGCTGGGATAGGTGTATTCGATGGCTAGGTTGCCCAGTTTTTCGGGCGTGAACTCTTTGCCGTCCATGTTGTAGTTGCTGGTGGGCGTGACGGTGCTGCTGATTTTGATCATGTTGTAGTAAATACCGCCCGAAAGCCGGAAGACGCCGCCGGTCGGATGGAAGTCGGCAATCGCGGACAGGGCACCGAATTTCAGGTCGGCTGCGACTTCCAGGTCGAGGTCATTATCTTCCGAACGCACGTCGGAGGTGAAATTCAGAGGCAGCACGAAGTAGCCTACTTTCAAATTAAATTTTTCGCCCAGGGCATAGCCCAATTCCATTCCGGGCCCGATAGAACCGGCTTTGGCGCCGATAGCAATCTGGGCCTGAAGGCTCGCCAGACAGAATAAAAAGACCATCATGAGAAGCATGAGTTTTTTCATAGTAAAGTCCTTTCCAGAGTGACATTTAACTTTTGAAGCTATTTGTTTAACATACGCTTAAGGATAATTCGCTTGGAAATAATAGGTAATTCTCTCGATTTGTGCAAGAATTATTTGCCCAGTTTCAAGTCATGAAATAACGTTTTAGGTCGAGATGTGACCGGAGGCACCAGGACCTATGAGAAAGTGCGGCAATTTGCGCAGGCGCACATCTGGTAGAGTAAATATCGATCCTCGCGGTTACAAACCGATCTCGTTGATAAATTTGTCGATCAGGAGATTGCTGACCTTGGTGATCGATTTGGAGCCGGCGTTTTCTTCGGAATTGCCAGCGTCCTTGTCCTCCAGGATATAGTTGCCTACCACGGCATTCTTCTGGATGTTGATAACGCGTAGCGTTCCCCGGCAGCGTGCGAAGAAAAAACCGTCCGTGATCTTGTTGGTCTGGCCCGAAGTAACCGTACCAAGCAGCACCAGGTCGGCGCCGCTTTCGGCGATGAGGCTGGCGATCTGTTCCGGCCGGCTGTTCTCCAGTTCATCCGAAGTGAGCACACTGAACACATCGTTCGCGACAGCGGTGAAGCCCTTGGTGGACAGCTTCTGCAGAAGCGCATTTTCGAGATAGGATGTTTCGACGCGCTGGCCGAGGTTGGCCTCGACGATTTTTACAATCACACGGTTATCCGGGAAAAGCGTAAAGGCGTACTTTTGGTCAGGGAAATCGTAACCTTCGGGGAAATGGATGATGCCCTCGACCTCAACCTTACCGGCGCAGGCGATTTCACGCACTTCGCAGGCGGCAATTCCGTTCCTGTCCGTGTGCGCGAAGGGCGTGATCGTAGATTTGCCGGTTTTCAGCGTAAAGTCGACTTTCAGATTCGGCAGGCCGACCTGTTCCTTGCCTCTTTGCCAGAAGACCTTGACCTGCAGGGGTGTTTTCAGAGATGCGCCGAGCTTGGCCGCTTGATCGCCGCCGCGGCCTTCGA
The DNA here is from genome assembly GCA_964589175.1 of uncultured bacterium. Lineage (GTDB taxonomy): Bacteria > Fidelibacterota > UBA2242 > UBA2242 > UBA2242 > CAZPRY01. Next base: position 30,776 of record CAZPRY010000017.1, read on the forward strand.
CGCGGATGCCGTTCCTGATTTGATGGAGCGTGGCATTGACATCTTCCTTAAGAAGATTGATATCGGCCAGGTCCAGGGGCGACATTCCGGCCAGGTCGGAGACCGGCGAGACGTTTTCTGCTGCGGTTTTAAGCATATCGAGTGACATGAAAACCAGGCCTTTCAGAGCCAGGGCCTGGGCGTCATCGTAGTTTTTCTTGCCGATGGTGTAGGTTTCCGCGATGAGATCTTTCATCAGGGCCTTGTGAGCAATCTCGGAGAACGGCACCGCCACGAACGCGGCGTAAAGCGTGGTTTTACGGCCATCGTAAGTGTCCCGCCATTCTTCGATAAAAAACTTATCCGGCTTGACGGCGATGATGCTCTTGGAGATGACTTTGAGCTTGGATTCTGTAAAGGCGTCGGAACTGCTGATTTCACCGCTCGATTCGATCAACTGTTCGACGAATTCGCTTTCGATCTGCACACCGAGGGCTTCGATAATCTGGCGCTTGGCATTGTTAACGGCTTCGCTGCGGGCGACCGCTTCATCGGGATAGCGATTCGAAACGCCGATGAAGACGTTGTGGGGCGGATTGTCGATCCAATCCGGCCGGTCCTCCTTGGTGAGGCGTTTCTGCCCGAAGAGCGAAGCGCCCAGTAAAAGCATAAGAAGTCCGCAAATAAAAAGGCGTAGCGCAGGCGAATGGGCATAATTCCGAGGGAATGGTCTGTAAACTGGCATATATTCTCCGTTCCTTATATCGTTTTTCAATGCCCTAATCATAAAAAGAATATATGGTAATTTCAATTAAAAGTTAGGCTTTTTCGATAATTCCCGAAGGCCGGTACGGCAATGGAATACCATTTCAAGTTAGGTCCGAATGTATTATATTTGATTTCCGGAGATAAGAAAGGTACCGGTTCTGCATGGGAACAAAAGAGCGTTCGGAAAGTATTCAACCTGTGTAAATGTGCGCTGTGGCGCGCCCTGAGCGGACCGGCTCATCCCCGGTTGGAAAGCCTTTTCGAATTAGCACAGAGGAAGGATTTTAAGATGCAGATTTTGAGAACACTATTCGTGATTCTGATCCTCTCCGTCTTCGTCCGGGCTCAGTTTGTGGATTGCCAGGCGGAGATATCAATTGAGCGTATGCCGGAGCAGGAACGCAACGATCTGAAAACCCTGGAGCAGATGCTGCCGACCTATTTCGAAAGTTATACCTGGTTTGACAACAGCTACGGTATCGAGTTGCCGATCAGTATCCGCATCTTTCCGCAGAGCGTGAATAAGACCGGCGTCGACCGGACTTTTACATCCCAACTTTTCATCTCGACGATCTCCGGCGATCAGCGCTTCTTCGAGAAAAACTTCCAGTTTACGTATAAAACCAACGATCCCTTGCAGCATATCGAACTTCCGCATCCGCTCACCAGCGCGCTCGATTTTTATGCCTGGATGTTCATCGCCGGCGAAATGGATACTTACGAACCGCTGGCGGGCAACGCAGCTTACGAACGGGCCCGCGATATCGCCAACCGCGCCCAGATGTCCGACAAACCCTGGGGTTTCAAGGACCGTTTGCAGGCCCTGGACGAAATTACACGCATACGCGATTATCGCATGGTCAAATATTACTACTGGCTGATGGTGGACCTGATCAATCAGGATAAAACCGGCGAGGTCCGCGATGTAGCTTCGAAGGCCCTGGGGCACCTGGAAGATATGTTCTTCGAAAATGCGCGTGAACGGTATACGCACATTTTCCTGGATGTCTACGCCCGCGACTTTATGGCGATCCTGAAAGCCTACGGTGATGAAAGTCAGTGCAGCAAATTGATCGAGCTTGACCCGGATAATAAGAAAGTCTACGAGCAGATACTCGCTGAATAATCAGCGGATGTAAGCGGAGTATTGCCGTTTCCCCAATAAAAAAGCGCTCAGCGCCACCGATCCGCGATACATACGGGTCATTACCTGGCGATCCCGCAGAACCCTGATCCGGCCCACCTGTTGCCTCTTCCTCATGATTTTGCCGATATGAGTCAGAATCCACAAATGCGCTTTGAGGATGGCCGCGGCGCGTCCGAAATCCCGGCGGAGCAGTGAGAAGAAGATTGCCATATATTCCAGCATCAGCCGGATCGGCAGAAAATACAGCGTCAGCAATCCACGATAATTGGATAGAAACATGAACAGGCTGTTGCGGTGATTGAGGTATTTCTTGAACGGTGATTCGGCTGCGAGGGTATAACCGGAGCGATGCCGCACGAGGGCCCGGGGTTCAATGACGCAGCGATAGCCCATAAGCTGCAGGCGCCAGTCCAGGTCGATCTCTTCCATGTGGGCGAAATACTGCTCGTCGAAGAGGCCGGCCTCCAACAATAGCTGGCGGCGGGCCAGAAAGGCGGTCCCTGAAGCCCAGAAGATGTCCGGCGGCTGCGCATCGTACTGGCGCTGATCCGCCTCGATGTACTCGAAAACGCGTCCCCGCGCGAACGGAAATCCGAAGATATCCATCTCGCCGCCGCAGGCGCCGGAATAGTCGAAGTGCCCCGGATTCTGAAATGAGTGCAGTTTGGGCTGAACCACGGCGATGGACGGGTCGGTTTTGATCGCCGCGAGCAGGTACTCGATCCATCCTTTCTCGTGAACGGTGTCGTTGTTAAGGATCAGGACAAACGGGCCCGAGGCGTTGCGGATGCCGTAGTTGCAGCCCCCGGCGAAACCGATATTCTGAGCGAGTGACAGGATCCGAACCTGCGGAAATTCATGGCGGACCATGGCGATGCTCGTGTCCGTCGAACCGTTGTCGACCAGGATCACTTCCATCGTCACCCGGGTGGACCGGTACAGCGACACAAGGCAATCCCGTAGAATCGCCTCGCCGTTAAAATGCGGGATAATGACTGAGATTTCCGGTGCAGTCTGTGTCATGCTTACGTTCGATTCGCGATGCGGATCGGAATCCGCGGCTAAGATCCCGACGAATCCGTTTCGGCTGCTTGCTTGTCCTGTTGCGATAGACGCACAATTTCGCGGCGGAACTCGTCCCGCATCCGGGTGGCGCTGACATCGGTCGGGTGCAGTGCGATCCATTCATCCAGAATGTTCAGGGCGGTGTCATAGTTTTTCATCTCACCATAGAGCCGGACCAGCAGGCCGATGACCTCTCCGCTTCCGGGATTATCTTTGTAGAGGTTTTCCAGGATATCGAGCGCCGTCTGTTTTTCGTTCAGTTCCTGGTAATAGATGCTGGCGAATCGCAGCATGTCTTTCAGGCTGTTTTTGGGTCGGTTGACCCTGTATTCCAGCCGGCGGGCTAATTCTTCGGAGCGTCCGCCTTCATGATAGAGCATGCCCAGCTGCAGCGAGACGTCGTCGTTTTGGATGGGCACGATATCCTCCGGCAAACGCACAGCCATAGAGTCAAGGGTCGCCACCATTCCCGGCAGATCATTGTCGTAGAGTTTTTCCAGGGCGAGTTGGAAGAAGCCGGAGCGGTAATTGCCGATCAGTTTGACGATATTGTCATTGAAGTAGACATGCGGGTTGTTCAGGTTGCGGTAGCGGTAAACGTTGAAAATATTCTCCTGGAGCCGTTCCCCGTTGACGCGTTTGACCTTTTTCGGATTAACCCGGAAGGCGAGGCCCTCCATCTGCAGGAATTCCTCCATGCCCAGACGATTTTCCGGCGATACGGTAACGGCGAAATAGACCGGGCGTTTCCATTTGTTCATCTCCAGCAGGTGCAGAATCATGATGTCCTGGACGCGAATGCCCTGACCCATGATCGTCGGTTTCAGTTCCCATTCGAGGGGCGCCAGATCGCTGCCGGGCGGCGGGGAGATTTTGACGCGCTGGGGCTTCCAGCCGCGCACCGTCAGTGAGTTGATGATCTCATCGCTGAGATTGCCCAGATCGACCTTAGGTTCGTTATCGCGTAATTGCCGGATGTACCAGTCGGTATTCAGCAGGCTCAGGTTCACGACGCGCACGTCTTGGCGGACATGTTCGACTTCCTGCAGGTACCAGAGCGGGAAGGTGTCGTTATCACCGTTGGTGAAGATGATTCCGTCGGGTTCGCAGGTCTGCAGGATATTGTAAGAATAGTCCGAAGCAACAAAGTTACCGCTGCGGTCATGCTCGTGGTAATTGGCTACCAGAATGTTGAGCGGAAGGACAATCAGCATGGTGGCCGTCAGCATCCAGGCCAGTGAGGTGCGGATTTTCTCGTTTTTAAGCTGGGCGATTTGCCCGATGATGCTTGAAACGCCGATACCGATCCAGATCGCGAAAGTGAAAAACGAGCCGACGTAAGAATAATCCCTCTCGCGCGGCTGCGGATCATCCTGGTTGAGATAGAGAACGATCATCAGCCCGGTAAACAGGAAAAGGGCCAGGATCGACAGCGCCTTGTGTTTATCGCGCTGAAAGTGGGAGAGCATGCCGTAGATGCCGACCAGGAAGGGGAAGGGCAGGAAAAACTGGAACGGATCGACCCGATCCCCGAGACGCCCGATGAACTGCCAGTTAAAATAACGGATGTACATGTGTTTGATCTGGTATTTCCAGAAGTAGTCGCCAGCGCCTGTATATTTGTGTTCGGCCTCCGGTTTCCAGACGGCGCGGTTGAAGATGTCGGCAAATTCACGGCGGCCGTACTGCTCGCGTTCGAGATAGGCCAGGGCCTGGTGCGTGGTTTCGGGATCGTTCTCGTCGATTGTCGGATTTTGTGAACTACGGATAAAGATGGTTGTGTAGGAAGAGTATCCGACGATAATCAGGATAAGCGCCATCAGCGCCAGGGAGGCGATGTTGTATCTTTTTTTAATGCAGAAAAATGTGCCGATGAAGATCACAGCGATTAAAACTCCCACGGCCGCAAGGCCCATCTTGTCGGCGATGTTAGGCAGGCCGCGGATCACGCCGCCGTTGATGACCAGGAAAATCGCCGAGGCAAAGAAGGCCATCAGCGTGTTCCGGGCATGTTCGACCAGGCGCTCGTTTTGCGACGTTTTGTAGACCAGTACATAGATGCCCATGAACACTCCCAGAGTCCAGAAAGCCTGGAAAGTAGTGCTGTCGGTTACCTGCCGGAAGAACACGAAAAGGACTGCGACGATAGCGGTGCCGATGATGATGTCGGCGATAAACCAGCCCAGGGTATTGACATCGTGACGTTTGAAATAGATGATCAGGGCGATAAAGAAGATAGCCAGCAGGTTCAGCAGGTGAATCCCCATCGCCAGGCCCATGATATAGGCGATGATCAGCAAGTAGCGTTCGTGGCCGGGTTTGTCGGCGTGTTCTTCCCAGACCAGGATCAGCCAGACGACGATGGCAGTCAGAAAAGTGGAAAAGGCATAGACTTCGGCCTCGACTGCATTGAACCAGTGGCTGTCCGTATAGGCGAAAGTCATGGCGCCGATAAATGCACCGGAATAGAGAATGATTTTATAGAGCGGGTTGCTCGGATTTTCCCATTTTTTAACGAGCTGCACGATGATCAGGAACAGGAACATCACGGCAAAAGCACTGACGATCGGGGACATCAGGTTGACCCGGTAGGCGATGTCGTTGCCGATCGGCAACATTGCAAAGAAGCGCCCGATCAACAGGAACAAAGGACTTCCCGGCGGGTGCGGGACGCCCAGCGTGAAGGACGTGGCGATGAATTCGCCGCAATCCCAGAAGGATACCGTCGGAGCGACCGTGTCCAGGTAAACAATTAAACTTAAAATAAATGTCAGCAGCGCGAGGATTGTCTTTTCCTGGTTCTGTTTCAAATAATTCATGGTGTTCCTTTACAATGGTTCGATGGATAACGCAGAACGCCTGCTAGGATTTATTCGGCGTATTCTGCTCCGCTTCCGGATTCCCTTGTTCCGAATTCTTGGGACTTTTTATTTTCATTTCGATGAAGTTCGTCTTTAGGTCTGACAGCATTTTTTCCATAATTCGTGATTCGTTCTCATTGCGATTTCCAGCGGTTTTGCTGTGCAGCATTTCGATAATATCGATCGTCAGGGCCGCCTCCTGCAGATTGCATTCCGCTTTCCGGGTGATCGGATTCAGCTGCTTGCCGAGCTGAATCCAGGCGCTCGAAGCCAGGGACTGGATCAGGCTCAGGAACAGGATTTGATTTCGGTCGAATTCTTTATCAGCCATTGCCACCTCTACAGAACGTTCACAAATTCCATGTACTCCGCATAATTTTTCAATAAGTGAGTACGAATCGCCTGGTTTTCCATCCGGCGCAGATGCGGATCGTGTTCCAGCAGGCGGAAAGCCTCCTCCCGTGCGGTCTTCAACAATGGATAATCCAGGATCAGGTCGGCAATTTTCATTTTCGGTATGCCATGCTGGCGGGTACCGTAGAACTCGCCGGGACCGCGTAATTTAAGGTCTTCCTCAGAGATTTCAAAACCGTTCGTCGAGGAGAGAATCGTCTCGATACGCTGGTGCGAGGTTTCGCTACGCTTGCGTTCCACGAGTGCGCAGACGCCGGTTTTTTCGCCGCGCCCGATGCGTCCGCGCAGCTGGTGCAGTTGCGTAAGCCCGAAGCGTTCCGCATTTTCAATGACCATGACTGTGGCGTTGGGGTTGTCGACCCCCACCTCGATGACCGTTGTACTCACCAGGATGTCGGTGGTTCCATCGGCGAAGCTGTTCATCACGCTCTCTTTGTCCTGCGAATTCATGCCGCCGTGAATGAGGGCCAGGCGCAGTTCCGGGTAAACGTGTTTGCGCAGGTATTCAAAGCCCTGGATGGCGGCGTTCAGGTCGAGTTTTTCGGACTCCTCGATCAGCGGGTAGACGATGTAGGCCTGGTTGCCGTTTTGGACCTGTTCGCGGATGTAGCTGTAGACATCGGCCAGTTTGTCCTCGTTCACCAGGCGCGTGATGATTTTCGCTTTGCGGCTGGGCAGTTCATCGATCACCGAGACATCCATGTCGCCGTAGAGTGTCATGCTGAGCGTGCGCGGTATCGGCGTGGCGGTCATAACCAGCACGTCGGGATTCAGTCCTTTGGCAATCAGCTGTCCGCGCTGCAGCACGCCGAAGCGGTGCTGTTCGTCGATAATGGCCAGGGCCATGTTCTTGAATTCGACATTCTCCTGGATCAGGGCGTGCGTGCCGACGACCAGTTGTACCTCTCCGCTTTGAATACCGGTCAGGATGGAGTCGCGTTCGCTTTTTTTCTGGCCGCCGATCAGGAGTCGGATTTCGATGCCGAACGCGCCGGTGAATTTACCCAGGTTGCGGTAATGTTGTTCGGCCAGGATTTCGGTCGGCGCCATGAAAGCAACCTGGTAGCCGTTGCTGATGGCGATGCTGGCCGCGAGCAAGGCGACGATCGTTTTCCCGGAACCGACATCGCCCTGCACCAGGCGATTCATGGTTTCGGGCGCTTTCATGTCGCGCCAGATTTCTTTTACAACCCGCTTCTGCGCCGCCGTCAACTCAAAGGGCAGTTTTTCATAAATGCTTTTCAGCAGTGAGCCCGGCGAATCGTAAGTAAAAGGCTTTTTCAGGGCTTTGATGCCGCTGCGTTTGACGGCCAGCATGAGCTGCAGGTAAAAGAGTTCTTCGAATTTGAAGCGCGCGCGGGCCGCCTCCAGCGATGTCATCGATTCGGGGAAATGAATTTCGCGCAAAGCCGCGCTGATCCCGGGCAGCCGGTATTTTTCGAGTACGAATTGCGGCAGGATTTCCCCGATCTCGGGGGGCAGATTTTCGACGGCCGGCTTGAGCAAGCGGCGGAATCCGCGACTGTCCAGGCCGACCCGTTTCAGCCCGGCGCCGGACGGGTAGAGCGGGATGATGCGGGCGGTGTGCAGCGTGTCCCAGTCCTCGGCTTCGAGCTTGTCGTAATCAGGATGAACGATCTGGTAGCCGTTGAAAAATTCGACCTTGCCGCTCATGGCGACGGCGTCGCCGCTTTCGAAGACATTTTTGATATAATTAACGCCGTTAAACCAGACGCAGGTGATCTGCCCGCTCTCGTCGCCGACCAGGACCTGGTAGTAGCTGCGCCTTCGGGTTTTGGCGAGGTGCTGGGACAGAACTTTGCCGACAATCGTCGCCTCTTCGCCGGCGTGCAGTTTAGCGATCGGCGTAATCGTGCTGCGGTTGAGGTAACGACGCGGAAAATGATAGAGCAGGTCGAAAAAAGTGAACAGCCCGGCTTCATTCAGAACGGCGGCTCGTTTGGGCCCTACGCCTTTGATATAGGTGATTTCGGTTTCGGGTTTCAGACTTGCACCGGGTTTCGCACTGGTTTGGAACGCCAACGATCTTGCTTACCAATCTCTCTGAAAGGTATATTGCACCACGACGGTTTGGTTAGGGGGTACGGTCAATGGGAAGAGCAGCAGCGCATTACTGATTTTCCGGTACTGATGCGAGGCGCTCTTGACATACCAATCGCCGTTTTGAATTTCCTGCACCTCCACCTGAATTGTCTCATTTTTGCGGTTGCTGACCGTGATCGCTACACTGAGGATTTCGGAGCGGGTTTTAGTAGTCGTGCGGTCCTTGATCGCGTGCTTGCCCTTCACGTCGAAAGCTTCTCCGACCTTGAGCTCCAGCGTGTCGTTTTTACTCGTGTGGGCGAGGCGGTCTTCGCCGATCAGCTGCAGGGTTTTATCGATGTCTTTTTTAAAGATACGGGCCACGCCGCCGGGCAGTGGAACGCCAAGCCGGTTACTTTCTGTATTGGGAATGCGCAGTTCGACGCTCAGCGGTGCTTCGGAAGCGCGGTTGGCGGAATTCTGGAAAATGTAGATTTTATCGCCTTTCGATTGCTTCTCATCGAAAAGGGTCACCTGCTTGATTTCGTTGTTGCGGATAGTCACGGGTCGCTGCAGATCATAGAGATGGTAGTCGAAAAATTCACGCTCTTCAAAGGCCGCGCCCTTGGCCATACTCATGACCGCCATGTCTTCCGCGTATCCGGGGACGTTGCGGGGGGAAGGGGCGCGATGGATATCACCGGCGATGAGTTTCATTTTAGCGTTCTCGTAGGTCGCCCCGGAGTTGTTTTCCAGCGAAACCCAGGAGGCAATCGACAGGTCGCGTTCGTTGCTTTCGAGCACGATGACGTACTCGGCGTGCCAGCTCAGTCCCGCAGTCAGATAACTGAGCTCGGCAGCGGTGCCGCCCTTCACTTCGGAATTCAATAACCACTGCAGAGTGGGTTGCAGAATCAGTCCTTCCGGCAGGGACGGAAATTCATAGTCGACAATGCTTCGCGTGGCGGCCACACGGATACTGCCGTCGGGCAGGCGCAGGATGATATTGGAGCCGTCGGAACTGAGCAAGATACCGCTGACTTCTTTCTCATTTTCGAGGCGGTATTGGATGGTCTCGCCGATGTATTTTCGGAAGATCTTTTCGGCGTTGACCAGATCATATTGAAAATTCTGCTCTAAAATCTCAACCCGTCCGGGTACTTTCGGAAAATTGAAGTGCACCGAGGTCGGGTCGATTTTGGCCGAGACACCCTCGATGCGCAATTCGGTGATCCCTTTTTGCAGTTCCACGGCGCGGGTCTGGCGGACCAGTCCCAGGTTGTTGTTATAGATCGTCACCTGGGTATCACTCCCCTCGCCGGCGAACATGCAAAGGGGTATCAACATCCAGGCCACGACCAAGAACCGTATATATTTGTTCTGGGTTGTCATGCGATTCTCCTGTGAAAAAACCGGGATAAATCGGGAGATCAGCGGACCATATCCTCCATAGAATGAAGATTGGCCTTGAGTTTCTCCAATTGTTCCCGGATTGATTTTTCTTTTTCGCGTTCTTTGGCGACGACCTCGCCGGGCGCCCGCGTGATAAAACTCTCGTTATTGAGTTTATTGCGGATCGACTGCATCAGCCCTTCCAGGCGGGCTACTTCCTTCTCAAGGCGGGCCTTTTCAGCTTCGATATCGATAACGCCCTCCAATGAGATGAAGAATTCCACGCCCCGGACGACAACGGTCGATGAGGGGATGGGCTTCTGCGCGTCAGGTGAGATTTCAATGGAGGCGATCTTCACCAGGTTTTTGATGTAACCGTAAGTTTCGGGATTCCGGATCAGCTTGGTCAATTCCTGCTTGTCCGAACCACGTACGACAATGTTGAGCTGGGCGGAAGGCGCTAAGTTCAATTCGCTGCGGGCGGTACGCAGGGCTATGATCGTTTCCTGGATCGCCGCAAACTCGGTCTTGATCTCACTATCCTCCAAACGGGATTCGGCCCGCGGCCAATGTGAGACGATGATATCCGGCTCGTTGTCGGCTTTCAGTTTTTGATAGATTTCCTCCGTGATGAATGGAGCGAAGGGATGCAGCAGCTTGAGCAAATTTTTAAGCACAAATATCGCGACAGCGAGAGCCGTGCGCTTTTCTTCGGCGGATTGCCGATAGAACCGATCTTTGATCAGTTCGATATACCAGTCGCAGAAATCGCTCCAGATAGCATCGTAGAGAGCGCGCGCGACTTCGTCGAATCGGTAGCGATGCAGGTTGGAATTCACCTTGTGGATGGTAGCGTTCAGACGGTCCAGAATCCAGCGATCGGCCAGGTTTAATTGCAATTGCTGAGGATCGAACTTGCGGTTCAAAATATTCTCATCATCAAGATTCATGAGGATGAAACGCGACGCGTTCCAGATTTTATTCATGAAATTGCGCCCGACATCCAGACGGTCTTCGGAGAAGAGAATGTCCTGACCCTGCGGTGCGATCAGCATCACGCCGTAGCGTAGCGCGTCGGCGCCGTACTTGTCGATCAAGACCAGCGGATCGGGGGAATTGCCCAGCGATTTGCTCATCTTGCGGCCCTTGATGTCGCGGATAATGCCGGTGAAGTAGACGTCCGTGAAGGGAATTTTACCGGTGAATTCGAGGCTGGCCATGATCATGCGGGCGACCCAGAAGAAAATAATGTCTGGCGCCGTGACCAGGTCTTCGGTCGGAAAGAAGGTCGCGAGGTCTTCGGTCTGTTCCGGCCAACCCATCGTCGAGAACGGCCACAGCCAGGAACTGAACCAGGTATCCAGGACATCGCTGTCCTGGCGTACGGCCGCCCCGCATTGCGGGCAGCGATCCGGGTCTTCCGCCAGGGCATCCATCCAGCCGCAGGCGTCGCAATAGAAAACCGGGATGCGGTGGCCCCACCAGAGCTGGCGCGAGATGCACCAATCGCGCACATTGGTCATCCAGTGATCATAGGTCTTGTACCAGCGTTCGGGATGAAAGCGGATCTGGCGTTCTTCCACCACCTTGATGGCGGGCTTGGCCAGCGGTTTCATTTTCACAAACCATTGCTCGGACAGGTAGGGTTCAACCATTACGCCGGCCCGTTCGCTGTAGCCGACGCTGTGTTTATAATCTTCGATTTTTTCGAGATAACCGAGACGCTGGAGTTCATCGACGATGATCTTGCGGGCTTCGAAACGGTCTTTGCCCGCCACCAGCGCGCCGGCCGCCTCGTTCATCGTGGCGTCGGGATTCATGACATTGATCTGCTGCAGCTGATGGCGCAGCCCGATTTCAAAGTCGTTGGGATCGTGGGCCGGCGTGACCTTTACTGCGCCGGTTCCGAATTCGATATCGACGAAATCGTCGGCCACAACCGGGATTTCGCGGTTCACGATAGGCAGCACCAGGGTCTTGCCGACCAGCTGGTGGAAGCGCTCATCCGCCGGATTTACGGCCACGGCCGTATCGCCGAGCATCGTTTCCGGGCGCGTTGTCGCGACGGTGATATAGCCTGAACCGTCCTTGAACGGGTAGCGGAAATACCAGAGATGTCCCGCGGTCTCTTTATGCAGAACCTCCTCATCGGAAAGGGCTGTCTGCGAGACCGGGCACCAGTTGATGATGCGGCGGCCGCGATAGATCAGGCCTTTTTTATAGAGATGCACGAAGACCGTGCGCACGGCATTCGAGAGACCTTCGTCAAGGGTGAATCGTTCGCGCTGCTGGTCGAAAGAGTAGCCGAGTTTGGTGAATTGTTTGAAGATCAGCGATTTGTGTTTAAGGGCCCAATCCCAGACTATCTGGGTAAACGCCTCGCGTCCGTAGTCCCAGCGGGTCTTGCCACCTTCGTTGCGCAGTTTTTTCTCGACAACGTTCTGGGTGGCGATGCCGGCATGGTCCGTGCCGGGCAGCCAGAGGGTTTCATGGCCCTTCATGCGGGCGTGCCGGATCAGGATATCCTGAATGGTGTTGTTCAGTACGTGACCCATGGTGAGAATGCCGGTGACGTTGGGCGGCGGTATAACGATCGTATAGGTCGGTTTGCCGGTTCCGGTCCGGGCGTGAAAATAGCCCTTCTCTTGCCAGCTGCGGTACCAGCGGGATTCGACATCTTGCGGGTCGTAGGTCTTGGCGAGTTCGGTGGACACAATAACCTCTTTAGCTTTCTAGAATTAGACTGAATGCCGTAGTGAGTTTGAGAACATTCTGGTTGGTTTGCTTCAGGCGCCGGGTAAGCACCTTGGCGACGTTCTGCATGACTTTATTGCCGATTTGAGGATAAGAGTCACAGATACGAAAAAAATCGTGTTTGGCGACTTTGCCGATTTCGCAAACGCTGACCGCCTTGACATTGGCGGAGCGTTTATAATCATCGCTGAAAAGGCCCATTTCCCCGAAGAACGGTCGTTTCTGACTGGAAAGGTGGATCAGGCTCTTTTCGCGTAAATCGGTCTGCACCTGATCGGTTTTAAGGGTCAGCGCCTGGGTGATTTCGACTTCACCGTCCAGCAGGATCAGGATCGAATCGCCGATCTCGCCCTCGACGATAATCAGTTCGCCCTTATTGAATTGCAGGGGTGTGATGATGCGGCAGAACTGTTCGATTTCCTCCAGGGACAGCGTCGAAAAGATTTCGAATTCCTGCAGGATTTTGGGACTCAGCGTACAGTTTGATTCTCTCATAAGCTTTATTTCAATATGATGGCTTTTTCGTTTTCCTGAATGATGTAATCATCATCGGGATTGAGACTGACCAATACTTTGTTTTCTTCGCCCAGCGTGCGGCCGGATTGCTTCAGTTTCTTTTCAATAAAGGCGTCCAGCTGCGAAGTATCGGCGGATAAAAAAGCGGAAATTCCGATCGTTTCCACCTCGGACAGTACGCCGAGAAGCAAAAATTTATGCTGTTCTTTGAAGTATTGAAAGAGCTCCGCGTAGCTTTTCCCTTGAAACCGGGCCGGTATCTCGGCCGTCTCGATTTTGTTTTTGCCCTTGGAGTCGAGCAGATCGGAGAGCACGTTCGTGAGGCCGGGCTCCAGAACATGCCGGGCGATGAAGAAATCGATAAACTGATCGCTGATGAAGATCTGATCGGCCTTGGCGCGTTTAAGGTGGATTTCGTTTTCCCGGTTCATCAAGAAGGCGATCACTTTCAATTTCGGATGGTTTGACTTGATGTTCAGAGTAGCCAGGAGGGTTTTGTCATCGGCATCCTTGGCTGACAGCCGGGATAGGTTGGGCAGCAAAATCACCGCACTGGCGGCGTCGATATTGGCGCGTTCGAGGGGCGAATGCTGGGTGTAATCGCCGCGGATGTATTTTACGGTATGTTTGCGGAAACGGTCCAGGATCGTATTGATCTCCTCTTCGGGCAGGTCGTTGATCAGGACCACCCGCAGATTGATATCCGTGGAGAGCGTCAGTAAGGTTTCGATGATGGATTCGGCCGATTTATTCCAGCCGCAAAGGATGATATGACGATCAAATTTTACGGATTCCAAGCCCTGATCCTCCCTGATTCGTTTGGCTACAAAAATGGACGATATCGTAGCCGTAATTAAAGAAACGAGTGAAACACCGGCGAACATGACGATAATTGCGATAATCCGTCCGCCCACGGTAATCGGCTTGATATCGCCGTATCCGACCGTGAAGACGGTGACAAAAGCCCACCAGACCGAATCCCAGAAACTTTTGTATTCCTGCCCGTTGCTGCCCTTTTCGAAGACCAAAACCAGAGATGAGGCGACCAGCGTGAGCAGGATGAAGACGAGTATAACGCGAAACAGGGTTCGTGTAAAAATCGATTTTATGGATTCAAAATAACTCGAAATAGGGCAGCCCTCGGTTTATTACACGGGATTTTACTCAAATTCCGTCTGAAAATCAATGTCTGCCTGCATCGGGTGATCAATTTGACCGGGTCACGGTCGGCACGGGCCGCCTTAATGCTCCGCAGGATAAGCGTCCTAAATCCGGTGAGAGCCCTTCCTCGGGCCGCTTCGTGCGCCAGTTCCGGTGGGGCTAACGCGAATAAAGTTTCCAAAGACGGTCAAGCAGCTCCTCGAGCGCCTGACCGAGACGTTCGTCCCTGGCTGTGGTAATATCCGGATCGTTATGCAGGACGATATAGGGAACCCGAATGCCTTTGATAGTGACGAACTGCGGATCGGCCGCGCTGAATTCAGGCCAGTCCACTTCGGAATAGAGTCGCTCGAGTTTCTTGTCCGGCAGACCGTGTTCGAGGATGCTGTCGGGTTTATCGGGATTGAAGCGCCGGCGGTTTTTGCGCAGCGACTCCTTGAAGGGAACGTCAATGTAAAAAATGGCGGCCCGTTCTAAAATCTCCCTGGAAAGATGCTGATAAGCGGCTTGATAGCCACCATGCTCGGAACCGCGTGAAAATTCAACCAGAGTAGTAAATTCCGCATGATAATCGGGATTGTCACGCAGGCGTTTCTGATAATTCATCGAAATCCGTTCAATCAGGAGATGCCATTGGTATTCATGCAAAAAATAACCGTCGGAGTCGGAATGCATTCTGGGTTGCTTCATAATTTTTTCGAGAATGGCATCCTCTTCGAACCAGGTCCAGAGCATTGGGAAATCATCGATCTCATCCAGTTTCGCGATATGAAAGCGCTCTTTGCGTTTTTCCAATTCGGTCTTTTTCAAATAGTCGATAACTTCGGATTTGCCGGACGCCGGGCGGCCATTAAGAATAATTATTTCAAACAGATTATGTCCCATGTTTTACTCCTTTTTTGTTTGTATCGATTTACTTGTCGGTACGACATTCCACAGGCGGGACATCACAATCGCGCCAATTATTGCAAAGGGAACCGGCCAGAGTTTCCACAACTGCCAGCCAAAATTAGTCGTAATGTATCCAACCACCATACCGACAACTGATCCGGCCAGATATTGCATGCCGTCAATTAGACCAACGGCTGTTCCGGCCGCTTTTCTTCCACCGAAATCCATGGTCGCGGCACCGGCAATCATCCCATGTGATCCGTTTACAAAAAACGATAGAATGGGCAACATAATTACCGGAGCAAGCACTCCCAAATGGATAGCGTCAGCAAAATAAAACAGTAGCAGCATAACAGCCATACCAATAAAACCAAAAACAATTACCGGCGCTCGACGACCGCGGTAAATTCTATCAGACGTAATTCCGAAGGCAAAACCACCAAGAATCCCGAATAACGCAATTCCCCAGGCCGTAACCTGGTAAGGAACATTGGTCCCCAGGACATTATGCATTTCTTTGTAATAAACCGGCCACCAGGCATCAACCACACTTCGCCGTACAAAGCCGATCATCATGGAACCGACAGCAATCATCCACATGACCTTACTGTTAAAAACCTTTTTCATAACATCCAGAAGCCGGACTTTTTCAACGATCTTTCCCGAACCGTCGCCGGTATCAAATTCCGGGTAGCCGGCTTCCTCCGGTGTATCTTTTACAAAAAACAACACGAGAACAAAAAGTCCAATAATAACAATCGACGGAACCCAGAATGCCCAATACCAGGCCAGATACTTTACAATCAATGGGGTTCCGGAGAAGGCTAAAATTAATCCAAACCTTATTAAAACACCAAAAATTGCCGAAAAGGTTCCCCGTTCCCTGATATGAAACCATTGGGCATTAATTTTAACAATCGAAAGCGCGCCGAACGATTGAAAATAACCATTTAATGACCAGGTAATCGCCAGCAGCCAAAGCAATGCCGTCTTACTTATGCCATAGTTTAATAAAGATTCCTGGACTAACTGATGATCTGACCAGACGGCGGGAGCCTGGACGAAAATAGAAGAAAGACCGAAGAGGCCATTCATCACAATAACTCCGACAGCACCAATCAGAAAGGCTTTTCTGCCACCAATTTTATCGGCGATCGGTCCATTTATTACTACCGATAAACCGTAAACCAGGGGCATTAGTGTTTCAAAAATCCCCAGATTACTTTTTGTCCATCCAAAAACCGATTCCAGGGTTGGCGCAATTGCTGAAAAATTATAACGGGACATATAGAAAAACGAATAAAGAAAACCAATAATAATCCAATTTTGAATCCGGCGGGATTTAAAGTCCGTTGAATACTCCGGAAGGCCAATGTCCAAATTTCCCATATAATTTCCTCCTGTTAGTAAGTCTATCGTTCCCGATTCACTTTTATAACAAGTTAAATAACATCGCCAAAAATCAAAACTCTATTTTTCTGTTAGGAAGCAAGTATACAGCTGTTGTCTAACAATTCATGATTGTTTAAATTTCCACAGATAATTGAAAATTCAAGAAAAGGAGAGGATGCTATGGCGTTACATATTACGGAAGAATGTATCAACTGCGGTGCCTGCGAACCTGAGTGCCCGACGGGAGCCATTTCCGAAGGCGATGAATATTATGAAATTGATCCGGAACTGTGCGTTGAGTGCAAAGGCCATTACAGCGACCCACAATGCGCAAGCGTCTGTCCGGCAGATGCCTGTGTAAAATAATCTGCCGCATAGTCCGGCCGTCTCAGCCGGGCTATTTCATATCGTTTGCTGCCCTTTGACGAGCGCTCGCAGCTCTCAAGGGCGGTCCTATCATTATCTTACCCAAAGGCTAAACTGGATCATCATTGCAAGTTGATAATCAAAAGGAACTCCGTATGCATCCGGTCAAATACTCCATCTGTTTGTTGTTAATATTGCTGAGCCTGAGCTGTACACGACGTCAATCCGACGGAAGCCAGGCGCCGCGTGAAGGGCGTGAACCGATCGTCAAAACGGGCCTGGATGTCGTGGTTGCTTCCGGCTTTGACTTTTTTAAGGGCAAACGTGTTGGAATCGTCTGCAATCACACAGCCTGCGATGGGCAGGGACGCCATATCGTCGATCTTTTCCATGATAACGGCGATTGCCGGGTGACCGTAATTTTCGGTCCCGAACATGGTTTTCGGGGAACCCATGCGGACGGTAGTACCATCACGGATGAAGTGGATTCCCTGACAGGTGCCCGGATTTTCAGCCTGTACGGGAGTAATTTCAGACCGACCCCGGAAATGCTGAAGGATGTCGATGTACTGGTCTACGATATCCAGGATGTCGGCGTACGGTTTTATACCTATATATCGACCATGACCTATGCCATGCAGAGCGCCTTCGAAAACGGCATACCCTTCGTGGTGCTTGACCGGCCCAATCCCATCCGGGGCGACCGGATCGAAGGGGCAAGCCTAGAACCAGACTATCGTTCGTTTGTGGGAAGCCATCCAACCCCGATCCGCTACGGTTTGACGGTTGGAGAACTGGCCATGCTGATTTACGGGGAGGGTTGGGTGCCGCAGACGGTCAATTCCAGCCTGTTCGTGGTTGAGATGGAGGGCTGGAAACGGGAGATTTGGTTTGATGAAACCGGTCTGCCGTGGATTGCACCCTCGCCGAACATGACCGACCTGAACACGGCGATCGTCTATCCCGGATTCTGTCTGCTGGAGGGAACCAACCTATCCGAAGGCCGGGGCACGCCGGAGCCGTTTCTGAAATTCGGTGCGCCGTGGGTGAACAGGGAAAGTTTGGCGGCAGCCCTGAACCGATTAGAACTGCCCGGAATACAGTTCGATGCGGCGACATTTACACCGGTAAATATTCCCGACCGGGCCGTTCATCCGAAATACGAGGGGCAGGCATGCCAGGGCGTGCAGGTTCGGATTACCGATCGCAATGAGCTTGCGCCTGTGGTGGCAATGATCCGTATCCTGAACACGATCAGGAATCTGTATCCGGACGATTTTGAATTCCGTGACAACCATCTGGATCGCCTTTTCGGCAGCGCTGCTTTTCGGCTCCAGGTTACGAACCGTCTTCCGGTTGAGCCCTTATTGGAACGTTGTCGCCGGGATGCCGAGGCGTTCGGAAAATTAGGCGACCAATATAAAATCTATAAATAAGATGATATGATCCGGGATTATCGGAGCCCGGAATAAAAGCGATACGATTAGGCGGATGGGAATCACGGGTGGTTTCTGCTGTGAAGTTCTCAATCCGTCATACGTAGGTGGCGATGGTTGCGAAATCCCTGTTTGAGGAAATCCAATCCGTAGCGGCTTTTCTGCAGAGGCGGCGGGGCCTGATTTTTTTTGTCTTCAATCTGGACAGTATCTTCGGTAGCAGAGGACCGGACGATCCACTTTACAGTAAGCTTGTTCAGCAAATCGATTGGATTCAAAAAGCCAATCTGTTCAGAGTTGCCCTGTTCGCCGGGCGGCCGGTTCATATGCAGCGCCAGGAATTTCGGGATTTCAGACTGATCTTCATCGGAAGCGCGGGCTATGAAATCGATTCTCCCGAACTGTCCTGGCAGTTCCCGGGGCTCAGCCTCGTCCGGCAGGCTCTGGAAAATGTCATGGATGTATTGCGGATGGAAATGACGGGTAGTGACCTGCGTTACGCGCCAACTTATAATGGTATTTCCATCGAGATGAAGCTCGGTGATATGGAACTTCCCCAACAGAACCGGATAACCAAACTGGTTCAGCAGACGCTGGGCGGCACGATCAGTCCGGAACTCACTCAGACACGAACGCAAATAACGATAGGCCCGCGCAATATGTGGAACCACGGCCGGGCGATGGAGAATTTTCTGCGGCTTTGGCCGAGGGAGAAGGGAGAAGCTCCCCGTCTGGTCTATATCGGAGGCGACGGATCGGATGAAACGGCTTATCCGATTGCGAACCGAAACGGAATATCGGTGATGATTGCAAACGGATCGAAGAGCGCGAGCACGGCACGGTATTTTGTAAGCAATGGACGCGAGCTCTCCAAATTTCTCTTTTGGGTTCAATCCCTCTAAGCGATTACTTCAGATTGTCCCAGAACTCCAGGGCCCGGCGCAGGTGTGGAATGGTGATGGAGCCTCCCACAATCAGGCCGATGGATAGCGTCTCGGCCAATTCATCGTCCGTAACACCCTGATCGAAACATTGCATGAGATGATATTTGACGCAGTCGTCACAGCGCAGCACGAGAGAAGCGACCAGTCCGAGCAGTTCTTTGCTTTTCGCGGGTAAACGGCCCTCGGCGTAGGCGTTGTGATCCAGATTTAAGAAACGCTTCATCGTTTTGTCGGCGTATTGCAGGACGGTTTTATTCTGAGCGCTGCGGCGTTGAATAAAATCGTCGCCTGGTTTTGGTTTCATTTTAGGTCCTTTGCTTATTTTTACGGCGTCGGCCACCCATTCTGCCCGGTATTTTATTCCGCCGCTTTCCCGGGGAAATAGTAGCATCGACTTTTCCATCGAGGCAAGAAATATTTTTACGCCGAAGCGGTGAAAATCACTTGTTTGAATGGGAAATAACCTTTAAAATCGATTTGGAATGAATACAAATATGTTTCAGATTAAAATTGCGCTGCAGGGAAAGGGGATCAAGCCAACCTATCAAAGGATGCTTATCCTGGACTACCTGGTCGGAAATACCAAGCATCCCACCGCAGAGGCCATTTACCGGGAGCTGATGCAGAATGTACCGACAATTTCCAAAACCACCGTTTATAATACCCTCAATTTACTTGTCGAAAAGGGCATGCTGGTCGCCCTGACGATCACCGGATCGGAAATCCGCTATGAGTTCAAGAAAGCGAAACATTGCCATTTTTATTGCACCCGTTGCGGGGGTATCTTTGACCTGAATCTGCAATGTCCGGTGCTCTCCAGCGAACAATCGGAAATTGAAGGACATGTCGTTCAGGAACTGCACGGGTATCTCAAGGGGTACTGCAGCAGTTGCCGGGATCTAAAACAGAACAATTAAACCGGAAAGGTATAAAGCAATGAAAGACAAAGTTATCAAAGTGATTGATGCCGTCCGCCCGATGCTGCAGGCTGACGGGGGCGATGTGGAGTTGGTTGAAGTGACCGGAGACGGTGTTGTGAAGCTGCGCTTGACGGGAGCGTGCGGAAGTTGTCCGATGAGTACCTACACGTTAAAGATGGGTATCGAAAAAAAATTGCTGGAGGAAGTGCCCGAGGTTACCTCCGTTCAACAGGTTCATTAAGCGACTCCCCGATCATGAGGCCGTATTCGCGATTGATAATTCTTGTTGAAAAGGGCGAGAGACTTCCTTATTTTAGATATCAAAACACGTTCGCAGAGGAGGCTTAAAATGGATATGTATGTTTGCACGGTATGTGGTTACATCTATGACCCGGCGAAAGGCGATCCGGAAAACGGCGTTGAAAAAGGCACCTCTTTTGAGAATCTGCCGGCCGACTGGGTATGTCCGGTATGTGGCGTAGGAAAGGAAGATTTCGAAAGAGGATAATCCTTTTCCCGAAAACAATTCACGTGATTCAGAGTGCCCGTGCCGGCGATGGGGGTATTTCGGCACGGCTGGTTTTTTTACACAATAGAAAGACCGACGGGAGAATGGACTAAAGATTCGATATCGGGAAGTGGCAGGGAAGCGTTTTAAATTAAAAAGGAGCGAACCATGGCGATTTTTACGATGAAGGATGTATTCGAATTTGCCGTGAAAATTGAGATTAAAGGCGAAAATTTTTACGAGGAGATGGCTCAGAAATTCGATCAGGCTGAATTGCCAGCTCTGTTTCTTGGTTTGGCCAAAGCCGAACGCGAACATCGCGAAACGTTTCAATCTATGGCCGCAAAATTAGGAGATTTCAGTTTGCTGGCCGGACCGAGCGAAGAATTTTATGCGTATCTTGAAGCCTATACCCAAAATCTGATCTTTACGGACATACAATCCGACGCGAAAATAGCCGCGATCCAGGATGCTTCATCTGCACTGCTGTACGCGATCGATAAGGAATTGGAGTCCGTGCTCTACTACCAGGAGGTGAAAAATATCATTCCGGCCAGCGAGCACAGGCTGATCGACGGTATCATCAATGAGGAGAGGAACCATGTGTTGCTTCTCAGCGGGATGAAAAAACAGATCAACGGGTAGAGCCCCGACATCGTAGGGCGACCGTTTTTTTAGGCTTTCCATTTGACGAAGACACCGGGAAATGAGTTTGACTCAGGTTCGGTGATTTACGAGTATTTGGGCAGATTGTCTTAGAGAACCTTTGTAGAAATTGATATAAGTCAATTTTCCATGGGCATTTTGTGGTCTATGGAATTTCTCTATTTATTAAAAAAATGTAATATGATATTTGGTGAGAAAGTAGAAATCATGAAGGACAAAAGTAAAGAAAAGTTAGAACTCATCCGGAATCTGGAACAGCGCAGAGCCCATGAAAAAACCGACAAAAACGAAACTTCCAGCCGGCTGGCACTGCAACTGGAACAGTTTCGGGCGCTATTCACGCACACCAAAGATGCCTACCTGCTAGTCGATCTGAAAAGTGTATTGCTGGAATGCAATGCGGCGACCGAAGAAATATCCGGATTTGCCCGGGGCGAGCTGCTGGGGAAAAACCTGGTAGAGCTTGATTTGATCCGGGGCCGGGATAAAGTCAAGGCCGTGGCGACCCTGGCGCAAAGTGCCTCGGGGAAGACAACGGAAGCCCAGGAATATCAATTGTATCGGAAGGACGGGCAAATTGGTTTGGTCGAAGTGCTCACGATCCCGGCGCAGATCGATGACAAAAAGTACGTTCTGGGCATAATCCGGAATATTTCGAAACAGAAGTCCGTCGAGAAAGTTGTCCTGGGAAGTGAAGAGAAATACAGAGCTATCTTCAGGCACAATCCCGAAGTGATCGTCCTTATCGATACCCAGGGAAGGCTGTTGGAAATTAACGAACGAATCAAACATTGGCTGGGATACGAATCCGGTGAATTCGTCGGTAAAAGTATCTTGGAACTGCCGATATTGACCGAGGCCGCGAAATCGCTTGCTATGACGAAATTCGCTCAGCGGATGAAGGGAATCGACGATCTGGAGCCGTACGAAATGGAGTTTATCACCAAGACGGGTCTGCACCGTACCGGCAGAGTTCATGCGGAGGCATTCCGCGACGCCGACGGGAAAATCGTCGGAGATCTGGTGATTGCCTCTGATGTGACCCACGAAAAGCAGATCGAGCGGGAGCGGCGGGAAAACCACCGTTTTCTGCGTACGCTCCTGAGCAATATACCCGGAATGGTATATCGCTGTGCCGACGACAAAGACTGGACGATGTTTTATGCCAGCGAAGGGAGTTATCCCTTGACCGGCTACCGGCCTGAAGAACTGGAAAATAACCGGAGAATCGCCTATGCCGAGCTCATCGTTCCCGAAGATCGCGACGATGTAGTGCGGATTGTCAGCGAGAAACTGGAACGAAAACAATCGTACGAATTGGAATATCGAATCACGGCGGCCGACCAGAAAACCAAATGGGTCTGGGAGCGGGGAGTCGGTGTCTTTGACGAACAGGATCAATTTCTTTATCTCGAGGGTTTCATCACGGATATTACCGAAAGGAAATTAATCGATAAAAAACTCCGTGAGAGCCAGGAAAGATTCGAGAGCACGTTTATCGGGCACCCTGAGGCGGTGGCTTATCTAAGTCCGGATTTCTGCATCGTCGATGTTAATCCCCGCTTTGAGAAATTGTTCGGATTACGTAAAAGCGAGATCCAGGGCAAAAACATCGATACGTTGATTGTTCCCGAGTATAAAAAAACGGAAGCCGATTTTCTCGATAAAAAGTCCAATCAGGGCTATGTCAGTTTCGATACATTACGCAAGCATTCCGGAGGCCAGTTGTTTCCCGTATCGATATCGGCCGCTCCGATAACCGTTGAAGGAAAAATCAGCGGTTCTGTGGCGATCTACAAGGATATTTCGGAGCAGGCGAAAGACCGTCAGGAGCTCCGGCGCGCCAAACAGCTCTTCGAGAGTATGTTCATGGGAAATCCCGAACCGTCCGTCTATCTTGATCCGAATTTTGAAGTCATCAACATCAATCCGCGCTTCGAACAGGTATTTGGTCATACGCTCGAAGAGATCAAGGGTAAGACGATCAATTCGGTGCTGGTTCGTGAAGGATTTGAAGAGGAAGCCGAAATGCTGAATCATATGGCGGAAGCGGGATATGTATCTTTTGATACGCGGCGCTGCCGGAAAGACGGTACCCTGATCCCGGTTTCGATCTCAGCCGCGCCGATGAAGGTAGAAGATGCGCTGGTGGGTTATTTCGCCCAATATAAAGACATCAGCGAGCGTGAAAAAGCCCTGGAAGCTCTTCGGGATAGCGAGGAAAAACATCGCCTGCTGGTCGAAAATGTCAACGACGGCATCGTGATCAGCCAAAATGATAAGTTCATTTTTATTAACAAACAGTTTGCCGAGATGCTCGGATACGGTATCAATGAGCTGCGCATGCGGGATTATCACGATGTATATACGGAGAAGGGCCTGGAAATCCTGGCCGGGCGTAAACGTGGCCGGGAGCGCGGAGAAGTTGTGCCGTCGCGCTACGAGACATTTTTCAAGAAAAAAGACGAATCCATTATCAATGTGGAAGCCGGCACAACCATCATTGAATACCACGGCGACACGGCGACCTTTGCCGTGATCCGGGATATTACCGAACGCAAACAGGCCGAAGAGACTATTCGCAAGAGCGAAATACAGTACCGGATGCTTTTCAATCAGATTGCCGATGCTATTTTTGTTTTTGACAGCAAGACGCAAAAATTTCTCGATTGTAATGTGGCCGTCAACCGGATCTACGGATATACCCGCGAAGAGCTGTTACAAATGACGCCCTTTGACCTGCATCCTCGCGAGGAGTACCAGACGGTTCGCGCAAGTATCAATGCGTCGATTTATGGAACGCCACAGAACTACATTCATATCAAAAAAACCCGTGAACGCATGAATGTGGAGATCCACTCCGATAAAATCACCTACCGGGACCGACCGGCCTGGATCAGTATCGTAAGGGATGTAACCGACAGGACCCGGGCAGCAGCCGAACGGGAAAGAATTATCGAAGAGTTACAGCAGGCGTTAAACCGGGTAAAACAGCTCAGTGGTTTGGTCCCGATCTGCGCCGGCTGCAAAAAGATCCGTGACGACTCCGGCTACTGGAATGAGGTGGAACTCTATATTTCGAAACACTCGGATGCCCAGTTCAGCCACGGACTCTGCCCCGATTGCATGCGGAAATATTATCCCGAGTATGTTGGGAGATTGAAAAAAATGGAAGAGAAGCCGAATGAGAAACAATAATGAAATACGGTGAACTCTCCCGGGAAAAACGTTACCACCGCTATCAATTGCAGCTGTCGATCGGCGAATTCCTGCTCGGACTGGCCTTTTTAGTTGTCATCTTGTTGGCCGGATTTACCCTCCATCTGGAAAACTGGCTGCGGGCTTACCTCTCGAATGACTATCTGGTGCTGATTGGATTCGTTTTGATCCTGGGATTGGCGGAATCGCTGCTGCTGTTTCCCCTGTCTTTCCTCTCCGGTTTTATACTGGAGCATCACTTCGAACTGAGCGATCAATCCCTGGGTGCCTGGCTCTGGGAAAAAGCGAAAGGCCTGCTGATCGGCGGACCGGTCGGGCTGATTTTTGTGTTAATATTCTATGCGCTTTTATTGCATTACCCGCAGAATTGGTGGTTTATCATGGGCAGTGTGATGCTGCTCTTTTCAGTGGTCTTCGCGCGGCTGGCGCCCATCCTGATCTTTCCGATTTTCTATAAATTCGAAAAAATCGCCGATCAGGAGCTTGCCCATAAAATCGCGGAGCTCTGCGGCCAGGTAGGTATGCGCCTGGAAGGTATTTACCAATTCAATTTGAGTAAAAGCACCCGGAAGGCCAATGCCGCCTTCACCGGTTTGGGCAAATCGCGACGCGTGATCCTCGGCGATACGCTGCTGCAAAATCTGGAGCACTCCGAAATTTTGAGTGTTCTGGCCCATGAACTGGGGCATTCTAAACTCAGGCATATCCGGAAGTCGATCGGCATCAATGTAGTAAGTAGCTACCTGGGTTTGTTCCTGGTGGCGAAAGCCTACGGCGCGCTCTTGCCGCAACTGGCATTTGACGACGTCGCCCAGATCGCTGCATTACCGCTGGTAGCGCTGATTCTGACGCTTTATCAATTCATCACTTCTCCGGTCCTGAACGCCTATTCGCGCGCCAATGAAAGAGCCGCCGATGATTTCGCCGTGGCGCTCATGGGTGAAAGCGATTCCTTTATCTCGGGTTTGGATAAAATCTCCGACCGGAACCTGTCCGACCGCACGCCGCACCCGCTGGTGGAGTTCCTCTTTTACAGCCATCCCTCCACGGAAAAGCGGCTGGCGCGCCTGAAACAGCAAAGTATCTAAAGGATGAGATAGTGGACCTGGATTTTTCCGATATCCGCAATTACTGTCTGCAAAAAGCCGGGGTGACGGATGGCTACCCGTTCGGCCCGGGCGCGCTGGTTTTCAAGGTCGCTTCGAAGATGTTTGGATTGCTCAGCGAAAACGGCGGTAATTTGTGGCTGAACCTCAAGAACACGCCGCTGGCCAACCTGGAATTACGCGAACAGTACCCGGGGATTACAGCCGGTTACCACATGAGTAAAGTTCACTGGAATACGCTAGTGCTGGACGGCAGCCTCCCCGCTGAGCTGGTGTTCCTGCTGATCGATAATTCCTACGACCTGGTTTTTCAGAGTTTACGCCTGTCGGAACGCGCTGCTATCGAATCCGCATCCCGCCCGTAGATATACATTAAGACGGTCTCCTTCGGATCTTCATTGCGGTAACCTTAAATTTGCGATATATCACGCCACTGCAAATTCAATTCGGTTATCTTCAGACATTCATGTGTAATGTCATCCGAAATAAATCGGGGGTTCAAAGATGAAGACGGTATCATTCCTCTGCTTGGCGGTTTTACTCTGGGCCGCCGTTTTACAAAACCTGGCTGCCGGTGAACTGCAGCCGGATGAGAGTACGATTTTACTTCTGCATTTTAATAATTCGCTGGAAACGGCCCTGGGTGAGTCGCCCTCAGTCGCAACCGGAATTGACTTTGAAGACGGGCTGCTGGAAGGTGGACTGCGCCTGCATAAGAGCGATAGCCCTCTCCGGGGGGATAGTCTGTACTATGCCCTGCCGGCAAGTTACGATCCGGCCGAGGGGACGGTAGAATTCTGGATTTCTCCGCACTGGATCGGACAGGAGTATTACGTCATGCAGGTTTTTTACCTGAACAATATCCGGGTTCAGATCAATATTCCCGGTCTGATGGGGCTATTCATGCAAATCCCGGAAAACGAGCAGGGGTACCACGATATCCAAAATTGGGCCGCCGGCCAATGGCATCATGTGGCAGCCACCTGGAAGATTCCGGGCCGCCAATTGCTCTACGTGGATGGCGCCGAAATCACCAATAATATCGCCGACGAAAAGGATTTACCGGCCGTTAATCCGGACCTGATCCGTATTGGGGCAGAGTATCCTTCGGAAAATGTGGAAGCCGTAATCGATGAATTCCGCCTGAGTGACCGTCAGCGCAGCGCCGGGGAAATTGCCGAAGGCATGATGAGCGCCGGTTTCACGATTTTCGATCTGGCGAGCAATATCGACAGCATCCGTCTGCAGCCCGGCTGGGATTTCACTCCCCGGATTCTGGCGACAACCGGCATCGGCGTGTCTTACATCCCCAACGCAGCCATGGCGTGGAACAGCCAGGATCCGGAGATCGCAACTGTGGATGAATACGGTAAAATCGTTGGTGTAAGCGCCGGGTCTACGATGATAACGGCTGTGTATGAGAGTATCGTGATTGCCATCGAAGTGGCGGTGGATGCCCTGCCGCTTGAACCGGAGACGCTCGCCATCGATCCGTTTCTGGCAACTCCGGCGGAGAATTGCATCATGGAATTACCGATTGTTATTGTCGAATATATTCCCATGCGGGACAGCACGGAAGTTGAATGGGACATTCCCTGGGAACATGTTTACCTGGATGAGGTGAATCCCCGGCTGGAGGTGCTGAACCGGCGGGTCAAATTTATGTGGGAAGAGGGAACCCGCTATCATGGTTACAAGGATTCGACAGCTATTCCGTTTTTAGGATACCGGGTGGTCGATCATATTCGTTTCTATGAACACATGCCGATGTCGAAGCGCATCTGCGGGTGGAACCCGGCCAACCATTATCCCGATTATTTCCCGGTTTTTGAACGCATTAATGCCGAACATTATGTCAACGATTTGGGCGTCAAAGAATTCTGGATCTGGTACCACGGCTATCATATCAACGATATCGGTTACGAACTGCCGGAATCAAACATGTCCAGCCCGGTCACCGGCGATATCTCCAACAGCGCGCGCGATAATACCGACTTGCCGGTCTACGAGCATAGCTACATCCTGTACCAGTTTGACTGGTCGCTGACGCATAACAACGCGATCCACAACCAGGGGCACCAGATCGAATCGATGCTGGGCTATGTCAATTACCGGCAGGACGGCAACGAACATCTCTTTTTTCGTAAATTCTGCGGAATGGACAGTACCGACACCTGGATCACCGGTCGCTGCGGCTGGACGCATATGCCGCCCAATACCGATCAGCATTATATCTATGACGATACGACCCATGTCTGGAGCGATTGTGAGGACTGGACACCGGATCAGAGTGGGCAGCAAACCTGGGTGAATGTGGATACCTGGCGCAATCTGCAATATGCCTGGCCGGAGGAGCCTGCCGGCTGGATTTCGGAATCATCACCGTACAATTTAAATTGGGGAATCGGGGAGGCGAATTTCTACCTCTATTGGCGCCAGAATATACCCGGTTATGAAAGTAATATCGCTTACGGTTCCGATTGCGTTATCGCAAATTGGTGGGAATTGTACGGCGACTGGGACAATGCCATGCGCGCCGGCAAAGGATTGTATACTGTAATTCCGACGACCGCGATACGTGAGGCTGGCCCGAGGTCAGGCAGTTTCGTACTTCGACCGAATTACCCTAATCCCTTCAATGCAAGCACCGTGATCGGCTATGAAGTTCCGGCTGAGACAGAACTGCGGCTGACGATATTTAACAGCCTGGGACAACAGGTTCGCGAGCTTGTTCATGAGCATCAACCGGCCGGTTATCATAGTCTCAGCTGGGATGGCCGGGACGATGCGGGATTGCCGGTGGTCAGCGGCGTTTATTTTATTTTTCTGGATACGCGGATGGGATTACGACAGCAGAGAATGTTGTATCTGAAATAACATACCCGGGATTTGCCCCGGGGAGAATTGCCGATCGATACGGCCGATTCAAATAAACACTGGCAGTCTTCCGCCCGATCTGTTAATTTGTATATATTAAAATGCATATCCGGCACTCATTTCAGGATCTTGCCTGGCGATATGTATCAACGCGGGAGATGATGTCATGACATTTGCGGAAATGTTGCTGAGAGAAGATGCCTGGGCGGGGCTCATGATGGGCAACCACGCTCTTGTGCGGGCGATGCTGGAATCCGGCGTGCGGGTGGCGACTACCTACCCGGGTTCGCCGACGCCCGAGATTGCCGATGCGATTCGCGCCATCCCGGCAGAACAGCGGCCGCTCTATTTTCAGTATTCGACGAATGAAAAGGTAGCCTTGGAAGTGGCCTTCGGGGCTTCGATCAACGGCCATCTCTCCACGGTATTTTTCAAGTCGGTGGGCCTGAATGTCGCTGCCGATTCGGCTGTGCAACTGGGGCTCCTGAACCTGATTGGTGGTATGGTGATCGTCCTGGGCGACGATCCGGGGGCCAACTCATCGCAGAACGAGCAGGACAACCGCCATTTTGCGCGCATGGCCTACATTCCTATGCTGGAACCGGCCACGCCCGGTGAGGCCTATGCAATGTTCAAGGAAGCCGTGAACTTGTCGAGAAAATACCAATCACCGGTTTTTCTGCGCATGACGACGCATGTCTGCCATGCCCGTGAAGTCATTCAGTTCGCTGCGTATCGGCCGGGCAAAGCGGATTGGACGCCCCGCTTCGATGTCAACAACGGTCCCTACCTGCCGCTCACCAGCCAGGTTTTTCCCCTGAAAACCAGTGCGCTCGCACGGCTGCGGGCCATGGAGACCGAAAGTACGAATTCGCGCTTCAATACAATTCTCAGCCCCAACGGTTCACGACCGGTAAACGGCCGGCGGCTGGGTGTGATTTCGGCGTCGATGCCGGTGCTGTCGCTGCGGGAAAATATCGAAAAAACAGGACATGCGATCGACATTCTGCAAATTCATTTCAGCCATCCGCTGCCCGGAGCGAAGCTGCTGGATTTTTTGAACAATCATGATGAAGTCATCGTTATCGAAGAGCTGGATCGCGTGATGGAACTTGAGATCAAGGCCCTGGCCTGGGATAACTCAGTGACCTGTAAAATCCTGGCGCGTAAAGACGATGACGACCTGATGAAGGAACTCGGCCCGCAGCGGACCTGGAAAATCCTCTCCGATTACTGGCCGGAGCTATTTCCACCGCGGGAGTTGAAACCGGCGCCGATCGAGGTGAGTCCGCGCCTGGCCCAGATGTGCCCCGGCTGCGGGCATCGCTCCGCCTTTCACGCGATTAAACAGGCGCTGCCCGAAGACGCCATCACGGTGGGTGATATCGGCTGCCATTCGCTGGGTTTCTTTGAACCGTATTTGATGGGGCAGATGCTGCTCTCGATGGGGCATTCCAACGCTACGGCGGCGGGGCTTTCGATCGGAAATCAAAAGCGGAAAGTGCTCTCATTCATCGGCGATTCGACCTTTTTCCATGCTGGCATACCGGCTATCATCAACGCAATTCTGTACAATCACAACTTTACGCTGGTGGTGATGGAAAACGGCACGACGGCCATGACCGGCCACCAGCCGCACGCCGGTTCCGGCGAGATCGGCGAGCGCGTTCCGATCATCGAGGTGCTCAAAACGCTGGGCGTGAAATTTATCCGCGATGTCGATACTTACAACCAGAAAAAGCTGACCGAATACGTCCGCGAGGCGCTGGAATTCGAGGGGTTCGCGGTGGTAATTGCGCGCCATCCCTGCATGCTCAAATTCGTGCGCGAGCAGCGGCGCAAGGGGGTTTTTAAAGCCAAACCCGTGAAAATATCGCAGGCCGACTGCGACCGGCATTATACCTGTCTGCAGGAATTCGGCTGCCCGACTTTTACGCTGCATGAAGACGGCAGCGTCACGGCGCACAAAGATTTGTGTATCGGCGACGGCTCGTGCATCCAGACCTGTCCGGTGCAGGCGATCGGCTTCGAGAAGAAAGAGGTGAAAGCATGAAGGCCCTGAACATTTACCTTTGCGGCGTCGGCGGTCAGGGCATCGGGTTGCTGGCGGAAGTGCTGATCCGGGCCTGCCTGGCGGCGGGCCATCGCGTGAAGGGTGTCGATACGCACGGCCTGGCGCAGCGCGGCGGAAGCGTGGTTTCACATCTGCGGCTCGGAGAACATGTGCATTCGCCGCTGGTGCCGCCCGGCGAAGCGGACCTGGTGATCGGGCTGGAGCGCCTGGAAGCCTACCGCGCGACGGCGGAGATGCTGAAGGATGAAGGCGCCGTAATTTTCTATGATGTTGCCTACCAGCCGGTTCATGTGCGCCTGAAAAAGGCCGCCTATCCGTCAGTTGAGGAATTCGAAGCTCTAGTGCGATCCAAGCACGGCCGTTTCGAACACGTCTTTACGGATGATTTACCGAATGCGCGCATGCAGAATGTGGCGTTGCTGGCTCGGATCGGCAAGTTGGAGTGGATACCCGGCGTGGATGGGCAATGTATGGAAACGAGCCTGCGCGAGGTTCTGCCGTCCCGGGTAGCGGATGACAATATCCGGGTTTTCAAGCGGATGAGCCGCTGAGTTACGGCATAGTATCATTTAAAAAGTGAAAAAAACCGGTTCGATGACGGATTTTCGCTTGGTTTTTATCCCCGAAAATCGTTGCTTATCAGCATTGCAAAAAGGTACGTAACAATCCCGGAAGAAAGTGCAAATAATGAAGGTGCTGGATATCGAGACCTGGAAGCGGCGGCAGCATTTCGAATTTTTCCGCAAATTGGATATGCCGCATTTTAGCCTCTGCGCGAATGTG
Organism: uncultured bacterium; assembly: GCA_964589175.1. Taxonomy (GTDB): domain Bacteria; phylum Fidelibacterota; class UBA2242; order UBA2242; family UBA2242; genus CAZPRY01. The sequence goes on from CAZPRY010000017.1 coordinate 62,058, forward strand.
GACATCACGGCCCTGCACCGGCTCGTGAAGCAGCACCGGCTGCCGTTTTTCAAATCGGTGCTCTATCTCGTCATGCGCTGCGCCAACGATATTCCCGAATTTCGCTACCGAATCCGCAAGGAACAGGTCATCGAACATGATCGCGTGCACCCCGGATTCACGACCCTCGTGGACGAGGACACCTACAGCAATTGTATCGCGGATTATGATGAAGATCCGAACCGGTTTTTCCGAAATGCCGAAGAATCGATCGAGCGCGTGAAGCACAATCCATTCGTGGCCGACCCGGAGTCGCGCGACGATCTGATTTACGTCACCTGCATCCCATGGGTTGCCTTTACGGGCGTCATGCATCCGTTACATCTGAGTCCCATCGATTCGGTGCCGCGGATCACCTGGGGGAAGTATTTCGAGGACCGCGAAAGAGTCCTGATGCCGCTTTCCGTTCAGGCCCATCATGCTTTGATGGACGGCGCGCACGCCGGGAAATATTATCAGAAATTGCAGACCTATCTCGATCGGCCGGAAACAGTATTCCATTAACGTTCGAAAAGATCGGGGCGCTAAGAACAGGACCTTAGGAAGAGTACACACCAACATGCCAAGCAAAAAATCCATTATTTATGGAGTCAACGATAAACCGCCGCTTCTGCTATCTCTTCTTATGGGAATCCAGCATGTCTTACTGGTTTTTAGCGGCACGGTCCTCGGACCGATTATTATCGCGAGGGTGTCCAATCTTTCAGCGGAACAAACCGAGTATATCGTGTTTGCCACGATTATCGTCAGTGCGGTATCAACGGTCATCCAGATCGTTCGGTTCGGAAAGGTTGGTTCGGGTTATATGTTGTTCATGGGATCGTCGGGCGCCTATATCGCCACCTGTCTTTCTGCGACCCGGATGGGCGGTTTACAGCTAATGGCCACGATGGCGATTCTCTCGGCCTTTCTGGAACTGGGCGCGGCTTATTTCATCCGTTTTATCCGCAAAATCATCACACCGGCGGTGGGCGGCGTGGTCATCATGCTGGTCACGATCAGCATCCTGCCGATTATCATGAATCTCTGGACCGGCGCACCCGGGGACGCCGATTATTGCAGCAGCCCGAATCTGATTGCCGGACTGATTACCATTGCGGTGACGCTGTTCTGCGCCATCTACGGTGGCACCTTTATCCGTCTCTGGAGCCCGGTAGTGGGTATTGCGGCAGGCGTTCTGACCTGTCAATTTCTGGGGATCCTGGATCTGGCGTTTCTGCGTGCGTACCCAAACATCGGCCTGCCGCGCGGCCATTGGCCGGGGATCGAAGTCCATCTGGGCGCCCGGCATCTGCCCTTGCTGCTGGCCTTTCTGTTCGCGACGCTGGCTTCAACGATCGAATCGGTCGGAGACAGCATTGCCATTCAGGGAGTTTCGAATCCCGACTTCAGAAAGATCGATTACAATAGTGTGCAGGGTTGCCTTTACTCGGACGGGCTGGGTAATATTCTGGCCGGGCTATGCGGAACGATGCCGAATACGACTTATTCAGGAAATATCGCCGCGGTCGAATTGACCGGAGTGGCCGCCAGAAGAGTAGGGCTTTTCGGCGCCGTCATTATGGGCGGACTGGCCTTTTTCCCCAAAATCGCCTACTTCTTCACGTATATTCCAGGGCCTGTGCTGGCCGGCTCCAGCCTGATTTTAATGGCGTTGCTCTTTTCCGCGGGCGTCAAACTGGTCAATTCGAACGGTATCGACTATGAAGTCGGTTTGATGATTGGGATCTCTTTGACGGTCGGCATCATCTCCACATTCAATCTCTTCTTTCCGGCCCTGATTCCGGAATCGACGAGGCCTTTTTTAAGCAACGGGATCGCTACAGGCGGCCTGACCGCCTTTATCCTGAGTCTGGTTTTTTATTTGAAACCCAGGCGCAGCGCCGCGCTTCGACTCGATTACGATCCCCAAAAAGCGGCGGAATTATCCGGGTTCATAGAAGGATTCAGAGATTCTTATCGGCTTTCGGCGAAAGAGGTCTTTGAACTGCAACTGGGATCGGAAGAGGTTTTCAGTTACATCTGTAATACGGCCTCCTCGCGCAAAGGGAAAGTCCGTTTCAAGTGGCTGTTCGAGGCCGACCGCATCGCGGTCAGCGTGGAAGACCAGTCCGATATTTCGGAAATCGATCTGGTGAAGGCCGCCGAAACCAACCAACTTACTCCCGACGAATTACGGGAACTGGGGCTGGTAATCCTCAATAAAATCGCCAAAGATGTCGTGCATTACAGAATCGGCGGTTACAACAGCATCTCATTCGACATCGCCCGGGAGTAGATCAGAAATTCCGGATCAAAATTTCGCTTTTGCTTGACTTTCTGCCGATATTTGTTTCTTTATGATCATAAATTTGTAACGGACACACCGGTTCATTCGATTAGATGAAAAACATACTCCGCAAATTGCGTATAAAATCGGACGCCATTATCTACGGCATCATGACCTATATGAACCGCTCGGAACGGACGGGTATGGTTATCCTCGCTGTCACGATCGGCTTGTTCGGTGGATTGGGCGCCACGGGATTCCGCTTTCTGATCCAGTTTTTTCAGAAGATGTTCTGGGGCGGCCGGTTTACCCTGGACCTGGTCGGCCAGACCCCCTGGCTGCTGAAGATCGGTATACCGGCGGTCGGCGGCCTGCTCTGCGGATTGCTGATCTATTTTTTCGCGAAAGAAGCCAAAGGGCACGGCGTACCGGAAGTCATGGAAGCCGTGGCGCGCCGGTCGGGAATCATCCGGGCGCGCGTCGTGGTGGTTAAGGCTTTCGCTTCGGCCTTGTCGATCGCCTCGGGCGGTTCCGTCGGACGCGAGGGACCGATAGTCCAGATCGGATCGGCGTTGGGCTCGACGCTTGGCCAGACCCTGAAACTGAGCGGCCGGCGACTCAAAACCCTGGTTGGCTGCGGGGCCGCGGCGGGCATCGCGGCTACGTTCAATGCGCCGATTGCCGGGGCGCTGTTTGCGGCCGAAGTGATTCTGGGTGACTTCACCGTAGCCCAATTCAGCCCGATCGTCATCTCCTCGGTCAGCGCGACCGTTCTGGCGCGTCATTTCATGGGCAATGTACCGGCCTTCGAGATTCCGCGCTACGAGCTGGTGAGCGCTTATGAATTTATCCCGTATGTCCTGCTTGGCCTGCTGGCGGCATTCGTGGCGGTGGCGTTTAATATTGCCATTCACAAATCGGAAGATATATTCGACAAAATCCGGATGCCGGGTTATCTGAAGACGGCCATCGGCGGAGTCATCATCGGCTGCTTTGCGCTGAGTTTCCCGCAGATTTACGGGGTTGGCTACGAGACGATCACGGAGGTGCTGCTGGGGAACTCGGTCGGATTGCTCCTGGCGGCGCTGATCGTTTTCAAAATTCTGGCGACTTCGATTACGCTGGGCTCCGGCGGATCGGGCGGCATTTTTGCGCCGTCGCTTTTTATCGGGGCGATGCTGGGCGGTTTTATCGGCGGGGAGGCGCATCAACTCTTCCCGGGAGTAACCGCGACCAGCGGTGCGTATGCCCTGGTCGGTATGGGTGCCGTAGTTGCCGCTGCGACGCATGCGCCGCTGTCGGCGATTATCATCCTTTTCGAATTGACCGGCAGTTACCAGATCATTCCGGCCTTGATGGTTGCCTGCACGATCAGCACCCTGCTCGCCATGAAGCTCAAACGCGAATCGATTTATACCATGAAACTGGCGCGGCGCGGGATCGATCTGGCTGCCGGTAAGGATATCAATATTCTCAAGAATTTGTCGGTTCGGTCGGTCGTCAACAAGAGCGTGGAGACTATTCCCTGTGAGGCCCGGCTGCCCGAAATCGTGGAACGCATGACGCAAAGCCATCATCAGGATTTCTACGTAATAGATGCAGTAAGAATGCTGAGCGGGCATATCTCCATGAATGATCTGGGGCTGTTGTTTAAGGAGGGAAAAGACCTGAACACCCTCCTCATCGCTGAAGATATCGCCGTAATGGACGTCACCCCGGTTTTTCTTTCGGATAATCTCGATTTCGTCATGCACCAGTTCGGGTGCCAGAATGTGGACGAACTACCCGTCGTGTCGCAGGACCATCCGGGTCAATTTATCGGGACGATCAAGCAGAGAGATGTAGTCGAAGCCTATAACTACCAAATATTCAAGCACGATCTGGCCGGGGGCATGCACAGCCTGGTTTCATCGATGACTTCCGAACGCAAAGTCGAAATCGCGGACGGGCACCACCTGGTGGAGATCGATCTGCCGCACGGCTTCCCGGGCAAGTCCATCCGCGAACTGGATATCCGCAACCGCTTCGGCGTTCAGATTCTGCTGATTAATAACACCGTCGCCGGTACGGAGGCGCTGAGCAAGCGGCCCGGTACTTTTCCCACGCCGGATTATATTTTTCAGACGGGCGACAGATTGCTGGTCATGGCCAATAGCGGGTCGCTGGAGGCTTTCCGAAGAAACAGACCCCGCTGACGCTGTTTTTCCGCATTATCGTCAAAATCACGCTTTGAAACGCTTTCGGGCCTGGCTCCTCTAACCTGGTGTATGGTTATAACCCAGGAGGAGTAATAATGCTTAAATTAGTGGTATATTTGATTGTGTTGGTGTTTGGACTGACCCTGGTTTCAGGCGCCGGGGAGAAGGCGGAAAAATCTTTCTACGATTTCACCGTGCGTGATATCGACGGCCAGGAGGTCAAACTGGAAACCTACGCCGGCAAGGTGCTGCTGGTCGTAAACGTCGCCAGCAAATGCGGCTTTACCCATCAGTACGAAGGTCTGGAAAGGATCTACAATCGTTACAAAGACGATGGCCTCGTCGTGCTGGGCTTTCCGGCCAATAATTTCGCCAACCAGGAGCCGGGTTCGGAGGCCGAAATCCGCCAGTTCTGCACGCTCAATTACGGCGTCAGTTTCCCGATGTTTTCCAAAATTTCAGTCAGAGGCCGGAATATTGCTCCGCTTTATCGTTTTCTGACCGGGAAGCAGACGAATCCCGAATACGCCGGCAAGATCAGCTGGAACTTCAACAAATTCCTGGTCAGCCGGGAGGGTGAAATCGTCGGCCGTTTTGGTACCAAGACGGATCCCGAAGATGAGCAATTCATCCGGGCGGTGGAACAATATTTACATCAATAAATAAATTTAGCGGTTTAATCCCGATCGTGAACAGGTTTACACCGACCTTGGGATAAACCGCAAATCGTCCGGTCGGAAGTTCGGGCGGGCCGGCAACTGCCGGGTATTAACCCGCTCAGGAGAAACCGCTGGAACCGCAGCCGCCGGAGTGTGAAGCGGAAGAACTGCCCGAACCGCCGATAGACGGGGCCGACATCTTCCGAATGGCCTCATGCTGACCGCATCCGGGGCATTCAACTTCAGTATCTGAAACAGTCGCCGAGAGAACCAGTTCCTCGAAACGTTTTCCGCAATTTTTACATTCGTAATCGAAAACAGGCATTTTAGCTCGTATTATTTTTTTTAAAAAAGATCCAAATAGCGTTCCGAATTTGGCTAGCATTGGACACAATCGCAAGCATTGCGTTACACGCTGCCGTAATTTGTTAAGATTGGATGATCTTAAAATATTTATTCGGAGAAACCTGAATCAATCGTCTGAGGGAAGCACGATATTGCCAATATCCGCGATATTCCTAATATCTTTAAATCTCCGGGGACAGCAAGACTGTCGAAATCCCCGTCGAAGAGGCATGAAGATAGACACAGAAACGGGAAGGATCGCCAGACCGAAAAGCTACTCCTTCTCCTGCTTGTCTTCACTGGATTCGAATTTGGCGATAATTTCGGCTGCCTTATCGGGATAGATGATTGCCAGCAGGCCGCAGATCGCGCCGATTACTCCCACAACCCGAACAAACCAGAGGGGGAGAATGAGTAATAGAAGACCGATGATCAACAAAGTGATGCCAAGATTCCGCATAGTCTATTCCTTTCCTTGTTCTTATTGGGCTCCGTGCACATTCCAATAGTCGTCATTCGATATGAAAACTGTTCTGAAAATAAACCGATCACGAATACGTGCCTAATTTAGGGCAGATAAATTTCAGTGTCAAATAGAACCATTTGGGCCCTGACCCGGAGAGGATTAAGACGTTTGCGAGCAGACAGGATTGGCGGGCAACGTGGAAATTAACACATATAACTTTCAGAATGCCGGGACGAGCGTATTGATTTTGAGACTGCGTGAGTGTATATTCATCGAAAACATGAGTAACATAATGAAACAGAGTAAAATTTTAGTAGCATTTTATATTGTATTCGCCTTCACAGCGGCCTTTTCGCAGACTTCGGAGGCCTACCCGCAGCCGACTGATTTGATTACCATTCCGACCGCCGGCATCATTCCGCGCGGTGCCTATCTGACGGATGTATACCTGACCCACGACGGCGGATTAACGGCCGGTATCAATGTAGGCATCACCGATCATTTTATGTTCGGGATTTCCTACGGCGGCAACCGCATCATCGGCGACAAGAAGGTGGAATGGAACCCGCAGCCGGGTATAGAGATCAAATACCGTTTTTTTGATGAGACCCAGAGGATGCCCGCGATTTTACTGGGATTTAACTCCCAGGGCAGCGGCGCGTATATTGACTCGTTGAAACGCTATGAAAACAAGGCCAAGGGCTTTTACGTCGTGGCCAGCAAAAATTACATGTTTCTCGGCAATACGGGCTTGCACTGCGGCGTGAATTACAATCCGCTGGAGAAGGAAGACGGCGATCGCGATCCGTCTTTTTTCCTCGGTATCGATAAAGACCTCAATGACGAGATCACGATAATGGTGGAATACGATGCGGCTCTGAATGATAACGAGGATAATATCGTTTCGATCGGTCAGGGGAAGGGCTATCTGAATGGCGGTCTGCGCTGGTGTTTTGCCGATAAGTTTCATATTGAACTTGATTGTAACAATATCCTGCTGAATCGTCAGAATGTGAAATACATGACCAGAGAACTGAAAATCACGTTCGTGGAGTTTTTCTAATTCCGGATAAATAGGGCTAACAACCAAGCGAGAGGAAAGAAGATGAGAAAATTGAATATGAGAACCCTGGTGCTGGGATTCACTGCGTTCCTGCTCTGTCTGGCGGTCGCGTTCGGACAAAATCCCGAAGTGGCCAAGTTGATCAAGGCCAATGATGATCTCAACGATCAGAATGACTATGTCACAGCGTTTAAAAAAATCATGGAAGCCGACAAGCTCGAACCCGATAATCCGCAGATTATGTGGAGAGTGGCGCGGGCTTATTTCAACATTGCCGATCAGTCGCCTGATGACGAGGCCGTACAGAAGGCTAACATGTATCCGGGGTTCGAGTACGCCAAACGTTGCGTGGAAAAGGCTCCCGAAATCGCCGGAGGGCATCAGTATTATGCCATCCTGATCGGCCGCATCGGTGAAATCGAAGGCACCAAACAAAAGATCGAAAACTCCTATGCTGTTCGGGAGCACACCCTGATCGCAATCGATCTCGATCCCGAGAACGACAGCAATTATCATGTCATGGGTCGCTGGAATTACGCTCTGGCGGATCTGAGTTGGGTAGAACGTAAAATTGCCAGTATAATCTACGCCACTCCGCCGGATGCCACTTTTGAAGAGGCTGTTGAGTTTTTTACCAAGGCCAATGAGATCGCCGGCGGTGACGACATCCGGCACCTGCTTTGGATGGGCAAATCGTATATAAAGCTGGAAAAAAAAGACCTGGCTAAAAAAATCCTGCAGGCTTCGCTCAAAATCAAGGCTGCCACTGACGGCGAGCGGAGTATGCAGAAGGAAGCCCAGGAGTTGCTGAAGAAACTCTAAAGTAGTATGAAAGACATGAAGACACTTAAACTGATTCTCAAAATTATCGGCGTGCTGGCTACCATCGCGGTTATCCTGTTTTTGTTCAAGGATAAAATTCAGCAGTGCTGTCAGGGCCGTACTGAAGAAGACGATAGCAGCGCCGGCGTATAAGCACGCCCGTTGCCGGTAGTCAGGATGAATATGATAAGACGGGAGTGACCGGACGTCTGCCGGCTATTCCCGTCTCTTTTTTTCGATATTCATCAGGTGAACGGATTGTGGAACGGGTAATTCGTACACAATGCCGTAAAATATTTATACATATTTCGAATGACTCTCGTTTTTGTCGTGCTGATTATTCTGAACTTAACGGATGGTATGTCTTTTGAAAACTTCTGCCGGATACGGGCAGACAGTTTGGGGGCGTTGAGAATATTGCCGGATGGACGTCTGCACGGGACTTTATAAAATACGTTGGAGGCAGCGAATATGAAGGCCAGTCATTTCCTTGCGCGCATTTTGGTGATCATTTGCATCCTGGTGCTGATTGGCTGTTCCAGGAAACCGACCCGGTTTGACGATCTGGTTATCGTCTTATCCGGCGATGAAAAAGTCGTTCTGGCTGATCTGGATAAAGTGATTATGCGGGTTAGCGAGGCTCCACTCGAAATGGGAGACAGCGAATTAGCCTCACTGGATTTTTTGGCGGGCGCCAGGATCGTCGGAATGGGAGAAGCCTGCTATGGCAGCCGGAGTTTCTTCGAGATGAGACAACGGATTTTCAGGTATATGGTAGAGCAATACGGCTGCAGGGCTATGGGAGTTGAGGCGAACCTGGCGGAAACCGCCGATCTGGATCGCTACATCACCACAGGCGCAGGAGATGTCAGTGAATTGATCAAGGCCAAGACGACATCATGGGCCTGGCGAACCGAAGAGCTGCGCGATTTGTTGGAGTGGATGAAAAACTACAATAGCGGTAAATCCCAAAGTGAGATGATCCATTATCTGGGAATCGATTGCCGTTCCTGGGTGAATTCGGCAGAGTGGCTGCGGGTGTATCTGGAACAGGCGGCACCGCAATACCTCGGGCAGGTAAGTTCCACCCTGGACGCTCTGGATACGCTCGACTATGAGGAGGTTTTACTGCTATCGGCAATCGGGAAAGACCAGATATCGGGAAGCCTTGCGAATGTCCTGAGCGGCCTGGAACTGCGCGAAACGGATATGGTTGCCAACAGTACACAGTTCGAGTTCGAGCTTGCCCGGCAGCTGGTTGTGACGGCTATCCAGGCCCTCGACGTCGCCTTTTATGAAGGCAGTGAAGGGACCGGCCGTCAGTACCGTTCGCAGAGTATGGCCGACAACGCTGTATGGTTGACTGATCTGATGGGCGGGGGCGCCGGCATAACGCTTTGGGTGCATAACAGCAATGTCTCTGATAATACCGGGGGCGGCCGTACGATGGGAAATTATCTGAAAACAAGGCTTGGGGATCAATATAAGATTGTCGGAATGAGTTTCTCCAATGGTTGTTTCATCGCCCGCGACGGCAACGGCACGAATTTTCCAATCCGGTCGCACTGCATCGACGCCAATCCGGCCATATCAACGACGAATATCCTCTTTCATAATGCGAAATATGAAAACTTCATGCTGCTCCTTCAGGGCCTGGAGTCGGAATCGAAGCTGGGGCAATGGATGCAGTCCGATCACCCGCTCTTGAGTATCGGTGAGTACTATTACGGGCAGCCGGACAGTTGTTACCGGGCTGCCCGTCTGGCGAAAGAGTTTGATGCGATTATAAATATTGATGCCACACATGCCTCACAACTGTTAAATTAGAACCTGCCGGGTGATCGGGATTTTCCGCACAGCGCGTAAATCCTCTTTCGTTTGGTTATCACAGAGTAAGGACACACACGTGCGAGAAGGAGGCAAGATTGAAACGTTCATTTCCGTTTACGTTCATTTTAACGCTGTTGATGGCAGGCTGCCTGCCGATGAAAATGATGGCGGGTGAAGCTCAATTGAATTGGATGCCGATTCCGGCTCAATTCGGGTTGACCGGCGCGAAATTCCGCCTGGCCGCGGATTTCAGGCTTTCCTATACCGGGTTCGGAGGGGATCGCCTGTGCCGGGCGGCGACACGGACGCTGCGCCGCTTGTCCGGGCGGACCGGCCTGTTTTTTCCGCAGGACTATATCACGGTTGCCGACCGGGACAAGACCGCCCCGTTCATCGTCGATGCGAAGCGGATTGGGGAGTTGGTCCTGAACGAGAACGAATCCTACGAGTTAACCATTACGGCAGCGGAGATCGTATTGAAGGCGGAAACGGACATCGGTGCTTTGCGTGGTTTCGAGACGCTGCTGCAATTGCTGAGCGTAGACGAGGAGGGGTATTACTTCCCGACGATTGAGATCCGCGACCAGCCCCGCTACGCCTGGCGCGGCCTGATGATCGATGTCAGCCGCCACTTTCTGCCGGTGGAGGTGATTAAACGCAACCTGGACGGTATGGCTGCGGTGAAGTTGAACGTATTTCACTGGCACCTCGTAGATGACCAGGGTTTCCGCATCGAATCCAAAACTTTTCCCGAACTGCATGAAATGGGATCGGACGGATTTTACTTCAGCCAGGCGCAGGTGCAGGAGATCATCGCCTACGCCGCTGAGCGTGGTATTCGTGTTATTCCCGAATTCGATATCCCTGCCCATGCTACCAGCTGGTTCGTCGGGCGCCCCGAGCTGGCCAGCGCGCCGGGACCTTATACGGTCGAACGTAATTGGGGCATTCTCAATCCGACCATGGATCCTACGAAAGAAAGCACATACGAGTTTCTGGATAAATTCCTGGGTGAAATGGCGGCGCTCTTTCCCGATGAATACCTGCATGTCGGGGGCGACGAGAATAAGGGTACGCAGTGGAATGAAAATCCGGATATTCAGAAATTCATGAAAGCCAATAACATCCCGGATAACCATACACTGCAGATGTACTTCAATCGCCGGGTTCTCGACATCCTGACCCGGCACGGCAAGAAGATGATCGGCTGGGATGAGATTTTTCATCCCGATTTGCCGAAGAACATTGTGGTGCATTCCTGGCGCGGGCATGAAGCGCTTGATCAGGCCGCGCAGCAGGGCTACATGGGAATTTTATCGAACGGGTATTACATCGATCTGATCCAGCCGGCCGAGTTTCACTACCTGAATGATCCCATTCCGGCGGATTCGAAACTCAGCGATGAGCAAAAGAAGATGATTTTAGGCGGCGAAGTGACGTCGTGGGCCGAGTTAATCACCCCCGAAACCGTCGACTCACGTATCTGGCCGCGCACGGCGGCTGTGGCGGAGCGCTTCTGGTCGCCGCAGAGCGTCCGCGATGTAGACGATATGTACCGGCGCCTGGAGACGGTTAGTTACCATCTCGAAGAACTGGACCTGACTCACCTCAAGAATTACGATATGATGCTGCGCCGCCTGACGAACAACCAGGACATCGAAGCGCTCGGAACCTTGCTTTCCGTGGTGGAGCCGGTGAAAATCTACCAGCGCCATTTTCAGGGCGTGAAGTATACGTCCTATTCACCGTATACGCGTTGCGTGGATGCGGCCCGGCCGGAATCGATGACAGCGCGGCGTTTCACGAAAATGCTGAATGAGCTGGTCGAGACCGGCAACATGAACAACATTGCGGCGATCGGAGCCGATCTGCAACTATGGCGGGCCAATCACGCGAAACTTGTGAAGATCATCGCGCTTTCACCGATACTCGGGGAGATGGAAAGCCTATCGGCCGACCTGGCGGCGATTTCCGAGATTGGGCTGAAGGCGCTCGATTATGCCCAGAAAGGCAAGAAGGCGCCCGCCAAATGGGTGACAGAAAGCCTGGAAGCCTGCAAGAAGGCCAAAGCGCCCCGCGGTCAGACCGAGCTGCGAATCGTCGAGCCGATCGAGAAACTCTTGCAGTCGGTGAACAAATAATTTAAGAGTTAGAATAGGTGGAAAGATGAAAGATTTCATGATTATTGTGGTCAATAAACGCAAAAAAGAAGCCGTGACCGTGCAGAAGATTCTGACGGAATGGGGCTGTTTGATCAAGACCCGCCTGGGACTCCACGAAGGTGTTCTGGACGATTGTTCCGATATTGGTTCGATTATCCTGGAACTGGTCGGTGATCGCGAGAAGCACACGGAAATGGAACGCAAACTGAATCTTCTGGCCGGGGTGACGGCCAAACTGGTGACTATCGAAATCAAGAAGTAGTACTCTTGCGCTAGACCCAGTCCGGAAAATAGCGATTGGGGCTGTCCCAGAAGCTATAATATTGAAGGGACATCATTAGCATCTTCTTTCA
>CAZPRY010000018.1:0-70506 GCA_964589175.1 uncultured bacterium
AAAAAGCTACCTTTTTTTCGCATTCATCGGACATTATTTTTGCAATTCGCTATAAGTATACAGGACAGACTCAAGAAGAGTCGACGAAGGAACGTCTCCGTGTCCGCTATGATAATATATACAGATGTTCCCCGCATCGCGATCCATGGCAGTGATAGCAGATTCAATATTAGATTTGGTTGCATAGCTATTTTCTAATATTTCAACAGAGTTAAATCCCTGGTTAATCAGACGATCCTGCATATCCCGTGCATTATTGACAGAGCAATTGGCATTATTCTGCCATGAATTTTGGTATTCGTCAATCCCTACGCAAACCGCTTCATAGGTGCCAGCGACTAGAAATTGTGAAAGCAAAAAGATGCCTAAAAGTAATTTCTTCATTCTTTTTCCCCTTCCTTTGAATAATTTCATTTTCTCAAAAATAGATGATAAGTACTCCTCGCTCCAGCAGGAGAGGCATATATTCCTGTTCTGATATTTCACTTAAGGGATTGCGGTTGAGAATCAGGAGATCATTTTTTGCAATTCCCTCATTTTGAATCAACGGTTGGATGTCCGTAATCTGATTATGACCGAGATCAATGAATTCAAGATCGTATAATCCGGATAAGGAAGAAATGTCCTGAATAGAGTTATCGGATAAGTACAGTCTTACCAATTGCGTCAACCCGCCAAGAACGGATATGTCCGTTATACCATTTACCCGTACATTCAGTAGTTTCAAATGGGTCAGGCTTGCCAAAGAACTGATGTCCGGCACAGAACAATTCGCAAGCCAGAGCACTTCCAAATTGGTGAGTTTAGCAAGCGGGGATATATCATAGATATCAACCCTAGAAAAATACAATTCTCGTAAATTGATTAAATCGGAAAGGGGAGATACATCGGAGAGCGGATTATCGGTCAAGTCAAGATACTCAAGATTATGCAGATTTTTGAGACTGGAAATGTCGGATATTTGATTCTCCATCAGGTTCAATCTCTTAAGATTCGTCAAATTTTTCAGGGGTGTAATATCTTGGATTAAATCATCATATAGGTCTAGTGTTTCCAGGTCGCTGAGACTTCGTGTTTCCTCGATAGAAGAGAATTCTTGGAATAGTAGACCCAGATATCGAAGATGCGTACATTTTTCCAGCCCTTTCAGCGTTTGGATTTTATCTCGCATGTTACTGGCCCAAACAAGTGAATCTACGGATTGAAGGAGTTCCTCCGTTATCGTAATTGTCGGTGATCTGAGTGTATATCGTAACGCTACTTCCAGGGCCGGATCCTCGAATAAAACCTGCTGTCGGGGTTCGACCGTGATGGTTACCGTGTCTGGCTCGCTTGTTTCATCCCCATCATTCACGGTAAGGTAAAAATTATATACTCCCTCTTCCACAAAACCATATTCGGCAATCGGATCGAAATGGTAATAATGGTGAGGATTGTTTTCATCCGGCTCCCAGCGCCAGTTCATTTCGACCGTATTGTCACCGAAAGTGCTTCCTGACCCGTCCAAGATAGCATACATCCCGACTTGCAAGGTTTGATCTGGACCCGCATCTGCTTTAAGTTCTGGGGATTCATTGATTTCGCAGGAAAGCACTAAAACAAGAAGTATCGATAATGTCACGCGGCAGATTCGTATTGTGGCTATCTGAAGTTTTTCCAATCTTATGTTCATATTTTCTCCTGCTATCAGCGGTCGTATTTCTCGGAAACGCAAGCCACTTCCCCTTTAGATTGCTACCTGATTTCTCGGCACTTGAGTTGTGGCGGTTCATCTATATCCATAATGGCATTAATAAATGTTTGGCAGAAACTCTTTTTCATTTCAATCCTCCTTCAAGAAAAAGTACACTACATCACAATTGTCGAATGAATAAATGATTTCTTTTTGACTGATATTAACAACCAATCCTTTGTTCAAACGGGGCAGCCGCGTACAAGCATATACATCACCTCCTTTCATAATCCGATTGTTGTTGGGTTGTAGCAATACGTAAATACTTATTCGGTGAATGAGAATATTTTCCCACAACACAATTTTTACCTAATAATGAATTATCATCTGCTTTATAGTTCCAAACCAGTACGTTGGAACGGGTTGGCCCCAGCCAATAACGACCGTCCGAAAGTTCTCTCTCTTCTTTTTCCATGGCTCTTATTTGTCCATTATATCTGAACTGAAATATATATTCTCCGGTAGGAAAATGAGGATAGCCTTTCAAGATTACAGTTCTCTGAATCGAACGGCCGCTTTTTAACATTATGAACCAGTCAGGAGACCAGTAATCATACGAAGGTAATTGTATATGATTTCGCCATCTAGGCTCATATATTTTTTTAGTTTCGATATTTTGAAAAGTTAAACCATTAGTAAACCAATGGAATAAATCGCTGCCTGTTTTGTCAGGATCTATAATATATAAATCCTCCTCATCATTGTTATAAATCGTAAATTTATATGAAATAGTACTGGTGTCGGCATTTTCAATCATACGTATCGTGTTTGTATCGGTTGTATCGAATGTGATACGGATTCCTCCGTGATAGAGTGCTGCGTCGATTAATACTTCTTTTACATCGGAATTATTTTGCGGATAATCGTGATACAGCCAACCCCAATCGATAAACAACACATCTTGTGGATACATACTATTAAGGCCAACATCACCTACCATGGGTGCTATCCACATATTCCATGATAATTGGACCTGTGAAAAATAGCCGAGATAGCAACTTTTACCATTTGCCACAACCATAAAAGGTCTATCCGCCCATTCAGCGGGAAATACATTGAATCTTTCGCCATTTATCCATCCAGGAATGAAATATGTCTTATCCCTTTTTAGGTAAATACAATGGCTGGACCAATCATAGAAATTGATATCCTTCTCCGAAATCCATGGTTTTGATTGAAGTTTAATACCCTCCAGGTTCCCGTTTATCTCATTTTCTATAACATCCTTCATTTTAAGCGTTGTATCCGCAAGGAAATAGATACCGAAATGATGATCATCGTCATTATTCGAGAAGGGATTTCTTGAGCAATTGCCTAAAAATATAGATACCAATACCATGTGAATTAATAAATATGTTTTACAATCTTTTTTCATGCCATAATTAATCTAAATAGCAGTGTTTATTATTAATCGTAATTTGTTTTTCGAAAAGTAAAGCGATCACTTTTCTATGGGGATTAGGCCATGTCTGATGATTGTTAATATGATGAGATTGATGGTTTTCCGGTTTCATCGGCAACCTTTTCATATAATACTTGCCAATAAAATATACAACAATTGTGCCACTGTAAAGCCAATTTATAATAAACAGTGGTTTGTGAAAATGAGGGGTGCCAAAAGTGTTACCCCAGGGTAACACTTTTTGTGGATTTTGAGCCGTATGCACGCCTTTCTTTGCCCATGCAAAAGGAAATTCGGTTGCCCCGCGACTAGCAGGAAATGCAGCCCAGACATTCCTGCTGTTGGTTTTCACTAATCCATGCTGGGTGAAATATGCAAACATGAATGTCTGTATTACGATGGCCGCAGCTATTCCCTCAATCGCTGAAAATAAGATCGGCCTTCTGGATAAATTCCGGCGTAAAGACAATTCCCTGCTTTGGGGCAGCACCTGGATTCAGATATACCTTTTTGGCTGTGAGCGGGATAATCGGCAGATTTTCGACCTTTTCGCCCTGAATAATGCGGGCGGCGAGTTTGCCACTGGCGAAGCCCCAATCGAAAGCGTCGATACCCAAACCGGCGCAGGCGCCGTCTTCCACTAATGAAGGATCGGAGACAAAAAGGGGAACCTGATTTTCATTGGCGATTTTGACGACCGCGCCGAGCGCTGATCCCAGGGTATTGTCGGCCGCGACGACCAGCGCATTCGCTCCTTTCGTGACCAGGGTTTGAGCCGCTTGTAGTGCTTCGGTGGAATTGCTGACCGTGACTTCGATGAGCGGTGTTTCGTATTTTGCAGCAGATTTACGGAGCTCCCTGACGGCGAATTGGGAATTGACCTCGGAAGGATTCCAGGGTACGCCGAGGACGATCTCATGCGGGATCACTTCCCGAATAAGGGCAACCAGGTCATCCATCACCATCGGATCGTATACCCCGGTGACGTTGGACGGGATCTCGTCAACGCCCAGTTGCGCAGGGTGAAAAGCTACGGTGAAGACCACCGGTATATCTTTGATAGACTGGATCGCGGCAACGATGCAGGGCGAACCGTTGGTGACGACCATATCCACTTTTTGCTGCCTGAATTTTTGCAGGATCAGCGGGATATTGGCGATCTCACCCAGAGCATTCTGGTAGTCGATCCGGATGTTCCGGCCGTCGGTGAACCCGGCTTCCTTCAAGGCTTGCAGGACGCCTTCGTGGGCGTTATCCAGCAGAGCATCCCGGGTAATCTGGATCATGCCGATCGTGTACGGTTTTTCTCCAGAAGATTTGCAGCCGGTGAAAAGGAGCAAAGCGGTCAGGAAAATGCATTGGACTGTCCGCATGTTTTCTCCTCTTTTAATGCGGTTTTTGAAATTCGGACATAGTTACGCGTACCGAAAATAAACTTTAGATATTAGCCGAACAAATCGGTGCTGAGATACTTCTCGCCGCGGTCGGGGAAGATCGCGACGATGTTGCCCCGGTTGATACGGCGGGCGATATCAATGGCGGCAATCAGCGCGGCTCCGCTGCTCATGCCGGCGAAGATGCCCTCTTCGCGCACGATTCGGCGGGTCATCGCGAAAGCCTCGTCGGTTTCGATCATGACGGTTTCATCGATCATGGACGGATCGTAAATTTCGGGTACAATCGCCTCTTCCATATTTTTCAAGCCCTGGATGTAATGGCCTTTGACCGGGTGGGCGCAGACGATCTTGATTTTGGGATTGTTCTCTTTGAGCGTTTTTCCGACGCCCATGATGGTGCCGGAGGTCCCGATTGCAGATACGAAATAGTCGATTTCACCGTTGGTCTGTTCCCAGATTTCCTGTCCGGTGGTTTTGTAATGCGCGATTTTGTTGTATTCGTTGGAGAACTGATCCGGCATGAAATATTTGCCGGGGTACAGGCGGACGAGTTCTTTGGCCTTGCAGATGGCGCCGTCGGTGCCCTTGTCGGCTTCGGTCAGAGTTACTTTGGCTCCGAGGGCCCGGATCATCTTCTGGCGTTCCACGGAAACGGCGGCGCTCATCACGATCTCCACGTCATAGCCTTTGACGGCGCCGATCATGGCCAAGGAGATGCCGGTGTTCCCGGAAGTCGGTTCAATGATGGTTTTGTCTTTGGTGAGCTCCCCGTTGTTTTCAGCCTGTTCGACCATCTTCATAGCGATACGGTCCTTGATGCTGCCCATCGGATTGAAGCCTTCCAGTTTGGCGAAAATGGAGACATGCGGATTGGGGTTCAGCCGGTTAATCCGCACAAGCGGTGTCCGGCCAATCGTCTGAAGTATGTTTTTATAAGCGAGTATCATCGGTTTCCTTTTATTTTGAATGAGCAATTGATCAATCGGATAAGTCAGTATCGGAAACGTTACGGATACTATCAGAAATCTAACGATCTCAAACCTATTCGGCAAAACGACACCATGGAAATTTGGTAACTATTTCATTGAAATCACCATTCCACGACGCTATCTTTATCGCAATGTGCCGACGCAATCCTCAATATTGACAGCATCGGGAGAAGCTGCGTCCGGACTGAGCGGAGCATCCGATATAAATGAGCAAACATCGAAATTATGACCGGCAACCATACGGAGTAAGCGATAGAACCTAAAACCCTGCGTTCGGATATTTTATTGTTTATGGCAGCCGCCATCTGGGGTTTCGCTTTCGTGGCGCAACGTCTGGGCATGCAGCATGTCGGGCCGTTTGTCTTCAATGCCGTGCGTTTTGCCCTGGGCGGCCTGACGCTGGTACCATTCATCCTGCTGCGGAAGCCGAACGGCACGGCTCGTTCCTTTCACCTGCCGGGTGCGGCTCTGGCCGGGTTGGTTCTTTTTCTGGCGATTTCCCTGCAGCAGATCGGGATTGTCTATACGACGGCCGGCAAAGCCGGATTCATCACGGGACTGTATGTCATCATCGTCCCTTTGATCGGGCTGGTTCTGCGACAGCGCATCGGCTGGAATCATTGGCTGGCGGTGGGACTGGCGGTCATCGGGATGTACCTGCTCAGTGTGAAGCGTGGTTTTCAGATTGAAAAGGGCGACCTTTTCGTCTTCTGCGGCGCGATTGTGTGGGCCGTGCATGTCCAGATCCTGGGCTGGCTGGCCCCGCGTAACGACTCCTATAAACTTGCGGCAATTCAGTACGCCGTCTGCGCCGCGCTCAGTTTTATCGCTGCCGCTATTTTTGAGGATTTTTCAATGCCGGGGATCTTAAGCGCCGGGCTGCCGATTCTATACGGCGGCGTGATGTCGGTGGGGATCGGCTTCACCATGCAGGTCGTAGCCCAGCGCAATGCCCCGCCGACGCATGTGGCTGTTCTGCTGAGCCTCGAAACGGTCATCGCGGTTTTCGGCGGCTGGCTGCTGCTTAATGAAATTCTTACGTTACGTGAGTTCCTGGGCTGCGCGCTGGTGCTGGCGGCGATGCTGGCCGCGCAACTGGGAAGGGAAGTGATTTATTCAAACGTTGCAAAGAATGATCATTAACATTGTAGAACATTATCAAGAGTATTCGAGAAGAGAGTGAAATACGGATCAGGAAAAAACAAATCGATAACTTTTCTGTAAGTCTCTTTTAGTATTTTCAAGTTTTTAGGCTGTTCGTGAAAGTCCTTGCAATGTTCATTGAGTGATATGTTAAAACTATTTAGCATCTCGTTAAATTTTTTATCATCAATTCTGATATTGGTCTTAAACCATTGTAGTTGTTGAAGAATTTTTTCTTTGTTGACACGATAATCCTCTAAATAGTTTTTAACCTTTATTAACGCAGATCCGAGCGGATTCGAATTATCGAACCATGTTTTAGCATTATCATCTTTACAATGGTCTGTGTTCACAACCCACCACAATCTTCGGTAAAGAATGTAATCATATACATAATTATGTCTTTCTCATCTTCAATATTTTCCATTAACACTCCTTTTCTTAAAAGTTAGCAGTATTATTATTCCATATATTCTCCAACCGGACAATCGGATGGTCGGCGTACATTCCACTGATTGATTAAATTATTTTTGTGTTTTGTGTGCCAGTCCCGGATTACTCTAAAATATTGTGACAGACTCTGGCCGCGAAGTGGTGTACAATCTTTTATTGTAAAATCGTTGGATTTTCCTTGATAGCTGACTCTGAAATGGGGAGGCGGGTGCTCATTGGAGAATATTTTAACATCCAAGCCGTTCAATTTGTCCACAAGTCTTTCTTGTACATGTAAAACGCTGGATTTGTCTTTTTCGGTGTTTTTTTGTAGAGCATTTAAAAGATCTTCTTTTGCATGCCCCTTAAATTCAATACTCCATATTGTCAAATTCCCTCCTTTCCATACTTAATTTACATCATCAAAAAACGTTAATAAACTGGTCAATAATTGTGCCATAAAGTTAAGTATCATTATTGTGTCAGAAATATAAATAAAATTATTTATTCTACCTTCGAAATACCACAGGCGTAAGCCTGTGGATGGAAGTATCCGCTGTCTTATGCTATATTATGTAGATGGAATACAAGAAACAAGCCCATGCCGTATATTACACCCGTTATCACATAGGCTACTTTGTATCGACTGTTGGCATCAATGAAAGTGTGATAAGGGAATATATAGAGAAGCAGTCGCAAGAAGACAGCGGACAAGCGAAGCTTGTACTCTGATATTTAATGCTACGGGCGTGAGCCCGTAGTTTTTACTTTGCGTCAATATGTCGTTATAATTTCAGGCGGGATGTTTTAGGGTCAGAGAAAGAGGGAGTTTGTGCAATATTAACAGTAAATAAGGCTTCTCGAAGACATCAATCGTAATGCGTCCACATACGGATAATTTTAACAATCCCCTCTTCTTCTAAAACCTGATAGATCAGTCGATGCTGGATGTTGATGCGCCGTGAAAAAGCGCCGGTTAAGTCGCCGAGTAGTTTCTCATAAGCAGGCGGAGAAAGGAAGGGATCGTTTTCTAAAATCGACAGTAATTCAAGAACTTTCGGTTTGAGCCCCGCATGTGCAATTTTTTGGGCATCTTTCCGGGTATAGACCAGTTTCCAGCTCACCAGCCCGGCTCCGTGGAACACTCTTCAATAGGTGTGTTCAGTCCTTCAATAATCGACTCCCGCATGCCGGGGATAGAAGTAAGGTACAGGGTTTCTTCGACGGCTCGCCAGTCATCTTCCGAGATTAAAATTGCGTTGCCGCGTTTGCCGGTGATTTGGATCGGCTGGTGGTCCCGGTTGGTTTCTTCCAGAAGTTCGAATAATTTACTGCGGGCATTTGTAACGGTTATGGTCTTCATCTCTTCCTCTTTTTACTTTCGCAACGTACGCAATCCTGTACGCATTTAAAAGAAAAATTTCTTTTTCACGGTTGGATCAGGGCCGAGCGCTGTTCGGACGTGCCGGGATCATCACGGCAAAAACAACCGCACCGGCGGCACAAAGCATTGCCGAAATGATAATCGGCATTACGTAGGATTGCAGGTGGTCGAAGAGCCAGCCGCCGGCCAGAGGCCCGATGATACCGGCCAGTCCATAAGATAGAAATACATAAGGGTAGATTTCGCTCAGCCGTTCGACACCGTAGAGCAGGCTGACTTCTGTCGCGAAAAGCACGAAGTTAGCCCCGAACCCCAGCCCGATTAAAAAGGGCAGAAAGAGAAAGGTGGCGTTTGTCCGGGCAGCGGGCAGGATCAGGATTGTAAAGAGTCCCAGAAAACCGAGGGCGAGAAGAATCGACTTGCGGCCGCCGAGTTTATCGGAAATAAGGCCCCAAAGCACGCGGCCGAGCATATTTCCGATTGCCAGGAAGCTAATCGCAATGGTCGCATAGTTATCCGAGACGCCGTAGTATAAACCGATGGGTTTCAGGTTACCGATCACGACCAGGCCGGCAAAAGTGCCGCTGAACATGGCCAGAAACAACGCCCAGAGTTTCTTATCGGTCAACAATGCCGCGACCGGCAGGTTGCCCGGGGACGATGATTTTTGAAGGGTTGGCGGCACGGCAATCAGCAGGGAGCAGAGCAGAACGACGATCCCGTAAACAATTCCGATGATCCGGAAGATGCCCAAAACCGCGACATTATCGGTAAGCAACTGCTTCACGATGAAAGAGAGCAGTATTGCGCCGCCGCCGAAGCCGGCCACGGAAACGCCGGTAATCAATCCTTTATGTTTCGGGAACCATTTGATAGGCGTCGCCAGCGCCGCGACATAGCCGTAGGCAATTCCGGCCCCCGAAAAGACGCCGATTCCCAGGAGCAGCAGCAGGGACTTTCCGGCGGAAAATGAGGCGATCAGATATCCGGCGCCGAAAAGCATAGCACCGACCAGGGCGGTATGTTTCGGGCCGCGTCTTTTTTCCATTTTCCCGGCAAAGACCATCGCAATGGCAAACATCGTAATCGTGAATCCGAAAATCATCTGAGTGCTTGCGCTGCTGAGCAGATGTTCGGCCTGCAAGGGCGGAACGAAGATACTCCAGGCATAGACACCGCCGATGCAGATCATGATGATGAAGGATGCCAGCGTTACGATATATTTTTTCATGCTGCCTTTCCGGGTTGAAATGGAAGAGGAATATACGAGCGCGGATGAAAGATTTCAACCTTTTTGCCGGAGGCCGGGCAGCGCTCGAAGATTATCCTTCGTCGCAGGCTTTGCGTAACGCACCGATCAGTTGCAGCGCATCTTCCCGGCTGTTCATCAGGCGTTTGATCATGGCGCTGCCGACAATTACGCCGTCGCAAAACGGGGCAAATTGTTTTACGTCCTGCGGTGAAGAGATGCCGAAACCGATCAGCATTTTATTATTTTGTAATGTGTGGTAAGTGCGCTGCAGGTTGGCGAGAGTTCGCTCATCGAAATGATTGCGCTCGCCGGTTGTGCCGGTCACGCTGACACAGTAGACGAATCCCGAACTGCGCCGGTCGATTTCGATAATGCGTTCTTTGGGGGACGTTGGCGTGGTCAATAGAATGCGATCGATTCCGGTGTTGGATTGGCCGAAAAAATCGTCGTATTCCTCCAGCGGGACATCCGGGATAATCAATCCGTCCACGCCGGCATTTGCGGCATCGGCGTCGAAGCGCTCAAAACCGTAATGAATGATCGGGTTGGAATAGCCCATCAGAATCAGCGGCCTGGCGGCGGACTTTTTAATAGCTTCGGCCATTTGTAGCACGGTGTGAAGGTCCATGCCGTTCGCCAGGGCGACCTGTGAGGAATTCTGGATGACGGGTCCGTCCGCCAGCGGATCACTGAAGGGAATTCCGATTTCCAGGAGGTCGGCCCCAGCGTCGTAAATGCTTCGGGCCAGCTCAACGAAATTCTCTTTTCGCGGAAAACCGGCCGTCAGGAAAACCGACAGCGCTTTGCGATTCTTCGAATTGACACTTTGAATGGTATCGGCGATAAACGACATCAACTGTTCTCCTTCCGGTAGTTCATGATAATATCCAGATCTTTGTCGCCGCGCCCGCTGACATTGACGACTACGATATCAGTGGCCTTGGTCTGCGGCATAAGTTCTTCGAGGTAGGCCAGCGCATGGGCGGATTCGAGTGCAGGTAGAATGCCCTCCAGCTCGGAAAGCCGGTGCAGCGCCTGCACAGCCTGGTCGTCCGTGACGTAGACATAGCGCGCGCGATCCTGTTCCTGTAAAAAGGAGTGCTCGGGTCCGACTCCGGGATAATCCAATCCGGCCGAGATGGAATAGACTTCAAGCACCTGCCCGTCATCATCCTGGAGCAGCAGGGTCTTCATGCCGTGCAGGACGCCCATCGTTCCGCGCGTAAGCGTCGCGCAGTGCTGGTCCGTATCAATCCCCAACCCGGCCGCTTCCACGCCCACCAGGCGCACCTTTCGGTCGCCGAGAAACGGGTAAAATATGCCGATGGCATTCGAGCCGCCGCCCACGCAGGCCACGATGTAATCGGGCAGCTTGTTTTCAAGTCGCAGAATCTGTTGGCGCGTTTCCGTGCCGATTATCGACTGGAAATCTCGCACCATCATCGGGTAAGGGTGCGGCCCGACCACGGAACCGATAACATAGTAGGTATTTTCAACGTTCGTGACCCAGTCGCGAATGGCTTCGTTGGTGGCGTCTTTGAGTGTGCGATTGCCGGATTCGACCGGGACCACCTCGGCGCCCAGCATCTTCATCCGAAAGACATTCATCTTCTGGCGTTCGATATCCACTGCGCCCATGTAGACCACGCACTGCAGGCCGAATTTGGCGCAGATGGTTGCGGTCGCCACGCCGTGCTGCCCGGCGCCGGTTTCGGCGATGATGCGCCGCTTGCCCAATTTGCGCGCGAGCAGCATCTGGCCCAGGACATTGTTGAGTTTGTGCGCCCCGGTATGGCAGAGGTCTTCGCGCTTCAGATAGATTTTGCCGCGGCCGTAGCGTTCGGTCAGGCGGGCGGCGAAAGTCAGCGGTGTCGGCCGGCCGTTGTATTCCGACTGCAGTTGCGCCAGTTCCATCTGAAAATCCTTGTCCTGAGAGAATTCGCGATAGCTCTGGTCCAGTTCCAAGAGCGCTCTCATGAGCGTCTCCGGGACAAAGCGGCCGCCGAAAGTGCCGTATTTCCCGCGGCTGTTGGGCCAGCTGTAGTTCAAATCCGGCTTCGTCATGTTTCACATTTCCTTTCCAATTGAGTTCCAGCGCAAAAGGCCGCATTCTCCGATCGATTCAGGTGTTGGATGATTTCCATAAATTGGGTCACCTTGCGAGGATCTTTCTTGCCCGGGCGGGCCTCCAGTGATGAGGATAAATCCACCGCAACAGGCGCGATATTGCGATAAATTTCCTCGATATTTTCGGCCGAAATTCCCCCCGCCAGAATGACTCGGTCGCGCAATTTGGATGGAATTCTGTACCAGTCGAAAGATCGCCCGGTACCGCCCGGGGCCAGCGGATGAAACGCATCCAGTAAAATTGTGCAATCTCCGAATTCCTCCAGTTGCCGAAAGTCAAAATCCGGTGTGATCCGCAGGGCCTTGATCGCCGGGTATTTTATTTTAGCGATAAAGTGTCTGTCTTCCTCACCGTGCAACTGCACCCCGTTCAGTCTGACTTCGGCGGCGATGCGATTGACTTCTTCGGCCGGGGCATTGACGAATACGCCGATCTTCTGCGTAAAAAACGGCAGCTCCCGGCAAATTGAGCGGGCGTTTTCCGGTTCGATATAGCGCCGGCTTTGGGGGTAAAAGACGAAGCCCAGCGCGTCTGCTCCCAGGCGGCTGCAGAGCAGGGCGTCATCCCGATTGCTTATGCCGCAGATTTTAACCTTCATGCTGACACCATGCTCGCAATTCGTTCAGCGCCGCCGGAATATTCGCGGCTTTCATCAGGTGTTCGCCGACCAGGATAGCGGTTACACGGGATGATTTCAGGATTTCGATTTCCGCTTTCGACGAGATGCCGCTTTCGGATATCAGAATTATGCCGGCGGGGAGATGTCCCGCGAGATCGACCGTGGTCTGCACCTCCACGCTAAAATCTTCGAGGTTGCGGTTGTTCACACCGATGATCCGGTTTCTGGCAAAATCGATTTTCTTGAGCTGCGAAGCGGAATGCAATTCCAATAATGTTTGCAGACCGAGCTCGCCGGCCGCGGCGGTCAGCTCCCCGATCTGCACAGCCGAAAGCGCTTCGGCAATCAGCAAAATCGCGTCGGCCCCGTAAGCTTTGGCCTCGAAGACCTGATATTCGTCGATGATGAAATCCTTGCGCAGGAGCGGCACGGATTTGATGCGCGCGATGTCGTTTAGGTAGCGAATATCACCCTGAAAGAAGGTTCGATCGGTCAATATGGAAATCGCATCGGTGCCATTCTGCAGGTACTGTTCGGCAATCGACAGATGATTAAAATCATCGCGGATGGCGCCTTTTGAAGGACTGGCTTTTTTGATTTCGGCAATGATGGCGATTGCGCTTTCCTTTTTCAAAGCTTCGGCAAATGACAGGCAGGGCGTTGCGAAGAACTCAAAATCTGTAAAGGACCGCAGCTGGAAACGCCGTCGCAGAAGTTTCACCTCATCTCTTTTGACGGCCAGAATTTCCTGTAGAATTGTCATCGGCTACGTTCTCCGAATTCCGTCAGCAGTTTCAATTTTTGCCGGGCTTTGCCGGACAGCAGCGACTCTTCGGCGGCTTCCCGGCAGGTGCGCAGGTTTTCGGAAAAACCGGCGCAGTAGAGCCCCATAGCCGCGTTCGCGGCGGTCACATAAAAGGCCGGTGTCTTTTTCGCGTTATTGAAAACATCCCGCAGAATTTCCGCATTGTGCTCAGCCGAGCTTCCCTTGAGTTGATCCAATTCTAATTTCGGGTAGCCGAAATCGTCGTTGGTCAGCGTATAGTTTTTCACGCCCTCCGAGCGTGAGTATTCGCAGACTTCGGTTTCTCCGGTCAGAGTGATTTCGTCCAGATGATCGTCAGTGCAGACGAAGCAGACTTTTTCCATATCCAGGTGAGCGGCGGCTTCTGCCATGATCTGCGCCGCTTTGAGATTGTAGGTGCCGATCAACTGGCGTTTGGTTGCGGCCGGGTTGGTCAGCGGCCCGAGAATATTGAAGACCGTTTTCATGCCCAGTTCCCGGCGCACGGGAGCCACGTGTTTCATGGCGGGATGGTAACGCGGTGCGAAAAGAAAGGCAATTCCGATTTCCTCAATGGCCTGTGCGGCCTGCTGTTCATCGAGATCGATATTGACCCCCAGGGCCGCCAGGACATCGGCGCTGCCGCTTTTACTGGAAATGGAGCGGTTGCCGTGTTTGGCGACCCGGACTCCGGCGCCGGCAACCACGAATGCCGCAGCGGTCGAAATATTGAAAGTCCCCGAGACGTCGCCGCCTGTGCCGCAGACATCGATGATGTTGTTCTTCTGCACGAGAACTTTCACGCAGTTATCGCGCATGGCGGCGGCGAATCCGGCAACTTCCTGCGCCGTCTCGCCCTTACTTTTCAAAGCCGCCAGGAAGGCGGCAATCCGGGAATGGTTTTCCGTTCCGCTCATGATCCGGTTCATGGCCTGCCTGGCTTCCCCGAAAGAGAGGTCCTCCCGCCCGATGATTTTTTTAATGTAGTCTTGCATCATGCCTCCACCCAATTTTTTAAGATGCTTTCGCCGACTTCCGTCAGAACGGATTCGGGATGAAACTGAATGCCTTCGATCGGATAGGATTTATGGCGGACTCCCATGACGATTCCGTCGCTTGTTTCGGCGCTGATCTCCAGGTCGTCCTGAATCGAATCCCGGTCGATTACCAGCGAATGATAACGGCCGGCTTTAAAGCGCTGCGGAATCCGGCGGTAAAAAGATTGGCCGTCGTGAATAATCTCGGATGTTTTGCCATGCATTAAAACCGGCGCGTGGATGATCCGGCAGCCGAATACCCAGCCGATGGCCTGGTGTCCCAGGCAGACGCCCAATACCGGGATCGTCCGGCCGAGACGGCGGATCACTTCCGGTGAAATGCCGGCAACTTCGGGCCGTCCGGGGCCGGGCGAGATGACAATTTTATCCGGCTGCAGTTCGGCAAGGCTTTCGACATCGAGCTGGTCGTTGCGGACAACCAGCATCTCGCCAGCCAGTTTGCCGATGATCTGCACCAGATTGAATGTAAAGGAATCGTAATTATCAATGACCAGGATCTTCATCCATTCCTCCTGCATAATCCAGGGCGCTGCGCAGCACCGCCGCCTTGTTGTTGATCTCTTTCCACTCCAGTTCAGGCCGGCTGTCGGCGACGATGCCCGCCCCGGCCTGCCAGTAAATCGTGTCTTTCGTCGCGAAGAATGTCCGGATGGCGATGCACATATCCAGGTTGCCGCTGAAGTCGATGTAGCCGATTGCTCCTCCGTAGATGTTGCGGGTCTCCTGCTCCAGGCTGTCGATCAGTTGGACGGCGCGGATTTTGGGGGCGCCGGTCAGGGTGCCCGCCGGAAAAGCGGCCTTCAGCGTATCGATGCAGTCTTTACCGTCTTGCAGTTCACCCTCCACGCGCGAGACGATGTGCATCACGTGCGAGAAGCGCTGAATATTGATCTTCTCCGTGACCCGCACGCTTCCGTAGCGCGAAACCCGGCCGAGATCGTTGCGCGCCAGATCGATCAGCATGACGTGTTCGGCCATTTCCTTCGGGTCGTTGAGCAGCTCCTGTTCCATGCGTAAATCTTCCTCCGGCGTAGAACCGCGTTTGCGGGTACCCGCGATGGGCAGAATGCTGGCCTTCCGGTCCCGGACTTTGAGCAGGTCTTCGGGTGAGGTTCCGATCACGGTCACCACGTCGCCGTATTCCATGTAATACATGTACGGCGAGGGGTTGATCGTCCGCAGGGCGCGGTAGACATTCACGAGATCGCCCCGGTACGCGGCGGAAAAGCGGCGCGACAAAACCATCTGGAATACATCCCCGTCCGTGATATACTGCCTGGCCTGTTCCACCTGCTGATAGAATTGGCGGCGGTTTTCGGTCTCCGCTGGAAAGCGGGTGACGCCGAAATCGGATTGATGGCTGAGCGGCTTCTTCAGTTCAACCCGCAGCTGCGCCAGCTTCTCTTTGGCTTTTTGGTAAGATTGAAGCAGGTCGGCGGACTTTTCGATATTTACGTTGTGGATCAGGATGATCTGGTGTTTCAGGTGGTCGAAGGCGATGATCGTATCGTATATCCCGAAAATGGAGTCCGGCGAGGAAATTGGGTTCGATCGTTTGAGATGGATGACATCCTCGATCAGGGCGATGTTCTCATAACCCAGATAGCCGACGATGCCTCCGCTGAAATAGGGCAGATCGTCCGGTTTGGCCTGCCGGTAACTGCGGACCACTTGCTGCAGATAATCGAAGAGGTTTTGGTGGACGCTGCGTTTCTGTCCTTCTTCGATGATGGTCAATTCGGCGCCGGTGTTGTAGAAAACGGTTCCCGGGTTGCGGCCGATGAAGGAATATCGCGCCAGGCGCCCGATGCCCTCGACCGATTCCAGCAGGAAACTGAAATGATTTTTCTGCCTCAATTTCAAGTAGGCCAGCACGGGCGTCGACAAATCCGCGGTAATTTTCTCGTAGACCGGGATAATGTTGTAGTCTTTGCTCAGTCGTTCGAATTCTTCGAATTTCATTTTGACCTCAAATAAAAAAAGCCCTTCCCGGGGTTACCGGGAAGGGCTTACATATTGGATATAAATCTTAGGCTAGTTCACCGGGAACCTCTGATAGAAAGTATTCAGCCACCACCAATTTTGACGGTTTGCGATCAGGTAAGATTTATACGAGTTTGTTTTCATGACCCGCAAAGATAGGTCGAAATTATTCAACTTGTCAATAAAAAATTTCCAACCGGCCGGATAACTGTAGGGGCAATTCCCCGCCCTGGCGGGATCATAGATATGAATTGCCCTGACAATTTCTAATACGGCAAATAACCGGTCAGTCAAATTCATCCAGAAATCTGTTCCAGAATTTCTTCTTTTCATCGATGGGTATTCCGTTCCGATTCTCGCGGTCGTATTCCCATTTAGCTGGATTATTGATGATATACCGGCGTATACGGTTCAATTCGCGTTCATCGCGGATGATGTGTTCGTAGTAGCCTCGTTGCCAAATTGATTGTCCGGGAGTATGGTTAATGATGTTGATTTGTTTGGTGACAGCCGATTTAAAGGATCGGATGATTGTTGGAATAGACTGCGTTACGGGTTTTCCGAATTTTTCGGTTGTAGGGGCACGGCAGGCCGTACCCCTACAGGACAACGTTGTCGCTTACAATCCCAGCTTATCCAGCCATTGAGGATGATCTACCAGGGCGATACGGACTATCGCCTTGAAATCCGCCATCCAGCGGTCCATCAGGTCCACCGTGCGGTCGCGATTCTCGGTGGCTTCCTGGGCTTCGCCCTTCTCTTTTTCCTGGGTTGCGTTGGCTTCGCGGACGGCGCTTACCAGCGCCTGTTCGGCCTGCAATTTCTCCGCGGTGTACCCGAAACCCGTCATGAGGGCAATCAGGACTTCATCGCCGAGCAGATTCCGGTAGAAGACTTCGGCCTGCTCCAGCCAGCCGGAAATGCTCTTCTTGCGGATACCGGTTAAGGCCAGCGCGTTTTGGGCCTTGACATTATCCCGCAGTGCGATCCGCGCGATTTTGAGGGTCTTCATGTAGGCTTTGTCGGCCGCGGTCCAGGCGTTTTTGACCGTTTCGGTGGCTTCATACTGTTCGCCGTACTCTTTCTTCTGTGCAAAGATCAGGTTGGCGACTTCTTCCGTCAGGTTTTTTCCGGCAGTGATCTTTTCGGCGTTGTAGCCCAATTCCGTCAGGGCTGCCAGGATTTCAGGGTCAGACATTGCATTGCTCGTGGCGACCTGGGCTTCGAGAAGCCGTTCGTCGATGCTTTGATCGTTTGCCATGGCTTTTTCCTTTCTTGTTTAGATTAGCGTTCTTCTCCTTTCCTTAACCTCTAAACACTGCCCCGACGTTTATCGTACACTCCACATTATCGATATGTAAGCCGCTTGGAATCCCGGTTGATTGATAAAAATTACCGGCCGGGAAGGGAACATGATGAAGCAAGCGCGACAAATAATGCAGCAAATTCGATGGGTGATTTCCCTAGTTTCCTGAATAATTTGTCTGATTTTCTCAGCCATCTTCTCTGCTTCCTCTGCTACTGTCCGGACTCCCTTTATGATTTGTTCGACTTACTCTGTAATTTCCCGGGCTTCCTTTATCAGTTTCCCCGCTTACTTTACGGGTTTTGGGACTTGATCTTCCGTTTTCCCTTTTAACTCTCCGATGTCTGCCTATTGCGCACTTCGTTGCAGGTGAATAGCCGCAAATATCCGTACTTCAGGCCCGGTACAGTAAAAACGAACAGCAGTGATGGTCTGATCATCCGCCGTTTTCCTAAGTCTTTGATATAAGTATAAGGGGTAGAGAGGGAAATGTCAAGAGTGTGTGTGGGAAATTGCCTTAGAATATTTTGGTTGAGATATGAATTTGCGATTTTTGGCAGCGTACTGTGATTTATGGAAGTGGGGCCGCCGCTATGCCTGTCTCCGGGCCTGTGGATACTGCCGCACTTATGAATTTTTTATTTGACGGCTCAGGCGAGGGAAAAGGTTGGGTAATGATAACACATAAGGGGAGGCAAACACGCGTAGAATAATGATTGAAGGACCAATAAACTTAGATCCTGGCACAATACTGAAAAACCGCAGTGCTGTTTGCCGTCCCTCTTAATGCAGTTGTTGGAGCATTCTTCAATCCACACCAATGCCCGCGGAACTAACTCCCCCCGCGGTTCCTTTAGCGGGCCGATACCTGCACTCGTGTTCAAGGAAACTCTGAAAATCATTCATTCTAATCCCATATTCGGCGGCGTCAGCTGGACGCACTACGACAATAAGTTCCTTGCAGAACGTGGCCTCAGAGCACGCTGCGAGGAAAGAGCGGACGATTTCAATAATAATCTCTCTTCGTGGTGTTGGGAGTCGTGTCTTGCCTGTACCTAACAGTGGAATTGCTATCTTTCCGTGATCCCCTTGCTCACGGATAAATGCCCAGAGACCACCAAGTGCTTCACGCAGCTTTTCAAGTGTACCTGATGCATTCCCTTTGGCGTTCAGATCTGCCATGGCCACAAGGTAGGCCGCCCGCTTCGGTTCTGGGTACACCTTGACGGTCTCTCCAATGGGGTATTGTTTTGATTTCCCTTCTCGCGCATCGGTCAGATCTTCGGAGGCACGGCCTCGCAATTGCTCCTCGACTTGTAGGTCGAGCGCTTTCCAATCCACGAAATAGCGTTGAGTGAATTGCCCTTGAACGCTTTCGATTGCTATTAATTGGCTGCGAATCTCAGTGTCAAAGGTGGTGTTTGTTCCAATGACTAACTGAGCCTTTGTTCGAAAGATGTCTCCTATCTTGACAGTAACATGCACATCCTGCCCTGCAACATTGGCTCGTGCTGAAAACTTAGGCCAAGTTCGAGCGACCGAAACGACAACACCAGCACCTAAGAAGTACCACCCAGCATCCTTGAGCCAAATAGCGACACTTTGAAATAGGTTAAAAAAGTCTAGTACTTCGACGATAACCCAGAGCGCGCCAAATGCCCCAAGAAGGGAGCCAAGCGTTTTCCAAGAGAATAGTGAGCGGAGTACTGAGCATAGGTAAAAGAGGGATGGCATGGTCACAATCCTAACCCTTGATAGATTTGTGTTTTGTAGTAGTATGGCCCTGACTTTTCCTCCCGCCGTAAGGAAGCATGTTGAGCCGTCCAGTTTTCTAGGGCATACTCGAGAATTGCGCACTTGAAGCCTACATGCATGGCGAGCTCAGGCCTGAGGATCGGGGGACATCGCTCCTCGTCCATATGACGAAGGCCATTCAAGTTGACTGCCACAATCGGCAAGTCTCGACTAATGGCCTGCTCGATTTCCCACCTTACAAACTTGTAAAGATATCTAGTATTTACTCCAACAAGAAGAACAAAGGCTTTCGAATTTCTGATGCGGATGGCAAGTTGTGCC
Organism: uncultured bacterium; assembly: GCA_964589175.1. GTDB lineage: Bacteria > Fidelibacterota > UBA2242 > UBA2242 > UBA2242 > CAZPRY01. Next base: position 19,686 of record CAZPRY010000018.1, read on the forward strand.
TTGATGGACAATTCTTGGCTTGTGTCGCGTGCTGTGTTGAGATCGTGGGCATCGTAGAAATTGAATGTTGAGCGGTCGCTCTGTTTCCACGCACGCATCAACCAGTAGTAGTGAATATCATTGTCACCATCGAAAGATAAGTACGTCTTGTTTCGGTATGGCATATCATTTTCCTTGCTTGTTATACTTAGGTTTGGTTCTGGAAATGATGTTCTGTTCTTTCTGCCGAGCTTCGGCTATGGATGCGACCTGCTCAACCTGGACCTTTACTCCAGTAATCTGACCTGCGTTTAGATGTTCCTGAATGCGCTCCTGGATCCTACCTCGTTTTGCTACCCCAACATAGTTTGTAGTGTTACCCGCTGTCTTGATTTTATATACAACGGGTTTGTTTTGGGGAAGCTTGGATGCTCCACTCTTATTGAAGTCGACGGTTTTCTTAGCCATGTTTTATTCCTCCTTCTCGTTTTTACGATATATTCATAAACGATTTGGGTTACTGACTATGGACAGCTTTTCCTGTCGCATAAAATTCCAGCCGGTTACGGTTTCTTTCATTGTCCTCAGTAAAAACGTGATGGGTTTTCCAAGAACGCTTCCGGGAATAGATTACGCAGTTCTTTTTCCCTGTAGTATGCGGCGGACATTTTAAAATGTCTCTCTTTATTTACAAAATGTTAGGCAATACTTTTCAATAAGTAAAGCGTTTTATTTTGACAGGACGATTTATAAATCGCTCCTGCTTTTTGTCCGATTCCGGGATGAGAATAGCAACTGGCAGGAATGCCTGTCCCACCCCGGGGATTGTTTGAGATTTTGGAATTGGGATTTATTTGGATTTTGTCGTTTGGTATTTGTCGTAGGGGCAATTCCCCGCCATTGCGGGATCATAGACATGAATTGCCCCTATGGAGGGTGACTATTTGGACGAATCCTGTTATATTATCCCGGAACGAACGATTCATCGGAAAGGACTCGCTATGCCACGCAATTTACTCCTGATCAGCAATTCCACCCTGCATGGCAGCGGCTACCTGGACCACTGTGAGGCAAATATCTGCGAATTCCTGGGCGATCACAAGACTGTCGCCTTTGTACCCTTTGCGCGGCCGGGCGGCATCAGTCACGACGGCTACACGGAAATCGCCCGCGAGCGCTTTGCGAAGATGGGCTTCTCGCTCAGCGGCGTGCACGAAGCCGGCGATATGAAAGCCGCCGTTCGCAACGCCGACGCGATTTTCATCGGCGGCGGCAATACCTTTGTGTTGTTGAGCGGATTGTATGCGAGCGATCTGTTGGAAACCATCCGTGATGAAGTAGCGAAGAGCAAGCCCTATATCGGCACCAGCGCCGGCTCCAATGTCGCCTGCCGCAGCATCATGACGACCAACGACATGCCGATCATGTACCCGCCCAGTTTCGAGGCCCTGCAATTGTTGCCCTTCAACCTCAATCCGCACTATCTCGATCCCGATCTGAATTCCAGGCACATGGGCGAAACCCGCGCGACGCGCATTAAGGAATTTCATGTCTTCAACGATGTTCCGGTGCTGGGTCTGCGCGAAGGCGCCATGCTGCATGTCGATGGAGATAAAATCCTGCTCAAGGGCACGACCGGAGCGCGCCTCTTCATTCGAAAACAGGAGCCACGGGAATTCCTACCGGGCGATGATTTAAGTTTTCTGCTCTAAACGCTTTTACCGTTCCGCAGCCTACTCGAAAACGGGAAAGGTTTTGGGATTGCTGATCAGAACGGTCTGATCGCCAGCCCGAACTTCATGAAACTCTGGCCGCCCATGCCCTCGGCCTTGTGAAAAGCATCATCATAGATACGACTGCCGCGATAGGCTTCCAGGCTGATTCCCAGCCGGTATTTTTCTCTGATTTGTATGGGCAGAAAGGAGACTCCCAGCATAGGGCCGTAGTCAAAATTCGTGAATGTATAAGCCGGCGGATTGCCGCTCTCGCTGATGTCCTTGCTGATGCTTACTCCTACTGAAAGCCCGGCCCGCAGCGTTAGTTTGGCGAAACCTTCGGAATCTTTGAGAAAGCGAAAGTTGTAGCTCAGCGGGACACGCAGTTGATGAAAGCGGAAATCACGCTTGCCGATTGTGGCAAAGGACGGCAAATTATAATCGACCGCCTGGTTGAAGGCCAAATAATCCAGGCCGGTTTCAACGGCATGATCTTTCCACTCAATTTCGCTGTGCAGCCCAAGGGTAAAGGCCATTTGAGATGCACCCGTGATGGCATCCAGTTCGCTGATTCCCTCGACTCCGGTCAGTTCCATGTTCTCCACCAGTCCACCACTGGAGGCTCCGGCATGAAAAACCGGTGAAAAGCGTAATTCGGAACCGTCGTTTCCGGTCATCACATTTTCGGGACCGCAGCTGTTAAACCCCTGTAAAAGTAAAGCGCATACAAAAATCAATCTGGATCGTCTCATTATCCGAATCTCCTGTAGTCACAATGGAATTTTTTTGCCGGTCATAGTATAAATATCCCCGGGAGGAGAAACAATGAAATTCTGCTAACCGAATTGCCCGCTTCTGCAATGGAAAGAGAATCTCTGGTTACTTTTCGGAAGCTATTTGTATATTTTTTATAGGGGCAAACAATGCATGCTTTGCTAAGACAAGCGCCTTTTCACACTATACATCACGGTGCAATTCGATCAATCCGCTACAGAAAAACCGAATTTTGAAATGCAGGGTTCAGGTGCAGGGTGACCGCGGAGCCGCTATCCTGCATGTCGAAGGGGATCGCGTGATCTTGAAAGGCACGACCGGTGCGCGGCTGCTGTGTAAAGACGTCGGGCCGCAGATATTCCTGCCCGGCGCCGACCTCAGTTTCCTGCTTTGAGGTAGAAGCGTTATTTTGCCGCGGATTTACGCACGCCTTCCCGGAGGGGCAGGCGGATGAATACGGATTAATGTTGCAATGTATCCGCGGGACAGCGTCGGCTATATATTATTTTTGCTTCAAATCTGTGTATATCTGTGTATATCTGTGGCCTGTATTATCCTAAGGCCACATCCAGGGTCATCATCACCGCGAATCCCAGCATCGCGCCGACGGTAGCCACATCGGTATTTTTGGCCTGTTGCGATTCGGGGATGAGTTCCTCCACGACTACGAAAATCATCGCGCCGGCCGCAAAGGAAAGCGCATAGGGCAATAACGGGCGCATCAGCAGGACGGCGGCCGCACCGAGCACGCCGGCAATCGGTTCCACGATTCCGGACAACTGTCCGTACCAGAAGGCTTTCAGCCGTGAAAAACCCTCCCGGCGCAGGGGCACTGAGACCGCCGCACCTTCCGGAAAATTCTGGATGCCGATACCCAGGGCGAGGGCAATTGCTCCGGCCAGAGATGCCGATGGTAAATTGGCGCTGACCGCTCCGAAGGCAACGCCGACGGCCAATCCTTCAGGAATATTATGCAGCGTGATGGCCATTACGAGCAGGACAATTCGCCGCCACCCCGTTTGGAGACCTTCGGCGTCATCCATGGGGAGTCCCATGTGAAGGTGCGGCAAAATCTTATCGACGATCCAAAGAAAGCCGCCGCCCATTAAAAAACCAACGGTGGCCGGGACCCACGGAATCAGTCCCATCGTTTCGGCCATTTCGATTGAGGGCGCCAGCAGCGACCAGTAACTGGCCGCGATCATAACTCCGGCGGCGAAGCCGAGCATGCCGTCCAGTATCTTGCGGCGAATCGTTTTAAAAAGAAATACGACGGCTGCGCCAAAAGCGGTAAGCAGCCAGGTAAAAAGAGTCGCCAGCAGGGCCTGGACGACGGGATGCAAATTTGGGAAGGCTTGTATCATAATCATTTTCCTGTTTTGAAATATCCTAAATGTAACTTTATTTAGAAGTGAATTAAATACATCCCGGCGTGAAAATCCAATAAATATTTGGGCGAAGAAGTAAAACCGGACCGGGGAGCTATTCCGGGTGATAGGTTAGCGGTCGCTTGTTCTCATCTAAAAAAGAAGCCCGCACCGCGAATGGGGGCAGGCTTCCGTTGAAAACGTCCGGCCGTTAACGAGACGAAGATTTTACTGCGACTTTTGTTTGACCAGGCGCAGAATGAGCCAGGTCAGCGCCGAAACGATGCAGATGACGAATCCGAAAAGGGTCGTATGAAAAGACTGTTGATAACCTTTTATGACGATTTCAGGACTGATATCGTTGGCGACGATGATGGCGTTCAGGGCATTCTGGATTCCCAGGATCTGGGCGAACATGCCGAGGATCAGACTCAGCATTCCCAGGAATAGGATTGTGCCTGAGCGGTCAATGGCGACTGTCGCCGGCGTACCCGCGTCGAGCGCCTGTCTCACGATAATCACGACGTTGATTACCAGCAGAATGAGCAGAATCCACATGAACAATCCGCCGGAAATAAAAAAATGAATCATGACAAACTCCTTCTGTTAAATTAACTTCCGGCCCAAACTACGGAATCGTTTAAAATTCGGTGGGAATATTCGACAAACCGAAGGACAAGGGCAGAGTATAGCCGGTTTCTGAAGGTGTTCGACTTTCGTCGCCGCTTTGCGGTTGTTGGTCCATTTCCGCCGGTCGTTGGTCGATTTTTATCGCAGACCAGCGAAAAAATGGTAAATTTCATCAAAAACGGCGATGCGGTATTAATGACGATGAATGTCGATTTGCAAAAGTGGAAAACGAGAACCCTGCGCATTGCGGAGCATGTTTTGTTCTGGATGCTTGTGCTTGCAGCCTACGTGTTTCTCTACGGGCATCGCGGGCAGGCTTATATCTCGATACTCTATATCCTGCTTCTGACCCTGCCGGTTTATCTTGCGGCGACCTATTTCACGCTCTATTATCTTATCCCTCAATTTTTGCTGAAAAAGGACTATCGGCGTTTCGCGATCTATTTTATCTACACTTCGTTGTTCTCCGTTTTTTTGGAAGTGCTGATCATCATTTACGGAGTGGTCATGATGATTCCGCCCGATAACGGGTGGTTTCGACCGGTAGACCCCGCTTCCATAGACATCTATTTTCTGATCGCCGGCATCTACGGCGTCGTGCTCCTGGCGGCGGTGATTAAACTGCTGAAACACTGGTATGCCGGTCAGCGCAAGCAGCAGGAGATTACGAAGGAAAAGCTCGAAGCGGAGCTGAAATTCCTGAAATCCCAGATTCATCCGCATTTCCTGTTCAATACCCTGAACAACCTGTACGCACTGACCCTGAAAAAATCCGATCAGGCGCCGGAAGTAGTGATGAAACTATCGGAACTGCTGGACTACCTACTCTACAAGGGCGATCTGCAACGCATCTCTCTCGAGAAGGAACTGCACCTTCTGGATAATTATTTAGCGCTGGAGAAACTGCGTTGCGGAGAGCGTTTGGATGTCAGTGTCCACGTCCGCGGGAATACTGATGATAAGCAGATTGCACCCATGCTGATTCTGCCCTTTGTAGAGAATTGTTTTAAGCACGGTGTTAATGCGGGCATCGAAAAAGCCTGGGTACACGTCGATCTGGCCCTCGATGAAGCCTGGATGAATCTGGAAGTTGAGAATAGTAAAAGTCCGGGTACGCCGGTGTCTGAGAAGAGCGGCGGGTCCGGGATCGGATTAAAAAATGTGCGGCGCCGTCTGGACTTGGTCTATCCCGGTCAATACGAACTGGAAACCCGGGATCTGGGCAATTCCTACCGTGTCCGCCTTTCGCTCAACCTGGAACCCTAAATGTGAGATCGACCCATGGTGACGAAGAGTATTATTGTTGACGATGAACCGCTGGCTCTCGAATTGATCGGATCGTATATCGAAAAAATCCCCGGTATTGAGGTCGCTGCCCGCTGTGCCAATGCGCTCGAGGCCTTTGAAGTACTGCGCACGCAAAAGATCGATCTGATCTTCCTGGATATCCAGATGCCGGAGCTCAACGGGATTCAGTTTATTAAAACACTGCGGCATCCACCCAAAGTCATCCTCACGACTGCTCACCGGGAATATGCTCTTGACGGTTATGATCTGGATGTCGTCGATTACCTGCTCAAGCCCGTCTCGTTTGAGCGCTTTTTACAGGCGATCGATAAGTATTACCGAACCTTGCAGGACTCCCCGGTGCTTGTTGAGTGCGGAGATGCCGGACAGGCAGAGGAGTATCTCTTTATACGGGCGGACCGCAAGGTGCAGAAGCTGGTTTTGAAGGACGTTCTGTATCTGGAGAGCCTCAAGGATTACGTGCGTATTTTTACTGCCACAAAAACGATCCTGGCCAGGATGACGCTGGCGGAGCTGGAGAACTGTTTGCCGGAGTGTCAGTTTGTGCGGATTCACCGCTCGTACATTATCTCGCTGGCCCGGGTCGATGCGTTTACTTCCACAACTGTCGAGATCGGCAGGCGGGAATTACCTATCGGTCGCATGTATAAAAACTCGGTGCTGGAAGCCTTGAAATTTGCCGGTGGATTGCGATAGATAACGCGGAGCCGTCGGGACAAATTTGTGATAATGATCATCCCAACTGATCTGAAAACGGCTAAATTATATAAAATTTAAAATGGTGCTGGGTCATCTCTCCATTTTCGAATAGCCTCAATCATCACATCCAATGAAAACATATTCTTCCGGGGCTCTGCCGTAGTCTGAATTTGGGTTGCTTTGGAAGCCTGAAATTCGATATATTCATCCATATTGATCAGGTAACGGCATACAGGCCAGACGAAAAGGTAATCACGAATGTTCATATCCAATTAATGGTTTTTATCGAATGATATTTACGACGCTTATTGGCCTTCTGGGAATTTACTACGGCATCATCCTTTTGCGGGTCTATATGGGTATATCCGAACCGAAGTCGAAAAAAAACAGTTCGGACTACATGGTTTCAGTTATTATTCCGGCGCGGAACGAGGAGAAGTATATCGGTCGCTGTCTGGATGGGCTTCTGGGGCAGAATTATCCGGCCGAGAAAACGGAGATCATTGTCATTAACGATCGTTCCGAGGATGATACCGAAAACATCTTGCGCCGCTATGCCGAAGAATTTCCCCGGGTTCGATTTATTACAGTGACAACGGTTCCGCCGGGAAGGTCACCGAAAAAATTTGCCGTCCAAACCGGGATTTCGCAAAGCCGGGGTGAAATCATCCTGGCCACGGATGCCGATACCCGGCACGGTCCCGACTGGATCGCATCCATGTCTCAACAATTTGAACCGAAGGTGGGCTTGGTGCTGGGGCCGGTCGTTCTGGAGATTCCCGCCAAGGCCGGTTTGTTTCCCAACTTACAGGCGCTGGAATTTGTCTCCTATGTAATCTTTGCCGCCGGCTCAGTCGGATTTCAGTGGGTGATCGTCGGGAACGGCGCCAACATGGCTTATCGCCGCCGGGTCTTCGATGATGCCGGTGGTTTTTCCGGAAACGAGAATGTTATTTCCGGCGACGACGTCTTTTTCATGCACTCCGTCAACCGCAAAACCGGCTGGCAAACCCGGTTTGCGCTGGACGATAAAAGCCTGGTTTCGACCGAACCGGAGAACAACGTAAGATCATTCTGGAACCAGCGGGCCCGCTGGGCCTCAAAATGTCCGCGCTATCAACGCCGGGACGTGTTACTGATGTCCGGTATTTTTCTGTTCTATCTTCTCTTGTTGCTTTCCCCTATCCCGGCGATGCTGGGCTGGGTAAACTGGTCAACAATTATTGTACTGTTTCTATTAAAATGTCTGGCGGATTTTTGTGTATTGTACAAAGGACTCGGGATTTTGAAAAGGCGACGCTTGTTGCGTTATTTTCCGCTGGCGGAGCTGCTGCACATTCCGAACATCATTTTTGTTACCATCAAGGGCGTGTTCTTCGGTTTCGAGTGGAAAGGCCAGCGACACAATACCGTGGCCTGAACGATTAGGATATCTGAAAACCCACTTAGAAGAGATGGATATAACGCTTTCGAAATACCCTAAAAATGACAGACGAAGAAAATTCGTACGTGTCTTTATTTTCATCGGGAAACTGGTTCTGGCCGGATTATTAATCTTCCTGGCTTTTCGAACGGTCCGTCCGGATGATGTGATCGCTATTTGGGGCGCTGCGCGTCTCGATATTCTGGTTCTGGTATTGTGTTTAGGGATTTTGAATATATTTTTGCAGGCTATGCGATGGTTGCTTTTTATTCGCGTCGTTTTACCCAAAACCAGTCTCGAGGATGCCGTGCGATCGTTATTTGCGGGATTTTCGCTGGGACTGGCGACGCCCGGGAGGCTGGGTGAAATTGGCCGGGCCTGGTATGTCGGCGGTGATTCCTCTCCCTGGATTCTGGCGCTCTTATCCTATTTTGATAAATTCTGTTTTTTGTTATGGATTTACATCGTGGGCCTGATCTCCGTTGGCGGAATACTGACAATCGTAGCTAATGGCGCGAATGTCCTCGCACCCATTTTATTTACAGCCGGAATTCTCTTAGTTATACTTGCGTTATATATCAGTATTAAGCCGGCGATTTTAGTAAAAGTCATCACTCGCTGCGAGAAGAAATTTCCAAAGAGAAATCTGCTTGGTCGTATAAGACTTGCAATGCAAAAGCTGTCGCCCGGCTTTACAAGAAGAGTCCTGTGTTTCAGTGCGTTGAATTACCTTGTTTCAATCATGGAATTTTTCTTTGCCTTAATTGCATTTACGAGATTCCCTCTGTTCGACGGCTTGCGGGTGATTGGCGCGACCTGGCTCGTCAAAGCCGGGCTGCCGGTCACATTCGCCGGGCTGGGTGTCGGCGAGGTAACCATCGTAGAGATTATAAAATTGTTAGGCGGCGATCCGGTGGCGGCTCTAAATGCTTCACTGCTGATCTTTATCCTGAATATTTTTATTCCCGGTTTGATCGGAATACCGATCGTCGTATCAAAGCGTCAACGCAACGGAAAGATTTTCTAAGTGAAAATATATGAACTGGTTTTGATGCTTTTTAGTCTAGCTTATACGGCTGAAATCGTTTTCTTTATCATGGGTTTATACCGATCTGCACGCGCAGCTTCGCCCGAAGCACTCCGGGAATTGCCCACCGTCTGCGTGATTCTCCCGGTGCGTAACGAGGAAAAGATGTTGCCGCAGACGCTGGAGTCACTTTATCGGCAAGATTATCCGGCGCAAAAGTGGCAACTGATCCTGGTCGATGACCACTCCACCGACCGGACGGCGGAGGTTGCCGTGCAATTTCAGCAGAAGATGGCTAACCTGATAATCCTCCCGGCGCAGGCGAATACGGAACAGATCGGTCCCAAGAAAAAGGCCATCCTGACGGCGATGGCTCATACCAACACGGAAGTGATTCTTACGACCGACGCGGATGTGCGGCATAATCCCGCCTGGATTCGGACGATGGTGCAGCACCTGGGGCAAGAGAATGCCGCCGTTGTTGGTTCGGTGGATCGCCGGGGTGAGAATAATTGGCTGCATGAATTGCTGCATCTTCAGACTTTCTCTACGAATATAATCGCCTGCGGTGGGCTTGGTTGGGGCATCGGAATCAGCAGTTTTGGCGCCAATTTTGGTTACAGGCGGACTGCTTTCGAGCAGGTTGGCGGATTTGGAAACACGGCTTACGGGATTTCAGGGGATGACGATTTGCTGCTGCAGCGCATGACCGGGGCCGGTTTGCGGGCTGTGTTTGTGATGGACCCCAGGGCGCGGGTAATTACCTGGACGGATGCGACTCCGGGCGATACCTGGGCCCAGGGCCGGCGGCATCTCTCTGCCTCGCGGCGTTATCGCTGGCCGCTGCAAATTGCCGGCGCCGCCTGGTTTTTATATTCGGCTTTGATCGTCGTCGGAACCGTTGTGGGACTTCTCTCCGGCAGCCGTTGGCTTCTGACCGCGGCGCTCGCGGCATGGTTCTGGAAAGGCTTGATGGAAATCGTTATTCTGCGCAATGGCGCGCGGCTTCTGGATGAAAAGTTAGCCTGGAAGACGATGCTGGCGGCGGTATTGATTCACCCGTGGTGGTTCACGGTTATTCTGCCCTTTGCCTTTATCGGGAAGCTGACCTGGAAGGGACGCGTTTTGAAAGAGCGCAGAAAATGAAGTTTAATCGGCGTTCACCGCATTTCCGTTTTTATCGAAGCAATCCGCTTTTATATAAATTGTTTCCCGGGATTCTCTGGCACGGTAACCGCGAAAAACGCACGGTTTATCTTACTTTCGATGACGGTCCCGACCCGCAATTCACCCCGCAAATTCTGGATATCTTGGCGCGTTATTCCGTGCCGGCTGTGTTTTTCCTGGTCGGGCAAAAAGCCGATCGTTTTCCGCAACTGGCCCGCCGCATCGCAGAAGAAGGACATACGCCCGGGAATCATTCCTTTTCACATGAAAAGATGATCCTGCGCGACAAGGACTGGATTCGAAATCAGCTGCTCAGCACACAGCGCAGTATCGAAAAGGCCGCAGGAATCACCGCACGCTTCTTTCGCCCGCCCTACGGCTGGTTTGATAAGCGCCTGCTGAAAATCGCGACGGAATTGAAATTGGAAACGGTGATCTGGGATCTGCTGCCTTACGATACCGTGGCGGACGAAGCGCCCCACATCACCGAACGTATTTTAAAATACGTCCGCGGCGGATCGATTATCGATTTGCATGACGGCCACGCCCGGAGTTCTGTGATTGTGGCGGCCCTGCCCGGACTGATTGCGGCCTTACAGGACCGGGGAATGCAATTCGCGTCGCTGGATGAAGATTTTCCTCCGCCATCAGAATAAATCCCAAAATAGTCCGGGAGAACCTTCCTTTGCATGTCGAGTTTGAAGGGTATTAACAGGGGGATTGCTGACGGGAGAAATTGAAAGCGCCCGGCAGTGAATTATGTCCCCAGGCTTTTCAGGTACTGGTAGAGCGGAGCCAGTGTGAAAAATCCGGCCAGTATTTCCTCCTCCAGCTGCGGCGAGAAAAGCGCATCGTCGATGGGTCTTTCGCAGGTGAGATAAAAATTGCGGCGCTGGTACCAATCCTGGATGCGGGGCGGATGCTCACTTTTAAGGGGGCGCTTGTAGATCTCACCCTGCAGCTGAAAAGGAGAATCCGAATCGTAGAAAGCTACGACTTTCAGGAAATCAGCCGGCTTGGCGTCGATTCTTTCCCGAAAGCGATCCATACCGGCCCTGGAGGCGCTGTAGTAGCCCATGCCGTAGCGATAGAAAACGGGTGTGAGTTCAAAGAAGTAGGCCGGGGCTTCTTTCCATTCTTTGCCGTAAGGCTTGAAGGTCAGCCAGACCCGGTCGCGGAAGAGTGATTTATCCTTTGAAAAGCGGGTATCCCGGAAAATCCTGGAAATGGTGCGGTTAATAAAAGGGCGCGTATCGAAATCGGGATCGATGGTCAGCACCGCTTCGCTCATGTCCATGACCAGCTCCTGGAACGGCTGCAGCACGTATTTTTGGTAGATCGGGCGATTCTTTTCGAACCAGGCTTTACTGTTGCGGGCCTTTACGTCGCGTAAAAAATCGATTGTCTCCGGGGCAAATCCTTCAAACACGTTATTCCTCCTCTCCGGTCCGATCGCTGGCCTGCTTCAGAAATTTGTTGGCGATGGAGTGCAGAATCCGGATGTCGTCGATCTCCATGGCCGCGATCCGCTCCATGATGCGGTTGAAGAGCAGCGAATTGGCCGGGATCCCGTATGACTGCAGAATCCGGCCGGTTTTATCTTTGATGACCCGGTACATCGGTGCGGAGGCCGGGCGGGGCAGGCGCCGGGCGTGATTGAGCGCCAGCGGGGCCAGTGTGTAAGCGTGGATCATGACCGCCTGAGCCAGGTTTACCGATGGGTACAGACGTTTCATCGGGATGCTGGAGATGATGTCGCAGAGCCGGATTTCCTCGTTGTTGAGGCCCTTGTCCTCGCGGCCGAAGACGACCGCCACGTGTGTGATACTCTGGCCCTTGTCCTGAAGCAGTTTGAGCAGATCGTTTGTTATGTAATGATCCTGCTTGACCGGGCGTTTCTTGGCGGTTGTGCCGATGCAGAAATCGATGTCGTGAATCGCCGCCGCGAGATCTGGAAAAACTTGCGCTTTTTCGAGAATGTCGATGGAGCCGTGGGCCAGCCAGCGGGCTTTCTCCGAAAGGTGATCGCAGGGATTGACCAGCCTGAGATCGTTAAATCCCATTGTTTTAAGCGCGCGTGCGGCGGCCCCCACATTCTCCGGTGTGCGCGGTTCTACCAGTATGAAGGAAATTTGCAGCATGCCCGGTTCCGTTCCATTTCTGTTCCGGCTTGAATGAAATTAAAAAATCGCAATTTCGCAACATATTAGATTACAAAATGAAAAAATCGCCTGCCTGACGACAATCCCGGATGACGGCCGGCGCCACATCTATTCGTAGCGTAGCGTTTTCACCGGATTCGCAAGGGCCGATTGGATCGTCTGGTAACTCACTGTAAGGAGCGTAATCAGGGTCACCAGCAGGAAGGCTGCAACGAAGGTGAGCGCGCTGATTTCCATGCGGGCGGCGAAGTTGTTGAGCCAGCGATTAATGCCGAAGATCAACGGGGGCAGCACGATCAGGTTGGCTACAAAAATCAGGACAAGGAAATCTTTGATCAGCAGAAACATGAGTTTGGCGACTTCGGCGCCAAGAACTTTGCGGATGCCGATCTCCTTGGTACGCTGGCTGGTGGTGAATGAAGACAGTCCAAATATCCCCAGGCAGGTGACAAAGAGAGCCAGGGCAGCGAAAATGCCGAACACATTCCCGAAGAGTTCATCAGCCCGGTACTGCTGGTTATAATATTCATCCAGGAAGAAAAACTCGAATGCATTTCCGGGGAAAAAGACGTCCCAGCTCTTCCGGATCTGAGCTATGTTTTCACGGATGTCAGCGGAAGCAAGTTTGATCGAGAATTTTCCGCGTTCGCGCTGCGGGATGTAACGGAAAATGTGCGGCTCGTAGGCCATTTTGAGCGATTGCTGATGATGATCTTCCAGTACGCCGACGATGGTATAATTGTCGCCCCAGAAGTAGATTTGCTGACCAATGGCGCTCTCGGGTGACTCAAAGCCGATGCGGGCAATCGCCGATCGGCTGAGGATTACATTGGCGTTTTCATTACCGAATTGACTTGAGAATTTCCGGCCGGTAATCAGCTGCAATCCGTATAAATCGATAAAGTTTTCGTCGACGCCGATGATCTGGTAATTCTTCCCCTCGCCCGGATCGGCGCCGATCCGGTAAATACCGCCGGCGTCCCAGAGGATCTGGCGGCCGGGAACTTCCGTGGAAAAGGCAAAATCGCGAATCCCCGGATAGGTCAGCAATTCCTCTTTAAATAACTTGAACCGTTCTTCAAAGCCCTCGCCCTGAACCCGCGGTGCGGTCAGAACCAGCACCTGGTCCATGCGGAAACCGAGGTCCCGGGAGCGCATGAAGCGCAACTGGCGATAGACGGTGAGCGTCCCGGCGATCAGCGCGATAGCAACGCCAAACTGGAATAATACCAGCGCCCGGCGCAGGCCGATCCCTTTGCTGGCATTGCCGAGTTTGCCTTTCAGGACCTTGATCGGCTCGAAGGAACTGAGCACGAGCACCGGGTAAAGTCCCGAGCCGAATACACCAACGGCGAACAGGCTGGTGAGAGTTTTCCAGAACCAATCCAGCTTCCAGATTCGGTATTCCAGCGGCGCCCCGGAAATACGGCTGAAAAAGGGCATTGCGATTTCTACGAGCAGCAGGGCGATTGCCAGGGCAAGCAGATTTACCAGGATAGTTTCGATGAAAAATTGACGAACCAGCTGCGCGCGGGAGGCCCCGACGACCTTGCGCAGTCCGACCTCCCTGGCGCGGCCCATGGCGCGAGCTGTGCTGAGGTTGATATAGTTCACCCAGGCCACGATGATGATAAAAAAGGCGATGATGAAAAGAAAGTGAACCGAGTTGCGATCGCCGTTGGCCTCGTATTCCTGCATAAAATGCGACGTTAGGTGGATGTCGAGCAGCGGCTGCATCGGGAGCAGGATTTCCAATCCCCAGTAATCCATAATTTCGCCGGCTTCCTCCATGATGAATTGCGTGATTTTGGCGGGCAGCGCCTCCGCGTCGGTATTTTCGCGAAGCAGCGCGTAGGTGAAAAATCCGGTATGTCCCCAGGATTCCTGCAACTCGGCGCCGTACAGGTTGACCATCGTCGCATAGGACAGCAGGAAGTCGAATTTAATATGCGAATTCAGGGGCGCGTCTGCCAGGATTCCGACGATCAGGTAGTCGGTCTTTTGATCGAAACGGATCGTTTTACCCAGGGCATTCTCCGCACCGAAATACTTTTTAGCGGTGGATTCCGTGATCATGGCGGTGTTGGGTTTGTCGAGGGCGTCGAAACCCTCACCGGCAACTGCCGGGAAATTTAAAATGCGCAGGAAATCGGATTCGATGAAATAGACCCGTTCCTCAATAAAGTTCACATCGCCGTAGGAAATGGCTCCGCGTGTGCGATAGATGCGGGCGATTTTTTCGATTTCCGGAAATCGCGCTTTGAGGCGCGGCGCGGCTACCGGGCAACAGGAAGCGAAGCGCACGCTCGTACCGTCGTTCCCATCTCGTTCATAGCGAATCCGGTAGATGCGATCGGCGTTCGGATGGAATTGGTCGTAACTTTTTTCGAAGCTGACATAGTGCAGGATCAGCAGGCAGGTGGCTGTTCCGATGGCCAGGCCGAAGATGTTGACCAACGAAAACAGTTTGGTTTTTCTCAGGTTTCTGAGAGCGCTCAAGAGATAATTTTTCAGCATGGATACCCCCCAACCCATCAGGTGAATTCAATACGGACGATTTTCGAACACGATTCTGGGACACCCTTTCGCGACAGTTGGTTGTCCGGATATTTTAAGAGTAGCAGCAGCCGGAACCGTTTCAGGGACGGCAGGTACTCATGGCAAAATATTTTGAGACGACGATATTAGCAAACTTCGCTGATCATTCTGCAGACCGGCAGATTCTAAAACCGACATTCGTGAAACTGTACGAAGGGTTATGCAGATAGCGGTTGGCGACACGGCCGTGCTGAGCCTGGCTCAGCCAGCTCCCGCCCCGGCGGACCCGGTAATTCCCCGTCTCAGCGCCCTGCGGATCGGTTCGAGGCTCTTGCGAGTAGGGTTCGTAACGGTCCCAGCACCATTCCCAGACATTCCCGCTCATATCGAACAGCCCCAGCTCGTTGGCCTGTTTTAAGCCGACGGGGTGAGTTTGGTTGTCCGAGTTATCGGAATACCAGGCCACTTCGGCGGGATTGTCGCTGCCGCTGTAGCGTAAACCGCGCGATTTTTCACCGCCGCGCGCGGCGTACTCCCATTCCGCTTCGGTCAGCAGGCGATACCCGTCGGCGCGGAAGTCACAGGTAATGACAGTGCCGAGGATCGAGTAACACGGTTTCAGCCCTTCCAGCTGACTTTTCTTATTGCAGAAATGGATGGCGTCTAACCAGGATACTTTATCGACCGGCATATCATCGCCTCGATAGACGGAGGGATTGTCCCCCATGACGGCCAGCCAATCCTTTTGCGTGACCTCATATTTGCAGATATAGAAACTGCTCAGGGTTACAGCGTGGACCGGCTTCTCATCGCTGTCTCCCTCGTCCCGGCCATCACCCATATTAAATGTGCCACCCATGACGAGCGCCATTTGGTCCGAAACCTCGGAGACGGAGGAGATGTCGATAACACCGCCGATTACAAAATTGACAAACAGTTCAGTGGTAGTGTTCTGTTTGATTTCAAAGTTGTAGTTGATTTTCTTAAGACCCGACCGGAAAACGGCCGAGTATTTTCCCTCGGGGATTTTAGAGGCTTCCCAATTCTGTTTTTCCTTGTTACCACCATTGTCTTTGTTGATTCCCAGCTTTGGTATTTCAATGATGGCGGCGATCGGCAGCGTGATCACTTTCAACCGGCCGATTTTGCGTTTGATGGTCGCGTCCTCTTTCTCCCCCGACTGAGTAATTTCCACCGGGGGTGTAAACGGCGAGACTTCAAAAAGAACAATCTGATGACGTCCGATAGTTACGTTTTTTACCTGAGGTGAATAGCCCTCTTTTACGACCTTTAATTCATGATCGCCGACTTCAATGTTCTGGACGATCAGGCCGCCGTACTCCGTACCGGTCTGGCCCACATAGACGGAATCGATAAACACCGCCAGGCCGGGGTCGCCCATGATCTGGACATGCCCGATATCTTTCGCATAAAGAACCGTGAAAGCCAAAATGAGAAATAAAGTTATTTTTTTCATGAGTATCCAACCTCCCTGTCGTTCTATGCGTTTCGAAGAAGTTTCACAGGTCAACAATCCGGAAAGAAATATCCGGTAAATCAGTTTAGAATAAGTGTTTTCGTCCTGCGATGTAGATTGATGGAACGTAATTTACCGTTTTGTTTCTTGTAAAAAGATAGCGGTTTATCGGCTAGAAGTCAATGGGAAGCTGGGTGGGAAGTGCGGCAGGGCACGGACTGGAAGACCTGGCCCCGCCGTTTCATGAAAAAGTGCCTCTACGGCAGACGATTCACGGCTGCATCGGCGAGTTGGAAAACCGAATTGACATTGCCCGGGCATTCCTGAATGAGCGCCAGTACGTGGCGACCCTTGCGAACGCCCAGATGCAGGCAACCGTTGTTGCGATACCAGTAAGCCTCGTCTCCCAAAATCCGGGAGGAGTTTAGTGTTTGAC
The DNA here is from genome assembly GCA_964589175.1 of uncultured bacterium. Lineage (GTDB taxonomy): Bacteria > Fidelibacterota > UBA2242 > UBA2242 > UBA2242 > CAZPRY01. The sequence continues at coordinate 36,388 of CAZPRY010000018.1, forward strand.
CCTGTCTACGCAGCTGCTGGCAGACGTCTGCCAGGGCCGCGGCAGCTTTTTTCGGTTCCTCCTGATATTCGACAATCGAAACCGTCATGGCGTTTTTGCCCTTGATGATACCAAGATAGCCTACCTGGTTCTTAACGGACGTATCATTACAAGTCAGCACTTCGAGATTGGATTTCGTTTCGGATTCCGGCTGGTTGAGTAATTGGGCTATGAGCGATTCCATATTTTCCTGCATATTTGGCTCGGCCAGGGCGGAGCCCCAGAACGAAAGCAATACCACGATAAAAGGCAGCAAGGTTGATTTTTTTCGTAACATGATTCCCTCCTTTAGGTAATTCTGGTTAGTTGACGTAAAAATTCTCTTTTCAAAAACTACCTTGAACTTACAGCAGGGAATATTTGGCTGAGTCACGAGCGGGTAAATGCTTGTAAAGAGATGTAAACGATTGTCTTCGTTTCTAACTGTTTCGGTTTATATGATCGTAAGAATCCGGCGACAGACTGCCGTTTGCGATCTCTGAAGAAGTGGACTGCCTGGTTTGGACCGCGGAGTTTCGGTTATGCGTATGTTCCGGAATCAGGCACCGGCAATATCTTTTGGAACTGGTTTGCGTTTATAATCGCAATGAAACCGTTGAGAAGATTTTGAATTCCATATCCCGGTCAATGGATTCCCTATGGCGTATATTGGCGATCACAGCTATTTAGGATCATCTAGATCGATCATCCTGAAATGATCGCCGGTGTCATCGACGATCCGGCGATACCACGATTGCGGGTGGGGCGGATGGGTGACCTTGCCCAGTTCGTCTTTTACGTTGCCGTCCATGTATTTTACCAGCAGCGCTTCGCCCAGCGTTTTCCAGCGCTGTACGGTGGAATTCCCGAGATCAACCGAATATCGGGTCAGGTAATCAACCGCCAGCCGTGGTGCTTCGTTGTAATATTTCAGGGCCAACTGCTCGACGAACGCCTGCTCGGCCAGAAAGCCACCTTCGAGTTCGCGCTGCACTTTTTGCACATCGACGATCATGTCGCTGTAGCGCAGGTAACAGTAATTGGCGACGAAGTTGAAGACCCAGAAGGCCGATTCCCAGCTGAAATGGTGAAAGTCCGCAGTACCGACGGCGTAGCTCTTCGGCACTTCCTGAATGCCGCAATACATTGGAACGTACACCGTGCTGTAGGTGTCGTCCACGCCAAACCAGTGAACGCCGCCGATCGGATCGGGTAGCCAGGCGCGCGCCTGGGACACGAACGAAAACCCGGTCTGCTGGGTTGAGGTCGCGCGTTCGTTGCAGTATTCCACGCTGTCCACTTCCCAGGTGAGTGGTCGCCAGCGGTAGGGCAGCTGAAACGGGCCGGCGCCGATATCGCGGGTCATGTCGAAGTCACTGCCTTCGAAATGATCGCGCATCAATTCCATGACATCGCGGACGGAGAGTTTCTGATCGGGTTTGATCCAGAGCGGTAAGGGTTCGGTGCCCTTGACGGCCTTGACATAATCCATCGGGAGCTTCAGTGACGGAGCCGCCCGGTTGAACATGGCCCAAACGCGGGCTTCGCACCAGCGCAGGGCGCCGTAGTCCGGCGGGGCATAGGTGGCGGCGAAACTGAAATCCTTGTCCTTGCCATCGAACCAGCCTTTCTCACGCGCCAGCTTTATGACGTCCTTCTCGTACAGGCAGTTCTGCGGATCGTTCTGCGGGAAGCTGCGGATGCGGGCCTGGTTGGCGTGGCCGCAGATGTAGCCGTCGGGAACACGGCGGGCTACCCAGACGGCACCCTTCTTCCCGGGGCCTTTACCGATGATTTCCATGATCCAAACCTCGTTGGGATCGCCGATGGAGAATGATTCGCCGGTGCTGTAATAACCGTACTCCGCGACCAGATCACCGATGGTCGTGATTGCTTCTTGCGCGGTTTTGGCGCGCTGCAGAGTCACGTACATCAGGCTGCCGTAATCCATTATCGCCGTTGTATCCTGCAATTCCTCCCGGCCCGTGTAGGTGGTCTCGCCAATCGAGACCTGATGTTCGTTCATGTTCCCGACGACGGAATACGTGTGCGGAACCTGTTTGATCCGACCCAGAAATTTGCTGGTGTCCCACTCGTAAATATCGAGCATTTCGCCGGGCAGATGATCGGCCGCGGGCGTATAATAGAGTTCGCCGTAGAGTTCGTGCGAATCGGCGACATAAGTGATCATGGTAGACCCGTCCTGCGACGCGCCTTTGGAGATAATAAAGTTGGTACAGGCCAGGAGGAGCGAATGGGAAAGTAATAATGTTATGCTCCCGATAAACAGTGATTGCAGAGGTCTTTTTTTCATTCTTATTCCAGTCTTATATTGAAAATGCAGTGAATTGTGACATTCATGAGTCCGGGTCTAAGTTAGCATGATTCACTAAAATTGGAAACATTTTACGAACCACCGTGATTCAATGCTGAATTGCAGTTCAGATCCATTTAAGAGAAGATAAATTGGGTGTCAGTCAGTCGATTGCGCGACAAGGCGATTATTTTACCAACAAACACTTCCTGACCTGCCGGAAATTTCCAACCTGAAGCCGGTACAGATATGTTCCGGATGGATGTCCGGATGCATCCCAGCGGATTTCCTGGACGCCCTGGCTTTGATGTTGATCGACGAGCGTCGCGATATGCATTCCGCCGGCATCGAAAATATCTACGGTTACATGCGCTGCCTGCGGTAAATGATAACGAATACTCGTGGTCGGATTGAACGGATTAGGATAATTGGCATATAGACTGATTTTTGCCGCGCTTACAACTGCGTCCGATGTTATTCCGGTGCCGGTGCCGAATATTTTGATCAGTTCGATCCCCGCGCCAGTCCCCAGATTGCGCGAATATTGCATATCGGCCGGATTGTTCCAATGTTCGTGGACGCCCAGGCTTCGGATGACTGTACCGTCATTCTCCGGATCGTAGCGGATTCCCTCCGGCCACCAGCTGGAATCGGCCGCCTGGTGCAGGTAATCATCCACTGCCGGGAAATTGGCGTACCAGTATTTGCCCTCTTCTTCGGTTTCAGTTTTGGGGAATTCCGCCTGCAGGATATCCAGGCAGACAGATTCGATCGCCAGGGGATCCTGAGAAAGCAGGATTGAGCTGCACCAGTCATCATTAAACGGCGCCATCTGGAATTTCACCGGTGGCTCGTGTTCATAGGAACAGGCCCAGAGCGCGTCCATGAAATAGATCAGTATTTTGCCGCCCAGTTCTTCGTGCCCGAGAAGATCGACGAAGACCCGGTACATGCCGTAATCACCGCGCAAGGGCTTGTCATAATCTTCGCGATGTAAAGCCGGGTGCATGTGCGCGGCGCTCGGACGGGCGTTGGCGCCGAAGAAATTTTTCCCGAACAGGGTCACGCCGCCCCAGCGGTGTCCCTTCATGGCCGGGATATCCAGCAGGTAATCGGCGTCTTCCATGACCGTGTAGAATTTATCCTTTTTCTCGCTGATGACGTGACCCCGATCCGAAAACTGCATGATGTAGTTATTGCTGGCGGTGTAGGTCTCCCGGCCGTCCGAACCGGACTTGTCCATGTAATGAACATCGGGGAACTCCGCGTGCCACTTATCGTAGCAGTGTTTGAAAATATGGGTATAGGGATCGCCGATATAGATATTTGACTGGGACACTCCGGCTTGATAGACCAGCTGTCTCAGGATCGTCATTACCGCCTGCGGGGAGGTGTCCACATTGCCGTAGTTTTCGTCGTTGAGGATCGAATTATCCCACCCGTTGATATTCCAGGCATGAACGGCGTTGATCTTGATGAAGATCGTCTCACCGTCCTGATAACCGACTTCTCCCTTATTGCGGCGCTGATTGAAATATTTGAATACCATATCCCAGGCGGCGGTTTCGGAGCCGGCATCGGTCAGCGCCAGAAGCGCCTTTCCGAACATGTTGTCGACGACATCCTGGTTGCAGTTGCTGTCCAGAAAGTAGCCATCGCCCAACTTGTCGGGCACGCAGTTTTCGTTGGTCGCATCGGGATTATGAACCCAGATGACCCGTCCGGGCAGATTGCCTTTCGCCTCGCCAATCGGTTTGTTCGGGCCGAGCGGATCTTCGAAAGCTCCACAAGGTTCCGTATAGGCGTAAGTTTCCTGCGATGGTTGGAGCAGCACCCAGCCGGCCCCGGTAAGGAAGAGCAACGTGAAGAACAATGAAATCCTGTAGCGCTTCTGCTGTAAGGCAACGCGTGTTCTGTTAAAGGAAAAAACGGATATCAGCCCGCCGGCGATATAGGCGATGAAGGTGCTGACCAGCGGGGCAGCGACTTTCATGCAGGGATAGCTGGCCCGGGATGGTTTGGGAATGATGCGCAACAGCATCCAGAGGGTTGCCAGAAATCCCGCAACCGGCAGGTAAAGCCGTATCAGGAGGGACTTTCTGCGCCCCTTTGTTGCTGCCTGTGAATTATCATGGCGTTTCTTCGATTGGCAAGTTTCCATGAGGATACTCCCTGTGCTGCGCCAGATTGGTCAGCGCGTCACATGTAAAGCGATTTCACGTTTTTTTAAAAAACGGATATCGGCGACAAAAAGGCCGAACCCGGACTACTTGATCAGGACCATTTTTACGCAATCTGTGGTTCGGGTCTCATCGATATAAAGCCGCGCGATGTAGATACCGGCAGAAACAGGGTATCCATGCTGATCGGTGCCATTCCAGAAAACCTGGTAGAAATCGGGTGCTTGAACCTCATCGATTAGCTGTACGATTGCCCGGCCGGTGAGATCGTAAACCGAAAGCCGGACCAGGCTGCTTTTAGCCAGCTGGTAGCGGATCGTTGTCGCCGGGTTGAATGGATTCGGGAAATTGGGGAACAATTCAAAGGCCGGCGGCGATTCAATGTTCCCGGCGATAGCCGTATAACCGGGCGGCGTCGGTCTCCCCGCATTTTCCCAGGCTGTGCGCCAGACCGAGGCCAGGTCGGCAATCGCGCGTTGGATGGTCATGGTCGTTACGGAATCCAGTTCTGACCAGAGCGCGTTGTAATATGTGGAGCCGTAATCGGGATCTATCTGGCTTGCCAGGTCGTCGGCCGCCATGATCATATCCACGACCGGATAGATAGCTTCGATATAGTCAAACACCGAATCGATCAAACTTTCCCAATAGACAGCTGGTTCGCGCTGCAGTACTAATTCGGACAGACGGGGATTGATCATTTGCGTCTCGTAGCGCGAGTGAATGCCGTTGTTGCCGCTGTACTGGCCGTTGTAGTTCAGTGTCAGGTGCAGGGCCTGGTGGGAGTCGGCCACAAAATGACCCAGTTCCGCCGCGATTTGCCAGACTTCACCCCACTCTCCGCGCGCCATCAAGGCCGTCAGACTGTCGGCCCACTCTTCGACTACCCAGGGCACAGTGCCGTTTTTAATCAAACGGGAATAGCCGAAAAGGGCCAGGGCGCTGTCCCATTGGGCCGGCAGATCGCCGGTGAAAAATTCGTCGTAGTCATCAATGTCGATGTAGTGATAGTATTTGGGGATATTATCATCGCGGTCGGGATCCGGGGCGTGTTCGCTTAGATAGGATTGGTGCTCCTGGAAGAAGCTCATCCCGGCTGGCAGGTAATCCACGGCAGCATCATTGATAAAACGATGGGCGTCCCAGCCCCATTTCGAATCCTGTGCCTGCAGTACCATCAGTAGGACCGGCAGTGCCATGAGGCAGTATTTTATTTTGCGAAAATCCATAGAGTCCAATTCCTGTTTAAATCCGATACCTGTCAACCGGTTGTAGTTTAACCCCGGAAGCCAGGAATGCAAAAGGGAAAGTTGAGGGAGCCGCACACACTGCCGGCTAAAGAAAAAGGGAAGATCAACCAGATGTCCATGGGATTCGATTCTTTATGATCGAACCTCGAACTGTGATATTTATGCCTGGCTCACCGTCAGCTCCCGATAAGATTGAAATGGATCGGCGGTATTTTCCTGACCAGATTTTGTTCGGCGGCGAGCGCCAAACGTAAAAGTGTCGCTTCCTGCCAGGCCCGCCCGATCGCCTGCATTCCGATCGGCAGACCCTTGTCATTGTATCCGACCGGAAAAGAGATTGCCGGTAACCCGGTAAGATTCGCAAATGTAGCAAAACGCATGATTTCGACCAGCTGGGTCAGATTGGATTCTCCGCCGGCAAGAGCTTTGGTTGGAATCAGCGGAGCGGTCAGCCCGGTGGCGGGCGTGATAATAACGTCTACCTCATGTAACACCCGGCTGAAATTGGCAATTGTCCGGGTGCGTATTCTTTGGGCCCGGACGTAATCGACGGTCGTGAATCTGCGCGCCAGCGCCAGGTTGATGCGCACATCCAGGCCGTGTTCCCGATGATGTTCGGCGTAGGTTTCATCCAGGGCTTGGGCCATCTCACCCGCAATCGTGATGGTGTGCGCGATGCGGGCGGCTTCCAGATTGGGAATGCTTATTTCTTTCAATGTAGCGCCCATGTCCACCAGTTGCTGCAGCATCGCCTCGCAGCCGGAGACGACGTCCGCCGCGGCATGGTGAAACCAGGGTCTAAAAACGCCGATGCTCAAACCATGCAAATCGGTGTTGTCCCATCCGCTCAGAGTGGGGGCCGGTTGATGGAGCGATATGCGATCGTGCGAATCGGGGCCGGCCAGCACGGCATAGAGCAAGGCCGTATCAGTGGCTGTCGCGGCCAGCGGTCCCAAGTGAGCGACGCTCCAGCACAACGGCGCAGCGCCGTGTTCGCTGATTCGTCCGAAAGTGGGCTTAAGTCCTACGATTCCGCAGAACGAAGCCGGAATGCGGATCGAGCCACCGCCGTCCGCGCCGATCGCCGCGGGGCACAAACCGGCAGCTACGGCAACCGCCGAACCGCTGGAACTTCCGCCGCTGAAATGGGCCGGATCGTAGGGATTGCGCGACGTGCCGTGAATGGGGTTCAGCCCGGTAACGCCGATGCCGATCTCATGCATATTGGCTTTGCCGATCAGCACGGCTCCGGCCGCCCGCATACGGGCCACGACGGTGGAATCTTCCACGCAGGGCGATTTCCCCAAAAAGGCTGTCCCAACCGTTGTAGGATAAGGAAGCATGTCCACTTCATCTTTTACTGCGACCGGAACGCCGTCGAATACGGATAAAGCTTGTCCATCGCGAATACGTCTCGCTGAGGCTTCGGCCTGTTGCCGGACATCCTCGGGATTGACGGCGATGAAAGCGCGTAGCGCCGGATCGTCGGCCTCGCTCTTTTCGATGGCCTCCAGTACCCGTTGCGCTACAACCCGCGGATCGCTTGTATCGTTGCGGTAGGCGGCCGCGTAATCCAAAACAGTCGTCGGCTGAAATCCTGACAATTTTACAGTTTTCTTATTTGGCCACTCAGATTGCGGAATATGAGCCGCCGGCGGGGCGACTGTTTCCGTAAAATGAATGGGATGCATCGTTGGCGAATCATCGAATTTCTGCCTGCGGAGCCAGCTAATCCCGGCGCTTTTGAAGAGGCTGGGGATGAGGAGGCTGCCCAGGGGGCTTTCCAGCAGTTTCACAAACAAACGCAGGGCGTTACCGGCAAGGTAGGGCAACTTCACCGATTTCAAATCGTATTGGTTCTCGTTCGGGACGCTCTTTTTCATCTCTTTTCCTCATATAAATTCGATGTGGTTAGAAGGACATTTGCATTGTTTGAAGGTACCATTTTGATTTTGAATTTAGGAAGAATACGAAATCCGTTTCAGGGTTGCAACAAGAATAAACGGGGACAACGCCATTATGCAAACGGGTATTTAAGACATTACCCGGAAAAATCATCCGGAATAAAACAGGCTGTTAGGGACAGCCCATCGGTTTAGAATGGATACTCTGCTTGTATTCAGGGATTCTGCCGGCGGATGTCACGGGCAAATGCGCCCGCGATGCTCAGGACGATAGGCGCAAACATGATGGCGGCGTCGACCATAATCCAATCCATCATGGCGGAGTTGTTAACGCCTGCGATGGATGCGGCCAGGAGGAGCAGGGCCGATAGCGCGTAAGCGACGATTGCCCACGGCCAGAGCCCGGCCAGGATGCCCTGCATTCGTTCGGAAAGATGAACGCGCCACCAGGTCAGCGGTTTATCGATTTGCGAGGCGACAATGCCGGTTATAATCGCCAGATCGATGACAATCCCGCCCCCGACAAAAAGTTGAAGGGCGGAAAGTAAAATAAAAACGATCACGCCGTATTTCTTCCGGATAAAAAATATTGCCCAGGCGATCACCAGGAGGCTCACAGCAATCGCCAAAATGCCGGAGAGGAGGAAATTCGGGATAATCGTTACGGCATTATAGGTACTGTGCTGCCACATGCTGTAAGCCGGACCGATAGTGCTGATTTGGAAGCCGCCCGTAGGGACGTTACCCTGGCAAATTTCGAAGTAGCCGCTCATGATGCCGGTCAGTCCGCAGAGCGCGACGAAGGCGATGACGACCCAATGTGTGGCGTTGATGGTGTTGCGCGCCGGTTGGCTTGTTTGGATTGCTTTCATCTGTCTATCCTAACGATGAATTCCCGTTCATGATTTTACCGCCGGAGATCATATCCACGACCTGCAGGCCGGCCTGCATGGAGGGCCAGATTCCGTGGCTGAATTTGGGGACGAACAAGCCCTTGATCGGGGTGCGCGTGGGTAGGCTGTATTTCCGTTTTTCACGCATAGGTGCCAAACTCGGGGAAGACGATTAATTTATGCCGAGAGTATTCGTTTTGACCTCGTGAAATATACAAAGCGAATCCCTGCGACCAAAACCCTTTTCCACCTCTTTCGGCGGCGGCCTTAGTCTACTAGACCTGACAGGTGTGGGAGGAGCGTTACGGAAGAAGATCACACGGCGCTGTGTTTCAAGCGCTCCGCGATCCAGACTTTTATGATAGATTGGCGGGTGACGCCCAGTCTTCTGGCCTCATTATCCAGTGATTTGACCATCCAGAGCGGAAAATCGACGGTAACACGCTTTTGCTGAGAGCCGGGCCTTTCCGCCTTCTCCGTATCCAGGAATTCGGAGACATCTTGCCCGTTGTCAAATTTGCGATCGAATTCTTCAGCCGTTATATAGTTCTTCTTCATTTTTCCTCGAACGTCTTACCGATATGATTCTTATTTTTTCTTCGCGATGAGTAAAAACCGCCGACCAATAACTTTCTCCGATCGTTCCGATTAAAACGAATCTTGGTTCGTCGAGATATTTTGCGGGAATTTGAATTCGTTTGGTATCATTCCACAATTTCTGTGTTTCGTCGAAGTCGTCTTTAATTCGAATTGTTTTTATTTTCATCTCTATCGTATCATTTTACGCGTGAATACGAATACAAACAGTGCCATAAAAAAGGCGCCCAAAAAAGCCTCGAAAGAAGCGAAAAACTGAAAAATGCCATCTTTCGGGCTAAAGTCGCCGTAGCCAAGCGTTGTAAACGAGACGATGCTGAAATAGAGAGATTGCCAGAAAGTGGGGTTGTAAGCATCAGCAAAGGGATGATTTTTAATGCCATTGCCCAGCCAGTAAATCAAAGAAAATCCTCCGACAATACCAGCCCACCAGCCGATTACCCGAAACGGTTTTTCCCCGTAGCCGGTTGTCAAGTCCATTATTTTACTCCCGAACCAGTCCCAGTATAATCGGCATAAAGTTCCGCACGATTTATAAATTGATTTCTTATTCCAACGATGAATTTTGATTTTGTTCCATTTTAGTTTCCTTGCCATGAGCATTTCACGGTAGTAGTAATGGCTGGATACTTCATACATCCCTTCGTCTTTGAAATAATTTTTAAGCGATAGATAAATTTCTTTTGCTTCTCTTAGTTCGTTTTTTTTCTCTTCCGGGATAATCACATCAAGAAAAAAGTGTACATGTTTCAATTGAGAATTTTTAAAATCAGTTTGATAGAGTCTCGCATTATTTAATATTGTATGAAAATTCATTTTGGCGTCCCGTAAATTTGCTTGGGACAGGTTCGCGTATTCTAAATTTGCATTGCCTAGATCGGCTCCGGTAAAATTTGATCCATTCAACTGAGCCCTTTTTAAGTTTGAGGCAAAAATGAAAGAATTTTGTAGTTTTGCATTGTTATTGAGACGCGCTTGCTCAAGGTCAGCCCGCCACAAGTTTGCATTCTGAAGATTCGCGCCTGAAAAATTTGCCCCCTTTGCTTTCGCACAACTCAGATTAGCCTTGCTTAGATATGCACCGTCAAATTGAGTTCCCTCAAGGTTAGCTTCAGTTAAGTCCGTGGTCGCAAGTCTAGCGTGCGAAAAAACAGCATCCATCAAGTTGGCATTGAAAAAACTCACTCCTGTAAAATCTGCTATGTGCCCATAAATTGAAAAGCGTAAACCTAATAGATTCCAATTACGGAGATCAGCATGAGACCAATCCCATCCTAGCTGGATATAATCCTTTTCCGATGTGAGATCTTTGTCGTCTTTATGCTTTTCGATCAAAAGGCGAACGCGCTCTTCCATGATTTTCCTCCCTGTGTCTTGTTACAGATGGAATATACGAAAAATTGTGCAAAAGAGACGGTCATTCCCGCGCCTATATTCTACCCATACTAAAGTTGGATGATGAGATTTTTTTCTCGCCTGGGTGAACCGATTTCTCACACCGCTAAAGGCGAGGATTCGCGCCAGGAGCATCTCTACGATAAAATGACGGTTGCTCACGCGCCCAAACTCCGATTTGGGTACGCAGGTCTTTTATAGCGCTCCTTGAGTATCTATTTGAACATTTCCGTTCCCAAATGCAATTTGGTAACGAGACCAGATAGTAATGCGGTCATCCCGATTTCCGGCGCACGCCGGGAAGGAGATCGGATCGGTCCAGACTCAAAGGAAAAGGCTCCGAATATCGAAGCCTTTTCTGTTAAATGTGGCGGAGTACGAAACTCCCGCTTGACCGGTGTCAGTTAAAAGAAAAAAGATAAGAAACGGATCAATTGTCCCGGGCCGCCGGGATCGAACTGATAGGTCGCAACCAGCTGCCAGGCAAAGGCACCGTTCGTCTCCGTGACAGACCAGAAATCGTAGTTACCGTACTTTCGATCACCGGCCTCATTCAGGATTGTCCAGCCCGTTGTCCCGAAATAGGATGTTGCGTTTCGGATAAATGATTTTTTAAAGATGCTGAAATCATCGCTGATTTCGGAATCGATATAGGTCTGGGCCAAGACCCAGAGCGCGTCATAAGCCGCCAACGTAAATGCATCGGGCTGACGATTGATTTTGGCCGCAATGATATCGACAATGGGCTGGTACTTATCGAGCGCGTCCTGGTCGAAACCGTAAATCGGATTTGGATACCCGACAGAGACGGCGAATTGGGCGGCCTCAGTATCGGTGATCAATCCTGCGCTGAGGGCTACGCCGTCACTGCCGTACCACCGAACGGAACTCAATACCGAATCGTTGTCAACCTGATTAAACAGGGTCACGATCTCGTCAAAAGCGGCGATATAAACCGCGACCCGATCCGTTCCATACTGGTTGATTGCCTGGGTCAGTTGGGCTTTCAGGGCGGCGATGACATCACTGAAATCAACTGTGTTGGCTGCGTACATGCTGCCGTCATATACGGTTCCGCCGAGACTCTCGATATTGGCTTTCGTAGCATCATGTAAGCCTGAATTACCGGCGTCGTTCCGCCAGGCGGGGACAACGGCGCGGATGCCGTCCTCCCACATGAGCTGCGCCACGGCCTTGCCCTCATGTTGATCGTCGGAGCAGAATCTGAAGATGTTGTCATCCTCGATCGCAAGCGAATGGGCTGTGCTTGAATGGCTGATGAGCAGAATATCGTTGGCGTCAGCGTATTCTTTGCAGGCGCTCACTTCGGAACTGGCCTGGGGCCCGATCACCGCTTTGATATTGCGCGAATGTAAAGACTTCAGTTTCTGTAAGGCAATTTCCGGGTCGGTTTGGGTATCCTCGATATAGAGTTTAAACCGGGTGGAATAGCCCAATTCTTCCATATAGGCATTGATTTCCGTGATGCCATATTCAAGAGCTTCCTGGGAGGATTCCCCCAGCGATACCCAGGAGCCGGTCAACGACAACAGTGCTCCGACAGGGATTTCGTCTTGATCGGAAAACAAGATCAACTTTTCTTCCGAGCATGAAAAAATCACCATACTTAAAACCAACAAAATGAAAAAAATACGAATATACTTCAAACCGGACTCCTATAAATTAGCATCTAATATTACGAAGATATTCAGATTACTTCATCAAAATACATTTCTTTACAGCCGAAAATCCTTCTGCCCCGCCGCTGGCGGGATCGTTGGCCTGCATCCGGTAGAAATAGACCCCGGAACTGAAGTTCGAGGCGTCCCAGTGAATCGAATAATATCCCGCCGGCTGCCGTTGATCGACAAAACTGTTGATCAGGCGTCCACTAAGATCGAAGAGATCGATGCGCACATGCGAATCCCTGGGAATTTCGTAGTGGATCGTGGTTGTCGGATTAAACGGATTCGGGTAGTTCTGGAGCATGCGATAGTCGGTCGGGACCGCTGCGGCTGCATCGGCCAGGCCGACGGAAGATTCAATCCGGACCGTCGCTTCAACGCTGGATAGCGCCCCGGCATTATCGGTCACCGTCAGGGTCACCTGATAGCTGCCGGAGTCCGCGTAAACGTGGACCGGGTTCGGCTCTTCGGAAGTCAAATTATCACCGAAGTCCCAGTGGCGGGCGACAATAGCACCATCCTTATCACGGTTATCGTGGGATTCATCCGTAAAACTGACCGTGTTGCCGGAAACGTTCATGCTCAGCGCCGCCACCGGCAGGTCATTCACGGAATTCACGACAAACTGGACCAGGGTGGAATCGATGGTTCTGGTATTTCTTTTCAGATACAGCATGGCGGATGTAGTGCCGAAAAAATCAGGGGCCGGAGAAATCGTGATCTGCGAGGATTCTTCGACGCTTTTTAAACTGACGGTAGGTTCCGCGTTCCAGGCGAGGCGAACCCCCGTTATTGACAAACCCGCCGCCAGCCGCATCATATCAATGCTGAGCGAATCGTCTTCATTGATCGGAAAGACATGCTGGGCCGAGCGAATAAACTGGGGGGTCTGCAGTACGTTCATGGTAACCAGCGCGCCGGCGATCGCCCAGCCGTCCGTGGACCAGTAGTAGAACTTATCCTGCAGCAGATCCTGGGTTTCCGGAAGCAAGGGCGCTACATAAGCCACGCCGCGCATGCCAATTCCCAGGAGATCTTTGAAATCCCCATACAGCGGCTCACCCAGGTCAACGATTCTTAAGGAATCATCCTCGTCGGAGTCGTTGCGAGTAATCCTTGTCAGAATCTTGTCGAATCCAATGATTTCACCACTGATCGCAAACAGGGTGTCCGCCCGTATAACCGGTTCGTGATTGAGGATTGTCAGCTCGGTCAGGTTGAATCCCAGGAAAATATCCGATCCATCATTAAAAGACTCGATATAAAGAGAATCATAGTCGTAGGCATATAATATATATGAAGTAATTGAATAATCGCCAGGCACCAGGTTTTCAGTGTTCTTGACGGCGATATCAATGTCGACTGTTTCCCCGACCGGCAGATCACCACGCCGGTTGGTCATGTAGAAATTGCGCGGTATCTGGTAGAGCATGACATTATCGAAGAGCGTGTACCCGGTATTGACACTGTAATCGCTGGAGGCGCAAAACATCAGCATGACTTCTTGGCCTTTGACCCGAAACGGCAAGGGTGTTGAAAAGGTATGCAGCGCGCTATCGGAGGCCAGCAGGGGTACCCTGTCCCAATCCGGATCATTCGTGGCCAACGGCCTCTCCCGCCAGGTCTCCCCGCTTTCATCGCCAGGCTCACGCGAATAGACATATACATCAAACCAGTCATCATAATATTCCATCAGGGTGCTGTAATCGAATTCCAGAATGGTCCGCATCGTATCCGAATCCGGGATCGGTATCCATGGTGAGAGCAGGTGAGTATGGGAATCATTGTAATATTTAAAAGTCGTTAAATCGCCAAACAGGGCCACATTTGTTGCTGTGACTGAATCTATTTGGAGGGAATCAATCACCCAGCTGCTGCCTAATCCATACGTTTCATCCTCGATCGACCAGCCGTCCGGGATTTCCATCGATTCGTCAAAGGTTTCCATCCAGGACCAGGGTTCTGATTTCGATTCCTCATTCGTAAACTTATAGATGGATGAAACCGCTTTTTGGTCAATGGATTGGAGCACCGGGCGATCTTTCAACTGCGACAGGTGTGATCGGAAACTGTCTTTCCGTGTTTCGTGATCGATACCCGGCTCCGATTTTGGCACACTACCTTTGCCCATGCCCGGCATACCGAGTATCAGGACGGGCTCCGGTGCCTGATAATCAATCGGCCGAAGAATCAGATATTCAACATCCACCAATCCATCATTGGTGATGGAATAACCGCTTTTCCAGCTATCCCCGCGATACAGGCTGTCGCCCAGGCAGTATTCCGGCGTCACGCTAATATGGCCGTACCTCGTATAGACTTTAAGATCGGACGAAGTCCACTCATTCCGCGGATCGTTAGATTGAATCCATGATTCGATATTAATCCGTCCTTCCGGAAAGACACGGGTGTTGAGCGTGAGCGTTACCGGGAAATCCTGGCCGGGCGGAACTACGTCGTCGAGTACACCAGCTCCGGAAGCATCCTCATACACCAGCGGCGATTCGCCCAGCCATATGGATACATTGTCAAACAGGACGCCAAAGCCGGCGCTGTTGCTTGAATCCATATTCGCGATGAACCAGAAGGTCACGGAATCTGCGATAACCAGGTTTTGCATATAGGGTGAAATATCAATCATGACCGTTCGAGCGCTGTCGGTGACGCTGATCAAATCACGGCTTGTAGAGGCAATCGTTGCAATTTTACTGTCGGTCGTGTTCATGTTGACATAGAAGAAATCATGATCTTCTTCCAGTTCGGTTGCGTAGTCAAATTGCAGGTAAACCGGGATTTTTTTTGTCGTTTCGATAATCGATCGAAAATTGAAATAGGGACTCGCGGCGCAGGACCAGGTAAGGTCTGCGTAGCCGTTGACAAAATCACCGGCCAGAAAGACATTATCTACGGCGTCCGATGTATCGATATCGGCCAGTTTCCAATTATCACCCGAGCCTAAATCAATAATCTCCCAATCGTTCGCCACCTCAGCGGCATTGTTCAAAGAATCGGTCCAGAGAACGGTACTGGGAGCCGGACTCGGGCCAACGCCATTCAAGCTGATTTGCGGGCGATCCGATTTATTTAGTACTTTCGACAGGACTTGATAATCCAGTTTAGCCACGGTTTTAAAATCCCGGGGAGTTTTCGTTTTTTGAGGCATATCGGTGGGCGCCTGGTTTACCGATGACAGGACGCCATCCAGATACCGGTTCGTGTGCCAAATTTCGGGTATAAGCAAAAATTCCAGATCGATATCTCCGGAGTTACTGATTGTGAATTCCGAAGTCACCGTCTCTCCCCAGGCTACCGGTGGCAACTCTGAATATTCGGGACTCACGGAAATATGGGGATACTGTTTCAGCCGGACCTCAAACGGAAGCCAGCCGACACCGGTAAATTCAATCGTGCCGTTGCGGGAGTAGCCGTTATCGCCGGCCATAATCTCGCTCAGGGGAATGCTGATTGCCACGCCAAATGCGCCATTCGGTTCGACGATGGGGCCTTTTTCACTGATATCAATCGACCGGCTTTCCCTCGCCCCGTCAGTATAGCTCAAGGTCACGGCCGAGACATTGAGGGAGGCATTCATGCCGTTGATAAATCCTGCGTTTCCGACGGCTTCAGCATCAATCGGCGCACAAAGGAGAAGCAGTTTACCTACATTGTAGTTGATTGATGATCCCTTGCTGTCAGGTTGAATTGTGTTCAGGGCGTTCAGTCGCGCTTCCGTCATCCAGGATCCGTCATAGCCGGACAGGCGGTCTGCTCCGGCCATCAGGCGGATGAAAATATCGTGATAACATTCGGACGGATTAAGGCCCCTGGCGATAGCAAAAACGCCGGTCGCATGGGGCGTCGATGCGCTTGTTCCGCCAAATTCCTGGTAACCGCCCGGAGCAGTCGAAAGGACCTGTAGTCCCGGAGCGCCGACATCCACGGACGCCATGCCGTGATTGGATCCCCACCATATATCGACCATATTTTCCATATAATCCGTCGCTCCGATTACCATCATGTTGGGAACCTGAATCGTCGATGGATAGCGATACAATAAATCTTCATCAAGCTCGATATAGTCATTACCGGCGGAACAGAACCAGGCAATCCCTAGCCGGGCATGATCCAGGGCATAGTTTTTCGTGACTTCAAATAATCTTTCATTATATTCATTAAGCAGCAAATACCCGCCCCAGCTTTGATTCAGGGCGACAATCCGGGTGCTTGAACCGGATTTAATCAGTTGTTCCTGGAGCACACTGACATAGTACCATCCTCTCAACGTCGAGAGCGTACTCATGGAACCGTAATCTGAGCCGGCTTTGACGGCCACCAACTTTACGTTAGGAGCAATTCCCGACATGCCAATCGTGTCAATGCCGGCGGCGATAATCCCGGCGACCCCGGTCCCGTGACCATAGACGTCCATCGGATCGGAATCGTTAGAGTAGGCATCGTATCCATAGTAATCATCGATAAAGCCGTTATCGTCATCATCGAGCCCGTTGTCGGGAATTTCATTGGGATTGGTCCACATATTGCCCTGAAGGTCCGGATGAGTATAATCGATGCCGGTATCAAAAACGACAACCAGGACCGTATCGATGGCTTTACCCTCCATGGCCTGCCAGGCCCGCAGCATATCAATGTCGGCGCCTGCCACGGAACTCTCTAATTCTGAAAACCCAAATATTGATTTCAGGCTGTCTTCTACGGCGCCGTTATTATGCAAGGCCCACTGATAGGGGAAAAGGGGATCGGTGGATGCACTCATAGCAAATTTGCTCTTTTGGCCGGGGGGCTCGAGTTCAATTATATAATTTGGAAAGGCGCTGACGCCGGGTACGGCATTGAGGCGCTGCAGCGCAGCTTCCATATTACCGGTCACTGTCCACTCCTCCAAACCTCGTTCCGGAATGATCGACTTCACATCACCGGCGATTTGAGATGCCAGGGTTTTCAAGGAATTTGTCGTGCTTTTAGCTATGCCGGTCTTTTCCGTGATGACGACGATACTGTTTCTAACAACTCGATCACCCCGAAAATAGTCCGTAGCCATATCTGCGGCCGATAGGCCGGTCACAAACAGAATTAGCACACAAATACTTAAACATTTCTGATTTAATAGTTTCATCGTGAACCTCCTGATATATTTTATTGAATACTATTCTGGAAACGTCAATGCGGAAGATTCAAGGCAAGGACATCGCTCTTCCCGGAAAATGGATTGTTTTTTCCCAGGCAGGGTCTGCTGCAATTAGATTCCCTAATGTAAGGATAAACAGCTGTGGGTCAAATATAGGTGTATTTTTCATTGAATTTTCATGTCGTATGAAAACTAAGATAAGGACTGAAAATGAATAAGTCAAATTTTTCAACATTTTCCCTGGAATCACAACAGACCTGATCATAATAATCACTTGAACTGAAATAAAGAAAAGCCCGGTCGGGAAACCGGGCTTTTGTGTAAATATGAAGATTTTCAGGTTACTTCATAAGGATACATTTCTTTACAGCCGAAAATCCTTCCGCCCCGCCGCTGGCGGGATCGTCGGCCTGCATCCGGTAGAAATAGACCCCGGAACTGAAGTTCGAGGCGTCCCAGTGAATCGAATAATATCCCGCCGGCTGCCGTTGATCGACAAAACTGTTGATCAGGCGTCCACTAAGATCGAAGAGATCGATGCGCACATGCGAATCCCTGGGAATTTCGTAGTGGATCGTGGTTGTCGGATTAAACGGATTCGGGTAGTTCTGGAGCATGCGATAGTTGGTTGGGACCGCTGCGGCTGCATCGGCCAGGCCGACGGAAGATTCAATCCGGACAGTCGCTTCAACGCTGGATAGCGCCCCGGCATTATCGGTCACCGTCAGAATCACCTGATAGCTGCCGGAGTCCGTGTAAACGTGGACCGGGTTCGGCTCTTCAGAAGTCAAATTGTCACCGAAGTCCCAGTGGCGGGCGACAATAGCACCATCCTTATCCCGGTTATCATGGGATTCATCTGTAAAACTGACCGTGTTGCCGGAAACGTTCATGCTCAACGCCGCCACCGGCAGGTCATTCACCGAATTCACCACAAACTGAACCAGCGAGGAATCAATCGCACGGCCTTCTTCTTCAAGATAGAGCATGGCGGAAGTCGTCCCAAAATAATCCGCCGCTGGTATTATCATCAACAGTGATGATTCCTCGTCTCTTTTCAGGTTAACCGTTGCTTCGGATTTCCAGGTCAGATCGATGTCCGTCGAGGAGATGCCGGCTGCCAGCCGCATGAGATCGATGGTCAGGGAGTCATCTTCATTCACCGGAAAGACATGCTGGGCCGTGCGAATAAATTGCGGAGACTGCAACACATTGATCGTAACCAGGGAACCGATATTCACCCAGCCGTCGGAACTCCAGTACATGAAGCCGTCTTCCAATATATCCATAGACTCCGGTACAATCGGCGGGATATAAGCAAAGGCGTAGGGGGTTTCCGACCAGTCTTCCGTTCCGAGGACATTCTTGATTGTACCGTAGAACGGTTCACCGATATCGACAACCGTCAACGAATCATCGAGATCGTAATCATTTTGACGAATGCTCATGAGTATGTAAGGCCATAAAACCGGCTGACCGCTGACAGTATAGAGCGTGTCCGGTACGATGACCGGTTCATGATTGAGGATCGTGAATTCGGTTGTGTTCATTCCCAGAAGAACATTAAAGGGTTCATCAAAATTACCGGCATACAAAGAATCATACTCATAAAGGTAACCGATAATATTCATAATACTATAGTCACCGGGTGGCATGTTGCTGGTGTTTTTAAACGCCATTCGCAGTGTGATAGATTCGCCCACAGCCAATTCACCCATGGGATTGGTAATGTAACTATCCAGGTCCTTCTGGTAGAGTTTGACATTATCAATGAATGCATAGCCCGTGTTGGTGTTGCTGTCGGTAGTAATCCGGAATATCAGCATGAGTTCTTTGCCCTGGACTGTCGCCGGCAAGGATACCAAGCCGGTATGCAGCTCGGGATCGGTGCTGAGCAATGGAGCTTCGTCCCAGTCGGCATCATTCGAGGCGATCTGCTTCGAGCCCCAGGTTTCCCCGCTTTCATCGCCCGGTTCGCGCCAGGCAACAAAGATATCAAGAAAATCCCAGCCAAGCTCGAGCATGACACTGTAGTCAAATTCCAGGATGGTTTCGGTACTGTCTGAGGCCGGCACGGCTATCCAGGGTGAGAGCAATTCGCAGTCGGAACCATTGTAATATTTCAAGTTTGTCAGATCGCCGAACGCGGCTACATGGGTCGTCCGTATTGAATCAATGCTGATCGAATCAATCGCCCAGCTGCCCCCAAGTCCGTAGGTGTTATCCATTGACGTCCAGCCGGCTGGAATTTCCATCGATTCATCGAAAGTTTCCATCCAGGACCAGAGTCCCGATTTTGAATTCGCTGGTCGCTTTCCCAACAGAGTTGAAACTGCTTTTTGACGGTTGGATCGGAGAACCGGAAGATCCTTCATACCGGACAGGCGCGATTGAAATTGTTTCAAGCGTTTTTGGTAATCAACGCCCAAACCGGGTTTTTGTACGGTACTCTTGGGCGATGCGGTCAGATTGAATTTCCAGGCCGGCTCAGGTGGTTGATAATCCATAAATGATAAACTAATATAGATTAAGTTCACCTGTCCGTCATTGGTGAGCGTGAATTCATTCCTCACTTCTTCTCCGCGATACACGCTGTCAATAAATGCATACTCCGGTGACACGGTTATATTTCCGTATTCCGTATTGATGCTTAATTCGAACAGGCTCCACGGGCGGTATGGATCATTCGTATGAATCCCTGTTTTAAGGACGGTATTCCCTTCCGGAAAGGCACTGGTATTGAGCGATATCGCTATCGGGAAATCCTGACCGGGCTGAACAATATCGTCCATAACGACACTGCCGGAAACATCACGGTAAGCGAAAAATGGCTCGCCGACCCACAGGGATATATTATCAATCAGCACGCCAAAACCGGCACTGTTGCTTTCATCCATGTTGGCAATAAAAAAGAACGTCACGGAATCCGCTACGACCATGTCTGACAGCCAGGGGGAAATATCAATCATCACCGTTTGGGCACTGTCCGTTTCAGAAATCAAATCACGGCCGGTAGAGGCGATTGTGCCAATTCTCCCGCGTTTTGAGTTATATATATTGACGTAAAAATAATCATGATCCACTTCCAGCTCGGTGGCGTAATCAAATTGGAGATAAACCGGAATTTTTTCAGTCGATTCGATGATCGATCGAAAATTGAACCAGGGACTCACAACAGCCGAATAGGTATTGTTCTGATAACCATTAATGAAATCACCGGCCAGAAAGACGTTATCCACGGCCTGGGACGTATCGATGTCGTAGAGTTCCCATCTATCGACCATAGTCCAGTTATAAAAGCCCCAGTCTTGCGCCACCTCGGCGGCATCGTTCAATGAATCGCTCCAGTATACGGTATAGGGATTCGATTTTACTTTGGCGGCATCGATGTGAATGATCGGGCGTTCAGAATTTTTTAATGCCTCAGAGATATTTTGATTATCCAGTCCAAGCACTTTTTCAAAATCCCGGGGCAGCTTCGAATTTTGGGTCATAGTTACGGGTGCTTTGTTCACCGATGACAAGAATGGTTCCATATTCCGATTGGTGAAAGAGATTTCGGGGTAAAGGGCAAATTTCAGGCCGATGTCTCCGGAATTGCTGATCGTGAATTCCGAGTTCACCGTCTCACCCCAGGCAACCGTTGGCAATTCCGCAGATTCGGGATTGACAGAAATACGGGGATACTGTTTCAGCCGGACCTCAAAAGGAAGCCAGCCGGCACCGGTAAATTCAATCGTCCCGCTGCGGGAGTAGCCGTTATCACCGGCCGTAATCTCATCCAGCGGAATACTGACCGTTAAACCGAATGCGCCATTCGGTTCGACGATGGGATTTTTATCACTGATATCAATCGTTCGGCTTTCCCTCGCCCCATCGGTATAGCTCAAGGTTACTGCCGAGACATTGAGGGGGGCATTCAGGCCGTTAACAAATCCGGCGTTTGCGACGGCTTCGCCATCCTCCGGCGTACAGAGCAGCATCAATTTACCAACGTTGTATCGGATGGATGAACCCTTGCTGTCGGGCTGAATCGTGTTCAGAGCGTTTAGGCGGGCCTCCGTCATCCAGTATCCCTTATAACCTGGTTTACGGTCCGCTCCCGCCATAATACGGGTAAAAATATCACTATAGGATTCGTCCGGATAGAGACCTTTCGCCACCGCAAAAACGCCGACGGCATGGGGAGCCGCGCCGCTGGTTCCACCGAATTCCTGGTAGCCACCGGGAGCGGTTGAAAGTACCTGCAGTCCCGGAGCGCCGACATCCACAGACGCCATGCCGTGATCGGAGCCCCACCAGATATTGACAATATTTTCGGTATAATCGGTCGCGCCGATTGTAATTATATTTGGCGCCTGTATCGACGAAGGATAGTCAAATAATAGAGATTCATCATGTTCAAGATAGTCATTGCCGGCGGAGCATACCCAGGCAATCCCCAGCCGGGCATGCTCCATGGCATAGTCTCTCGTAACTTCAGCTACTCTTATACTATTTTCGTTAAAAGTATGATATCCGCCCCAACTATGATTAATGGCAACAATTCGGGTGTGTGACCCGGATTCAATCAATTCTTCCTGGAGAACGCTGACATAGTAAAATCCTCTCAGAATTCCGATAGTAGTAAATGAACCGGCATCCGTCTCGACTTTAACCGCAATCAATTTGACGTTGGGAGCAATCCCAGACATGCCGATCGAATCAATGGTGGCGGCAATAATCCCGGAAACGCCGGTTCCGTGTCCCGCAATGTCTATCGGATCGGAATCGTCATCGGCGGCATCGTACCCATGATAATCATCGACAAAACCGTTGCCGTCATCATCGATTCCATTGTCAGGAATTTCATTGGGATTTGTCCACAATTTACCCTGAAGATCGGGATGATTGTAGTCGATGCCTGTATCAAAAACGACTACCAGGACCGTATCCATGGTTTTGCTTTCCATTGCCTTCCAGGCCCGGATCATGTCAATGTCGGCCCCTGCAACAGAGCTCTCTAATTCTGAAAAACCAAAGATCGATTTCAGGCTGTCTTCCGCGGCTCCGTTATTGTTCAGCGCCCACTGGTACGGGAAAAAGGGATCGGCGGGAACGCCATCTGTGGATTTGATGATTTTGCCCGTTGGTTCGAGATCATAGACATAATTCGGGAAAGCAGTAACGCCGGGAACGGTATTCAGGCGTTCCAGCGCGGCATCCATATCACCGCTCACGGTCCACTCTTCCATGCCACGCTGCGGGATGATGGACTTCACATCACTGGCGATTTGAGATGCCAGGCTTTTAAGGGAATTGGGCGCGCTTTTGGCCAGGCCGGTCTTCCCGGTAATGACAATGATGCTGTTTTCGACGACTTTATTGCCATGAAACAGGGTAGTGGATTCCTGGGCCGCCAGGACACTGAAAGTCAGTATTGCACTAATGGATAGAGCAATATATCTTCGAGTAAAATGTTTCAAAATGCAGCTCCTTGACTTGGGTTTTCTGAAAAGTTCTTACAGTATAGATTAATAATAAAAGCGAGGGGTTACACTAAATTTTATTAATAAATATTTATTTCACATCACTTTCTGACAAAATTCAGGATCATTTAAAAATGTGGTCGCTATCCGCCGAATAATATCTCATTTAGTTGCTGGATTTTTTGAGAAACCGCTAGTCTCATGGATTAAAAGAGTCGCTGTCTGAAAATAGAAAAGGCTCCTCGTGGAGCCTTGTGTATTATAAGTGGCGGGGGACGGAGTTGAACCGCCGACACAGGGATTTTCAGTCCCCTGCTCTACCGACTGAGCTACCCCGCCACTGCTAAAAAGCGTGCTAATTTAGGTGTTTTCCCTTGAAAACAAAAAACATTTTTTACATCGATCGATGACCGAGCTGCCTCAAAATCACCCCGATT
Organism: uncultured bacterium; assembly: GCA_964589175.1. GTDB lineage: Bacteria > Fidelibacterota > UBA2242 > UBA2242 > UBA2242 > CAZPRY01. The sequence continues at coordinate 59,675 of CAZPRY010000018.1, forward strand.
ATTCTCATGTACTCAGATCAGCCGGGCAATGATGAAGCCGATCGTAAAGCCGAGTGCAAAAACAATCGACACGACGCGGTAGTTGATCATGTCTTTGCCGTAGCCCTTTTTGATCATGATCAGGGAAAAATAGTAGCCGATAATATTCAACAGCCAGAAAACCGGCAGGGACAGGATTTTGACCAGCAGCGGGCCGAGGATCGGAATCATGGCGATGATGGCCGCCAGGCCGGTAAAAGCCTGGCTGAAGATACCGAAGAGAAATACCAGGATCGTGAGGACTTTCTTGTCCATGTGCATATGAATGCCGATCTCGATAAAAATAACAATCAGCAGCCATGCGGTAATCAGTTTCCAGTTGCGTTTGAAGAAAGCCCACGTGTTTGCGAAAAATTTATTCTTCATCGTCAATTAACCTCGCTGTTAGCCATGCCGGGGAAAGATAGAAATCGGTTTTAATGATGCGGTGCGGCTCGGCTTTCTCAATCCAGATGCTGCGACGGCCGCCTGTCGAGCCGACCTTCCAGTTGAAAATGTCGGTCTTGCCAGTGACCGTCTCCTGGTCCGGTCGCATGGGAAAAAGGTGAATGGCGATTCCCTGCGTTGCGACCCTGGTTTTCCCGATGTGCATGAGTTTTTCCCCGATACGGGTTAGTTTGGCCAGATACAGAATGCCTTCGATATCGATCGGGATGCGGGTATCATCGTCCAGCCGATCCGGGTCAAGCGTGCGAATCTGCATTAACAGGGAGAAGATGTTGTGAATATTATCCGGCACCCGAAAGGAGACGCCGTTGGAGTAGACGGCTTCCCCATCGCGGTACACTGCCGAAATCGTCTGCTGCAGGTTCGATTGATTGATGGTTTTGCGGCTGGAGAAGACTTCAAAAGTCAGCGGATCGTAGATCGTTTCGTAGATATTATCGACTTCGAATATTTTTGAAATTGCATCCAGGGTGTGATTGGAGTAAACCATTTTGTGGGCCGGTCTGCCGTTGATTATTTCTGTGGGATAGATTTCCATGGTCAGATCGACGGCCGGAATGAGGTAAAAATCGATCCGAAAATGATAGGTTTCGAGTGCTTGCACTTCTCCGCTATGGATTGGAAAAATAAAAAGCAGGCATATTACGATGGAGAAACGGATTTTGTGCATGGAGCAATATCGGAAATTTTATCGAGATCTAAAAATATCTGTTGATGACTTTTTGATCGAAGATTACGCGCCGTTTATAAACGGCCAGAATATTGAGGCTTAGTTTGCTCAAGAGACTCTGCGGCACCCACATCCCCCTTTCCTTGCGATATTCCATAGTCATCGTGAAATCGTCCGTGAAAGTGAAATCTCGGATGGCATGGGATTCGAGGGCAACCAAATCGAGGTCGGCTTTTGAAATCCAGATCGTGCCGCGGCTCAGGTCGCGCAGTTCTTCGATGGGTTCATAATCGACAACATAAGTTGCGATCGCTTTCCTTTGATTTTCTCCCCGCAGGGTGAACCTGTAATACGGCAGAGCTTTTTCCGAGAGCGGCGAAAAAAACGGCAGGATGCGGCTTTCCCGGTATTTCGGCAGGTTGTCGCTCGAATTCTCGGCGGGCAGGCTTTCAGCATATCCGATCCGCTGCGCATCGACGATGATACCCTCTTTGACCGTGTAGCGGCTGGTGATTTCCCGCTGGGTTTTGATATTACCGTTGTTGTCGTAAAAGGTGATCAGCGCCTGGGCATCGTACTGCAGGTTGACCTTTTTCTGGTTCAGGATTACCTTTTGAGCCAGCTTCAGGCCCTGATTTTCCTGCGGTGAACCGGCGAAAGAAACCCAGCCAAGAACGAGGAGAAGGCCGAGGATGGAGCGTCGTTTCATCTAGCGGTTTCTTTCGTATAAAATCCGCAGGCCCTCGAGGGTCAGGTTGCTGTTTACGTGCTGGATCAGAGTGGAATGGCCGCCGATTTCTTCGGCGTAGCCGCCGGTGGCGATGATCCGGACCGATTCGGCGTTCATTTCCTTTTGGATGCGCTGGCAAAGCCCCTCAATCATGGCGATGTGACCGACGAAAATTCCGCTTTGCATATGTTCGGTGGTGTTCTTGCCGATGACATGATCCGGAGCGCCGATTTTGAATTTGTAGAGTTGGGCGGCCTTTTGGGTCAGTTCGCCGGCCCCGGTAATCAGTCCGGGAGCGATGGCGCCGCCCAGGTAATTGCCGGCGGTACCGAGCACATCGAAGGTCGTGGCGGTACCCAGGTCGATGATGATCTGCGGCAAGGGGTAGAGGGCTTTGCCGGCCACGACATTGCAAATCCGATCGGCTCCGACCGTTTCCGGTTCGTCCACCAGTAGTTCCAGTCCCAGGTTCAGCTCGTGGCCGACGACGATCGGCTCAATGGATAAGTAATGCCGTGACATCATCCGGAAATTATAGGTCAGCTGCGGCACGACGGAGCTGATAATGACGCCGCTCAGTTTGTCGGTTCTGATGCCCGCATCCTCGCAAAACAGTTTGACCGTAATCCAATACTCATCGATCGTACGGGCGTGGGTGCTGGCGATACGCCAGACGTTGACGATTTTTTGATTGCGGAAAATCCCGACAACGGTGTTGGTATTGCCCACATCAATGGCGAGTAACATCAGCTATTCTCCTTTACGATGGAAACGTCGGCGGCGTAGAAGGTTTTTTCGCCTTCCGGGCCTTCCAGGAGCAGGCCGCCGTCCGGTCTCAAGTCTTTAAAAATTCCGCGCTGAACCGTCTGGCCGTCATCCACGGCGATTGCTTTACCTAAGCTGGGACAGCAGGACTTCCAGCGCAGGAGCACGGCCTCCGAACCTTCCCGGTAAAATTGCGCCAGTTGTTGGTCCAGCCGGATTAGAATTTCCCTTAAAATTACATAGCGGTCGAAGCTCCCTCCGGTTGCCACGGCCAGTGAAATGCCGGCCTGTAAATCTTCCCGGAAAGCATGCGCCGGCTGGTTCACATTTACGCCGATGCCGATCACGATCGTGGCCTCCCGGGGGGAGCGGATCTTGCTTTGCACCAGAATCCCGCATACCTTGCGCTCCTGCAGCAGCACGTCGTTGGGCCATTTTAACTGCAGCTCTTGCGGATCGACGAAGGGGCTGAGTCCTTCATAAACGGAAACCGCCGCCAGGAAGGTGTAGGGATGCAGCGGATTGCGGTGAAGATCTTCTTTCAGCAGGGTGGAAAAAAGCAGCCCCTGTGCCTCAGGGGCAATCCAGGATCGTCCGTGTCTTCCGCGCCCCCGGCTTTGGTAGTCCGCCAGCGCCACGGTTCCCCTGGGATGATGATTGTTGTCGAGCAGGTAGCGGTTGGTGGAATCGATCTGGGCGAAGTGTAAAATTTCGGGTCGGATGATGACCGTTGACATCGGCAGGGTCTTAATACTGAGGGGATTGTGCGGCACAGTTTTCACGCAGGCTCCAAAGGTTGACGATTGGCCCGGTCCCCGGCGGACATGATCAATATTCTTCCAATAGTATTAGAAACTCCGCTCGCGGCGAATGGTCTGGTATGCATCATTGATTGCCTTGAATTTTTCCTCGGCCGACTTCTGAATTTCGGGACCGAGACTCGCAACTTTATCGGGATGGTATTTGACGGCCAGTTCGCGGTAGGCCTTCTTGATGGTTTCCGGTTCGGCGCCGGGTTCGACATTCAGGATCCGGTAGGCCTTGTTTGTATCGCCGATGAAGATCGACTTGATGGATTCGTAATCGCCGGCGGAGATTCCCAAGTTTTCGGCGATTTCACGGATGGCGGCCAGTTCGGCCGGGTGAAAGTTAGCGTTGGAACCGGCAATCCCGAAGAGCACATGGATCAACTCCAGGCGTCCGTAATAATCCATGTGCCGGCGGATTTGGGTGGCCACCTCGCGAATGTTGTAATCTTTGTTTAAAATTTCTTTGTAAAGGTAGAGCAGATCCTGGGCGTTGTGCTTGCCGAATTTGCGGATCAGCCACTGTTTGACGTACTGCACTTCGGAAGAGAGCAGCTGGTTGTCGGCTTTGGAGACATAGGCAAAGAGCGAGAGCATCGCCACAGCGAAATCGCCGGAGCGTGTGTCGCCGAAGGCCGTCTGGCCTTCCACCTCCGGTTTCCAGAAGGAGCTGCCCTGCTTTTGTTCGTCGCTCAGCATGCCGCCGATGTAGGCGCCGAAGAGCGCGCCCAGCGGGCCGAATAACGCCCACCCGATTCCGCCGCCGATAATTCTGCTTCCCCATTTTCCCATGTCGGAAATTCCTTTGTAAAACTCCACGGCTTGAAATCCACGGTCTCTTCACCTGTTTCGGCGAAGGCGGGTAAAACTATCGCCGAATTTACTAAATAATCTCTAAATAGGAAGAGGAAACGCTTCCGGCGTCAATGGTGAAATAAAAAGGGGATACAGCGCGCTGTATCCCCCGATCGAATATTTGCGAAAATTTAACGGATGGAAATACCGGCGCCCAACGTAAAAATGTCGTCGGCGCTATGCGTGTAGGCGGCGCTGACATTGACTACCGCCAGTTGCACCCGCGCGCCGAGTGTATAGCGCAAGGAGTTTTCTCCATCCAGGTCGAAATTGACTTCCGTGCCGTAGAGAGGATCGTTTTGGTTATCAGGGGCGTAGACATAGCTGAATTTCATATTCGTCTTTTCCAGGCCGACAGCACCAAAGACGCCCACTTTCAGAACGAGCAGGTTGAGGTCTTTTCCGACCTGCACGTTGTACAGCATACTCGTCGACTCCAGCAAGTTGCCGAGTTCCAGTTTCTGCATGTAGGCGCCGATTGAGATGTCGATGGGGAAAAGCGGGATAGGAATAAAGGGATCGAGGGCCAGTTTTCCGCCGAATCCCAGAAAGCTGATCTTGCCGATGTCCTTGGAGATTTCATATTCGGGCAGGTAGCGGGCGGCGATTTCCGCGTGAATGGGCGTCATGGGTATGGAAAGTCCGACGGCCGCCTGCGGGACCATCATGGGCATATATTTGAAACCGAGTCCGGGTGGAGATGCAAGGGTGGGAATTGCCGCCGCCAGCGTCTGCAGCTGGCTCTGGACGTTGCTCTGGTTGAGCACGGTCTGACTCACGCCCTGGCTGAGCAGTTGCTGTTCGAACATCGTGACGATGTCGGCCTCCGCAGCGGGTTGGATTATGCCGGTTTTTTTCTCGCCGAAGATGCTCGGAACTTCGCGGTCGGGGTAAAGCTCGTTACCCACGAGTGTAACGGTGTAACTGTTCTGATCGATCGTTATGCTTTGTGAAAAGTCCGGAACGACGAAATCGAAAACGGTATTCTCATCGGCGATGGCCACTGCCATCATTTTTACACCTAGATCGAAACCGAGCAGTTTGTGCGGTTTGGCGCTGTGGAACCAGCCGCTGTTCAGGGCTTCCCCAAAACCGGTTACGAACGGTGAAATGTAACCGGTGGCGTTCTCCTCGAGCATGCTTTGCAGCTTCCCCTGAAGACCGCCGCTATTCGAACTCCCGTAAGCTAACTGCCCGAAAACGGGTTGAAGACCGGAACCGAGGATTATCAAGACCAGGATAAATGGTACGGCTTTTAAAATTCTCTTCATGATTAGCTCCTTACGATTCGTTATGCATGATTGAACATATTTGGGTTTACATTATCTGGAAATAAATAGAAAAACAAGCACAAAATTCATTATTTCAGCGGGCCCGCACGATCGTCGTGATATAGCCCACAGTCTTGTTGGTGGCCAGGTCGGTCGCATTCAGACGCGCGACATACATGCCGACCCGCGATTTTTCGCCCTGTTCACTGTCGCCGTTCCAGTAGATGACGCCCTCGGAGGAAGTGCGCATTGTGATGGCCGGATTGAAGACCAGGCGCCCGGCCAGATCGTAAATGTCGACCGTGACTTTGGCCGAAGCAAACGGCAATTGAAAGTGTATGCCGACTTCATCGTCAATGCCGTCCCCGTTGGGTGAGAAGGGATTGGGTTTGGCCTGGATTCCGAATTTTTTCAGCGCTTGTTTGATTACGACGCTGTTGACCAGGCCCGGGGTGCCGCCCCTGGGGGAAACCGAGGCGCGCCAGTTGCTTTTGGTGTTGGGATTTTTCAGGTAAATACGCTCCATGGAAACGCCCTGCTGAATATTCCAGTCACTATCGTACTGCAGGCTGTCGATCGTTTTTCCGGTTAAATCCTGGATGATGATTTGATCGGCGTCGTTGTTGAGCGATGGGAAGTCGGCCGTGATGCAGGTGTTGTAATACCGGAGATTCTGAAAAGCAAAGATCGATGAATCGGAGGCAATGACCAGAAAGCTGTCGGGTGGCAGCGCATAGGGATGATAAATCTCCACGCGGCGGGCGGTATTTTCGTCGCTGAAGTACCAGCCGCCCGGGTTGATGGGCGATTCACCGGAGTTGCGCAGCTCGATGTATTCGGCGATTGAAGTGCCGGTTTTATAGACATCGGGCGGAAAGGCCATGAACTCCGAGATGCGGATCGTCTCCTCGCGGTAGGCAATTTTGATCTTGGTGACCAGGCTGTCGTTTTTTGGATTTCCGTCGCGGCTCCACTGAATTACGGAAACGAGGAAGTGCAGACCCGGGCCGAAAGGACCGGCCGTAAACTGCAGTTCCCAGGATTCCGCCGGCGCGAGCGGCGGAACCGGCAATTGGGCGATCGGGGTCAGGGCCGCAGCGCTCCGTTCCAATAGAATAAGTTTTGCGGAATCGCATTGCGCCTGCCCGGCATTTCGGAGGTAAATGGTCAGCGGAAAGGTCGAGGCCGTATCGCCGTAAGCCCGTGAAACGGTGACCGAATCCTGCGCCAGATCGTAGAGATAGGGCGAGACGCTGTTGATCCGGCCCGGCGTCGCGCCGCGGCTGTCTTCGCAGATTTTCCAGGAGGCCGCATCGGCCGAGGCCAGTTGCGGATGGATTTTCTCGAAGGAGAATCCCGGGACAACTTCCCAGGTTTCACCGTAAGACAGGGAATCGATGCGGCTGCCCGTCAGGTCACGCAGCCCAATCTCCCCGGCGCTGTTGTTCAAGCCCGGCCATTTTTCGGGCACGATGACCGTCACGCCGGGCAGGGCATAGTTTGTGAAAAAGGAACTGTCGCCGGTGAAAACGACGTATTCGCCGGCCGGAATGGCGCTGTGTTCCCGGATTGTTACGCGGCTGTGCCGGTTGGACAATTGCCAAAGATAGAGATCCAGAGAAGCGTCGCTGCAGTTGAACCATTCGATGAACTCCGTCTGGCCCAGGATGGGATACGGCAGGAATTCGTTGCAGCTCAGTGTGCCCGGAGCGAAGGCAATATAGAGCCGGGTCGTGGCGCTGTTATCCGCGGGATTTTCGTCCCCTTCCGTCTCGATTACAACGATGAAGTGCGCCAGCCCCGGACTTCCGGCGTAAAGCTCACCGTGAATGGTAAGCTGCTCATCGGGCGCCGGCATGGGAATGTTACTCTGAACCCAGACCTCTTCGTCGGGTGTGCCGCTTGCATCATTGTTGCGGTCGTGATAAATGGCAACGGAGAAAGTCGGCGATGCCAGCATGCCGCTGTTTTTCATGGTGACACTGAAAGGCGCCTGCTGACCCGGCGCGGTGAGGCTGTCGTCAAAATGGAATGAATCCGGCAGGATCGTGAGATCGTATTCGAATTTCAGGACGGAGTTGGCTGCGCCCGGCGTCGCGCCGTTGCCGGATTGGGAGCTGCGCCAGTTGTTGGCTGCGATCGCCGCGCTGTTGGGATCGCGCCGTTCAATCGAGATGCCGCTGCCGCCGCCCCATTCCTGCTGATAATATACTCTGTCGAGGCGGTTTGCCCGGGCGTCGCGGATAAACAATGAGTCGGAACGGTTGTTCAGCGTCGGAAAATTATCCGGAACGATGAGAAGACCTGCGAATCCGGGATAGCCCTGCAGAAAGTCTGCATTGGCCGCCACGACGCAGAAATCGTCCGCATCGAGAATAAAGGTTGAATCGATCAGCGCCAGCCATTTTCCGCTGGCGTCGTGAAATTCCCAGGAGTTCAGATTAGCGGCTCTCTGACTGCGATTGTAGAGTTCAAACCATTCGGATTCGCCGGATTCGGGTGCGTAGAGGATTTCATTGATCACCACAGCTTGCGGCGCATAGCCGATCCGGATCCAGATGCTGTCGCTGTTGTTGGAGGGCTCGCCGTCGCCGTCGAGGAGAATGCGGCCGATCAGGCGCTGTACCCCGCCCGGCAGCGAGGGCAGCGCCAGAATTTCGGTGCGCGTGGTGCCGGCCGCCAGCGCTATGTCAATTTGTAGCGTGGTATCGAGCACGGTTTGTGCAATGGAATCGTTCATCATGGTTTCAATGCGATAGGCTAGGTCGAAGGTCGGGACCGGGTTCAGGCCGGCGTTGTAAATTCGGGCGTGAATTTCGGCCGGACGGCCGTCGACGGGAGGAGGTGTAACCGATAAAAAGATGGAATCCAGCGCCAGGTCGAGATTGCGGGTGGCGATGGTGTTGCGATAACCCGGCGTGCTCCCGGATTCGGATTGGGACAATCCCCAATTGGCTTCATCGGTACTCGCTCCGCAGGGATTCCGGCGCTCCAGCGAGAAGCCCTTACGGTCGCCCCAGCGGCTGTCATAGGCGAGCGAATCCAGGCGGTGCTGCACAGCATCCAGAATTACCAGCGAATCCACGGTATTGTTCAAAGCCGGGAAGGCCGGCGTGATGATCAGCTTGCCGTGAAAGTTCGGATAGGCGGATCGAAAATTCTCATCGCCGGTGATGACCGCAAAGGAATCCGGCTTGAGATCGTTCCGGAATTCGGTCAGCTGGAAATGAGTGGCGTTGGCGTCCTTGAAGGCCCAATTCTGCAGGTTCAGATTGCCGCGGCTGATGTTCAGGATTTCGAACCACTCCGGTTTGCCGCTTGCCGGGTTGTACATGATTTCGTTAAGTACCGCGGAGTGAACGGGATAGCCGACCGTCAGCGGCAGGGTGATGTCGTCATTTTGAAGGTTTAGATCCAGCGAATAATGAATACTGCAATAGATGAAACCCATGCCGCCCTGATCGATTTCCCAGCGCAGGGTATCAGTGAGAGAAGCGAAGGGCTGGAGAGTATCGGCCCAGGCCTTCTGAAAAATCAGCCGGCTGGCACTGATCGAATCGAGCGATTGGTAATAGAGAATATCAAATGAGAACCCGGCGGCCGGGCGTAGACCGACATTGGCGACGGAAATCTGCAAAATAACCGTCTTGCCGGGCAGGAGATTTTCGGAGAGCCACTGCACATTCTCACATTGCAATTGCAGGTCGTGTTCCGGAAAGCGAAGGCTGTTGACAAAGCCGGGAGTCCCGCCCGCTTCCGCAAGACTGAGACCCCAGTTGCGCGCATCGTTGGGCTCGAAGTACGGATTCCGGCGCTCCAGCGTGATACCCTGGGAATAACCCCACTGGCTGCTGTAGCCCACGCGATCCATGACGCGCCCGGTTAGGTCCTGGATGATTATGGAATCCTTGCTGTTGTTCAGGATGGGGAAATTCTGTTCGCAATCGAGGAAGCGACCCTGCGTTTCCCACAAGTTCAGGAACGATGAATCGCGGGCGATCACGACGTATTCTTGCGGGGGAAGAAAAAAATCTTTCCCGGTGAGCAGCGCTTCGATACTGGCGTCGGCAATGGTCCAGTGTTTCAAATTAAGCGTATCGTCGGAAATATTGACCAGTTCGGCCCACTCCAGACCGGTTTCGCCGATCGGGTAATACATAAACTCATTGATTGCCACGGCCTGCCTCGGATAGGGCACGCGTAATTCCAGGAAACGGATGTTGTCGTTCTTTTGTTCGTCGCGGTAGAAATCGATCGCGGCAATCAACCGGGTGCTGCCGGAAACAGGATCGGGGATACTGAGTTCAAAGCGGGCAGAGTCGCCCGGTACAAGGGTCTCGGTGGTGCCGAACAGGTACTCGCTGATCTGCAAAACGGAATCCGTATTCACATCGATACCGAAGACGATATCGGCATCCGAACAGGGTTGCAGTCCGACATTCGTTACGGACACATTGATCCCGACGGGCCGGCCGGGTTCAATCTCCCGCGCTGTTGTAGCGATCCGGAAAGAGGAGATCGCCAGGTCGAAGTCTTTGGGGGAGATGCTGTTGCGCAAGCCGGGCGTTCCCGGTTTGACTTGCGAGTTGCTCCAGTTATCGGACGTATTGGGTCCGTCTGAGAGCACCTTTTCATCCGAGAATCCGCTGCTCTGATCGGGAGTCGTTACGACCCGGGAGAGGGTGTCACCCGCGGCGGAGATGAGCAATAATTCATTGGGCTCGGTGTTCAGTAAACCGTTCTTTCCGAAAGAGTTGTCCTGGATCGTGAACAGGAGCGTTCCGGTCGGTATCAGCGCCTGGTAAGAGAAAGATTCCTTGTCGATCAAATACCCGCGATCCAGAATAAGCGCCCGGTCACCCGGTGCCAGGATTGTATTCGATTCGGGGAAGACCAGAGTCTCCGGGGAGCCGTTAATTATTAAATTAGCTCCGTCCAGATTGAAGGGCGCGTCGGAATTATTGACCAGTTCGATGAACTCATCGAAATAGTCTGCCCCCTCGGGATCGAACATAATTTCGTTGAACGATATTGGCTGGGCCCGGGCCGGCAGCCCGGGCAGTAGAAGGCAAGCAAACGCTACGAATATGAAAATTTTAGATTTCAGCATAAACAGGCTTTAGCAATTTCTTCTCGGAAATATTAGGTCGGCTGATATACAATGTCAATAGTAATATTGCCCCAAACTTCATAAATAAGGTTCATCCCCCAAATGCGTACCAAGGCGTATATTAGAGGGTAAAAATGAA
>CAZPRY010000019.1:0-69492 GCA_964589175.1 uncultured bacterium
GTCCAGTTGTCTTTCAATTTCTTCGGGCAGAGAACCAGCACCCGTTCATTATGCAATTCAAAATATTTGATGATAGCCAGCGCTTCAAAAGTTTTGCCGAGTCCCACACTATCGGCGATGATACAGCCGCGGTGTTTATTGATTTTGTTGATAGCGCCCTTGACAGCGTCTTTCTGGAATCCGAAAAGCGTTTTCCAGATTTCGGTTTCAGTCAGCAGGTGCTGCTCAGCTAACAGCCCGCCTTTGGTCTGGTCTTCGAGAAATTCTTTAAATATATGGTAGAGCGTTTTAAAATAGAGAAATTCCGGGGATTGATCGATATAGAGTTGTTCGAGATATTGCAGCACTTCTTTTTTGACATCCTCAACCAAAGTCTCATCATTCCATATTTCAAAAAACCAATTCTTCAAATCCTTCCTATCCCGGTCACTGTCGACAATCATGTTTAGTTCGATATTTGATGAATTTGCAGCTCCCAGTCCCCTCTGAGTGAAATTTGAACTACCCATGAGTCCGACTTCAACGCCATTGTTATCGATATGATACAATTTTCCATGCATCAGATTGGTTTGCTTGATCGACCTGATGTTTACCTTTGCTTGGATCCAGTCCGCGCATTCTTTGGCAATCCGGTTTTGATGCATCCGATTTAACAGTGCGATACCATCATCTTCAATTTTGAACGTCTTTTTATCGGTTTTACTCGGATCGAGTGCTTTAATGAATTTGGGCTCTCCAAACAAAAAATTGAGCGAACCGATTTTATCCAATTTATTTTTTAATACTTCATAAGCATAAATTGTGAAATATGCTGATACAATATTTAATATCGAATTTTCTTTTAGATTCTCCTTTAGAAAATCTACAACGGTTCCTCTGTTTCGATTGTCGCGAATTGATGATAAAATTGTCATAAAAACACCGAGGATTTGAATGATACATTTGTTAATACATTAAGTAACCTGAATTGCGATCCTGGATGAAATTCAACTAAAGATACCGTAATATCCGTATTTAGAACATCGAGACGCATATCGTCTGGTCTCTTGTTTGACATCTTGGTTTCAATTTAGTAATTCTTAATATTATTCCAATGTTTTAAAATAGCCATTTCCTCTAAGGAATTCGCAATTATAAGTTAAGTCATCTAAAAAATATTCATTCGTTGCCGTTTATTCTTTATTGGAAATTTTCTTATTGGTTCATCCCATGTCATCATCCTGAGTGAATGCAATGAATGAAGGATCGCATCAACCCTTACCGTCGTCCTGAATGAACGCAGTGAACGAAGCCCACGCCGTTGGCGGGATTCAATCGGATCAGCCGAAGCGCGATTACTTTTGGAATTTCCGCCGTGCTTATCCGCTTCAGTCGTCAGGTTTGAGAACCTGACGGTATGGTGTCTGGGGAAACAAAAAAGCCCCCCGGATTAACGGAGGGCTTAGATTGATATTTACCGGACGAATCAGATCCCTTTGCGGGCCAGGATGGCGTCAACCTCGTCCATCGCCCAATTCATGGACTGCATAGCGGTCCGGAAGGGTTTGTCGGTGGTCATATCTACGCCTGCTTTTTTCAGGAGATTGATCGGGTAATCCGAACCGCCGGCGGAGATAAACGCTATATAGCGCTGAATGGCTTCGGGATCGCCTGACTGAACACCATCGGCCAGGGCTTCTGAGGCCGTCCAGGACGTGGAATATTGAAAGACATAGTAATCGCGATAGAAATGCGGGATGTAGGCCCATTCGTAATCGATGGCATCATCGACAAAGCAGATGTTCTGATCGTGGCCGTAATATTCACGCACCAGGCCTTTGTACATTTCAGTCAGGGCGTCGCCGGTGATCTGTTCGCTGCGTTCCGCCATTTCGTGCATGCGCAGTTCGAATTCGGCAAATTGCGTCTGCCGGAAGATCGTGCTCTTCATACGGTCGATATACTCGAGCAGGAGGTAGAGTTTCAGATCGTCGTCATCGGTTTTCTCGAGTTGATCGCGGAAGAGCAGGATTTCGTTGAGTGTGGAAGCTACTTCGGCCACGAAAGTAGTATAATCGGCGGTTGCATAGGGCTGCGTCTTATTCGCGAAATAGGAATGCATGGTGTGCCCGAGCTCATGCGCCAGGGTGCTGACATTGGCGTACTGGCCGTTGTAATTCATGAGGATGTAAGGGTGAACATCATAGGCTGCGCTCATCGAATAAGCGCCAGTGCGTTTGCCGGGTGTCGAGTAGAGGTCGATCCAGCGGTTATCATAGGCAAACTGAACCGTTTTAGCGTATTCTTCGCCGAGCGGCGCCACGGCATCCAGCACCATCTGCCGGGCTTCTTCGACGCTGTAACTCAGATCCAGCGCTCCGACCAGCGGTACATACAGATCACTGTACTTCAGCGTGTCCACGCCGAGCATGCGTTTGCGGATGTCCAGGTAGCGATGCAAGATAGCGAAGTTATCATGTACGTTGCGGATCAGGGTATGATAGACCTCCTCCGGAATATTGTCGCCATCCAGATAGTATTCGAGCGTGTTATCGTATTTGCGCACCTTGCTGTAGAAGATGTCCTTCTTGATTTTATTATCCATCAAGGTGCCGATCGTGCCGGAGAAATCGCCATAGGTGCCGAAAAAGGATTTGAAGATGGCTTCGCGGTCGTCCCGGTTGCGGCTGGCGCGGTAGAGGCTGAAGTTGGCCTGATCGAGAACAACTTTGCGGCCGTCGCTGAAAACGACATTCGGCCAGGGCATTTCGGCGTTGGTGAAGACCCCGTAGGAGGTCCGGGTGCCCCCGGATATCGAGCCGGCTTCGGCGATGATCTTTTCCTCGGGAGCGCTCAGCCGGTGGGCTTTCTGGCGCTGGAGATCGTTCAGACGAACGCGATATTTTGCGAGGCCGGGTTCCTGCTTCAGGAATTTCTCGATCTTCTTGCCGTTGATTTCCAGGATTTCGGGCGCGATGAATGAGCAGAGCGCGCCGAAGTCGGTGCTCAGTTGCTCGCCCCGGCTTTTCATGCTGAGGTATTTCGAATCGCGGTTGTCCAGGTCGAAAGCCAGGAAACCGTAGCAATATAAACGCAGCAATTCTTTGTCGATTTCGCCCTGCAGGTCGAGGCAGTTCAACAGCTTAATCGCGGATTTTCCCAAGCTGCCTTTAAAGGGAGTGATCTCCTGGATGCGCTTGGTGAGTTCATCCGCCGCTGCTTGCCAGGCGTCGTCGTTGGCATAAATCTCGGTCAGGTTCCAGGTTAAATTCCCGGGGATTTCGCTCCTGTCCCGGGTCTGGGCCGGGAGGATTGAAATCATGAATGTAATTACTATCCCTGATAGCAATCCGTAAAGTAAGCGTTTCTGCATGGCTTCTCCTTTCGTAAAAATTATAATCCCTTGCGGTCCAGAATGGCTTCGACTTCGTCCATAGCGCGTGTCATTGCAGCGATTGTTTTTTCAAATGGCGCGGAACCGGTCATATCGACACCGGCCGCTTTGAGGATTTCGATCGGATAATCGGAAGCGCCGACGGCCAGAAAACGCCGAAATCCTTCGATGGCTTTCGCATCGCCTTTGAGAATATCCTCGGCGAGCGCCGTGGAAGCGGTCAGGGATGTCGCATATTGATAAACATAGAAATTCATGTAAAAATGCGGAATATCGGCCCATTCATAATTAATCACATCCGAAACAATACAGACGCCCTGATCATGGCCGTAGTATTTACGGACAATCTGCTTGTAAAGTTCCGTCATCGAATCGCCAGTCAGTTGCTCGCCCTTTTCAGCCATTTGATGGATACGCAGCTCGAATTCGGCGAATTGGGTCTGGCGGAAAAGCGTGCTCTTTATGCCGTCGATATATTCCATCAGCATACTGAGCCGCTGGTCTTCATTTTCGAGGGAATTGACATAGTAATCAAAGATCAGGATTTCGTTCAGGGTGGAGGCGACTTCGGCGACAAAAATGGAGTAGATGGCGTTCTGGTAGGGCTGCCCGTGGTTGGCGTACCAGCTGTGCAGGGTGTGACCCAGTTCATGGGCCATGGTGGACACTGCGTCGTAGCTGCCGTCGAAGTTTAGCAAAATGTAGGGATGGACGTCGTAGATATCGCCTTCCGAATAAGCGCCGGTCTGTTTGCCGGCTGTGGGGTAATAATCAATCCAGCGATTGTTGAAGGCCATCTCGACCATTTGACGGTAATCATCGCCCAGTTTGCTCAGGGCGCCGATGTTCAGGCGCTGGGCTTCGGCCAGGTCGAAATTCACGTCGAGTCCTTCCACCACCGGGGCATAGAGATCGGTATATTTCAGGGTATCCACCCCGAGCATCCGTTTCTTGATATTCAAGTAACGATGAAAGGCGTCGAGATTTTTACTCACGTTTTCGATCAGAGCCAGGTAGACTTTGACGGGAACATTGTTTTCATCTAGCGCGCTTGCCAGGCTACAGCAATAGCCCCGCGCATCGGCATAGAATATATCGCGCTGGACCTGGGCATTCAGCAAACCGCCGATGGTGCCGCGGTATTCTCCAAGCCGGCCGAAATACTGCTCGAAAGCGGTCTCCCGGTCAGTGCGATTGGAGGAGGTACGCAGACTGCGGAATCCGGAGTAGTCGCCGAGGATTTTAGTGCCGTCCTGCAATTGGATTTCGGCATAAGGGAAATCGGCCACCGTGAAGATGGTGTAGATATTTTCAGGCGAGCTGGCCATGTTGCCGACCCGGGCGATGATTTCCTCTTCCTTATCGAAGCGCAGGTGGGCCTTACGGCGCTGAATGTCATCGATCTGATGTCGGTAAGTTGCGAGCCCTTTTTCTTTTTGCAGAAATTTTTGGATGACTTTCGGGTTGATTGCCAGAATCTCCGGCTGGATAAAGGCCGCTTTGGATTGGTATTCGGTTAAGACCTGGTTGATGTCCTGCTTCATGGCGACGCATTCCGAGACGCGCGTGTCGGTGTCCGAGCGCATAATGGCGTAGGTTTCCAGGCGGCGCAGTTCCTTTTTGAAAAAGGTGTTGAGTTCCAGGCATTGCAGCAGAGCCTGCGGCGATTTGGACAATTTTCCCTTGAAGGCCGTGATCTCATCGAAGCGCGCCTGCAAGGCATCTTTGGCGGTTTTCCAGTCCGCATCGGTTGGATAGATATTGGCCAGGTTCCAGGTATATTCTTCGGGAATCTCGGAGCGGTCGCGCGTCTGGGCCGATGTAATGCCGCTGACGATCAGAATGGTGCTGAGCAGAAAAAACAAAAATCTCCGCATAGGGATTTCTCCTTATTTTTATGGTATGAATTTTCGGCAGTTCGAGTGGAAGCCGAAGCCCCCTGAGAACGAAATGAATTGATCCCCCAATTTGAAAAGCAATCCTTTGGATCGCGATTCCGGGAAAAGGTTGCCAGTATGGAAATGATTTTTCTGGCGCTTTTGTAAGCCCTTGTGTTAAGCGATTCCGGGAGCATTTGATTCCCGGTTTGCCGGCCTGGATTGAATCGCTTGACATAAGAGCTGAAGTTCCCCTTGCCCAACTCCGGCGCTGAACAGCATGGCGAGAATTCATGTGCGCTCATCACCTTTTTATCGCATGTAATCTTCGCCACTTGTAGTGCCGAAACTCCGAAGGAGGGGCATGTGAAGGTATTTCGATTCCGCCCGGCAATAGACAAACAGGAGTGTTTGTCTTACGAATGCCTGCACCTTAAAAACCGACAACACGCCGAGATTCCGACGTTGATTCTTAGCCATGATAGACTTAAATTCTGCCGATATGGCAGAGTTTACACTTCATACGACCTTCGACCCCACCGGTGATCAACCGCAGGCGATTAAAGAACTGACCGAAGGTATCCGGCGTGGCGATATGACCCAAACCCTGCTGGGCGTCACCGGCAGCGGCAAGACTTACACGATGGCGCACGTCATCCAGAATATCCAGAGGCCGACCCTGATCATCTCGCACAACAAGACGCTGGCGGCGCAGCTCTATGGCGAATTCAAGAATTTCTTTCCACAGAACGCCGTCGAGTATTTTATCTCATTTTATGATTATTATCAGCCGGAAGCCTACCTGCCCGTCTCGGACACCTATATCGAGAAAGACTCGCACATCAACGACGAGATCGATAAACTGCGTCTGAAGACGACAAGTTCGCTGATCAGCCGCCGGGATGTCATCGTCGTGGCGAGCGTGTCCTGCATCTACGGTATCGGTTCGCCGGAGGATTACAGCCGCTTTATCACCTATTTGAAGAAGGGCGACCACATCAATCGGCGGGCGCTGCTGTTGAAATTCATCGATATTTTCTATTCGCGCAACGACCTGGCGATGGAGCGCGGCAATTTCCGGGTGCGCGGCGATATCGTCGACATCCGGCCGGCCTATGAAGACTTTGCCTACCGCATCGAATTTTTCGGCGACGAGATCGAACACCTGTACAGTTTCGATCCGCTGACCGGGGAAGTCACACAGGAGCACGATCACATCGTTATTTTCCCGGCCAAGCATTTTATCACCTCCGAAGAGAACCTGAAGCGGGCGCTTGGAACCATCCGCACCGAAGCTGAGCAGCGCGTCAACGACCTGCGCGCCGCCGATAAACTGGTCGAAGCCCAGCGCCTGGAGCAGCGCACTTCTTTCGACCTGGAGATGATCGAGGAGGTTGGCTATTGTTCGGGTATCGAAAACTATTCGCGCCATTTTTCCGGGCGCAAGGCCGGCGAGCCGCCCTACACATTGCTCGATTTTTTCCCGGACGATTTCCTGCTGATCATCGATGAATCGCATGCCACGCTTCCGCAAATCCGCGCGATGTACAACGGCGACCGCTCCCGCAAGGAGGTCCTCGTCGAGTTCGGGTTTCGCCTGCCGTCCGCGCTGGACAACCGGCCGCTGAAATTCGATGAGTTCGAGAAACGCATGCCGCAGACGGTCTTCGTTTCCGCCACGCCGGCCGATTATGAGCTGGAGAAATGCCAGGGCGTCGTGGTGGAGCAGATCATCCGCCCGACCGGTTTGTTGGACCCGGAAATTGTACTGCGTCCCAGCAAGCACCAGATCGACGACCTGATCAGCGAGATCAGCGAAACAACCGCCCGCGGTGAACGGGCCCTGGTAACCACCCTGACCAAACGCATGTCCGAGGACCTTGCCGAATATTTAAAAGGAATGGGGTTGCGGGTGCGCTACCTGCATTCGGAAATTCACGCCCTGGAGCGCATTAAAATTCTACGCGATTTACGGCTGGGTGAATTCGACGCACTGGTGGGAATCAACCTGCTGCGCGAGGGACTGGATTTGCCGGAAGTCTCGCTGGTAGCGATTTTGGACGCCGATAAAGAGGGTTTTCTGCGCTCGGAACGGTCGCTGATGCAGGTTTCCGGGCGAGCCGCCCGCAACATTAACGGCAAGGTGATTTTCTATGCCGACGAAATCACGCAGTCGATGCAGAAGGTCATCAGCGAGGTGGAGCGCCGCCGGAAGGTACAGCTGGAATACAACACCGAGCACGGCATCACACCGAAAACCATCTATAAATCCGTCGACGAAGTTATGATGACTACTTCCGTAGCCGATATGAGACCGGTTGAATTTACCCGGCGCAAGAGCGTTACGGAAAAGTATCAGGACAAGATGGATACGCACGAGCTGCTGGCCTTACTCAAAAAGGAGATGGTCAAGGCGGCCGAAAACCTGGAATTCGAACTGGCGGCCGAGATCCGTGATGAAATCGGGCGCTTGTCGGATAAACCGAAGACCGAACTCAAGCGAGTGCCATAAAAATTTAACAATTCACGGAATAAGGACATTCATGAAAATATTGGTTGTAGGAAACGGCGGCAGAGAACACACAATCGTCTGGAAACTGGCTCAGTCGCCCAAAGTCGAGGAAATTTATACGGCTCCCGGCAATGCCGGTACGGCGATGCTCGGGATGAATGTGGACATCGCGGCCGACGAGATCGAGAGCCTGCTCGAATTCGCCCAAGCCGAGGAGATCGATTTGACGGTGGTCGGGCCGGAAATACCGCTGATGCAGGGAATCGTCGACCGTTTCGAGGCGGAAGGTTTGAAGATTTTCGGGCCTGTGCGGCAGGCGGCCATGCTGGAAGGCAGCAAGGTTTGTGCGAAACAGCTGATGACGAAGTACGGTATCCCGACCGCGCCATTTGTCGTTTGTGATACTCGCGAGGAAGCCAGGGCAGCCACGCACGGCAAGGCCTTTCCGTATGTGATCAAAGTCGACGGTTTAGCCGCTGGCAAGGGGGCCCTGATCATCAAAGATCAGCAGGACCTGGAAACGGCCTTTCGCGAAATCTGGGACGAGAAGAAATTCGGAACTGCGGCGGAGCAGGTACTTGTCGAAGATTTTTTGCAGGGCGAAGAACTCTCGCTTTTTGCCGTCACGGACGGTGAACGCTATGTTCTTCTGCCGGCTGCCCAGGATCACAAACGGGTTTTCGACAACGACGAGGGACCCAATACCGGCGGAATGGGTGCCTACGCCCCGGCTCCACTCGGGACCGCAGCTGTGATTGCCCACGCCGAGGAGAAGGTCATTCGGCCCTTGCTGGAAGCCATGCGGGAGGAAGAATGCCCCTACAAAGGCGTGCTGTATTGCGGCCTGATGATCGACAAAGGCGAGCCCTCCGTGGTGGAAATCAATGCCCGTTTCGGCGACCCGGAAGCCCAGGTGACGATCCCCTTGATTCGCTCCGACTTCGCCGATTTGCTGTACAGTGTGGCGGCCGGAAAACTGGATGTGGATGGCTTTAAACTATCGGATCAGTATGCCGCCTGCGTGATCGTGGCTTCGGGCGGTTACCCGGAAGCCTACGCCAAAGGCAAGATCATCAATGGTTTAGACACGGAAGAGGATTCCGTTAAAGATACCGTTTTCCTGGCCGGAGTGCAGTACGACGGCGCGCATTTTTGCACGAGCGGCGGCCGCGTTCTGGGCGTTACGCGTCTGGCCGGCGACCTTGATTCGGCCATTACAGTGGCCTATGCAAAAGTAAAAACGATTTCTTTTGATGGTGCGCATTATCGCAGGGATATTGGAAAAAAAGGATTGGCAAGATTGCAGGAATAATGAGTTTTTCCCATAACCGGGAGGTGATGATGAGTTTGGAAAGAATTAAAAAACTGCAACAGAGTTTCGGGATTACGGGCGATTCGGACAAGGTTAACGAGATCATCGAAACCATCGACCAGGTGGCGCCGACCGATATCAGCGTCCTGATCTATGGCGAGAGCGGCACGGGCAAAGAGTTGATCGCCAATGCGATTCATCGTCACAGTCTGCGCAAACACAAGCCGCTCGTCAAGGTCAACTGCGGCGCTATCCCGTCCGGCATCATCGAGAGCGAGCTTTTCGGGCACGTGAAAGGTTCCTTTACCGGCGCGATCGAGGATCGCAAAGGCTATTTCGAGTCAGCCGACGGCGGCACGATCTTTCTCGATGAAATCGGGGAGATGCCGCTGGAGACGCAAGTCAAACTGCTGCGTGTCCTGGAACTCGGTGAATTTCTGCCGGTCGGTGGATCGAAAACGGTGCGTGTCGACACGCGCGTGATTGCCGCCACGAATAAAGATTTGACGGTCGAAATCGACAAGGAGCGTTTTCGCAAAGACCTCTATTACCGCCTGAAAACGATCACCATCGTCGCCCCGCGCCTCCTGGAGCATCCTGAGGATATTCCCGAATTGGTGACCAAATTCGCCCTGGAATTCGCCAACCGCAATAATATCTCGTTCAAGGGCTTTTCGCCCAACGCCATGAAGGAATTGCAGAATTACGGCTGGCCGGGAAACATCCGCGAGTTAAAAAATTTCGTTGAAAGTATGATCGTCCTGCAGCACGGCGAACTAATCAACAGCAAAATGCTACGCAGCCGGCTTTATGTCGGGCCCTCGTTCGGCGTTTCCCCGAATCTCCCGGTGCGGCTATCCAAAAGCGTCGACCAGGCCGAGCGTGAGCTCATCCTGCAGCAGTTGCTGCTGCTGCGCAAGGAATTCCGCGAGATACGCGACCTGATCGTCGAAAAAGGCGGGTCTATCGATCTGGATAAGATTCCGTCCTACGAATTTCTGAAACGCCTGCCTTCTCCGCCCAAGGAAGAGAAATATTACGAAGAGGAAGCGGCGGAACCGGAATACGATGAGAATATCCTCAACCAGAACCGGCTTGGGCAGGTCTCCCTCGAAGAGGTGGAGCGCGAACTGATCGAGAAAACCCTGCGCAAATTCAATTATAAAAAACGGCAGACGGCTAATTCGCTCCAAATCAGCGAACGTACGCTGTACCGCAAAATCAAAGAATACGGGCTCCAATGATGGTTAGGAACCTGAGAAAAACCAGAATGGCACACAAGGCGATGCGGATCCGGTATATCCTGCCGCTGCTGCTTCTGATGTCAATCCTTCAGAACTGCTGGTTTTATTCATTCAAGGGGACCCTGCCGCCGCACATCAAGAATGTGGCGATCCCGCTTTTCGAGGACCGCACGGCCGAATTCAACATCCAGCAGGTGATGACCGACCTGGTGCGCCTGGGATTCATCCGTGAAAATATACTGAAATTGGTGGAAACCGAGCAGGCGCAGTCGGTCCTCTACGGAACGATTCAGGATGTGCAGGACCGGCCGCTGGTTTTCCAGGAATCCGAAGCGGGTGAATCGGTGACTGAATACCGGATCACGGTGCGGGCCGAGGTTGAATGGTTCGACCTGGTGGAAAATGTGTCGATGTTCAAAAAACAATTTATGGGCTACAGCGAATACGATCCGACCGGCGCCACGGAAAGAACACGGGATCTGGCGCTGGAGGAGTCTATCAACAATATCACCCAGGATATTATCAATGCGATTCTGGCGGGATGGTAATTCGCCGGGACTCGTTCGATTTTTGATTTTCAATCGATTGGACCAATAGAACAGGTTATCAAGAACGCCAGTAAAGAGACAAGAGGAGATTATGGATCGGGTTTATGTAAAGAATGTCAACAAATTTGATGGGCAGGAAGTACAACTTAAAGGGTGGTTGTACAACAAACGTTCCAGCGGTAAAATCTGGTTCCTGGTGCTGCGCGACGGGACCGGGATCATCCAGTGCACCGTGCTGAAAAACGAAGTGACGGAAGAGGTTTTCAGCATGAAGGATGTCCTTACGCAGGAATCCTCGGTGATTGTGAAAGGGAACGTACGCGCGGATAAACGCGCTCCCGGCGGCTACGAACTTACCGTCAAAGATATCGAGATTGTGCAGATTGCCGATGAGTACCCGATCACTCTCAAAGAACACGGGCCGGACTTTCTGCTCTCCAACCGCCATCTTTGGCTGCGTTCGCAGAAGCAGTGGGCGCTTTTACGTCTCCGTCATGCCGTCTATTATGCGATTTGCGATTACCTGAATCAGAACGATTTCATCCGTTTCGATTCGCCTATTCTGACGCCGAATGCCTGCGAGGGAACGACCACTTTATTCAGCGTGCCCTATTTCGATCTGGGTTCGGCCTATCTCTCCCAGTCGGGACAATTATACCTGGAAACCGGGATTATGAGTTTCGACCGGGTATACGATTTCGGCCCCGTTTTCCGGGCGGAAAAATCGAAGACGCGCAAACACCTGACCGAGTTCTGGATGATGGACGCCGAGGAGGCCTACGTCGAACATGCCGAAAATATGGATATCCAGGAAGGGTTGATCCGTTTCGTGATCCGCACTGTCCTGGAAAAGAACCTGGAAGAGCTGACGATTCTGGAACGGGATGTCGAAAAGCTGCGGGCCGCGGACGCGCCCTTTGTCCGCATGACGCACCAGGAAGCGGTGGCGTTTCTGCGCGCCAAAGGATCGGAGATCGGCGATAAGGACGACCTGGGCGCCAAGGACGAAGTGACCTTGACCGAAAACTCAGCGGTTCCGGTCTTTGTCGAAAAATGGCCCAAGGAGATCAAGGCTTTCTATATGAAGCGCGATAAAGATAATCCGGACCTGGTGCTGGGCGCTGATCTGATCGCGCCGGAAGGTTTCGGAGAGATTATCGGCGGGTCCCAGAGAGAGGACGATCATGATGTTCTGCTGGGCCGGATGAAGGCTGAGAACATGCCGATCGAACCGTACCAGTGGTACCTGGATTTGAGAAAATACGGCTCCGTGCCGCACAGTGGCTTCGGCATCGGCCTGGAACGGCTGGTGGGCTGGATGGCCGGCATTACGCATATTCGTGAAACGATCCCGTTTCCGAGAACGATTTACCGACTGGAACCATGAGCAGGGAACCGAAAATCATTGCCGTCATCGGCGGCCGGGAATGCGACCGGCAGGTCTATGAGAAAGCCTATACTGTCGGGAAAGCGATTGCCGAGCGGGGCGCCGTGCTGGTTTGCGGTGGTAAAACCGGCGTGATGGAAGCGGCCTGCCGGGGCGCCGCCGAAGCCGGCGGACTAACCATTGGAATTTTACCCGGGTATGACGACCGGGAGGCCAATAAATGGGTGAAGATTGCCATTCCGACCGGGGTTGGAATCGCGCGCAATTCGATTATCGCTTGCGCCTGCCACGCGGCGATCGCTATCGACGGTAGCTATGGTACGCTTTCGGAAATCGCCTATTGCAAGCAGATGGACAGACCGGTAGTCTCACTGGGGTCCTGGAAAATTGAGGGTGTCCCTCAGGTTGAAAGCGCCGAAGAAGCGTTGAGTTTCGTATTCAACGACGAATGAAATGAAAGTGCATGTCGAAATCGTGGTTTCCGGTTTTGTGCAGGGTGTCGGGTATCGCTATTTTTGTTATAAACAGGCCAGGATGTATGGTCTGGTCGGATATGTGAAAAACATGGCCGGCGGCCAGGTCTCTTGCGTCGCCGAAGGAGAAGAAGGATTGATTCACGACTTTATCCGCGAACTCCGCCGCGGGCCGTCCTTTTCCGATGTGCGCGATCTGGAAGTCGAGAGATCCGAATGCTTGCAGGATTACAGCAATTTCGAGATAAAATATTGAGTGGAAAAATGCGGATAGCCATGGCCCAACTGAACCTGACGGTTGGGGATATTGAGGGGAACACAACCAAAACAATCGAAGCGCTGCATGCGGCGCTGGCGCAAAAGGCGCAAATCGTTGTTTACCCGGAACTGACGGTCTGCGGGTACTCGCCCAGGGATTTGATCCTGAACCGCAGTTTTATCGAACAAAATCTTGCCGCGATTCAGAAGATCGCCGCGGAGGTGCCGGCGGAAATCGTGGCCGTCGCTGGATTCATCGACCGTATTGGGGACCGGCTCTACAATAGCGCGGCCGTCATGCAGGCCGGGAAAATCGTGGCCAAGCGCTATAAGACGCTCCTGCCGAATTACGATGTGTTTGATGAAAAGCGCTATTTTACCTCGGCGGAATCCAATGTGCCCGTAACGCTGGAAATCGACGGGCAGCCGTTTCGGCTCGGCGTGGAAATCTGCGAAGATCTCTGGGACAGTAACAATACCGTCAAAATTACCGCCGATCTGGCCGCGCAGGGCTGCGACCTGGTGGTGAATCTATCCGCCTCGCCGTTTGAAATCGGGAAACGCAATATCCGCCGCGAACTGATCTGGCATAAGGTGCGCGATTTTAAGGTACCTTTCGTCTTGGTGAATCTGATCGGCGGGCAGGATGAACTGATTTTCGACGGTAATTCGCTGGTTTTCAGCGTGGATGGCAGGTTGGTCGGCCATGCCGGTGCTTTCGAAGAGAGGATTGAAGTCTGCGAATTGGATGTGGGGCACGCAACTGAATTTTCTCTTCCGAATGAAGATCGCGCCGAAAACCTCTACAAGGCGCTTGTTCTGGGCGTCCGGGATTATTTTCGCAAAACCGGTTTCCGCCGGGCTGTGATCGGTTTGAGCGGTGGGATCGACTCCGCGCTGGTGGCCTGTATCGCCCGGGAAGCGCTCGGCGCGGCGAATGTGCAGTGCGTTTCCATGCCTTCCCGCTTTACGGCGCAGATGAGTATTGACGATGCCCGCACGCTGGCGGAGCGGCTCGGACTGCGCTTCGAGTTGGTTGCCATCGATGCGATCGCAAAATCGTATGAAGACGAACTAGCCCCGCTGTTTTCGGATGCGCCGAGAGATATTACCGAAGAAAATATCCAATCGCGGGTGCGCGGCAATATTCTGATGGCCGTGGCGAACAAATTCGGCGATCTGGTGCTGGCGACCGGAAACAAAACCGAAATCGCGCTGGGCTACTGCACGATGTACGGCGATATGGCCGGTGCACTGGCCGTTATCGGAGACCTGAACAAATCGGATGTTTATCTCTTGGCTGATTATATCAACCGCAACGCAGGAAAGCCCGTCATTCCCCAAAGGATTATCGATCGGCCGCCCTCCGCCGAGCTGACCGAAAACCAGGTCGATCCCTTCGATTATGAAGTCGTCAGTCCGCTGGTCGGCCTGATCATCAACGAACATAAGATCTACGAAGAACTGGTTGCATTGGGATATGCCGAGGAACTGGTCTCGGACATAATGAATAAGATTCGCATCGCGGAATACAAGCGGCACCAGTCGGCTCCGGTCCTGAAAGTGACGGCGAAAGCGTTCGGGATCGGTCGCAGATTTCCGATCGTAAACCAATTCCGAAGATAATTGGCCTGTTTCGATTGATGCTAAAAATTAGCCTTTTCAATTTATCATTTGATTTTATAGATGTCTTCGAATATATTAATGCAAAGTAAATAGTTCTTGAGAGACAGGATCATTTATGAATCACTCTTTTGATACTGAAGAGATACGGGTTTCACAACATTTGTACTCATATTTGTCACTATTAATCATCGCTGGCTTTGCATTTTTCCTGATTGCTCTCCAATCCAATGTCCTGCGTGAATTCCGCACCTGGATATCTCCCGAAACGCTCGATGCAAACCTGCTGGTCTGGTTCGCTCTCTTCTGTATTATGGCCGTAATTTCGTTTTTTCTGGGGATCATTTTTCAGATGTACAGCCGTAGATACCGGATCACATATATGTTCGGGTACTTGATGATTTTTTCTGTAACGCTTCTGTTTGTGACGATTTTCTATTCGCTCTGGTGGAGCCCCGCCGAAAACTTCTTCATGGCCAAACTGGGCATTCTGATACTCGGAAACTTCATGGTCGCATTTTTTGCGGCAATCTTCTATTACCTTAATTTCGAGAGCTGGTACAATTTCTGGGTATTTACGATCGGGATCATGGCGGGAACGAGCGCCTTTAACTGGCTCTATCTGAGCACGCTCGACACCGTTGCCCGATTCTAAATTAACAATTTCCTGCAAAACATGCTGTCGTACCTGATCAGGAGAATTCCTCTTGCGCTATTGTTCTTTTGCTCTGCGGCAGGGATTATCGCGAACCACTGCCTGCGCTTAGCGCTGCCCGTGTGGTTTTCGGTTTTGCTGTTATTTTTCCTGGGCGCGGTAACGATAGCTCATCGTCGACAATCCTGGATTTTCATTGCAATCCTGATGTTTCTCTTGGGTGCTATCAATCACTCCCGGTCGACGGAACGGAGTCCGGGTCATCTCGCGAATCTTGCGCTGACAGACCAGCCTGACAGCCTGATGGCTGTGGTCGAATCGAGCGAAACCCTGGCGAACGGACGGACCAAAATTCGCTTGCGCGATATCTCTGTTAAAAGGGGCGAATGGCGCAGCTATCGCAAAAAAATGCTTCTGACCATTAAAAGCGGAAAAACCGGTTTTATATATGGCGACCGGATTCGCTTTCAGGCGACCCTGCAGCAACCCGGTACAAAGAGGAATCCGGGTGAATTTGACTACCGGCGATTTCTGGCGAATCACGATATATTCCTTATAGTCAGCCTCGATTCGCCCGCATCCGTAACGGCGATTGATAAGCCCCGTTTCTCCGTCCGTCGTTTGGCCGATCGCACGAAAACCGGCATCGAACAAATCATCGATCGGTCAGTGTACGGAGAACAAAACGCCATCCTGAAAGCCCTGATCGTCGGTGTACGAGGTGAAATCAGCGATGAAACGGAAAGGGCCTTCATCGATTCCGGCGTTATTCATGTGCTGGCGGTTTCGGGATTGCATGTGGGCTATGTGACTTTGGTCTTCATGATCATTTTCGGATTTCTGCGATTTCCGTATAAAACCAGGGTTCTTCTGACGATTGCGGGCCTCTGTTTTTATGCCCTGCTGGTCGATCTGAAACCGTCTGTCGTGCGGGCGGTGATCATGGCATCGCTGATCTTATTTGCCCGCGCTTTCGAAAAGGACAGCAATACCTATAATACTCTCGCCGGAGCAGCACTGGTTCAGACGATTTTTGCACCGCTGCAAATCTTCGATATCGGATTTCAGCTTTCGTTTATAGCCGTCTTTTCGATTGTCTATATCTATACCCGTTTGCGGCAGTTCCTGCCGGAGAAAATCGCGCAGATGATGGTGGAGAATCAAATATTGCGGTGGTTTCTGCAGGCTTTACTGGTGTCCCTGGCAGCCTTATTGGGTACGATTCCCATAACGGTCTATTATTTCCAGCGGATTCCGATTATCTCCCTTTTGGCCAACCTGATTGTTATTCCGCTGGTCGGCTTGATCGGAGCCCTGGGATTTGCGCAGGTGATTCTGGGCAGCTGGCTCTCTTCAGTAAATATCGCCTACGGCGAGGTGCAGATGATTTTAATTGCCGGTCTAAAAAAGGTCATTCAATATTGCTCGCAATTTCCTCTGGCCTGGTTGCAGACGGCCCAAATTACACTCTTTACCCTTGCGCTGGCTTACATTCTGATTTATCTCATCCTCAATGCCGAAAAACGCCGCCAGCGTTTCGCCCTTCTGGTTGTAATTTTATTGATCGCCAACGTACGCATCTGGTCGACGGCTCTGGGAACACCGAAGTTACGGACCACTTTCCTTGATGTGGGGCAAGGTGACGCCATTTTTATTGAGCTGCCCGACGGCGGGAACATGTTGATTGACTGCGGAGACCGTTCGTTCCGCTGGGATGCGGGGGAGAAGATTGTCGCTCCCTACCTGCAGCGGCGTGGGATACACAAGATCGATTACCTGGTGCTCACCCATCCGCACAGCGATCATATCGGCGGGGCGCCCTATCTGCTGGAGCACTTTGACGTCGGGGAACTATGGGAAACGGCAATCGAGGGCCAGTCGGCGATCTACCGGCAGATTCATTATCTGGCGGATTCGCTGCACATCCCCGTGAAAACGATGTACGCCGGTTCTTTTTTATCCCTGGCCGGGAACACGGCGATCCGTATTCTGCACCCATCCGAGGCCTTCATCGGCCTTCATCCCGGCGGATACAATGATTATTCTCTGGTGATCAAGATGACGCACGGAGATATCGATTGGCTGTTTACCGGCGACACCGAAGCTTTCGCCGAACATTATATTGCCGGCTGGGGGAATTTCCTTAATTCTGAAATTTTGAAAGTTCCTCATCACGGCAGCGCCACATCCTCGACTCTGGAGTTCCTGGACCATGTTCATCCCGAATACGCCTTGATATCGGTAGGAGCCCGCAATCGCTTCCGGCATCCCTCTTCAAGGACTGTTGCGCACTACAATTCTATGCAAATCCGGCTTCACCGGACCGACCTGGAAGGGGCGCTGGTGATTGAATCGAACGGCTCCCGCTATAAAATCCGCGTCTGGTAGGAATGAATAGCCTAAAATTTCGCGGGGAAGTAGCCGGATCGCCGGTTATTCCGGCGGGTATGAAACCGCCCGGGAAATCTGGTGCCGGGTAAGCTTGCCATGTTGTTATGTGAGCGATGAATCGGGTTTTACACCAGAGTGACGCGAATAAAATGCTGTAAGTCGTGCCAATAAAGATAAATAATTCAATTTATTTTCAACTTTTGTCGCGAAAATACATTCGTTCATACCAAATTATCATGAATTTCATTATATTTTGGTAAGGATTGAATTAACGGCGATTATATTATTACTTTTTGAATGAGTCGTTAAAGTGATCTATTTTGCACGGGGTAATCGATTTAGAGTGAGAGGTTTCAGAATAATTAAATTTTTTTATCGAGGCTAAGATGAGCACGATATTGGATATTATTTTTGTTGAGGATAACGAGGCGGACGCAAAGCTGGTCTTAAAGGAGATCCAGAAAGCCGGTTTTAAACCCTCACTCCGTGTAGTCGACAAAAAGCAAGCCTACCTTCGTGCCCTGGATGAAAAAATGCCGGATGTGATTCTGGCAGACTATCGCCTGCCGCATTTCAGCGGGATGGCGGCTCTGGAAATTGCCAGAGAACAGTGTCCGCAGATCCCCTTTATCATTGTCACCGGTTCGCTGAATGAAGAGACGGCCGTCGATTGTATTAAGGCCGGAGCCTGGGATTATGTGATCAAGGATCACCTGGTCAGACTCGGAGCGGCTTTGAAAAACGCACTGTCCCTGGCCGGGGCGCAATCTCAGAAGGAATCGGCCCAGAAAGCCTTTCTGGAATCGGAGGAAATCTACCGCACTATATTCCAGAATACGGGTGCGGCCACTATGATTGTTGAAGATGATATGACAGTCTCCCTGGTCAATGCCGAATTTGAACGCCTGACCGATTACACTCGCGAAGAGATCGAAGGAAAACATAAGTGGACCGAGTTCGTCCATCCGGATGATCTCCAGATGATGCTGGATTATCATAATCTGCGGAGGAACGAACCCGAGTCTGCGCCCCGTTCCTACGAAGCGCGTTGTATCCATAAAACAGGCCAGCTTCGTTATGTGCTGATATCGGCTGCAATCATCCCCGGATCGGATCAATCGGTTGTTTCGATGATTGACATTACGGCCATCCGGGACTCGGCCGCGGCCTTGCATAAAAGCGAGGATCGCTATAGAATCCTGGCCTCGAATATTCCCAATGGTATCGTCCTGATGTATGATGAAAATCTGAAGTGTACCCTGGCGGAAGGTTCGGGTATTACGGAGGGCGGCCTTCTGCATGAAAATATTGAAGGAAAGCGGATCAGCGATATTTTCGATCCGGCGGCGGCGGAATTCTTTATCTCGCATTTCCGGGAGACGCTGAGTGGAAACCTGCGTATATTTGAAATTCCGTATCAAAATCGCTTATTTGAAGTTCGCACCATGCCGTTGAAGAATGAGCAAGGGCAGGTATATGCTGGCTTGGCTCTCCTTCAGGACATTACGGAACGTAAAAGCATCGAAGAATCACTGCGGCAGAGCCAGGAAACCTATCAGAAACTGATGGAATCTTCTAAGGATGCGATTTTTCTGGAAATGCTCGAAGGAGTCATTCTACAATGCAATGATGCTGCGCTGCAAATGTTCGGTTATACCCGGGATGAGATGCTGCAATTGAACGTATCAGACCTGATTGCGCCCCAGGCCAGAGCAGATATTCCAGTAATCATCCAGGACCAGGTTGAGAAGGGCGGGGTATCAGTGGAATCGTTCAATATTCGTAAAAACGGCCAGGTTTTTCCGGTGGAGGTCCGTACGGGTCTGATTTCCTCCGGTGGGCAACAGCTCGTCACGGCCTTTGTGCGTGACTTGACGGAAGCCCGGCGCAACCAGAAAATTCAGCAGATTCCGAACATTATCGCCGGCACTGTCCACCAGAGCGCAAGCCTCAACGAACTGTTTGTTCGTATCCAGCATATCATCGGGGAGATCATGGATACGAAGAATTTTTTCCTGGCCCTGTATGATTCCTTAACGGATACGATTTCGCTGCCCTATTTCGTGGATGAAAAGGATACATTCGATTCTTTCCCGGCCGGCAAGACATTAACCGGCTATGTGATCCGCAATGATCGTGCGCTGCTCGTGAGACAGGCAGAGATTGAGGAAATGGGGCGCAAAGGCCTCATCGAATTTCACGGTACCGTCTCCAAAGTCTGGCTGGGTGTTCCGCTCAAAGATAAGGATAAAATCGGAGGCGCCCTGGTCGTCCAGAGCTATACCGATGAATTTGCCTATACGGAAGAGGATCTGGAATTTTTAGAGCTTATCTCAAACCATGTTACACTGGCCATCGACCGCAAACGGGCGGAAGAGGAACTACGCCTGAGTGAGGAGCGATTTTCGTCCATTTTCATGCAAAGCCCGCTGGCTATTATCATCACCCGCGTTTCCGATGGAATCATTGTCGATCTGAATCAGACAGCCTCGAAAGCACTCGGCCAGCGTCGGCAGGAAATCCTCGGCCGTACCTATGCCCAGCTGATTGGATTACGGGAGAACTCCTTCGAGGACATTCAGAAGAGTCTTCATAAAAATCAATTCTATGGCGACATTGCCCTGAAATTTTATCCCCATTCAAAAGAAGAACGGGTCGGCTTGTTTTACGGGGTCAAGATCGATCTCGGCGGCGAAGAGTGTTTTGTCCACATGGTGCATGACATCACCGAGCAGCGCAAGGCAGAGGACGAACTGAAGCGGATCCATGCCATTTATCGGGAATCGATCGAAATGGCAAACGGACTGCCCTACCGTTTTAACTTTAAAAGGGGCAATTATGAATTTGTCGGAGACAATGCGATCAATCTCCTGGGTATCCCAGGCGAGGAATTGACCCCTCAAAAGATGGGCGAGATAACGAAAGAGATGATTGTCACCAATCCCGAAGCTCCCCGCGACCCATTTGCCTGCGGGAAGGCGTTCCGGGAAGGTAAAATAAAAAAGTACTGGATGGATCTTCGGGTTGTTCTGGATAGCGGGCAGGAAAAATGGCTGACAGATTCGGCCATTCCAATTGTGGATCCCGCGAATCATGAGATAATCGGATGCCAGGGTATTTTGCAGGACATAACGGAACGCAAGAGAATCGAAGATCAACTCCTCCAGAGAGAAATGGAATTCAGGGCCCTGGTGGAAAATACGCCGGATGTCATCGCCCGCCTCGATGCCGATGGACGTTTGCTCTATGTCAATCCTGTCGTCCAGGTGGAATTCGGATTAAAAGCCGAAGAAATACAGGGCAAAACACTGCGGGAACTTGCCCTGATTAAAGAAATCGTTGATGATATTTACGCCTGTTTGCATAGAGTCCACGAGACGCAGTCCGACCAGATGTTTGAGATGATGCTTGAAATTAATAGCCGGTCCAAGTATTTCTACACCCGCATGGTACCGGAATTCTCGATCGATAAAAAAATAGAATCCGTACTGACCATTACCCGGGATATCACCGAAATCAAAAAAGCAGAATTTGCGCTGAAAGAGAGTGAAGAGCGCTACCGCACTCTTTTTAACAGCGGGACCGACAGCGTTTATGTTTTCGGGATAAATACGGACGGAACGCCGGCCAATTTTACCGAGGCCAATGAGATCGCCTGTAAGAAATCCGGCTATACCCGTAAGCAATTTCAGAAAATGAATCTGCTGGAAATGATCGTCTCCGATCAGAAGGAATTCGCCCTGAATGTAATGGCGAGGCTTCAGACCGAGAAATATGCCCTTTACGAAACGGAACAGATTACCCGATCAGGCAGCAAGATTCCAATTGAAATGAGCATGCATTTAATCGAGATGCACGGGGAGAATGTTGTGCTGGCGATTATACGCGATATCACCGAGCGGAAACAGATGGAACGGGAAATCCAGCGCTCGGAAAAACTGGAATCCGTCGGAATTCTCGCCGGTGGAATTGCCCACGATTTCAACAATATTCTGACCGTTATACTCGGCAATATCACGCTGGCCAAGATGCTTGCCGATCCGCAGTCAAAATTATACACGAAACTGAACGAGGCCGAAAAAGGCTCAATGCGGGCCCGCGACCTCACCCAGCAGCTGTTGACCTTCTCCAAGGGCGGGTCACCGATTAAAAAGGCGACTTCCGTGGCGGAGCTGCTAAAAGAGTCGGCCGGTTTCGCGCTGACCGGATCCAATGTGAAGCCGGAGTTTACGATTTCAAGTAATCTCTGGACGGTTGAGGTGGATGAAGGCCAGATCAATCAGGTCTTCAATAACCTGGTGATCAATGCCGATCAGGCTATGCCGGAAGGCGGGCGTCTGTTTATCATAGCGGAGAACGCCATCATCAAGGCTGATGAGAAACTGCCGCTGCAGCCCGGCCGTTATATCCGCATCACCTTGAAGGATGAAGGCATCGGTATCCCCAAAATGCATCTGAGTAAAATTTTCGATCCGTATTTCACCACCAAAGCCAAAGGCAGCGGTATCGGATTGACAACGGTATATTCCATCATCAAAAATCATGGTGGGCTCGTAACCGTCGATTCCGAACTGGGGGTCGGCACAAGCTTCTATATTTATCTGCCGGCCAGTACCAAAAAGATCGAATACGAAGACAATTTCAAGATTAAAGATCTGACCGGTAAGGGCCGGATTCTGATCATGGACGATGAAGAAACCGTTCGGGAAGTTGCCGGACAGATGTTGATCATGCTGGGGTACGAGGTCGACTATGCCGTCGACGGTAGAGAGGCTATCGAGAAATACCGGCAGGCCATGGGCGGTTCCGGGCGTTTCGATGCGGTGATCATGGATCTTACCGTACCGGGCGGAATGGGCGGCAAGGAGACCATTAAGGAATTACTCAAGATTGATCCGGAAGTTACAGCTGTCGTTTCCAGCGGCTACTCGAACGATCCCGTTATGGCCAGTTTTAAAGATTACGGTTTTAAAGCAGTCGTTGCCAAACCTTATAAAGTGAAACACCTCGGTTCGACCTTGCACGAAATTCTATGAGATATTGACATGAAAGCAATGCTTCTCGATCGAATTCTCTGTGTGAGTGAAACGGATAAACCACTACGATACGTCGATCTGCCCAGGCCGGAAATCCAGGCCGATGAGCTTTTAATCCGGGTTGCAGCTTGCGGCGTTTGTCATACCGAACTGGATGAAATCGAGGGTCGAACTCCTCCGCCCTGTCTACCCGTCATTCCCGGCCATCAGGTCGTTGGCCGGATCGTGGAATGCGGAGCGAACATCGAGGAGCATCAAGTCGGGGATCGGATCGGCGTTGCCTGGATTTATGCCGCTTGCGGGAAATGCGACTTTTGTCTGGCCGGCGAAGAGAACTTGTGTGAACGATTTCTCGCAACGGGCCGGGATGTTGACGGCGGATATGCCGAATTTATGCGTGTACGTCCCGAGTTTGCATTTCGAATACCGGATGCCTTCACTGATTCGGAAGCGGCGCCCCTGTTATGCGCCGGCGCCATCGGCTACCGTTCCCTGCGCCTGACCGGACTCCGCAACGGTCAGAACCTGGGCTTAACCGGTTTCGGCGCCTCCGCCCATCTTGTGCTCAAAATGGCGCGTTATCAATTTCCCGATACTGACGTATATGTTTTCGCCAGACGTGAACAGGAACGCGAATTTGCACGTGAACTGGGAGCCGTCTGGGCCGGTGACACGACCGACCGGACTCCCGAAAAGCTGCATGCCATCATCGACACCACGCCGGCCTGGAAGACGGTCGTGGAAGCGTTGAATAACCTGCGGCCGGGCGGCCGATTGGTGATCAACGCCATTCGTAAAGAGGAAACCGATAAGGATTATTTGTTGAAACTGGATTACCCCCGGCAGCTCTGGATGGAGAAAGAGATCAAGAGCGTTGCCAATGTGGCCAAGCGGGATGTTAGCGAATTTCTCGACCTCGCAACAAAAATCCATATTAAGCCGGTCGTGCAGGAATATTCGCTGGCCCAGGCCAACGAGGCCCTGCTGGAATTGAAGGAGGGTCACATCCAGGGCGCCAAAGTCCTGAAAATTGGGTGAAACCGACCGCGCTGCTGCAATATCGATCAAAAGAATAAAGCCCTTCCTGACACCGTCCGGAAGGGCTTTCAATTCATAATATTTCGATCCGGTCTAGCGGACCTGGGCGATGGCGTAATCCAGGGCCTTCTGGAGCATCGTCTGATCTGGCTCCCGGATGAAACCGGTATCCATCAGCGACCGGGTCATGGAGCGCGAATATTCGATGTCCTTTTTAGCCTTCTGATAAGCCGCATCCCAACTCATTTCGATCCGTGCCACCCCGTCCCGGATGGCCTGAATCGCGACATCGGCGGATTCGGTCGGGAAAACGGCCGCTTCGTCCATTGTCGGAACGATATTATCCGGATGAATGCCGCGGTCTTCGGCGAATTTAGCCAGCGATCGGGCGGCGGCGATGGCCATCGTGTCCGTGACCTTTTTGGCGCGCACCATGAGGGCGCCTTTCAGAATTCCGGGGAAACCGAGCGAATTATTCACTTGGTTCGCGAAGTCGCCGCGGCCCGTAGCCACGATATAGGCGCCGGCTTCTTTGGCAGCGTAGGGATAGATTTCGGGTACGGGGTTGGCGCAGGCAAAGACGATGGATTTCTTCGCCATGGAACGAATCCATTCGGGTTTGACCGTGCCGGGACCTGGCTTGGAGAGCGCGATGAGCACATCTGCGCCCTGCATCGCCGCTCCGATGGTTGCGATTTTCCTGGGATTCGTCGTCCGGCAGAGTTCCCATTTGCGGTAGAATCGCTCATCGGCCTTAATGTCTTCCCGGTCGACATTTAGCGAGCCTCTCGAATCGAACATTATGATATTTTCGGGATTGCCGCCGGCGGCGATGATAATCCGGGCGATAGTTGTATTGGAGGCCCCGGCGCCATACATCACGATCTTTGTTTCGGAGATGTCGCGGTCGGTCAGTTTGAGGGCGTTGATCAGGCCGGCGAGTGTCACGCAGGCGGTGCCCTGGGCATCGTCATGCCAGACCGGGATGTAGCACTCTTCACGTAGCGTATCGAGCACCTTGTAGCAGTTCGGTTGGGAAATGTCCTCAAGGTTGACGGCCCCAAAACTGGGCTGCAGGCGTTTTACAAATTCGATGATAACGTCCGGATCGTTCTCACCCTGCGCATCGCGGCTGTCGATGCAGAGCGCGACGGCATCCACGCCGCCCAGGTATTTCATCAGGAAAGCCTTGCCTTCCATGACGCCCAAACCGCCGGAAGGGGTTACATTGCCGTCACCCAGAACGCGCGTGGAATCGCTGACGACGGCGACGAGATTTCCACGGTTGGAGAGTTCGAAAGAAGTGTCGTTATCGTCCCGAATCGTCGTTGACACTTTAGAGACACCCGGCGTATACCAGACATTGAACCAGTTGAATCCGAAGACGCCGGCCTTGGGCCCGGTCTGAATTTTACCGCCGTAGAATTTGTGGGCATCATGCGCAAGTTGTTTGAGAAAAAGAGTTTTGGCCCTGGCAATCTGTTCCTGGGTAAAATTCTCAGGAAAGACCTGATCGAGATTGCTGAGGTCCATCTTGATTTTTGCCATAATTTCCTCCCTACAGTTTCAAAAAAATAAAAATTTTCAGCAGCGTAAAAACAGACTATCTATCGATCAATTCATTGTTATCTGGCGGGGCATTCCCGATCGGGACGCGAATTTTACACATTATAAATGCCCGTAGGCAACATCTCATTGTTTATTATTTTTTCAATAATTCCGGGAATGGCTGCCTCCACTTCAGGGCTGCAATTTTCGGAAAATGTCTCCGTATCCTGCACTTCGACGGCATAGATGATAATCTCGGAAGGCAGCGTCTCGCGGTATTCCTTGAGGAGTTCCAGGGCTTCGAAAAAACTCATGTCGTGCGGGGAAGAGAAATTGAGCGTATTTTGAAAATCCTCAGGAGTATAACGAAAGAGCGATCCGGGAGCGGTTTCGCTGCTGCGGATGGCATCGACGATCAATAATCTATCATAACCGACGATCTGATCGGCAACCCGGAATCCCGCGGCGCTCGCTTCGAGGACATCGACGTCCGGGCAGCGCTCTCCGATTTCGCGCGCAATGCGAAGGCCGACGCCGTCGTCCGAGAGAATCGGATTTCCCAACCCGAGCACGAGAGTTTTAAGTTGTGTTTCAGCGTTCAATGATTTTCCTGATTTTTCCGTCCGTATCATGGATTCGAATCAGCAGCGGCATCTTGCCCGGGAGGTGATGCGTCGCGCAGGCCATGCAGGGATCGTAGGACCGAAAGGCCATCTCCACCATGTTCAGGATCCCCTGATCTACTTTTCCGTCCCGAATCAGGCTCCGCGCGGCTTTGGCGATCGACATCGACATCGCGGCCGAATTTCCAACCGTCGCGACAATCAGGTTGACGGCCCGGATGATACCGTTTTCATCGGTTTTATAATGGTGAATAAGCGTGCCGCGGGCGGCTTCCGTGACGCCGACACCTTCGTCAGGCGTTTGGGTGGGCAGACGCCGGATATCGGGTGAAGTAATCGATGAATCTTGCAGGAGTTGCACCAGGTGCTCGGCGGCGTAAACCACTTCCACCAGGCGCGCCCAGTGAAAGGCCAGCGTATAATGGGCGGGCTTTTCGCCGAGCGTCGCGTACATGCGTTCGTACTCTTCCTGGGCCAGAGGAGTCGCCATGCCGTCTGCCGCGTTCAGGCGCGCCAGCGGTGCGACCCGGTAGACGCCGCTCTCCTTGCCGTCCTCGAAACCTTTCCAGCCGATTTTCTTCAGAAAGGGAAATTTCATGTAACTCCACGGTTCGACATGCTCGGCGATATATTCCAGGTAGTTATCGGCGGAGAATTTGGCGATTTCGACTCCGGCGGGATCCACTACCCGAATTTTGCCGTCGTAAAAATTGACCTTGTTGTTTTCGTCCACCAGTCCCATGTAGTAGGTCTGATGCCGGTAGATGTCGCCGGTAATCAGCTCCACATACTTTTGATTTTCCAGTACGACTTTGTTGAAAATGCCCAGACTCTCCTTGGCGAATTCGAGACTCTCCCGGGCCCATTTCAGGAATTCCTGCCGCTTCTCTTCATCAAGACCCTTGGAGACGCCGCCCGGCAGGCCGGAAACGGGATGAATCACGCGGCCGCTCAAATGGGTGATGATGTTGCGGATCTTGCGGCGTGTATCGATGACTTTCTTGCCGGTTTCGAGACCGACCTTGCCGATCACACCGAGGATGTTTCGCTCCGCCGCAGGAGCGGAGGGCGTTACTACGAAATCGGGACCGCCCAGGAAAAAGAAGTGCAGCAGATGATCTTCGAGCATGTAGGCATCGTAAACCAGGTTGCGCAATTTGACTGCGGTTTCCGTCGGTTGAACATGATAAACAGCGTCGATGGTTTTGGTCGAGGCCATGTGATGCGCCATCGGGCAGACTCCGCAAATACGCGGTGTGATGCGCGGCATCTCCTCTACCGGCCGGCCGACGCAGAATTGCTCGAAACCGCGTAACTCCGGGATTTGCAGATAGGCGTTTTTGACGTTTCCCCGGTCGTCCAGGAAAATCTCAATTTTACCGTGACCTTCCAGCCGCGTAATCGGATCGATAGAAATTTTCTGTGACATCTCCGAATGCACTCCTTGTCTGGTTAGATGAATTTGCGGCGCAACAGTGAAACCGGCAGGCTGAAGCGATAGAACGTACCGGCCGGATCGACAATTTGATCGAGTATTTTTTGGATATCCTCTTCCCGGGCGTTTTCTTCGTTTTGCAGACCGATGATCGTAGCCAGGGCGGAGGTCATTTTCGCGCCGACATCCAGCACCTCGGAGGGCGGACCGTAGCAGCCGCGGCAGGGCATATTGACCCGTATGCAGCGACCTTCCCCGTCATTCGTGCAACCGGCGCGCGTGACCGGGCCCATGCAGATGATTCCCTGGTCGAGAAAACAGCGTTCCGGATCGGCGCTGACCAGTGAAATCCGCTCGACTTTCCCGATGGTTAGTTTTTCCGGTTTGCTGTCTTTGCGGGAACACTGATTGCAGAGCGCAACATCCGGGGCGAGCACGCTTCCTTTGGCGGGCAGTTTACCGCTCAGAATTGCTTCAATGGCTTGCATGGTGAGATAGGGCGCAGGCGAACAACCGGGAATATAGTAATCGACCTCGATCACCTGGTCCAGGCTTTTGACGGTATTGTGAAAAGCGGGTAAGTCGAGTTCGCCCTCGGCTACCTGGCTGTGGATCTGCGGTCGTATATTTTCGGGATTATCAATTGAAGGGCACTTACTTCCGTAGGAACTTTCGAAGATCGATTGCCGGTCCCAGAAATTGGCCAGCCCGGGGATACCGCCCAATTGCGAGCAAGCGCCGAAAGAGATCACGAATTGCGATTTCTCGCGCAGCAGTTTCGCCATTTCGACCTGTTCACTGGAGCGGATCGCGCCGTTGATAAAGACCGCCGTGATCTCGTTTTTCTGCAGGCTGCGGACATCGCTGTACTTGAAGTCCATCGCGCAGGGCCAGAAAACGATGTCCACCAGTTCGGCGACATCCAGGATTTTCTCGTTGAGATCGACAATGGCCTCTTCGCATCCGCCGCAGGACGAGCACCAGTAAAATCCGAATTTTGGCTTGGGCATTCTCTCCTCCATTACAATCGAATTAGCGATTACATCCGCAGGGTTCCTTCATAGTGCGTCGAAAACTGGCGCTGCTTCACCGCCTCGGGGATATAGTCCGGGAGAACCATCGGGGCGATTTTTCCCGGTTTGACGTTCAGTTGTTTGACTTCCTTGTTGTAATCATAGACGTGTTGCAGACTCAGCTTTTCCAATTTGGTTTTGAGCGCATAGTCGGCGGCATGGAGTCCCGCCCGCCGGCCGAAGACGATGATGTCCAGCTGCGAATTCCCCATGAGACGGTTGCGTCCGTGCACGCCGCCGCTGGCTTCGCCGGCCACATAGAGGCCGGGTACCCGGGTTTCACAGCGGTTGTTGATTTCCACACCGCCGTTTTGATAATGCAGCGTCGGGTAGACCAGCATCGGCTCGGTCGTGATATCGATGTTGAAGCGCTTGAACTGACGGTACATCGCCGGAAGATTCTGGATGATCGTGTTTTCCCCGTTGATCGCGTCGATCAGGGGTGTGTCCAGCCAGACGCCCTGACGCCCCATCTCGGTGCGGATGCCGTTGCCCTTTTCGAGACATTCACGGATGAAGGAACTGGCCTCAACATCGCGGGGTTCGAGCGGATGCACGAAGATTTCTCCGTGTTTGTTCAGCGGCTGAGCGCCCAGCGAACGCAATTTTTCGGTGCAGAGAAAGCCGACGATCTGTTCTGGGTAAACCGCCCCGGTCGGGTGATACTGGACCGAGTCCATAAAAAGGAGGTTGGCTCCGACCCGATAGGCCATCACCAGGCCGTCGGCCGTCGCGCCGTAGTGGTTGGTGGTCTCGTAATTGCGGATATGCAGGCGGCCGAATCCGCCGGTCGCAAGTATCGTAGCTTTGGCTTTGACCATGAAATACTCGCGGTTTTCGAGGTGATAGAGGACCGCTCCGGCGACCCGGCCAGCCTCGTCCATGACCAGTTCCACGGCGGGTTGATGCTCCAGGATCGAGATCTGATCGGGATGATTCAGGACCTCATCGCGCAGGGTGCGGCAGATGGCTGCGCCGGTATAATCGCGCGCGGAGTGCATGCGCTTACGGCTGGTGCCGCCGCCCGGTTTCTGGACCATTGTTCCGTCGGGATTGCGGTCGAACATAACGCCCAGATCGCTGAGCCACTGAATCGCGTCGGGACCTTCTTTGACGAGGGCTTCAACGAGTTCCGGTTTGTTGTCGAAATGCCCGCCGCCGATGGCGTCCAGATAATGAATCGGCGGCGAATCATCAGGTGCCACGGCGGCCTGGATTCCGCCCTGCGCCATCATGGAATTGGAATCGCCCACGCGCAATTTCGTGTCCAGGATAACCCGGGCTCCGTTCTGCGCGGCCAGCAAAGCGGCGGCAAATCCGGCGGACCCCGCCCCGACAACCAGCACATCGGTCTCATAATCGGGCTGCTTCAGGTTGAATTGTTCGGGATTGATACGGGCATAACTTTCCAGCAGATCGGCGACTTCGGTGGTCAATTTCTCACCCTTGTTGGGGCCGATCCGAATCACGCGCCGGGCATCATCCTTATAATCGGGATGGAATTTATACAGCAGTCCATTGCTCTCCTCCTCGAGCATTCGCGCACAGATATCTTTGCCCGATTTGGCGAGCCGCAAACGTTCCGGCCGGGTCTGCTCGACCTTTCTGAGCGATTCTTGCATATGGTCCGGATACATGGTATTCCCCCTCTGAAATATGAAATCTTATTTGACTTTAATCTCGCGCGAATAGTACTTTTCGCGCAGCCTGTCTTTATCCATGGTCTTCAGGGTTTCGAACTCCTGATCGTAGACGCCCTGCTTAATTTCTTCAACCCGTTTCGCCAGGTGCGGGCTCTTTTTCATCAGGTAGCGTCCGTAGAGCCGGCGGGCCAGAATCGCGGCGTTGTACTGCACAATCTCGGCCGGGCAGCGCAGGGCGCAGAGTCCACAGCGGATGCAATCGAAGGAGAGATCGGCGCTGCGTTCGATATTGCCCTGGATCAGGGCCTGAATATAGTCCATGACCTCGATATCCTGCGGGCAGGCTTTGGTGCAGGTGTTGCAGGCCACGCAGCGAAAAATGACTGGGTAAAGTTCCTTGAAGGTAGCCACATCCGGCGTCAGTTTTGTGATATCATAGACTGGCTTTTCGGCCGGTACGAAGGGAATGGTGGCGATATTCATGCCGTCGGAGACGACAGTCTGGCAGGCCAGCCCGGCCTGGAGCTTATAGTCGCCTTTTTCGCGATAAATGGTTGCGCAGGCGCCGCAGAATCCTTCCCGGCAGCCGACGCCGTGGGTCAGTTGAAAGCCGGCATATTCCATGGCCGCCAGGATGGTCGAGGCCGCCGGAACGTCGAAGCCTTCGCCCAGGATGTAGACCTTGACCGTTTTGATACCTTTTTCCATTCTCTAAACCTCCTCAAAAGAAAGGGTTTGCAGGGGACCCAGCTGTTTGATTTTATCTACGTAGGATTGCATGGTTTGTGCGAACTTCTTGCCCTCGCTGGCCGAAATCCATTCGAGGTGCAGGCGCTCGGGATCGATGCCGAATTGCTGGAGTTGTTTCTTCAGCAGGATGACGCGCCGCCGGGTCTTATAATTACCCGCCTGGTAGTGGCAGTCGCCGGGATGGCAGCCTCCGATGAAGACGGCGTCCGCGCCTTTCTTGAAGGCCAGCAGGATGTGCTGCGGATCGATCCGCGACGAACAGAGGGTGCGGATGACCACGCCGTTGGGCGGGTATTTCAGACGCGAAGTACCAGCCAGGTCCGCCCCGGCGTAGGTGCACCATTTACACAGAAAACAGACGATTTTCGGTTCAAAATCCGTCATCTTGCTCCTCAAATCATGAATTATTAATTCTCCAAAATGGCCTGGATCATGTTAAATATTTGCCGGTCGGTGAGATTCCTCTGCTGCGAAGCACCGGAGGGACAGGCACTGATACAGGCGCCGCAGCCTTCGCACAGGATCTCCTTGACTGTGGCGACATGTTCTACCGGGTCCATGATGCGCGCCTCGTAGGGGCAGGCCGCAATGCAGATGCCGCAGCCGGAACAGCGTTCGGTGTCGACTGTGGCGACCTCGGGCGAATGGGTCAGAAAATCGCTGCTGAGCAGGGCCAGCACCTTGGCCGCGGTTCCCGAAGCCAGCGCAACCGCATCGGGAATGTCCTTGGGCGCCTGGGCTGCGCCGGCGATAAAAAATCCGGCCTTGAGGCTTTCCACGGGGCGCAACTTGGGATGGGCCTCGGTCAGGAAACCGGCCTCGTCAGTATTGAGTTTCAGACGCTTGATCAGATCGCGGGAGGCAACGCTGGGAGTGATACCCATTGCCAGCACGACCATATCCGCACAGATTTCCAATTTCTGATTGGTGAGTGTATCGAATCCGCGCACGATCATCTTATCGCCGTCCTGGTAGATGCGGCCCACCTTGCCGCGGATGTAGAGGATGCCGTGCTCGGAGACCGCATCCTGGACAAACTCCTCATAGCGTTTGCCGGCGGAACGAATATCGATATAAAAGACATACGGCTGGCCGTCGGGCACCTTGTGTTTGAACAGTTTGGCGTGTTTGGCGGTGTACATACAGCAGATTTTCGAGCAATGCGAAAGATGCCGTTCAGGATCGCGGGAACCGGCGCATTGCACAAAGACAACTTCTTTGGGGACCTTGCCGTCGGACGGCCGGCGGATTTCGCCCCCGGTCGGCCCCGTAGCCGAAAGAATGCGCTCGAACTGGAGGCCGTTGATCACATCCGGGTAACGGCCGTAGCCGTACTCGGCCATCTCCTCGACGGGCAGCAGATCGTAGCCGGTGGCCACGATGACCGCGCCGACCTCTTCCTCGATGATCCGCGGCTTGGCATCGTAATCGATGGCCAGGGCTTCGCAGACCTCCTTGCACTTGCCGCAGGCGATCGGATCGAGTCCCAGGCAGTTGTCGATATCCAGGGTATAGGTGGCCGGAATAGCCTGCGGAAAGGGAATGTA
The DNA here is from genome assembly GCA_964589175.1 of uncultured bacterium. Taxonomy (GTDB): domain Bacteria; phylum Fidelibacterota; class UBA2242; order UBA2242; family UBA2242; genus CAZPRY01. The sequence continues at coordinate 32,347 of CAZPRY010000019.1, forward strand.
GATTGCCTTGCGCCAGGCCAGCCCCTCTTCATGCTCACTGGGCACGAGCGTGGGACAAACCTTTTCACATTCGTTGCAGAGATTGCACTTTTCGGGATCGACAAATTGCGCGCGCTGGCGGATGCGGGCCCGGAAATTGCCGACAAAGCCGTCGACGGATTCGACTTCGCTGTTTACGAGCAACGTGATATTTTTATGTTTGCTGACCTGCACCATTTTGGGGGTCAGAATGCATTGGGAGCAATCCAGGGTCGGGAAGGTTTCGGAAAGCTGGATCATATGCCCGCCGACGGAAGGCTTCTTTTCGACGAGGATGACCTTATAGCCCGCGTCGGCGATGTCCAATGCGGCCTGAATACCGGAAATGCCGGCGCCGATCACCAGAACCTTGCGCGTGACCGGAACCGAAACCGGCGTCAGAGACTCATTCAGTTTGATTTTCTCGACGGTCGTTTTAATGATCAGGGCAGCCTTGTGGGTGGCTTCCTCGATATCTTCGTGCACCCAGCTGCACTGCTCGCGGATGTTGGCGATTTCGCACTGGTAAGGATTCATGCCTATTTCTTCCATCACGTTGCGAAAGGTCGATTCATGTAGGGTGGGGGAACAGGCGGCCACGACAAGCGCGTCCAGGCGTTTTTCGCGAATAGCCTTTTTAATGAGGTTCTGGCCCGGATCGGAGCACATGAACATGTAATCCTCCGCATGATACACACCGGGATATTCCCGGATCTGTTCGGCCAGTCGCTTCACATCGACCGTAGCGCGAATGTTGACCCCGCAATGACAGATAAAAACGCCAATCCTTTTCATAAATCCTCTTTATCGATTTATAGCAATTGCCTCTCTTGCAGGAGAGGTTCCGGGTTCACATAGTGCATTTTCGACCAATTCGGGTCCCAGGGCCGGCCGAGTGCCAGCGCCATTAATTCGGTAAAGTAGAAAACCGGCATTTTTTCAAAACCCGGTTTCCGAAGCCCGGTCTCATTCTGGCGGTTATCCAGGTTGAAGGCGCACAGCGGGCAGCTGGTCACGATCGTATCGCAGCCGCTGCGCCGGGCGGAATTGATTATCTCGAAGGTGCGCAGGGCAGTCACTTCCTTGTGGGTTACGGTCTGATAGGCGCCGCAGCATTCCAGCCGGTAGGGAAATTCGATCGCCTCGGCTCCCAGAGTTTGCAACAGATCTTCAATAATCGACGGCGCTTCGAAAACATCGATGGCGAATTCCCGCGGACGCACTAGCAGGCAGCCGTAATAGGCGCCGACCTTCAGTGAACGGAGCGGTTTTGTGATCTGCCGGGCAATGCCGGCAAATGTGATTCGTTCTCTTAGAATTGTCAGCAGATGATGGATCTTGATGTCGCCGTGATAACGGACTTTTTCCTTATACATCAAGTCGTTGACTTTATCGAGACTCTCCGGGTCGGATATCACGAACTTGTTGGCCTGCTGCAGGGTGTTGTAACACATGCTGCACAGCGTGACGATCTCGCTCAGCTGCTGTTCCTGGGCGCGCAGCAAATTCCGGATGGCCCCCATCTGCAGCATCAGGTCGTCGCTCGCCATAGAAAAGACGGTTCCGCAACAGACCCATTTTTCCATCTCCCTGAGCGGAAGGCCGAGAATCTCCATGACCTGCAGGGCGGAATCCTCAAAATGACTGGCGTTGGTTTTGAGCGTGCATCCGGGATAATAGGCTAAATTCGTCATAACAACTCCGTTACGTTACCCTGTCCGAATCTCAGGCGGTTTTTTTGCGGAAGCAACCCACCAGAGCGATCGGGGGCAATTCCCTCAGATCATCCACATCTATTTGGTAAGGATCGAGCTGCCCGGCGCGTTTGCGCAGTTTAACCGTGCGGAAGGCCTCCATCAGTTTGGCGACGTCAATTCCTTTCGGACAGCGGGTAGAACACTGCAGGCAGGTCGAACAGACCCAGATGGTTTCGCTGGCCAGGATACGCTCGATCTGACCGAATTGAGCCAAGCGCAGAACCTGGTTGGGTGTAAGATCCATATAGTCGACGAACGGGCACCCCGAGGAGCAGTTGCCGCACTGGTAGCAATCGAAGACGGATTGTCCCGAGATTTCTTCGATCCGTTCAAGGCTGCGATCGCGGATATTTTTCTTCGAAATTCGGTAGAGCATCGTTATTTCTCCGTATACTGAAATCCCGTTTCAAAAGCTTTAATGTTGAGATCGATGAATTTTTTGGGAACCGACTGGCGTATGGATTCCGCCATCGCTTCCGGGCTGGCGATGCCAGCCTGCGCCGTGGCAAAGCCCAGCATGACGATATTGGCGACGATTTTCTTACCCATCTCTTCGGCCAGCCGCGTGGCCGGGATGGCCTTTACGACGAAATCCGCGTGAGACCGAAACTGGGTGACGAGATCGGTATCATAAAGCAAAATACCGTTTTTACGCAGAATCGGCAGAAATATGTCGTAGGCTTCCTGGGACATTGTGATCAAAATGTCGGCGCTGTTCACCAGCGGATAATCGATTTCCTGATCGGAAATCACGACTTGCGAGCTGCAGGCTCCGCCGCGTGCTTCCGGACCGTAGGTCTGGGTCATAGAGGCTTTTTTATCGTCGAACAGGGAGGCGGCCTTTCCGATAATGTAGGCGGAGAGGATGATGCCCTGACCGCCGAAGCCTGCGATTTTTACCCTGAGAGTTTCCATGTTTTACTCCTGCAAAATTCTCCGTCGAATTACCAGCGCGTTGTGCTGCGTTTGGTGAGCCGGCGCGTTCCGTGGCTCTGGATTTCTTCCCAATCGGCGTTTTTGGCGACCTTTTCGTGAATTCCGGCCTGCACATTTTCCCAGAAAGTCGGCCGGTCTTCATTCACGAAAGTCCCGCATACAATCTCATTATCCATTGTCAGCGGGATTTTCTGCGGATCGGCCGAGTGATCGATGACCGTACGCCGGCCGAAATCTTTGAGCAATTCCAGCCCGGTCCCGCCGCGGTTTTTACGGGCGAATACCGTAGCGCAGGGGGTGATAATTTCGATAAAGCAAAAGCCTTTTTTACAGGCGGCCTGCGCGATGGATTCGGTCAGCCGACGCAGATGCAGCGAAGTCCAGCGGGCGACGAAGGATGCGCCGGAAGCAGCCGCCAGACCGACCAGGTTAAAGGGCTGTTCATAGTTGCCATAGGGCGCCGTCGAACTGTAGGCTTTCAGCGGGGTGGTGGGTGCATTTTGTCCGCCGGTCATGCCGTAGATAAAATTGTTGACGCAGATGACATTGATATCGACGTTGCGGCGCGCGGCATGGATGAGATGATTGCCGCCGATCGCGAACAGGTCGCCGTCGCCGGAAAAGACGACGACGGTCAGTTCCCGGTTGGCCAGTTTGAGGCCGGTTGCAAACGGGATCGCCCGGCCATGCGTGGTATGATAGGAATCCATTTTGACATAACCGGCCACACGCCCGGTGCAGCCGATGCCCGAAACGAGCGCCACTTTATTGTAATCGATTCCAGCCTTCCTGATGCCGGCCGCGAAAGCATTAACGCAGCCGCCCAATCCGCAGCCCGAGCACCAAATATGCGGGATACGGTCCATACGCAGCAAATCTTCCATCGGGTGGCGCAGGTCTTCGCTGATCATTTCCTGGCTGATGTCATTCATCGGCGACCTCTTTTATCGCATTAAAAATCTCTTGAAAATCGTGGATACCGCCGCCCGGATGGGGAAGAAGTCTTACAGTGGCGTAGCGTGCGGCGCAGCGCTCCACTTCACGCACCATCTGGCCGAGGTTTAGTTCCGGAACGACGAAGCCTTTGACTTTTTGGGAGAGTTCACGAATCCGCTTCTCGGGGAAGGGCCAGACCGTGATAAGGCGCAGATAGCCGACTTTTATGCCAGCCTTTTTAGCCATTTCAATCGCCGGAAAGACGGTTCGGGCGGTGATTCCGTAACAGACTACCACGACATCGGCTCCGTCGATATCGCGCTCTTCCAGTTCGATGATTTCATCTTCATGCTTACGGATTTTTTCGGTCAGCCGGGGAACGCATTCAAACTGGCCTTCGACCGTCATATCGGGGTAACCGCGCTTGTCGTGCGTCAGGCCGGTGCTGTGATAGCGATAGCCGTCGCCGGCCTTGGCGAATTCCGGGATCAGGTCCTCGCCGACTTCATAAGGAAAATATTCCTCGGGGGATTTGGAGGTATATTTGCGATCGACGATATGCAGTTCTTCAACCGGCGGGATCACGACCTTTTCGGTCATGTGCCCCACGATCGCATCGGTCAGGATGAAAACCGGCAAACGGTATTTTTCGGCGTGATTAAAGGCCTTGATCGTGAGATCGAAAAGTTCCTGGGGCGACTTCGGGCAGAGTGCGATGACGCCGTAATCTCCATGTGAACCCCAGCGGGCCTGCATCATATCAGACTGTCCCCAGAGCGTCGGCAACCCCGTCGAAGGCGAACCGCGCTGGACGTTGACAATCACACAGGGACTTTCCATCATCATACCCAGGCCGATATTCTCATTCATCAGCGAAATGCCCGGGCCGGAGGTGGCGGTCATCGATTTGGCGCCGGCCCAGGACGCTCCCAGAATCGCCGCCATCGAGGCGATCTCATCTTCGAATTGCACGAATACGCCGTCGAGCAGCGGCAGCCGCATCGCCATGCGTTCGGCGATTTCCGAAGCCGGCGTGATCGGGTAACCGCCGAAAAAGCGGCAGCCGGCGGCGATGGCTCCCTCGGCGCAGGCAATATCGCCCTGCATGAAGAATTCGCCGTGCAACTTACTTTTCTTGAACAAGATGGTTCTCCTTTCCGTCTGCGGCGGAACCGGATTCCTTCTTCTCGGTGACGAATATGGCAAAATCCGGGCAGATCACCTCACACAGGCCGCAATAGCAGCATTTCTCCGGGTGAGCGATAAAAGGCGGGTGATACCCCTTTTCGTTGAATTCCCCGGAAATTTCCAATACTTTGTTCGGGCAGTACTCAATGCAGAAATTGCAGCCTTTACAACGGTTCGGAATAATGTGAATTTCACCGCGTACCGTTTTGGGTTTGGGCTGCCCAAAGGGATTTTCCCAATATTTCATTGATCACTCCTGAAAGATATTTGCGGCACATTCTGTGCTGATATGAAAAGCCCCTGTTTCATTAAGCAAGCGTACTGTGCATAATCTCTTTGACAGTGATCGCCGATTCCCGACGAGGAACAGGGTCTAGAGAGGCGGAACCTCGAACGTGTAGAGGTTATCCTCCTGCAATTCCGTCAAGCGGCGTCTGGCGTCGTTGTGCTTGGGATCCAGTTCAATGACTATTTTGAATTCCCTGATGGCGTTCTCGTGGTCGGAAAGACCGAGATAGGAACGTCCGAGGTGGTAATGGACCGAAGAGAGTTTTGGATTTTCTTCCAGGATGCGTTTCAGGCAGTCGATCGCTTTCAGGTATTCGCCGGCGGCTTTATAGGCGACCGAGAGCTGGTAAAATCCAAGTGTTCCCGATGGACTTTTTTTCTGGAGGTGGGTGTAGGATTCGATGGCTTTATCGATTTCGCCGGTGTGGTAATAGCACAGCCCTTCCCAATAATAGGCCATGTACAATTCCGGCGCGACTTCGTTGATGTGTTTGAACAGCTGAATGGCTTTGGTGAATTTGGTGGCCCGGAAATAGGAGATTCCCAGACGATAGAGCGCGAAAGTGTAATCGGGGTGCGCCTTGACGACCTTTTCAAATTCGTCAATGGATTTCTGAATATCGCCGGAGACGTAATAGAGTTCGCCCAGCTTCACCTGCATCATGGTATCGGTTTCGCGCTGTAAAATTTCTTCGATGGTTTCGATTGCCAGGGATATGTGGCCCTGTAGTTCGTATGTGGCTGCTTTCTTGTAGAGGTCGCTTAGTACGTTCATAACATCTCTCCATGTCCTTGAAATTTTGGATTTATTCCCGGTGGTATTTCTCGACTCCGATTTTATAAATATCGTTTCCTTTCGTATCGTTGGCGACGAAAACCGGGAAATCTTCCACCTGCAATTCCCGGATCGCTTCGGCGCCGAGGTCCTCGTAAGCGATAATCCTGGCAGCTTTGACCGATTGGGCGGTGACGACCGCCGCGCCGCCGATGGCCGCGAAATAGACCGCCCGGTTTTTTACCAGGGAGTCGATCACAGCCTGCCCGCGGGGTCCTTTCCCGATCATGCCTTTGAGACCGGCATCCAGCAGAATCGGCGAATACGGGTCCATGCGATAGGAAGTTGTCGGTCCGGCGGACCCGATCGGTTTCCCGGGCGGGGCGGGTGAGGGCCCTACGAAGTAGATGATCTGTCCCCTGATATCAAACGGTAGATCTTCGCCCTGCGCGAGCAATTCCACCAGACGTTTATGGGCGGCGTCGCGCGCGGTATAGACGATGCCGCTGATCAGAACTTTATCGCCGACGTTCAGCTGCTCGATGTCTTCGGCTTTGAGAGGAGTATGCAGATGGATTTCGTGGGTCATAAATCCCTCCCGATATTATTGTATGATCGCACTGCGATGCCGGTGGCAGTGGCATTGAACGTTGACGGCGACCGGCATGGAGGCGATATGGCAGGCTTTGTACAAAATATTTACGCCGAGTGCCGTTGTGCGGCCTCCCAATCCCTGCGGGCCGATGCCCAGTCTATTGATCCGCTCCAGGATGTCCTGTTCTACGGCCGCCCATTCCGGTTCCGGGTGCGCTTGCGTGATAGGCCGCAGCAGGGCTTTTTTGGCCAGGAGGGCGCTCTGCTCGAAATTTCCACCCAGGCCGATCCCGACGATGACCGGGGGGCAGGGATTGCCGCCGGCCTCTTTGATGCGGTTGACGACGAAGTCTTTAACGCCTTCGATTCCATCGGCGGCTTTCATCATTTTCACCATGCTCATGTTTTCCGATCCGCCGCCTTTCGGAGCAACCGTAATTTTCAGCGTTTTTCCGGGCACGATATCGGTATAGATCAGGGCAGGCGTATTGTCCCGGGTATTTTTTCTTTTAATGATCGGGTCGTTCACCATCGATTTGCGCAGGTAACCGTCCCGGTAGCCCTGTCGGACGCCCTCCTGGATCGCCTCATAAAAATCTCCGCCCGCCAGGTGCACATCCTGCCCCAACTCCACGAACACGACCGCCACGCCCGTATCCTGGCAGATCGGCATGCGTTCGGCAACCGCCATTTCGTAGTTGGCCAGCATCAGGGACATGATTTCACGGGCCGTCGGAGAATCCTCGCTTGGCAGGAATTCATTTACCTTCGTGATGACATCCTCACTCACGTACAGGTTTGCTTCGATGCATAATTTTTTGACAACCGGGATTATGTTCGAAACATTAATCTCTTTCAAGATTGGCTCCTGATTTTATTAAGCGATATTATTAATAACAATTAGCGTTATAATTATTATAGGGTAATAGCTAAATCTGTGCCGGAAAGGACGTATTCCTTCATATCTCTTCGGTCTGGTGGTTTTTTCGGTGTAGTTATGTTTGATTTGTTCTTTCATTGCATCTCGTGATGTACTGAAAGCAGTATGGAAAAAAATCAGATTCGGAAACAAAAAAATCCGGCGTTTATTTTAAAAAATCACAGATTATTCAAAAGAGCGTTGCCGGGTTTTATCATAACATATGGTCTGTTCTTTGGATTAATATAGGCCTTAATAAACTAAAATGTAAAATACTTTTTCTGAATATTTTTAATAAAGGCCAATTTTCACCTGGACCACGCGATCCGGCATCCATCGGGAAATTTCTTTATTTCTCGAGAACTTTGCGGATTGCACTCAACAGACTCGGAAGGGCAATCGGTTTCTGGATAAAAGTGAAGCCCTCTTTCAGGATCGATGACAATTTTACACGATCCCCTAAATAGCCACTTGCCAGGATGACCTTGAGTTCGGGTTTTTTTTGTTTGAGCTGCACTGCCAGATCCAGACCGTTGGCGCCGGTCAGAATAATATCGGAGATCAGAACCTGAAAATCAGCATTTTCTTCTTCAAAGATTATCAGAGCCTCTTCGGCATTGCAGGCCGGAGTGACCTGATAATTATTGCGGGTCAGGACTATCTTGAATAGAGATCGGATCGAGTCCTCATCTTCGACCAGCAAAATTCGCTCGCCGTTTCCGGACGGACTTTCGGAGACTTTGCTCTCATCGATGAGTTGTTGTTCCGGGATATTGGAAAAGGGAAAAAAGAGCTGAAACACGGTCCCGGAATTGAGATGGCTTTCGACTTTGGCGAAGCCTTTATGCTGTTGCAGGATTCCGTAGACGACGGATAATCCCAATCCCGTACCCTGCCCCTGGTCTTTGGTGCTGAAAAAGGGTTCGAATATGTTGCCGAGGATGCTTTCATCCATCCCGATGCCGGTATCCTGGAGTGTCAGACGGACATAAGTCCCTGGATCGCTTTCGGGAATGTTGAGGCAATCCTGATCGTTCAGGGTGACGAGCTCCGTTCGAATCGTGATTTGACCCCCATCGGGCATCGCATCGCGGGCGTTCAGCACCAGGTTCATGATGACCTGTTCCAGACCGCCCTCGTCGGCAGAAAAGTTTGGGAGCTTGGCCTGCAGGCTGGTTTCGATGCTGATGTCCTCTCCGATCAATCGCTTCAACATCTTCAACATACCAGTGATCAATTCGTTCAGATTGAGCATCTGTTGCTGGATCGGTTGTTTGCGGCTGAAAGAGAGCAGCTGGCGGGTCAGTTTTGCGGCGCGTTCCCCGGATTGCTGGATTTGCTCAAGATAGGGAGTCAGGATCGGGTTGGCGTGGTTACTGTACTGGGCGAGTTGGACGTTGCCGAGGATTACAGTCAGCAAATTGTTGAAATCGTGCGCGATTCCTCCAGCGAGCCGGCCGACCGCTTCCATCTTCTGGGCCTGCACCAGCTGATCCTTTAAACGTAAGCTCTCGGCTTCCTGTTCTTTCAACTGGGAGATATCCGTGGCGATATGGATCACCTTTTCCAGTTGGCCGGATTCGTCCAACACGGGTGTGCATGAAACCATGAAATGGCCCCGAAAAAGTTCCACCTCCATCTCCATGCTTTCATGTTCGTTCGAAACCAGCATCTTGCGCATGGGGCAGTTCGGCGGGAGGCCATTGTGAAATATTTCGTAACATTTTTTTCCGACGAGTTCCTGTTCGGATAATCCGGTTGTTTCGAGCGTTCTCCGATTGGCTTTGATGATGTTGAAATCCTTGTCCAGGATGATCGTTGGCTGCCCGATCGCCTGGAAAATCTCGTGCCACTCCTTATCGGATTTACGTACGGCGGCCTCGGCTTCCCTGCGTTTCAGAACCTGATTGTGTTCCCTCAGGGAACGCTTCATGGCCGGTACGAGCCGCTTTAAATTGGCTTTCGGGACATAATCGGTGGCGCCCGCAATCATGATTTCCACGGCGTGTTCTTCCCCGATAAAACCGGATACCAGGATGAATGGCAGATCGGGATCGTGTTGCCGAATCATTTTCAGGGCTTCGGTGCCGTTGAATTTCGGCATTTGATAATCGGCGATTACGATATCCCAGGGAGTCCGGGACAATTCGACTTTGAGGTCGTCGGCCGTTTCCACGATCGTATAAATCGGGTCAAAACCGCCCTTTCGCACGGTATGCAGGATCATAGTGACATCATCGAAGGAATCCTCGATGAACAGGATATGGATTCGTCTTTTCATTTACTCACCGCTATGGGGGGTCTCATTTAAAAGCAACCAGTACAAGCCCAGACTCTGCACCGCCTGCATAAATTGCTGGAAATCGATAGGTTTCCGGATATAGCTGTTCGCGCCCAGTTTATAGCCTTTGACGATATCTTCTTCTTCCAGGGAAGAGGTCAGGATCACGACCGGAATCAGCTCGGTTTTGGGATTGGAACGTATCTGTTTCAATACTTCGTGACCGTTCATTTTCGGCAATTTGAGATCCAGCAGGATAACTGTGGGAGCACATTTCGGCCCATAGTCTTTATACTTGCCGCGACAGAGCAGGAAGTCCATCGCTTCAGCCCCATCATTCACGACGATTACTTCATTCATGATATTGTTCTTCTGCAGGGCTCGCAGGGTCAGATCGACGTCGTCGGGATTGTCTTCGACCAGTAAAATTTTTTTTGTCTTTTTGTTTTCCATGGAGCGTTCCTTTATTTTGACAGGGTGAAATAAATGGTGGTGCCTTTATTGATCCGGCTCTCGGCCCAAACCCGGCCGCCGTGCCGGTTGATAATACGCTGTACACTGGCCAGCCCGATACCGGTGCCTTCAAATTCACGGTCCGTATGCAGGCGTTGGAACGGGCCGAATAATTTGTCGGCGTATTTCATATCGAATCCGGTGCCGTTGTCACGAATGAAATAGACCGTTTCGGCATCCTTCTCCAGGCTCCCGATTTCAATCCTGGCGTGGGCGCGGTTGCGGGTAAATTTCCAGGCGTTGCCGATCAGGTTTTCAAGGGTGACCCGGAAGAGGGACGGATCGGCAAATAGGCTAACATTGGCCTGGATCGAAATGTCGACTTTCCGTTTCGGTTCGAGACGCTTGAATTCGGTGATAATTTCCTGAGCCATGGTTCCGAAATCAAGCCAGGTTCTATTCTGTGCCTGGCGGGAAAGCCGGGACAGCGCCAGCAGATCGTCGATCAAGCGGGACATTCGCTGCGAAGCCGCGCGGATTCGATTCAGGGTAGCAATGCCCTCTTTGTTCAATTGATCGGAAAAATCTTCGACGAGTACCTGGCTGAAGCCATCGATCCCGCGCAGGGGGGCGCGCAGATCGTGCGAGACCGAGTAGGCGAAGGCCTCAAGTTCGCGGTTGGCCGTCTCATAGCGCAGGTTGGCCTTCTCGAGTTCCGCGCGGTACTCATTCACATCTTCCAGTAAAAAAGTCAGGGCTTTTTGCGAATCCTGCAGGCTTCGGGTTTTCTCCTCCAATTCCTGCGTTCGATCCCTGACCATGTTTTCCAGATTTTCGGAATAATGTTTGATTTTTTCATCGGCAGCTTTACGATGAATCAGCTTCCACATCCCATCCATCAGCAAGGTAAAATGCTGAATATCTTCATCCCCGAATTGATCTTTGTGGCCGCCGATTCCGGCGATAGCGAATATCCGGCCGTTCTCAACCTCGGGCAGATGAAGCGACTGTTTCAGATCGATTGCTTTGTCACAGTATTCGGAGAGGAGTATGCTCAGTTCGGTCGAATCGTCCAGAGTGAAAGCCCGGGCCGAGAGAGGGATCGATTTCCAGAATTGTGTATTTTCCAGGCGCTTATCGGAACCGGGATCGGGCAGCTTGATATTCTCGGCACAGGTGGTGAATCGAATATGGAGGGTTTTCGGAGACTGGTCCTCATCCAGTTGCAGGATATAACCGAGATCGCAATCGGTTATTCGCAAACAGGTATCCAGGCTGAAGTCGATAATATTTATATCAGACTCGCGAATCATTTGCGAAAGCCGGTAGAGGAATTCAAATTGTTCATGGCTTCTTTGCATCTGAGCCGCGTTCGCTTTTTGGGCACCGATATCCTGAATCTGTGTAAAAAAGAACTGCGGTTTCCCCGTTTCATCACGCAAAAGAGCCGTGTCCAGCCGAACGTGGAGTGCCCGGCCGTTTTTACGGATGTAGCGTTTTTCGATGCGTCCCTTCGATTCCGTACCGAAGATCAGATTCTGTACAATTTCGGCCCCGATTTGTCGATCATCCGGATGGGTGATATCCTGAAATGTGAGCCGATATAACTCCTCTGGGCGATAATCCAGCATATCGCAAAAGGCCTGGTTGACGCGCTCAAAATAGCCGTCCATTTTTACCATGACCATGCCGATCGGAGCGTCATCGATCGCGCGGGACAAGAGCAACCTGGCCTCGTTCAACTCTTGCGTACGCTCGGCTACCAGTTTTTCAAGGTTGCTCTGATACTCTTCCAGTTGTGTTTGGGCGAGTCTGCGGCTGCTGATCTCCCGGGAAAGTTCGGAGCCGATTTTCTCCATTTCCTCGACGGACTGGGCCAGCAATTCCAGCGGTTTCTCACTGTCGAGTCTGAGGTCATACTGAAATTGTTCTCTCGATAACTGGCGCAGCCTGCGGATAGTATTATCGATCGGCACGGAAATCGTGTGCTGGATGAGATAGGCCAGAAAAATGCTGATTAGCATAAAAACGGCTGCAATCAGAACCAGGCTATGGGAGGTCGTCTTATTGATCGATTCCGCCTGTTGTCGGTAAAAAACGGCTCTGTCGTTTGCGAATTCGATTATGTGGTTAATCCGGAAAAGGAGAGCATTAACGTGCTCGGTGCTGGTTCCTTTGATAATGTCAGTAGCCAGGCTGACATCTTCGCTTTGCCGCGCAAGGACGGCCTCTTCTCTGATATCCCTCCATTCGGAGAGGAGCCTGATGGCAGCGTTAACATCGGCCGGATCGCCTAGATATTTTTGGGCAATGATCTCGAATTGCGCATAGACGTTTTTTTCGCGAATATCCAGGTCGTAATTAAGCTTCTCCAGCGCCTCCCAATTACCAGCCTCGGGAATCTCCTTCATCGAGCGGTCCATGCTGAGAATATTGGATTTTATTTCCAGAATCGTCTTGCTGACGGTGAAGGGGTGATCGAAAATATTGCTCGTTATCTGGGCCGCCTTCCTCGATTGAAGGACCGCTACCAGGCTGATCGAAAAGACAAACAGGATCGTTACCGTGAATCCTAATGAAATAATCTTCGCGATACTGGTGTATCTTGGTTTCATAGTCTATTTCTGGTCGTAGATTTTTGTATTCGATCTATCGATCCGGTACTTCTTGACAGCGATTTGTCCGTTGAACTGCGCCGAATTTTGGGCGATATCATTCACTATTGATCTGCCTTTTTTGCGGATGTTTCCGGTACGGATACCGGGATCAGGCGCTCTTCCAGCGCTTTGATCTTTTGCTTTAATTCGTTGATTCTGAATTCCCTCCCGACAAACAGTTTATTGAAACGCTCCAGTTCAAGATTTTTCTCGGCAAGTTCTTTGGTGCGTTCCTTGACCAGCTCTTCCAGATGCTCACGGTATGCTTTCAATTCTTCTTCGGCTCGTTTTCGTGTGGTCGTATTTTGTACAGTGGAGATCATCAGATTCTGATCGATTATGGGGATGTTTATGGCTGTCACATATCGCTCTTCCCCGGTACTGGCAACAATTTTCAGATCATCCCATACCATCCGGTCCGGATCGCCGCTTTGCATATCGACAATAATCTGCGATTTCATTTTTTTGCGGTAGTCCGGATCAGAAAATACTTTATCGAAAAATATACTGACATTGGATAGAACATCCCTGGACCACCCGTATATTTCTTCAAACCGGGTGTTCATATATTTGACATTGCCATCATCAATCGTATTCAAAGCAAATCCGATCGGCATTTTATCCAGAATCGATTCGATATATTCATTTCGTTTTTGGAGTTCTTCGAAAATCTTTTTGCGTTCAGTGATGTCCGTATGAACCGAAAGAAGTACTTTACCAAAGGAAGGGTGGTCGAATATCGTGACTCTGGCAAAGCACCAGAAAGGAGTTCCGTCTTTTTTGATATTCCTGACTTCGCCTTCCCAGATACCATTTTTTTTCAGAGATGTGATGATTTTTTGGGCCGTTTTCTCCGGGCTTAGGTCAGTGGGAGCATTGACGATTGAAACGTGTTTTCCCAGCATCTCTTCGGGAGCGTAGCCGAACATCCGCTCGAATTCCGGGTTCGTGTAGACGATGAGGTTGTCCTTGGCCCGGATAAGATAAACCGCCTCCAGCATATTGGCCATGATCTCGCTCTGTAATCGAATCTTTTCTTCGACCTGCTTGCGCTCCGTGATATCTCTGAAAACGGCAGTGATTCCGATTGAACCGGGTTCCCTCGGAATACTGATTTCCAGTACCCGGTTGTTAAAACCCAACTCAAAGTGATCTACGGAATTACCGGATAGGAAATGCTTGATCGATCCCAATACCCGGGGGATATCTTTGACAGTCAGAAATTTTTTAGCCAGCGAAGCGGCATTTTTGCCGATCAATTCCTCTCGGGCAATTCCGGTAAGAATAGTCAGCATTTTGTTCGCCTCGATGACGTTTCCTTTGTTATCCAGGTAGACAATACCATCAGCGGCGCTATTGAAAATCGAAATAAATTTTTCCTCGCTCTTTCTGATCGCATCTTCCGCGCTAATACGTTCGGTAATATCGTGGGCAACGGCATACGTCAGGCCCAGCGCCGGAACGGGATGGGACGCCCAGTCAAGCCATCGATAAGATCCATCTTTGCAGCGATAGCGGTTGCTGAAGTTGATCACCTCATGGCCCTTTTGTAACTCTTCCACAATCTTTTTTTCCGTTTTCGATCGATCGTCGGGATGGATGAATTCCAGGAAAGGGCGTTTCAGGAGATCCGATTCCGAATAGCCCAGCAACCTTTCGAAGGCCGGATTAATTTTTATAAAAGTGGCCGTCTTGAGATCGGCAATGCAGATCATGTCCATGGACATGTTGAAGATACCTCTTAATTCCTCCTCTATACGCTTGCTCTCCGTAATATCCCGTGCGGAAGATAATGCGCCGGTCATATTACCCTTTGTGTTCCGTAAAACCCGGCACCACCAGGCTAACAATCTTTTTTGACCGTCTCTGCGGCGTTGCCAGCTTTCAAGATAAATCAGGTCCTCCCGGCCATTGAAAAGCGGCTGAATGACATGATAGGTTTGCTGCTCGCCTTCGAAATAGTCTTGGGCTTCTTTTCCGACAACGTCATCGCCGAAAAACTCCAATCCGGCCGGATTGGCCCATGAATAGACTTTATTGTTATCAACTTCCATGATGATGTCGGGTACAGCGCTCAGGATTGCTTCATTTTTATGAGTAGCTTCCCAAAGTGCTTGCTCGGCGATTTTATGCTCGGTGATATCCTGAAAGGTGCCGTACACTCGGACACATTTACCATTTTCACGAACCGCTTTTCCCAGGGCCCGGCACCATTTGATTTTGCCTTTCGCCGTCTTTAGGCGGGCCTCGAAATCGAGTGGTATGTCATCCTCAATCAATCTGCGCATCGATTCTACGATTATTGGCCGATCTTCCGGCAGATAGAAGGACACATGCTCATCAGGCCCGGGGACCGGATTATCATAGTCGATTTCCACGATGTCATAGGTGCCCTTGGTCCATTTGGCCCGGCGTGTGATCAGGTCCATTTCCCAGCCGCCGATTTTGGCGATCCGGCCCACTTCATCCAGCAATTCATGGCTTTTCAGCAGATCATTGTTGTTCATTAAGTCTCTATTTAGCATATATCTCCGTTAGGATTTCAGGAATTTTAAAGGTGCGGTAAATCATATGAAATTTGAGATTCTCCCCCTGATTTCGTTACAATATCAGTCGTGACCGGTCTCTGATGGATGACTACCAGAATCGTCGACAGAAAATCCTTATAGATTGTTACTTTGTTTATATTAGAGAGTCGAGGACAAAACGTCGCCAATCTCCGCGGGGTTCCCAACAACATGGATTCCCGCCTTTTGCAGCACTTTTATTTTTTCCTGGGCGGTCCCCCGGCCTCCCGAGATAATGGCGCCGGCGTGCCCCATGCGTCTTCCTGGGGGCGCCGTCGATCCGGCGACGAAGGCAATCACCGGTTTAGAGAATTTTTTGGAAACGAAATCGGCCACTTCCTCTTCGGCATTTCCGCCGATTTCACCGATCAGAATCACGGCTTCCGTCTGTTCGTCTTCTTCGAAGAGGGGCAGCAGGTCGACAAAAGTAGTACCGATGACCGGATCGCCGCCGATCCCGACGCAGGTCGACTGGCCCAGACCCCGGGCCGTGACCTGTGAAACGGCTTCGTAAGTCAGCGTGCCACTGCGTGAAACGATGCCGATCGAGCCCTCCCGGTGAATGAAGCCGGGCATGATTCCGATTTTCGATTTACC
This sequence comes from uncultured bacterium, assembly GCA_964589175.1. Classification (GTDB taxonomy): domain Bacteria; phylum Fidelibacterota; class UBA2242; order UBA2242; family UBA2242; genus CAZPRY01. Next base: position 48,313 of record CAZPRY010000019.1, read on the forward strand.
CGGTGAAATGACCCCCGGACAGTTGGGTCCGATCAGACGGGTTTTGGTTTTCTTCAGACGATAGATGACTTTGCACATGTCCTGGATGGGAATTCCCTCGGAGATGCAGGCGACCAGTTCCAGCCCGGCATCGGCCGCTTCCAGAATTGCATCCGCGGCAAAGCGCGGCGGTACGAAGATCACGCTGGCGGTCGCGCCGGTTTCCTTTGCGGCTTCACGCACGGCATCGAAAATGGGAAGTCCGTGTTCCGATTTCTGGCCGCCTTTACCGGGTGTTATGCCGCCAACAATTTGGGTTCCATACTGCAGCATCTGCCCGGTATGGAAAGCGCCTTCCTTCCCGGTGATCCCCTGTACGAGCACACGTGTATTTTTCTCTATCAGAATACTCATTGCTCTCCTCCGTCAACTAATCGTGGCCGCGACGGCCATTTGGGCGGCTTCCTTAAATGTGTTGGCTACCTTGAAATCCAGGCTGGATTCACCCAATATTTTCCGGGCTAATTCGGCATTGGTGCCTTCCAGCCGGATTACCACCGGGACCTGCACCCGGACCGTTTCGAGGGCTTCCAGGATGCCCAGCGCCACTCGATCACAGCGCACGATCCCCCCGAAAATGTTGATCAGGATGGCTTTGACATTGGGATCCGAACTCAATACACGAAAACCATTGGCAATTGTATGCGGGGAAGCAACCCCGCCCACATCCAGGAAATTGGCGGGCTTGCCCTCCTGAAGTTTGATCAGGTCCATGGTCGCCATGGCCAGGCCCGCACCGTTTACCATGCAGCCGACATTTCCATCCAGACGGATGTAATTTAGTTTGTACTTGGAGGCTTCTATTTCGGCTTCATCCTCTTCGCTTGGGTCGCGCAGTTCGGCTCGCTCGGGATGCCGGTAGGCGGCGTTGTCATCCAGGTTGATCTTGGCATCCAGGGCGATCACCTGTCCGTCTTCGGTAGTGACCAGCGGATTAATCTCCACGAGCGATGCATCGCTAGCGCAGAAGATCGTGTAGAGCCGGGCAAAAAAATCGACGAAACGGTTGAGCAGATTCCGGTCAGAAGTCAGGCGGCAGGCCACCCGGCGCAATTGGAACATCTCGAAACCGAATCCCGGAATCGCATATTCCTTAATTATTTTTTCGGGCATTTTCAGGGCAATCTTCTCGATCTCCATTCCGCCTTCGGTTGACACGATCAGGACCGGGGCGGCTTTCTGGCGGTCGATGATAATACTGGTGTAGAATTCACGGTCGATGCGGACGGCCTCTTCGATGAGTAAACGCCGAACGATTTTCCCTGCCTTCCCGGTCTGGGCCGTGACGAGGCGTTGGCCGAGAATCGCATCAACCGCAGCGATTGCCTCTGCGTTGTTTTTGACAAGTTTTACGCCGCCACCCTTACCCCGGCCGCCGGCATGGATCTGGGCCTTGATCACGCAGGGGTAGCCCAGTTCGGCCGCCACGGCGAGGGCCTCGTTTTTGCTGAAAGCAGGTTTTCCCCGCGGGACTGCCAGATCGAAGTTCCGGAAAATCGCTTTCGCCTGGTACTCATGGATTTTCATGCGTATTATCTATCCCCTTCTCTAATTCCTGATCACAGCCGAACGGCCCAAGCGGGCGCATGGCTTCAATGTAAGCGGTTCAGTGAAACTTTGGCGCTGTATCAATACTTGGTGAATCAACATAGATCTTATGATACCGTAAACCAGTCTCTGGGCTTTATTAATTAAAAAATAGAAAACAATCGATCAAATAACAAGTAGTTTGGCAACTGCTTGATACTCGATGATATTACTATTTTGGTGAAAGAGTGCGAAAGGGTCCGGTAAAAAAGAGGAATTTCCGGCGGAAACGGGGCGGCCGGTTCCAGAGTTGCGCCGTTTTTTGATAAAGTGTCCGGATTCCGTAAATTCCCCGCGATGAAAGTCCAACCCACACTGGCTAACGAAGAGGCTCTCTGGCGGCAGGGCAAAATCCATGTCGCCGGGATCGATGAAGCCGGACGCGGACCCCTGGCCGGGCCGGTAGTCGCAGCCGCCGTCGTTTTTGGCCCGGGATCGGAGATGATCGATCAGGTCCGCGATTCAAAGCAATTGAGTGCTAAGATGCGCGAGCGACTCTACGATGAGATACGCGGGAAAGCCGCCGCGGTGGGCCTCGGAATCGTCGGACCGGAAGAGATCGACCGCATTAACATTTTGCAGGCGACCTATAAGGCCATGCGCCAGGCGGTCGGACGGCTGGGCGTCAAGGCTGAACACCTGCTGGTGGACGGCCGGCCCATACCGGACAAAATATATCCGCAAACCGCAATTGTAGGGGGTGATCAAAGCTGCTATTCCATCGCCGCCGCCTCGATTATCGCGAAAGTATTTCGTGACCGGCTGATGCTGGAATATGCGCAGGTGCTTCCCGGCTACGGCTTCGAAAAGCATAAAGGCTACGGGACGCAGGTTCACCTGGCGGCGCTGCAGAAATTGAAGGCCAGCCCGATTCACCGCTATTCATTCCAACCCGTCCGGGAAAATCTGCCGAATTACGATCGGATCGAAAACCGGCGCGATCTGGGACGCATGGGTGAGGATCAAGTCGCCTGTTACCTGCACAATAAAGGTTATAAAATTCTGGAACGCAACTTTCACCTGGGTGCCTACGGCGAACTGGATATCATCGTCCTGAAGGACGATCAGTTATCTTTTGTTGAGGTTAAAACCCAGCGCCGCAAAGTGTTCGGTGAACCCGAAACCTGGGTGGACGAACGCAAAAGCCAGCAACTGGCGATGATCGCAGAGGGCTATCTGGCCCGGCATCCCGAACTGGATGTGAATTGCCATTTCGATGTGGCCGGGGTCAAGATCGAAGGCGACAGGATCCGGATAAAGTACATCCGGGACGCCTTCCGGCCTTAAGAGCCATACATCTGATTTCCGCTTTCTTTGATACCGGACCCGGTCGAATATTTCGGATTCAAATCGCATCTTCAAGGTGCCGCGAGTCACACGAAGATTGTCTGTCATTGTAACGGCGTAGAATTTTATATCTCCATAAGGAGTAATCCATTAAATTCCCACGCTTTTAAATTGGAATAACAGAAAACATTTGCTATCAGGATAAATTCGAGTATGAGTCAATTCTATAGAAAACAGAGACCGGATCGCAGTTTGCTGAAGAGACAGTTTCGTATCTGGCTGCTTCTGGTCCTTTTTGCCCTGTTTATAAAAGTCTTTCTGGTCGATGCCTATGAGGTGCCGACGGCCTCCATGGAGAATACGATTCTGCGCGGAGACTTTCTCCTGGGTAAGAAATTTATCTACGGCGTCCGTCTGCCGGAACGCATCGGAATTCCCGGGACACCGATCGGAATTCGGACGGCCTCGAAACACCTGCCCGGCTTAAGGAAACCGGAAAAAGGCGATTTGATTATTTTTAAATTTCCGGTCGATCCATCTTTCAACTACGTCAAGCGCTGTATCGCCGGACCGGGGCAAACCGTTGAAATCCGTAAAGGCCAGGTCATGGTGGATCAGAAGCCATATCCGCTGCCGGGGAAAGGAATTCTAACCGGGAATTTCCTGGCGTCGCCGCTGCGCGAGCCGGATATTTTCCCTGAAGGAGCCGGCAACCGGGATTACTACGGACCGGTCCGCGTGCCCGCCAAAGGTGATATCCTGCGGCCGGGAGAAGTGAATATGGATATCATCAGGAATGTAGCGGAACTGGCCGGCCACCAGTTTGAAGCCACTTCGACCGAGATGTTCGTCGACGGAAAACTCGTTCCCTTTTATGTGGTGGAGCAGGATCACTATTTCGTGATGGGCGACAACCGGCACGACAGTTACGACAGCCGCTACTGGGGATTTGTACCTTTTAATCTCGTGATCGGCAAGACCGGAATGATTTATTTTTCACGGGATAAATCCAGGCACAAGATTCGTTTGAATCGAATCTTCCGGATTCCCCGGTAAACACCTAACACCGCCCAATGAGGGTTACGATCAGCAAGCCTTCCCGACTCAGCCTCTATATCCATTTCCCGTTTTGCATACAGAAATGCCGCTATTGCGCCTTCGCGTCGGAGGATCGCGGTCTCGACCGGATCGATCCATGGACAATCGCTCTAACCGAAGAAATTGAACTTTCCTCTGAATTGCTGCGGAGTTATGACGGCCTCTATACTCTTTACATCGGCGGCGGCAGTCCCAACCTGCTCGGACCGCGGAATCTCGAAACGATTCTGCATAAAATCGAGACTATCCATAAACTCGATACAGTTCGGGAATTTACGCTGGAAATCAATCCCGAATCCGTCACTGCTGAGGATTTACAGGCTTATCGCAACTTAGGAGTTGACCGCCTCAGCATCGGCTGCCAGTCGCTGCAGACCGGTGAATTGAAAACGCTGGGCCGCATTCATAGCGTGAACGATTTTTACAGAACGATCAAGCTCGTTACGCAAGCCGGATTTCCTAATTTAAACCTCGACCTGATTTTCGGTATCCCGGGGCAGACGCTTGAATCCTGGACGGACACGCTGCAAAAAGTCCTGCAGTTTCCCGCGAATCATTTTTCGATCTATGCGTTGAGTTATGAGGAATCTACGCCTTTGAAGCGACTCCTGGATGCGGGGAAGATTCGGACGGTTGATGACGAAGTGCAATGGCAAATGTATCAACTGGCCCATGAGACCTTGACTGAACACGGCTTCGAGCACTACGAAATTTCCAACTGGGCCAGACCACAGGCGCACTCCCGGCATAATTCCGCTTACTGGGAAGGCCGCGATTATCTCGGGTTGGGGCCGTCGGCGCACTCATTCATCCGGGGCCGCCGGCAGTGGAATATGGCGGGTGTTGATGCTTATCTGAAATCTCTTAAGAGCCAAAAATTACCGGTCGAAGGCGAAGAAAAGCTTAGCCCGCAGAATCGGCGCGATGAATACATCATGCTGAGTCTGCGAACAAAGAAGGGAATCCGGGCGGAAGAATTCGAGCTGCAAACCGGAGCGCCATTCGCGGACTTTGCGGATCGACTGGAGCAGCGAATGGGGGAAGGATTTTTTCGGGAATATGCGTATATTCGGGACGATTCGCTGCAGTTGACTTTGAAGGGGTGGTTTCTGAGTGATTATATTATCGGCGAATTAGCCAATATTCTGGGAGAGAAAAACCATGATTATAAAAAAAGTTAGCCAGGTGAAAAAAACGCCCGTGACCGGCGACGGCGTGGAGGGTGTGCAGATGCAGATACTTCTGGGCCCCGACGACCAGGCACCCAATTTCATCATGCGCCGCTTTTCGATCGCGCCGGGCGGTTATACTTATTACCACACGCACAACTTCGAGCACGAAGTCTTCGTCTTGGCGGGCAGCGGCAAAGTTCGCCGCGAGAACGATGAAATCGCCATCAGCGCCAATATGGTCGTGCTCGTGCAACCGAATGAAGTCCATCAATTTATCAATGCCGGTCAGGACGATCTGGTATTTCTGTGCATCATACCCAAATAATCGTTGAACTTTTTTGAATCTAAACGGTTAAATGATTTGATGCGATTAACAACGAGGGAAAAATGAAAAAAGAAGAGAAGAAAACTCCCAAAGCCGAAAATAAAGCCTGGCAGGAGCTGAAAAGCTGGATCGTTATCATTCTGATTGCGCTGGGTTTGAAAACCACGATCGTGGCCTCCTATATGGTTCCGACCGGATCGATGGAAAACACGATCATGACCGGCGACTTTCTGCTCGGGAACCAGTTTGTCTACGGCGCGCGCACACCGACCTGGATCGGCGTTCCCTGGACCCGCCACGGTTTTCAGGTGCCCTCGTTGCGATTGCCCGGTTTCAAAAAACCGCATCAAGGAGATATCGTGATTTTTAAGTATCCCGTTGACCCCGCGCTGAATTATGTCAAACGTTGCGTGGCCGGTCCGGGGCAGACGGTGGAAGTCAAGGGCAAGGCCCTCTATGTCAGCGGCGAAACCTTCGAAAATCCGCCACACTCCAAATTTATTCGCCCGATTAAATATCCCTCTTATTGGAAAGAACCGGGCATATATCCATACGGCTCCGGCAACGCCGATAATTACGGCCCGGTCTATGTGCCCGCCGAGGGCGACACGCTCTGGTACGGTAAATACCAGGTCGACATGATCAAGAATGTCGTGGAACTGGCGCATAAAGAATTCCGGTCCACGGGCACGAAAATGTACATCGACGGCAAAGAGGCGGCCTATTTTGTGGTCACCCAGGATCATTATTTTATGATGGGCGATAACCGCGATAATAGTCTCGACAGTCGCTACTGGGGCCTTGTGCCGGACAACCTGGTTCTGGGCCAGGCGATGGTCGTTTTTATGTCGTGGGACAGCAGCGTTCCGCTGTATCGCATATTCCATAAAATCCGCTGGAACCGGATTGGCAAAGTCGTTTCGTGATCTGAAAAATCGTACTCTTTTCGACTATTCATAATGTCTTGACCCGGCGATACTCGCCGGGTTTTTATTATTCGGATGATTTTGGTATCGGGTCGTCTTTCTGAATTGTTTGGCAATTTATGCGTTCCAAATAACCGGCATACAAGTCGGTAGAACATCGAACCGCGAAATACGGTTTTAAAACTTTTGAATTACTATCCTATTCCACTTAGGCGGATTGGATGTGATTCCACACTAAACACAGAAGTGCCCAAATTAAAAATACGTATGTAAAGGTATTTAATAGGCTGTTTGTTTTTTGCATTTTTAAATCCCCCTATTTTTTGAGTTTACGTTCTGTCAAAATTGAAATGCTCAAAATTCCTAAGGTAATTATTAAAATCCTCTTCCTTTTGAAATAATCTAACTTAATCTCATTCTATACATTCCTCTGCTGCCAAGGTATAATATTTCTCCAGTGGGAGATAACATTATAGAACCCTGAGGAGGATCGCTTCTTGGCCATTCATTTATTATTTCCCATGATGATGAACCGGAGATCATCTTATAAAGGCATGTATTTCCCCCATTACCCAAAGTCAGTGTAAGATAAAGGTCACCAGTATTAATATTCTTAATTATCCTATGCGGTTTAAAATTTTTATCATTCGGTAGCCCGTTATTAAATCTTTCCCATGTAATGCCGCCGTCCTTGCTTTTCATTATACCTAGGTCAGTATCAAATTCAGGATCTAAGAAGAAATGATCCACTGCGGCATAAATAATATCTGTGTTTTCATCGTCGATTAAGATGTCATAAATCATAAGACCGGTATTATGCAAACCTGTATATGTCCAATTTTCGCCACCATCTATGCTTTTTGCGATACTGCCAATCCACTCTACTATCACATAGATAATATTAGAATTTTTAGGGTCAAAGGTGATACAATAAGGTCCATTTACAACATCCGATTCTTGTCTTTTCCAGTGATTACCTCCATCCAAACTTTTATATAAATGACCTCCATTAAACCCACCTGTACCGGCATAAAGCATATCAGTATTCTCGGGATTTATGGCTATATCACGAATATCAGTCTCCCAATCAACATGTATATTACCGGTTATATCTTCCCAGTTTTCGCCACAATCGTTGCTTTTAAATAAAACTTTGCCGTTTACCACATAAATGATATTAGGATTGGATGGATTAAAGGTAATATCATTGAAATTTGCGCCATTTCCAAAAGCGTACCCGAGAGTATCCCAGGTTGTGCCGTAATCAACACTTCTAAAGAGGTGAGCCTCGGTATTATTACTAAAATTATAGGTAGTGTCTACAAATAAAATATAGGGTTTTTCAGGATGTATGGATATGACGTTAATCGGATTAATACTGTCACTTTTTAGACCGGTAAGTTCCCATTCGCCTATCCTCCCTGGATATGAATCCGGAGGAGTTGGATTACAGAAATCAGTATTTGGGGAAGGCTTTATTGGATTCTTTTCTTTTTCACACTCTACTAGCAGAAAAACGCAACCGAAACCAAGTGCTGTAATGAATAACCTATTTAATTGATGATTAATTTGACGCATCCTTTTCGTACCTTTAAATAAACGGCATCATGCTGCCTTGCATTTCTTTTAATCCGTTAGATGAATCTCAAATGAAACCACTTTCGCTTTCTTATTTCATAGCATAACATGCTTTATCTGCAATTGAAGTTATATATCGGAAGAAGTAATGTCAATAAACGATTCCGGAGCGATATGGTGGTCGGAGTAAATTCACGCAATCCGGCTACAATTCGGTCATTCCTCAGGGATTCTTCTTCCCGAATTCATTGAATTCAACCATTAAACTAATTGACAAATATACCATTTCAACATTCCATTCTTTATCACTGTTTTATTCGCAGGCTTGCGTTAAATTCGGCAGCGTATGCAGCTAAAACTTAACAACCGGATCGATTCCCGCACCAAGGTCGGATTCGTCACGACCCTCGGGGCATTCCTGTTCTGGGGCGTCGCGGTGATGTACTGGAAATTGCTGAAGCAAGTCCCATCCCTGGAGTTGCTATCGCACCGGGTTGTCTGGTCGCTGGTCTTCGTGGTAATCATACTTAGCCTGAATCATGGTTGGAATGAATTCCGGAGCCAATTGAGCAGTTCGCGCAAGCGCATCGCGCTGGTCTTTTCGGCGGTGTTTCTGTGTTTCAACTGGCTGACCTTTGTCTGGGCCGTCAACGCCGGCTATATCGTCGAATGCAGCCTGGGCTATTTTATCAATCCGTTGTTCAATGTCATCCTGGGATACATATTTTTCAGGGAACGTCTGCGGCCCTGGCAGTATGTCTCAATCCTGTTCGCCCTGGCCGGTGTGCTCAACCTGACTTTCAACTACAATCGCTTCCCGTGGATCGGGATTATGCTGGCCTTCAGTTTCGGAATGTACGGCATGATCCGCAAGAAACTGGAGATCAAATCACTGTCGGGACTGGGCGCCGAGACGCTGGTCCTGTTGCCCTTTGCGTTGGGTTATATCCTATACCGCGAAATTTCGGGCGCCGGTGCGTTTCTCCATTTAGATTGGCAAACGACAGTTCTGCTGATGATCGCCGGACCGGTGACGGCGATTCCGCTGCTGGCTTTCAACCATGGCGTGCAGCGTCTGCGCCTGACGACGGTCGGTTTGATTCAATATGTTACTCCGACCGGCATGTTTCTGCTTGGCGTGTTTTTCTATCATGAGCTGTTTAGCCTTCCCCAGCTGATTTCCTTCAGCCTGATCTGGTTGGCGCTGGTCCTCTTTTCACTGGAAGGATTTCTGTTTCAGCGCGGGCAGCCGCGCCGCTTGAAAAAATCGACACCCTGAAAAAAATTCGCCGGAATTCTGCTTTGATGAACAAATCAAAAACCAATCTCAACCCGACGCCCGTTCAGATGATTATCACCGACCTCGACGGAACGCTCCTGGGGCCGGATCGCATGGTCAGCGAAACCGATTTTCAAACCCTGGAATGGCTGGAAGAGCAGCATATCGTCCGTGTGATCGCCACGGGCCGCTCGCCGTTTTCGCTGCGGCGCGTAATTCCCGACGATTTCCCGGTCGATTACGTGATTGTCTCCTCCGGCGCCGGAGTGATGGATTGGTCGACGAAAGAATTCATATTTTCGCACGATCTTAGCGCGCCGGAAGTGCAGACGGCGGTTTCCGTGCTAAACCGCGAAAAGCTCGATTTCATGATCCAGCAGCCGATTCCGGAAAGCCACCGCTTCCTATATGTACGCAACCGGCCGGACAACCCGGATTTCGACCGTCGCCTGCAAATTTATGAAGGCTATCATGCGCCGCTTACGGCGTCTGATCCCGGGGATCGCCCAGCTTGCGAAATCATCGCGATCATTCCCGATGGCGCCGGGTATTACGGACGTCTCCAGAAGAATCTGCCCGACTTGAAGGTTATCCGCACGACTTCGCCGCTGGATGGGGAAACCCTGTGGGTGGAGCTATTCCCGGCCGATGTTTCCAAGGCCGCGGCGGCAAAATGGCTCTGCGACCGGCTGGGTATCGATTGCGGTCATACCCTGGGAATCGGCAACGACTACAACGACCTCGATCTGCTGCATTGGACAGGTCTCAGTTATGTCGTCGGTAACGCGCCCGATGTATTAAAAGAGCGCTTTGAAGTCACGCGCCACAACGGCGACAGCGGATTTTCAGCGGCGGTGCACAGGGCTATGGGATTGAACTTGTGTTAAGTGATTCGTCCAAAATCATCATCCTGCCGTGCCGACAATCTTCCGAACAGGAAAATCAGGAGTAATTCCGATCGCAATTCAGAGGCCGATGCATAGAGTTCTCCTTCGAATCATCAAACGCAGTATCATCGGATTTCTTGTTGTTATCCTTGCCGCAGCGGTTATACTGGGGAGTGCCTGGCTGCTGCTGCCCGACGGAAGTGAATTCAAAACCGAGAATCCGCAGTTGACGGCGATGATGCGCGATTACGCCGCTCAGAAGAAATTGAAACAGTCTGAAATACGCTACCAGCCTGTGGCGCTGTCTCAAATCTCCAAACATCTCATTCATACCATCATCCTATCGGAAGATGCCCGTTTTTACACGCATCCCGGGATTGATCTGGAAGCCCTGAAATTCGCAATGGAAACCAATTTCCAGCGCCGCGAATACGCGCTGGGCGGCTCGACCATCACCCAGCAACTGGCCAAGAACCTCTACCTGAAATCAAGAAAATCACTGTTCCGGAAATTTGCGGAAATCATCATTGCCTACAAAATGGACCGGACCCTGAGTAAACGACGTATCCTGGAACTGTACCTGAACATTGCCGAGTTTGGTCCGGCCCTGTTCGGCGCTGAAGCGGCTTCCCGGTACTATTTCGGGATTCCGGCGGCGGCCCTGAATGTCGACCAGGCCACTCGCCTGGCGGCGCTCCTGCCCAGCCCGCGCAAGCATTCGCCTCACGACGGTACGAAGTTCACCGAAACCCGCCGCAAACGCCTGCTCCGCTGGCTGATGCAGACCGGGTATATCGACACGTTGACCTACTATCAATTAAAGAGCGGTGAAGCACATCCCGCCGCGGCCGACAGTTCCGTCGCGGAGATAAATCCGGCAGCGGATAGTTTGTCACAGGAAATATCTGCCGATTCGAGCTTAGGGTCGTTATCCGAAGAAGAAATTGTACCGTTGAGTGTCGACAAATTACTGATTCCGGATAATCACGATAGTCTTTCGGAAGACCCAGCATCTACTGATCCGCCCAAATAAAATCTTACGATAAACGAGAAGTCACCTCGCGTTCCGTCAGGTTCTCAAACCTGACACCTGAAGGGAAGAAGCAAGGCAGAAAATTCCGGAAATAATAAGGCTCAGGCTGACAAGATCATATGGATGTTGATTTCCTTGATAGTAAAGTGGCGGAAAGTAGATCTGCCTCACGGTTTTTGTTTGCTATTATGGTTTTGGAATTATAAAATATTATTGACATAAATTGTAAAAATGTCAAAATAAAAGTACTTTATGCCTAAGATTGTAGACGATACCGAACGCAAAGAGATAATCATACAGACCGCTACCGAATTATTCGTTCGGGACGGCTACCAGAAAACCAAGTTCGCTACAATCGCGGAGCAGTGCGGCCTGGGCCGAACGACGATTTACCAGTATTTTAAAAACAAAGATGAAGTCTTTATGGCCGTTCTCGATAAAGTCTATAAAGAGCTTCAATCGGATTATATTAATATCGTTTTCGAGAAAGACGCCAGCTCCATCGATAAAATTCGCAGTGTGATATACAAAGCGTTTCGGGATTACTATCGCAAGAAAAAGATGATGATTGTCGTCGTGAATTACCTTCTGCAGATGCAGCGTAGAAAAACGGCGTTAAAAGCCAAAATCAATGAACAAACCCTCACGTTGCAGATATTGCTGCAGCAACTCCTCAAAGAAGGCATCGAGACGGGTGAACTGAAAGAGCATGATACGCAGAATATGGCCTGGGTTCTCTTCTCATTGATCCGGGCCTTTATCATCCAGGTCTCGATCACCGAGGACTTCTCTTTACGTGAATTGAAGGACAGCATCGACCTGCTTCTGGACGGTCTGAAGAAGTAAAAATACTCCGCTTTCAGTAAATTAATTACCCCAAGAACTCACGCTATCTATTCTATCCGGCTTTCATTTTCACGACTTGCAAAAACGGATTGAGGAATGTAAATTCGATTCGATCTCCGGGGCAGGGCGCAATTCCTGACCGGTGGTGAAAGTCCACGAATCCCTGGAAATAAGGGATTGAGCCTGCGAAATTCAGGCACCGACGGTAAGAGTCCGGATGAGAGGAGATAAAGCAATAGTCCCGGAAACGTCCGGGATTTTTATTTATGATCAGACCCCCAAAATGGATGCGCAAAGCGCTGGATCTCGCTGAGAAGGGTCGTGGGTACACCAGCCCCAACCCGGTAGTCGGTGCCGTGATTGTCAAAGACAACCTGCTTCTCGGGGAAGGCTGGCACGCAAGATTCGGAGCAGCGCACGCCGAAGTCGTGGCCCTGTCACAAGCCGGCGAAGCGGCGCGTGGCGCCGTATTATACGTCAATCTCGAACCCTGCAGCTTTTACGGTAAAACCCCGCCCTGTGTCGATGCAATCATCCAGGCCGGGATCGAAAAGGTTTACATTGGCATGATCGATCCCAATCCCAATGTCAATGGGCGCGGTGTCGACAAATTGAAAGCCGCCGGGATCGGAGTCGAAGTCGGAATTCTCGAAAACGAGGCGCGTGAACTGAACAAGGGATTTAATCAGTACATCCGCGAAAACCGGCCGTGGGTGACCCTGAAGTTGGCTGTAACCGCTGACGGTTATATCGCCGATATTACCGGAAAAAGCCAGTGGATCAGCTCCCCGGATGCGCGTGCGTTTGTGATGCAGGAGCGCACCCGTTATGATGCGATTATGGTCGGGATCGGAACCGTCATGAAAGACGATCCGTCCCTGCTGCCCGAAAAGCAGGATGGCTATATTCCGTACCGGATTGTCCTGGACGACCTGTTGAATATTCCGTACCGCATGAAACTATGTTCGGACGACTTTCGTAAAAGAACCATTGTGGTGACGACGCAAACGAATAAAAACAAAAAAGCCGGGGAACTGCAAAATACGGGCATTACCGTTATCCCGGCCGAACCAGACGACTTCGGCTGGATCGATTTGTCCTCAGCCCTGCGCAAACTGGCCGAGCTCGGGATTACTTCCATTTACTGCGAAGGCGGTGGACAGCTGGCCGGCTCGCTCATGACGCAAAAGCTGGTCGATGAGCTTCAATATATTATCGCGCCGAAAATCATCGGCGAGGGCATCTTCGCTTTCAGCGGGTTTATGCGTACGCTGGATGAGGCGATTCAATTCGCCTGGCAGCAGCCGGTGCCATTGGGGCCGGATGTGCTCTTACGGGGGAAGCTGCGCTGATGTTTACGGGAATTATCGAAGAGACCGGCAAGATTAAGAACATCAGCTCGAATGCGTCCGGCAAGCAATTCGAAATTCAGGCGCAAAGAGTGATCGAAGATACGCACCCCGGTGACAGCATTGCCATCGACGGGGTCTGCCTGAGCGTTACGACGATTGGCAAGGATGTATTCACTGTCCAGGCGGTTCGGGAGACGTTGCAGCGCACGACGCTGGATTTGCTTCGAAAGGGAGATGTTGTCAATCTCGAAAGGGCCATGCGCGCCGATGGTCGTTTTGGCGGTCATTTTGTGCAGGGACATGTTGACGGCGTCGCTAAATTACGCTCGAAAAAAATACAGGGAGAATCGGCCCTATTGTTCTTTAGCATTCCTGCCGAACTCAAGAAATATATCGTTCCCAAAGGCTCAATTGCCCTGAACGGGATCAGTTTAACGGTGGCGGCGATGGATTCGGAAAGTATCACGGTTGCAGTGATTCCGATTACATTGCGCGATACCAGCCTGGGTTTGAAAAAGGACGGCGATTCGGTCAATGTAGAGGTTGACATGCTGGCTAAGTATGTCGAAAACTTCATGGATCGGAAGGATGAAAAGAAAACCATCTCGCAGGGAATGCGGGAATGGGGTTATCGAAAATAAACAAGGATATCAATGCAATTCAATACAATCGACGAAGCTGTTGAGGATTTTCGAGCGGGAAAATTTCTGATCGTCGTGGACGATGAAAACCGCGAGAACGAAGGCGATTTTATAATGGCCGCTGAGAAAATCTCGCCGGAGGCCGTCAATTTTATGGCGATTCATGCCCGTGGCCTGATGTGTGTCGGTCTGACCGAAGAAAGGGTAAAAGAACTCAATGTGAATCTGATGGTCACCGATAACACGGCGCTGCATAATACCAAATTCACGGTGAGTGTCGATGCCGTGAAGGGTACCACGACCGGTATCTCCGCCAATGATCGCTATATTACCATCAAGGCCCTGGCGGATCCTCAGACGAAACCTGAAGATTTGGGACGGCCGGGACATATCTTTCCGATTATCGCCAAGAACGGCGGCGTTCTGCGGCGGGCGGGGCACACGGAAGCGAGTGTCGATCTGGCCCGCATCGCCGGCCTGGCGCCGGTGAGCGTCATGTGCGAGATTATGGATGACAACGGGGAAATGGCACGCGGTGTAAGATTAATCGCCATTGCCCAAAAACACAATATCAAAATCATTACCATCGCCGATCTGATCGAATACCGGCGCAAGCATGAGCGTTTTTATGAACGTATCAGCGATGCCGAATTACCAACTAAATACGGCAAATTCCGGATCATCGTATTCTATGATCAGCTGACCGGCAAAGAGCATATCGCGCTGGTGATGGGCGATGTCACCGCCGATGAACCGATTATGGTAAGAGTTCATTCGGAATGCCTGACCGGCGATGTGCTGGGGTCGTTGCGCTGCGATTGCGGTCAGCAACTCGAAAAAGCACTGGAACTGATCGCACTTGAGGGACGCGGGGTGCTGCTCTATCTCCGCCAGGAAGGGCGCGGTATCGGTTTGAAGCACAAGATTATGGCCTATAAACTTCAGGACGAGGGCCTGGATACCTACGAAGCCAACGTGAAGCTCGGATTTCAACCCGACTTGCGCGACTACGGGATGGGGGCCCAGATTCTTTCCGACCTGGGAATTCGCAAGATGCGCCTGCTGACCAACAATCCCAAGAAGGTCATCGGCCTGCAGGGCTATAACCTTGAAATCGTGGAGCGGATTCCGGTGGAAATACCGCCCAATCCCGAGAATAAAAGATATCTGACTACGAAGCGAGATAGGTTTGGACATTTAATCTTAAAGAACGAATAGGTGAGAAAAATGAAAGTACATGAAGGGGCCTTAAATGCCGCAAAGAAAAAGATCGCGCTGGTTGCCAGCCGGTTCAATGATTTGATTACCAAGGAACTGATCGAAGGGGCGGTCGACTGCCTGCGCCGGCATGGCGCCGCGGAGGATGCCATCGACCTGTTCTGGGTGCCGGGCGCTTTCGAAATTCCCAAGGTTGCCCTGGAAGTCGCCAAAACGAAGAAGTTTGACGGTGTAATTTGTCTGGGGGCCGTGATCCGCGGGGCAACGCCGCATTTCGATGTCGTTGCCGCCGAGGTATCCAAAGGCGTCGCGCGGCTTTCCATGGAAGCCGACATACCGGTAATTTTTGGCGTACTGACCACCGATTCCATCGAACAGGCCCTGGAACGGGCGGGCACTAAAGCCGGTAACAAGGGCTGGGATGCAGCGATTAGTCTGATGGAGATGATCAATCTTCTGGATGCAGTAAAAAATGCCTAGGCGCGGTCGCTACGTTTTTCTCTTCGTGCTTTGCCTGGCGGGGCTGACTGCGGCTTTCGGTCAATCGCGGGTGGGGGAGTGGGATGCTTACGCATCCAGTCGCTTTCTCCGTGATCTCGACACTGCCGGGACTTACATTTACGCGGCCAGCAGCGGCGGACTGGTCGAATTCGACCGGCAGACCAAGACCTTCAATGTCTACGGCCAGCGGGACGGGCTTGCCCGTCTGGATTTGCGATGCCTGGCCAGGGACCGCCAGGGTGTTCTGTGGCTCGGTACCAGTTCCCCCTTTGGCGAGGTGTATCGCTGGGACATGGAGAAGCGCGAAATTCTACAGGTTTTTGATGAAAAGGTATGGGGCGAGCGCCTGACCTCGATCGTCGCTTTCGCATTCCGGGGCAACGATGTCTATGCGGCCTTCCAGCAGAATGTCGATTGGGGCATTTTGCATTTCAGAGCGGAAGGCGATACGTACCGCTACAAGGATTTTTACTTCAATTTTCCGCTGAATATAATGGGGCTGAACGATATTGCCGTGATTCGCGATACACTCTGGCTGGCAACGGATTCCGGCGTTTTGTATGCCGAACCGGGGAAGGCGGAATTGAAATCGCCCGCCGCCTGGAAAACGGTGGCGCCAACCGGAAAAAGCAGCTCCGTGATAGTGTCCGATCGTGAGGGCCGCTTGTATACAAATCTGGATCAGAGCATCTACCGGATCCGGGGAGACAAGGCATTTCTGTTGAATGCCGGGCTGTACCGGAATATCAATTCGCTGCTGTTTGGCCCGGATGGCGTGCTATTGGCTTCGACGACCAAAGGCAACTACGAGCTGCAGGCTGACGGCGGCTGGCGGCAGCTCTGTACGGGCGATATTTCCAAGACGATAGCTGATGAGAACGGCGGATTCTGGAGCGCTACGTCGGGCAACGGTATCGGGTTTATGGCGAACGGGATGAAAAATTTCTATATCCCGAATACGGTTCTCGACAATATTTACACTTCGCTCTACGTTGACGATTCGGGAAACCTGGTAGGGGGAACCCGCAGCGGAATCAGCTTCTTCACATCCCGCGGATGGTATAACATCTCCGCCTCGGCAACGCTGACCGGTCTGCACGATCACCAGGACGCCGACTGGAACTATTGGGTAGCCGATACGATCCGGTACTCACTCGGAGGCAGCGGTCGTATCTACACAATTCTGGAACGCGGAGATGGCGAGTATTTCGCGACTCTGTATGGTTCATATATCAGTCAAAGCGGCGGCGGCATGTTGAGATTCGATCGCGACGACCTGGAGCATTTTGTCGTTTACGATACGACGGACGGGAATTTTGCAGCATCGGCGGGCCGGGGCGGGACAGCCGATTTTGTAGCCGTTGCCTTCATGGCCAGGGATTCGCTCGATAATCTCTGGATAGCCAATCACTATGCGCAGAATAATCAGGTTGTGGCCGTACTGACCGCCGATGATCGCTGGGTGCATTTCAATACGAGCGAATCGCACGGTTACCTCAATTATTTTATTACTGCGATTGATTTCGATTCGAAAGGCCGAATCTGGTTTGGGTCCGAGGTGCAGAGCGGCGAAGCGGCTTCCAACGGCGGGATTGCCGTGCTGGATTACCATGGGACGCTGGAAGACAAATCCGATGATGAGTGGTGGTACATCAGCACGTCGAGTGGACTGGCCGATCCTTCGGTCTACACACTGGCCTTCGATATGGATGACGATTTGTGGATCATGACCACAGCCGGGATTCAGCGAGCTGTCATTGCCCGAAATTTTCCGAGTTCCTATTTCTACAGTATAGAAGACCCTGTCTTGACGAGTGTGCCGTTTTCGAAAGAATGCCGAATCAGAATCGACGGCCTGAATAACAAATGGATCGGTACGGTCGGCTCCGGAGTTAAGGTTTACACGTCCAGCGGTATCTGGCTCAACGATGTTGAAGGCTTCACAACCAATAATTCCGGTCTGATCGACAACACGATCCTGGACATCGCTTTCTACGATCCGCAGGGAATTGTATACATTGCTACCAGCAAAGGCATCTCGGTCTATAAGTCACCCTATGCGGTCTTCGGCGAAAAGTATAAAGAGTTAAAAATTTTCCCGCAGCCGTTTGAAATTCCAGCGGCGCAACCGTTGATTATCGACGGATTGTTGCAGGAATCCGAAGTCAAAATCATGACGCTGGACGGAACGTTTATCCGGCATTTATACGCACGGAACGGTACGGTCATCGGGCAACAGGCATTTTGGGATGGTAAGACCCGCCAGGGCGATTATGTCAGCAGCGGCGTTTACATCTGCGTGGCTTATACGGATGAAGGGGATACGGCGGTGGGGAAGATTGCCGTCGTTCGGAAGTAACCCCGTAATGCAAACACTCTTGTTTGCATGATTTCTTCAACACATACGTAAAAAAGCCAAATCGAACAAAAGTATTGGCTGACGAGTTTTTGTTGGGATGATCTGGGGCGGTCCGCGGTCAAACGAATTTTTATGAAGTCAATAAGTTGCGAAAGTTGTCCAAGGTGATGAGGTCCATTTCCGCCGGATTTTCAATGAACGGACTCAAGTCTTTACGAATATCATCCATTTTTTGCAATTGGATATGTTGGAGGAGTACCTGTTTCCAGTTCCCTGCTGCCATTTCCTCTCCATGGTAATTCGCCTGTAGGAGGGCAGCTTTGAGAAATGGAAAATTGGGAAGAATCTCTTTCCAACGGCTAAGATAGAAAAAGAGATCGTAATAATCTCGCCCTTTACTGTAAGCGCGCGTCAGAACGGCGTTGATTTTCCCAGCCAAAAATGTGGGCTGATCGTGGTGAAGCAAGGCGAATGGAAAGTACGTATTGATAATCGACCGCGACGTCCCGAATCCAACAGGAGGAGTTGTATCAATCTCAATTTTGACATTCAGTTTTTGATTGGAGTGTACGGATAAACCCGTTTCCTGGAGCAATTCCTCAAATCGTAGTTCCATCGAGTGCACTGTCTTCGTCAAATCGCTTTTAACGGTCAATGCATACCCATTCCGGTGCAGACGTTTCGGAATTTTTTCCATGATGGTCCGAACTTTATCCCTCTCGGTTCCGGTTGAGGTGTGGAAATCAAGGTCTTCGGAAAAACGGCGCAGTCCATGCACAATTCGAAGCGCAGTTCCACCGTGGAAAACGAGAAAACGTCCTCCGTTGAGTTCGAAAATCTCGCGCAAAATTACATGCTGTAGATATTCCCGCAACCGGTTTCGAGCCTCGCGTGAATCGGGTGTTTGCCGGGCGATCTGCAAAGCCTGTTCCTTCAAATCCATTCCTCCTTTTGAGAGATGAGAATCCTCACCGCGTTTGTTACTTTCGGACTATTGAATCTCTCGGTAAATTGAGACAGTCGATCCCGGTCAAGCGAATCCAGATTCTGGAAACGCATTTCCTGTAAGCAGTCGACAGTCCATTTCCCGGGACTCAGGTAAAACAGATCCAGTAGCGCTTTCTCGGGATAGGCGATAAAAAAAGCCGTTTCACTTGGTTTGTTATTGTTTATACTGCTGTGCAAATAGTATCCCCAAAAACGTTTTTGATCCAGACTGCGGTAGGAGAAGACACCGAGCGGAATATGCCATTTCCGGGTTTGATGAATTGTGATGGATTCATTTTCAAAGACTTTTTCCGGAAGATGTCCATAGAATTCCAGTGCGGTATGCAGACTGATATATGAAGGGCGATAGATAATGTTGGCTACGTTGAATGGATTAATCCGGACGGTTTGGAATTCCTCCGGTAAAAGATAAACTCCACGGCGGATTTGAACGAGCTTGCCTTGCGCAACCCATCGTGATAATCTTGCGCGAATCTGTTCGGGTGCTTCATCGAAGAAAACATCAAGTTCGCGGGACTCAAAAAGCGGGCGATTTCGAAAAATGCGGAGGATTTCCTGGTATTTCATATGTGTAATTTACCATAAGCGGTAATTTATGCAAATAATTAAAATATTGGATGAATTATTATCCGCCCGGTGCAATAAATACCGTGCAATCATTCCGGTTTACAGGCCTGACAGAACCTCGTAATGCAAACACTCTTGTCTGCATCCTTTCCAACAAATCAGAAAAAAATAAACGAACAAGAGTATTCGTTTTACATAAAACTTGACAATAACCTAAATAATGAAGAATTTAAATTAAATGATCTTATAAAAGAATTCGGCCGTCATGGCGTTTATTTCGTTGAACCGCAGATACCTGAAAAAACACAGAATCCTTTTCTCTGCGCTTTCTATCTGTGTGCTTTCTGTGGTTCTCTTTCCGGCGTTGCTGGCGGAGGAATTCGGCGGTGTCGCCCATACCCCACAGGGTGTTCCCATTCAGAATCTGGATATCCATTTCATCAACAAAAACAGCGGCAATATCGACTTCTCCTATATGACAGGAGCAGACGGTAGATTCGGGAATTTTACGTCGATAGACTGGGCGGAAGATCCAAATCAGAGTATCCCGCGGACGGTTTTTCTGAGTCACAATTTTCCCGAACCCTTCAATCCCGGCACGAGTGTTTATATCCGGTTGGATCGTCCCCAAAATGTCAGGATCGACATCCTTGATCTCAGGGGTTTTCGGGTCAGCACACTTTATGACGGAATCATGAGGGAAGGAACAAACAAGGTATCCTGGAACGGTATGAATAAAGTCGGTCGATATGCCGCCGCCGGTTTCTATTTTCTGCGATTGAAAACCGAATGTGGCGTTTTCGTCGAACCGTTGGTTAAAAACGATCGTGGAGCCGTCTCTCGAACGGAGAGCGAAATAACGTTGGATACCGGAAATCAACCCATCCCCGGCACAGCAGGAAAACTAAGTAAACCCGCCGATATCAGCGATTACCGGCTCCGTGCGGTCAACAACGGCCTGACCCATCCGAGAGTCGCTGCGGTGATGCGGGATTCACTTTCCACTGACGGAATAATCGATCTGACGCTCGATCCTCTTAAAAAGGTTGATGGTTCCGTTTCCAATCACTGGACTGCCCTGCCGCTGGATTCTGTCACGATCATCTCCTATTTCGGGAAGGATACGGCCACGACGGACCGCTACAGAGAGTTCCGCATTGAAGCAAGCTCAAGCCTTGAATACCTGATATTTGTAAAGCAGGGACACTTTGAATCAGGCATCACGCTGCAGCCATCACTTGCTGACGAAAACATTTATGTTGCCCCAACAGCAGAGGCATTAAGCGACACAGTGATAATCTATGGGCCTGCAAGATATGAAGAAAGCGGAAACGTGCTAAGCGACGGATTCAACACAATTGAGCAGATAAATGCAATGGGAGGATGGCTTAATGAAAACACAAAAAAAATCACAAGAGGCATATTATAGCGATTCTCAGAATAAATGTCCTATGATTTACAAATAGAAGAGACAGCC
>CAZPRY010000020.1:0-69173 GCA_964589175.1 uncultured bacterium
CTTATGGTAAAGTTAATGATAATTACGTCATATTACAAGTGACATGACACTAGTACTGTACTGAAATTATTATTCTGTGAATCAGCACAGCGCTTTTTGAACTTTCCTGCAATTTGAAGTGCTTGGCGCCGGCTAAATTATTTCGAAAATACCGCGATCGACATTCTTGTGGACTTCCTGCGGTCGGAAAACGCGCCCGTTCATCGCAATATATACACCCTTCGGCAAGGTCTGCACAGCGGCAATGGCGCAGCCGATATTAAAGGTCGCGTCGCTACTGCGGAAGCGCGCCGGCTGCATCGATCCGGTCAAGACGATCGTCCGACCTTCGATCCCTTCGAGATGCTGGGCGGTCATAACCATGGTGTCCGTGCCATGGGTGATCACGATCAACGGATTCGGATCGGCTTTGACCTTATTGTAAATCAGGTCGCGATCAGTGTCGGTCATATCCAGGCTGTCCTTGGACAGCAATGGCTCGACATCATATTCGAAGGTTACATTGGCCTCTTCGAGGATTTCGCGGATTTTCGGTTCACCAACCTGGTAGCTGTTCTTTTGATCGAAATAGACTTTATCGATGGTGCCGCCGACGGCAAATATTTTTATATACATGTCAATTCCTCCCGAATCGATCTGGATTCAGATCAAACGGAATTTAAGCATAAATCGGAAATTTCGGGCGTTAATTTAGTCAGGAATGTTCGTATCGGAGGTTTTTCCGATAATCGCAATTGCCGATATTTCTCTATTGTCCACACACTCCTTTTCACCTTTCGTGGAATTCACGGCGATCTTCGAGTGTTTACAGAGCAGTGTTCCCGGTCTTGATTGTTTGCACGCACGCTCATTTTTACACGCATACGTTTATACGGCAACGACGCATAAAGCGGTGACTACCCAACGGCTGAGTGCTCCCGACACGGCGACCGGCCGGTTTATTTTAATGATTTGTATCAGGCCGGCGGCGGCTGCATTTTACGGAACATGATCGGAATGGTGTTGCCCTTCGGAATACCGATCTGCACCAGCCTCCAGTCTTGATCGTGTTCCTTGATGACGTGCCGCAGGACTTCGACTTTTTCGGAGGAGCTGGCCTGCTCATTGTCAAAGGCGATCAGCTCAACGCGATACGTCAGCGTCTTTTTACGTCCGTTGATATGGACTTCGATTTCGATGTTTTGTTCGGCCTCGACAGTCGGGATCGATAGGACGACCTCTCTCATGAAAACCTCCCGGGTTGTGTTTGTTTGGATTTTGGATGAGATCACCCGATGCTTATTTATATTTGAAACGATCTATTCAGTTCTCATTAACAACTCGGCGTGTCGGCCAGAGGGGGCGTTGGTATGGAAGGGCTGGCGCACGCAATGGCAACCCTCTACTGCCGGTTGCCCTGGATCTGCCGGTAGCGGTAGAGGGTTTCATCTCTGCGCCTGGGTAGGCGGTCACAAAAAATCCAAATTTATTTATTCGAGCTTCCCTTTATGCTTCCCTACTGCCTTCTCATTAGAATTGCCATATCGGGAAAGGTTGTCGGATAGAGTGGATTATTTAGCAGCTACTGCGTATGCCCGGGAGCCAATCCTCAATTTGACCAGTAAATTTCGTAAATTCGTCCGAGTTGATAAATTCCTTCTAATTATATTTGGAGAATTTTTAAAAAATGCATATTTTTTGAAATAAAAAAATTGCATATGATTTTAGATTTACGATATTAAGTAGGTTTGTTTATTTACAGTTTTTGGGTGAAACAAGGAAGCCGAAGAATACGGCCATTTCGTTTTCTGTAACTAATTCAAGGGGGTGAAGTTGTGAAGAAAGCATTGCTGCTGCTTTTGGCCTTTCTATTTTTATTTTCCTGTGGATCGATGTTGCCGCTGAGTGAGAGTTCTCTGGACCGGGCAACTTTCATCTACAAAGATGATAATCTCCTGGTGGCAAGTGTTGCACGACAGCTGGCCAATGTCGGCTACGGATTCGATGTGTTGCTAATTAACAAAGGAAAACACAACCTCTATATTACCTACGATGAATTTGATTTTGTGATTGAGGCGGATAATATGGAGCGATACACCATTAAAGAATCCAGCAAAAGCTATTTTCCGATGGATCTGAAACCTGACGAGAGCGTCAACCTGATTTTTGTGGCACCGAAAGACGTTAGCCCGGCTACGGTAATCCATTACGGTATCTTTATTTTGGAGGGTAAAGAGTACCGCATGGAGAAGAGATAAAATCTTTCGTCGTGGCGGTCTCTTGGATGGACTTTAACCGGGGTATTGCGAATACTCTGGTTTTACTTTTGGGAAATGAGGCGATCCAACGGAACAATAAATTACGCCGCGACTCTTCCCGCCTTATTTAAATTTTCGATGTAGACACAGCTTTTAATCGTCACAATCTAATACATTCGTCGTTTTCATGAATCAGGCGCAGCGAGAGATCGTGGCTGTAGCCGACATAGTATCTGTCTCTGGACTGAGAATAAAAGATGTAGACGTAGAAATCCATGGACAAAGTTGATCTTTTTTGAAACGAAGCGGGGCCGACGGGACTTCCCGATGGATCGGGACAACTTCCGGCAAGATCAAGGTAATCGAATCAGCTCCTCGATATATGTCTTGCTTTTCATGCGCTTGATCTCTTTTTCCCGTTTCAAAGCCTCGGCGCGGGATTTATACTTTTCTGAATGGACCAGTTTCCAGGGGATGCCGGACTTTGTCGATTTTGTCCAGCCGTCGTTATGATGAATCAGGCGTAGCGAGAGATCGTGGCTGTAGCCGATATAGTATCTGTCTCTGGACTGAGAATAAATGATGTAGACGTAGAAATCCATGGACAAAGTTGATCTTTTTTGAAACGAAGCGGGGCCGACGGGACTCGAACCCGCAACTTCTGGCGTGACAGTTAAGCTGCACAACAATTCTCCCGACTAGAAAAACAAATACAGGGTATACCAAAAGGGTATACGGAGTATTTTTAGATAATCTGATACAGACCTTCTCGACGAGAAAATCTGCAAGGATGCGCTTTCCTCTTTATTGAAAATATTGGATCACGTTTATCTGTTTTTAAATATGAATATCATTCAGACAAGCCGCCTATATCCGCAACTAATCGTGATTAAGTGACAAATCTGGAACGGAATGTATTATATGAAAAAAAGGACGGGATATGCCATATAAGAATACATTAAGAGAAATCATGCAAAAACACGGGATAGAGTCCCCGGAAGAGAGAAACTGTTGAATGATAAAACGAAGGGAGTTACCATGAGGAAGTTATTACTTCTAAGCATTCTTTTTATCTGTGTATTATGTCAAAATCCGGTAAAGCCGGATGATGACACTATCAGCATCGAATACGAATGGATCGCTCAGCAGGGACCAATCGGAGATTTACGGGTCTATGTATCAGTGCCGGAATTCACGGGCTTTACCGAGTTGACGGCTTTCCTGAAATCACCCCTCTTGTGTGATTCGGTACTTTACCTGCAATATAAGAATCAAATGACGCAGCTACTGCCGGTACAATACGAAAAACTGTACGAATTGTCCGGTCTCGTGAAACTGAAAGAATTATCCACGGATATTCCGGAGATTGATCTGTCGATAATCTTTTTCGACCAGAGATATGAACGCAAGATTCGTTACTGAAAGATAACCTTTGAGAGGGTAAAAATGACAATTCAAAACCTGCATGTATTATATACAAGAGAAGGAAATTTTGACAAACGAAAGTCAACATTGGCCCGCCGAACCGCCGCGATTGGAGAGAAATTATGAGTACCGAAGAGGAGTATCGCAGAGTACTTCAGGAACACGGAATAGAGAGCGTAGAGGAACTTGAATGTATCCTGATCTTATCACCCATCATATTCAGATTAAGTCCGCTGGGCGCAATTGCCGGGGTGATATTATGGCTTCAGGAAAACAGGATATATTCAACCAGAACTATTAACGGTATGAAAATCATTTTCATGATAAGACTCTGCAAAGACTTTGAATGGATCGGGAAGTACCTGCAAACCCAAAAGCCCGAATTGGAACGTCTGATTCTGAAAAGGAAATGCAAAGATGATTTATAGGAAAACGCCCTCACCTGTGGCAAATGAACTTTTTTCCTGTTATCTTGATTGTAACGGCTGTATTAAATGAGTTGATGAGAAATATCGATAATATAAATGTTTTTATCTATTAATTATTTTTTTAACCATTTAAAAAAGGAGGCTGAAATGCCGAGAACAGAAGAATTATTGAACAAAATCCTGATTGAAATCAGGGGCCATAAGGCGCTGCTGTCGATTAAAGAAGCAGCCGCTTATCTGGATGTGTCGGAACGGTCGATCAGGCGGTTCATTCAGAAATACCCTGAGGTTGCGATTAAGGAGCCGGGGATAGGATTACGGATTGTACGGGCATCCATGGATGATATCTTTGGAACGATATTCAAGGAACAGGAAAAAATTCGGGTAGAGAAAATAGCGCAAGAGAAAATATTGATCGAGGATTTCTTGGAGCGAATCCGCACGAATTAATGACAATAAATAACCTTAATGTAATATGACACAGAGACAGATGACCAGCTAAAAGACATTTCTTGATCTTTAGCGGAGATGGCAAAGTGATTATGCACAGAAGAACAGTCCTGAATATCGAATACCTGATCGGGTTTTTACACGATAACCGGGGAATGACATCCGATGAGATCCCGGACTGGCTATTAGACTTGAATCATGGAATGGTCGATCATTCGGTTTTCAGGAATCCGAAGAGATTGGATGAAACGGGAGTAATCGGTATCCTGGATGTTTCTTTAAAATCACTTTTCACATCCCTTCTGATCGAAGATCATAATTACATAATTGATAAGATTGAGATTTCGATTCACGAATTCGAAGCGATGAGAGACGATTACATTTACAAGGTCAGACAACGCCTTGAGATCATTTGCGACCTGGTAAGAACCCCTCAGCCTAAAATCGATGTTGCACCCTTTAGGGTTTTCGAAGATGAAGAAACCTATCTCAATTTTGTCCATCCGCTGGGATGCTCACGGGAAATTAACGGCGTCGATCCGGAATGTATCGCTGATTTGACATACAATTCAGAATTATTACCGAACTGAACTGGACTGAAATGTGCAGAGAAGGTGGTAACGGGGGGGAGTAACATTCATGACTTTGACAAAATATTCAGGTGTCAATTCGACGGAGAAGAGGGCTTTTTTAGGGTAATAACGAACGGTGCGGAATAGCGATCAGCAATTATGAAAGGTTTCCATCATCACGGCTTGTACAGGGGAAATAGAAATGCAGCTGGATAAAAAAGCGAAAATTATAAATGGTAAGTGCAGCAACTGCAAAAACAGGATTGTACGGCCATTCAGAGAGAATCCCGGGATGGTATATTACGCGGTTAATTTATTGCGTAACGGTAAAAAAACGGTCGGGGTGTGTGAGAAATGCCGGGCTGAAATCGAACTTCCGATGAATTTACTGACAATCAAATTCGTCATAAATAAAATACATGCCCATCCCGAACATAAAAATGAATTGGTTGAATGATGATTACAATTGAACGAATATGGCATAAGAAAAAATAAACACCCATCGTGGGAGCAACGGTTCAATCGGAAGAAACACTTTCCACCTTTACAAACAATGTAAACAAAAGAATGAAACAAAACGTAAAGATAACAGCACTTTTATATCGGGAGATATTCTTTACGCCGTTACAACCCAAAACGTAAAATGTAAAAGAGAACTAATATGAATAGGGTCGTTACAATTTTTTGAAGGTAATACAATCCGGTGTCTCCATGCACTTATACAAAAACGACAAAACCGAGGCCGAAATAAAGTGTCTAAATATGGAGTATTAAAATGTCCAAGTGTCCCCATAGAGGAAACAAATCAGGATTGTAATCAAAATGCGATGGAATTGTAACCATGGAGATATTTCATGACGGGAGAGGCAGGGTAACAGGTAACAAATGGGAGTGTTACCCATTGGGGGTTGAATGAAAATAGATTCAAAGGATATAATCAAGGCGATCAAGGAAAGAGATGGATCAAGATTACACAAAATCGCACAGAAATACCAAAACCGAAGTTGGTAAAAAGTGTGCAAGTGTGCGAGTTTTATAACGAGAAACAGTTTGCACACTTTCACAAACATAATGTGAAAATGTGCGAAAATGTGAAAATAATCGAATCGAATAAAAATGCTGATCAAGGATAAGGTAATAACAAATGACATAAGCATCCGCAGAAGGTAGAGAAGATGATGAACAGCCTGAATCTAAATGAATTTTATGTTAGATTTAGAACAATCTAACAACTATTGAGGCCACGATGAGAGCAGGAGGAATTCTTTATTTAATTGTCATTCTTGTGAATTTATTGGCGGCACAAGGTTTACCGACAGTAGCAATTATTCAGTTTGAAGCATCCGGTATGGAAGCAACGGACGCCACAAATATCACGAGTCGATTCAGTTATGAATTGTCCCGTGCCAATCGTTTTCGTATAACGGAACGGGAGATGATGGAACGCATTCTTAAGGAACAGAAATTCCAACTTTCAGAATGTACATCGAGCGATTGTGTAGTCGAAGTCGGTCAATTGCTGAACGTTCGGTATATGATTGCCGGTACAATATCTAAGACATTCGATCTCTACTCTTTGCATGTGCGTTTGATCAGCGTTGAGAGCGGCGAAGTCGTTGCCCAGACAGTGGAGGATTTTGAAGGCTCAGCGCGGGACTTTATTTCAGGCACGATACGAAATGCCGCGTTGAAACTGGCAGCCGAATCAAGCACGGGTCAAGAAGTATCCGGTATCAGCCATGTTACTCCTACGAGCACCCGAACCGGGCAGGTGGTTTATACATTAAACACGTCGCCGGTTAATGTCTTTATCGACGGTAATTTCAGCGGCGAGAACAATTCTCAGAAGATAAATCTTTCGCTGCCGATGGGAGATCATACCATCAAATTTACTGCCGCCGGGTACAGCGACTATGAGAAGACCGTCACCGTCCTGCCCGATCAGAGCATTGAATATACCGTAAAAATGGAACCTGGCAGCGTTGCCTTCGGGCCTGCCGTTACTACCGGAATTATTATCGTACGTTCTGTTCCCGAAGGGGCCACAGTTTACCTGGATGGCCGAGACGTAGGCGTCACGCCGATACAGGTGCCGAAAGCAGGAGCGGGCCAACATACGATACGGGTGAAGGCAACACTCTACTATGATCACCTTGAGCAGGTAGATGTTCAGGCTGACGCCATCATCCAGGTTATGGCAAAACTGGCCCCATCTTTCGGTTCTCTGAATATAATATCCGATCCTGATGGGGCTGTCGTCAGTCTGAACGGACAAATGAAAGGCCGGACTCCCTTGAAGATCAATGAACTGGCCTCGGGGGAATATGAAATCACAATCAGTAAGGACCTCTATCATACGTATTTTGAAAAGTTCATCATTACCGACGGAAGCGATAATAAAAGAAATATCAGACTACAACCGGCGTTTGGACGGATGAGCCTGAAGAGCGAGCCTGCCGGTGCCTCGGTTTCTCTTGATAGTCGTAAAAGGGGCGTGACGCCTCTGGACATCAATGAACTGTCGTCCGGGTCCTATACATTACGGATTGAAATGGATTTGTACACTCCTTATGAATCGGAAATCACGATAGAGGACGGGAAAACCTTTACGCAAACCTGCTCACTGAATCCCTGTTTCGGTACTCTGAATATCGATGGAAGCCCTATCGGCGCTGATATTATTATCAACGGCGCTGCGGTTGGGACTATTCCACTTAAGCTATTCAAAGTCCCTGCCGGACTGGCCGAGATAAAAGTACGGGCCGCCAGTTACCATCCTAAAACTCAATTTCAACAGGTTAATGTTGGCGATCTCTTGAATCTGGATATTCAACTAGAGCGGCATACAGGCAACGTGCTTGTGTTGACCGATCCGCCGGGAGCGCATATTGCCCTTAATGACCGAAATCAGGGCGTATCACCCAAAATCCTGCTAGGTATGCCTACCGGCAAATATAAACTGGCCATTACGCACACGGAGTATTTGCCTGTAAATGAAGATTTTAATCTTGCATTGGACGAGCGTAAAGAATTCAATATAAAACTCTTAACCTATGTAGGCAGCATTCGGCAGGAGATTGATCGAGTAAAACGGAAGCGAAATCTCAATATCGTAGCCAGCGGCGTGCTGGGAATAACAGCTGGTGCTCTGCAATTCATCAGCATGAAAACCTATACGGATTATGAGAACGCATCGACTTCTACAGAGGCTGTTGATCTTTACGATAAAGCCAATACCCTGAACAAACTCTCCGGATATGTGGGTACTGCTGCGGGACTGTCGGCGATACCGATCCTCAAAAGGCAAGTGGAAATCAGAAAACTGATTAGTAAAGTGAACAAGGGACATGAAAGATGAAACGGTTAATATTACTTCTTGGACTTCTGATACTTTTTTACACCTGTGAGGATTTGAAACGTAACAATCCTATTGATCCACATGTGGAAATTAATGCGCCAACTAATCTGACCGTAACGCTCATTGACGATCATTCCCTGCTACTAATCTGGATGGATAACTGTGGCTATGAAACGGGTTATCGGATTGAGCGTGATGACGGCGGCGGCTATACACAGGTGGGTGAAGTTTCAGCGGATACGACGACGTTCACTGATACCAACCTCACATATGGCCAAAGTTACTCTTATCGGGCGAAGGCATTTACTACAAATAACAGTAGTGACTACTCGAATGAGGTTCAGATAGAGATAATGATCCCGGCACCGTCAAATCTAACTGCTTCGCTTATCCGTAATTCGGAGATTCTTCTCACCTGGACAGATAATTGTTCATTTGAATCCGGTTTTGTTGTTGAACGTAAGGTGGAGAGTGGATCATATATCGAGATTGCCCGCTTGGATGCAGATGTCAATCAATATACTGATAGCGGGCTGGACGATGAGATTACCTATTACTATAGATTGGCCGCTTTTACGAAAAATTTGAATTTCGTTATTAATATGTCGGATTTCATTGAGATAAAAGTACCACCTATGGTAATGGATACTGACGGTAATGTATATCAATCTGTAAAAATTGGTAGTCAGCTGTGGACGGCGGAAAACTTAAAAGTCACACATTACCGTAGCGGCGATGAGATACCCAATGTAACGGACAATACAGCATGGTATGATCTTTCGACTGGCGCTTACTGCAATTATGACAATAATACAGAATATGTTGACACTTATGGACGTTTATACAACTGGTATGCTGTAAACGACAGTCGCAATATTGCTCCTACAGGCTGGCATGTACCAACTGATACGGAGTGGCAAATATTGGTTGATCATCTGGGAGGTAAGTACGTCGCAGTAGGGAAACTGAAAGAAGATGGGTGTGTACACTGGAATAGCCCAAACACGGGAGCAGACAATGAAAGTGGATTTACTGCGTTGCCTGGTGGCTTCCGTTACAGCGGTGGCAACTTCAGCGATCTGGGGCATCGCGCCAATTTTTGGTCATCGGCGCGGTACAATATTAGTGACTATGCAATGAATTGGATACTGGACTCCAATAATTCAGAAATCCTTTGCTACAATACTACGAAGCTATGCGGATTTTCAGTGCGTTTAGTAAAGAATTAGACTCGCCAGCGATGTCCGAATGCTCTTTGTATTTTTCTATTTGATTATTTAGATACAGTGGCCTTTGACTTAAGGCGGTGCTCGACAGTTATTTAAAATAGGCGTTAATATTTAAGCCAACATGGATTAAGGATGAGGAAACATTCAACTTGACTCAAGCCTGCCGGGAAGGTCCAAATTTTGAGTGTTTAAGATCGATTTTACTTGTCAATTTTATTAATATACGGTGTTATATGTGTTGTGCATTGCGTTACATAGATGTAAATTGAGTCAATTAACAAAGGTGGAAGAATGAACCAAAACGCCAGTGTGAATGTAAGGGTTGCCCAAAAGGTCAAAACCGATGCCGAAGAGGTGCTTTCCAAACTGGGACTGACCATGAGTGAGGCCGTCAATGTCTATCTCCGGCAAATTGCGCTGAAAGGCGGAATTCCGTTCGAGTTGACTCTGCCGAATCGGAAGACCGTGCAGGCCATGCGTGAGATAGAGAAGAAGCGCAATCTGAAATCCTTTCCCGATGCCGAAAGCATGATCCGGGAACTCAATTCTTGACCGCCATGAAGAACCTGAATTATACAACCACGTTCAAAAAGGACTACAAGACCGTCTTAAAACGGGGCTGGGATGCCGACGAACTACAGGCGGTAATCGATCTCCTGGCAGCGGGGCACACCTTACCCCAGAAGTATAAAAACCATCGCCTACAGGGACGGTGGCATAGTTTCTATGAATGCCATATCAAGCCCGATTGGCTATTGATCTGGTCCCAGGATGAAGACAATATTTACCTGGCCAGAACAGGCTCACATGCGGATTTGTATTGATGTCTGATATAGGTAGTATCTCTTGAAACAGAGTTATAGCGGAATAACGGTAATGATTGAACCGGGTAATAAGAAAAAGGGTAATCGCAATGATTTCAGCAGTGTGATATAAAAAGTAGAAACATTGGTGGTCAACATGCATGATTTCCATGATGATGACGAGTTTTATGATGATGGTGAAATATTTGATGATCTTGGTTATTTAGGCGCAGAAAAAATCCGAAACACTCTAAAATTCACTTTGAACGTCGATGACACCGTGAATTGGGATAAACTAAAAGACACTTCAACTTTTCTCATGAAGAGACCCTCACAACCGGAATTGATGCCCCTGTCTAAAAAACCGGACAAATCCGATCACAAATATAATCCAAATATCAACATAATTGATGAGATATTCCCGTCACTGAAAAGAAAGAAGATCAGATCGTCCCGGCATCGTTTTAATCGTGATTATGAATTGTGGTCAGCAGGAAATGAGCACGCTGAGCAAAAGAATAAGAAAATAATCGAGCCATACAATTGGACCTTGCAGGAATGGGAAGAGCAATATTCGGATTTCCAGAAAAGACAGGAAGAATTCAACAGCAAAATCGATAAAAAGAAGGAAGAATATCTTAACAGAAATCCTGATGTCGTACTTGAATATTGTCACTGGGTCTTGACTTATTCAAAATACCCTGATTTTTTCCCGAAAGAATTTGATGTGGATTACAATCCGGAGAACTGCATCGCTATTGTCGATTATTTATTGCCCTCGATAGAAGATTTCCCGACTTTATATGAGCATAGATTTGACAGAAGGTCGAACAAAGAAAAACATGTATTTCTGTATGGAAAAGACCTGGAAAACTTATATGATGACCTGTTATATCAGATTTCTTTACGGACAATTCACGAGTTATTTGAAGCGGATACCGCAGATGCTTTAAAGGCTGTGGTTTTTAACGGTTGGGTAAATTCAGTCGATAAATCGATCGGGCAAAAAGTCAAATGTTGCATACTCTCAGTACAGGCCAATAAAGAGGAATTCGTAAAAATCAATCTTGAGCTAATCGATCCTAAAGCCTGTTTTAAAAATTTAAAAGGTGTGAGCGCTGCAAAATTGCACGGCATAACACCGATTGCACCACTTCTTAAAATCGACAAAGACGACAAAAGATTTATCTCGTCTTATGAGGTCGTAAACGGTATGGATAAATCCACCAATTTAGCCGCAATGAATTGGGAAGATTTCGAGCACCTGGTACGGGAAATATTTGAAAAAGAATTTTCGGAAAATGGCGGTGAAGTCAAGGTAACCCAAGCCAGTAGAGACGGCGGCGTTGATGCCATTGCATTTGATCCCGATCCTATCCGGGGCGGTAAAATAGTCATTCAGGCAAAGAGATATACAAATGTCGTTGGTGTGTCCGCTGTCCGTGATCTATACGGTACAGTGATGAATGAAGGCGCGATGAAGGGCATATTGATAACGACGTCGAATTATGGCTCCGATGCTTACGAATTCGCGAAGGGCAAACCGTTGACACTCCTGAATGGTTCCAATTTATTACATTTGCTGGAAAAGCATGGTCATAAAGCGAAAATCGATCTTAAGGAAGCAAAAGAAATCCTGTCTGAGAAAACCAGGAAACAGACAGAAGGATAATTGACATAAGACATAAGAGCGGGAATAGGCTACCGGAGCTGAACATCCTTTCCCTTGGGGACTTTTCCGCTCTTTTACTTTCGCAAGGGCCAATTGAAAGGGGTTGGTAATGAAAAAAGTCTCAAGTCATACGCGCAAACCAGAGAACGAATCGGATAATGATTCAAATCATATTTCTAAAGAAGAAATGGACTTTAATAAGGAGTTGACTCAGGTAAAAGTCTTGAGTTGTGAAAAAATACTAGGAAGAGAGAAAAATAGAGAGACAAATAACGAATTATATCGCTTATCTGAAAAAGAATTATATAAAGAGCTTAATGAGGAGATATACGATAATCCAGATTCGGGGATTTATCTGCCGGATATAAACGATTATAAGAGTGAATTAGCAAAACTTGATTTTAATAATAAGGCCGATTCTGATTATGTGTTTAACCTATATGACAAAATGGTGAGAGATTATAATAAACAATTAGTTAGACTACAAAAGATAAATGAAATAGCAGAACATGATGACAATATATTTTTACATCCCGAGGAAAAGATAAGGGTGATTGATTGGTGCGTTGAATACTTTCGACGAATAAGGGTTATTGAGGAATGTATGAGTAAAAACGGGGTTGAAATAAAAGAATGTTATGATGTTCCATTTGAAGTAAGTGCCCGATATGAATTAAGATATGGTAGTGAATGTAAGGACGGCAAAATTATTGATAAAAAAATACTCGAACCAGCAAGCGAACCGGAACAGCAGACAACAGATCAAAGCACTGGAACGGTCGAAGAGACTGGAAGAACTGGACAGTGTGGACAAGTGGAAGAATATGAAACCCAGATCGGATTTAATGAGGATTATTCAAAATTTACTCTTGATGATGAAGGAATTATAAGAGTCATAACCATTCTACCTATACACCAGGAAGCTTATAAATATGTTATTGAAAACTATTCAGGGAAAGATTCTTTTTCTTCAACAGAAATATTCAAGGAACTTAAGAATAATATCAAATCACCAATGAAATGTATCCGCTCGTTTTCAGATATCTTTCTTAGAGATAAAGGTGACCATATAACAATATTTCATACCGTATTTACAAGGATTAAGCATTCCCACACATACACTATTGCTGATGGCTATAATAAAAAGAGAAAAAAGTAATTTTAACAATTTCCGTTATTCCCGTTATTTCCGTTAATTCAATCCGCTACTCCCGTTAATTATAATTGTTATACTTATACCGAAGATTAAATCGGGAGTATGACAATGAATCAGGCTACATTTATCAAGCAAATTAGAGAAGCCACAGGGCGGCATGATTTCAATTATTGGCATGTCGAACATCTCGTAAAGGCGGGCATAATAAAACCTTTAAGGCGCGGGCGTGGTATTCCACGTATTTTTTCCGAAAGTGATGTCAAAACTGTTATGGACCTCCAAAGACAGACTCAAAATCTGAATGACGGGGAATAATATGGCGCGACCTTTAAAACGGACCGTTGACTACTTTCCCCACCAGTGTGAACACGGGAAGACGCTATTCATCCTAGAGCAGAAGTACGGCAATGATGGTTACGCGTTTTGGTTCAAACTTTTGGAAATACTCGGTAAATCGGAGGGACACTTTTATGAATACAGAAACCCCGCTGACATAGAATATCTAAATGCAAAAACTCATGTCAACGGAGATACCGCTATAGCTATTCTAAATTTGCTCTCCGATCTAGACGCAATAGACGGAACACTATGGGAAAACAAGATAATATGGTCGGATAATTTCGTAAATGGTATAAAAGACGTCTATAGCCGCCGCAACATTACTGTTCCACTAAAACCCCTTCTGGAAGACATTATTGTAGTACAGAAACCCAACTCAAATCATGTTTCCGATACCGAAAATCCACAAATAAAAATAAAAGAGAATAGACTAGATAATAGTAAAATAACTATACCCGAAGAGTACAAAAAACTTTCTGCTGAGTTTCATACTTTCAAAAATCAAAAGTGCCCAGACCTCCTAAAAGAGAGGGAGCTCACCGATAAATTGATCCTACGTGGCGCGGAGGAATTACACAAGTTAAATCGGCTTGACGGTTACACATTCGAAGAAGTTCAACGCGCATTACAATTTGCAGCGGAAGATAAATTCTGGAGTGCGAGCCTCGTTTTACTATCGAGCATACGGAATCGCGGAAAAAATGGGAATAGAAAATTCGTGAATATCTTGGCCAGCATGTCTCAATCAAAAACTCCGGAAACGGTATTTAGAAAAAATCAACAGGCCGTGGAGGAATTCACAAATGGATAAGAAGGTAATGGCCAATCAAGTATCGGTCTTATTTACGTTTTTCGGCTTCGACATTTCAGCGGCGCATTTAGAAATTTACTACGAAGTATTGAGGGATTTTGATGAAGATGCTTTGAAGGCCGCCGTGAAGGGGATAATCAAGAGCGAGCGAACCCTTCCGCGGAATCCATTACCGCTGATTATCGATTACATCAATCCACCTTTGGACGAAGGTGATTCTGAAAGTATCATCCGGCAGATTTCTGAAATTATGGTCTACGAAGGGCGTTATCGATCACCAAATTTATCGCCTCTCCTTTCCCAGATTGTCGAGGATTGTGGGGGTTGGATTTCCGTATGTACAATGTCCGAAGAGGATTTCCGCTGGCGTGTCAGAAACCTATTCAAAGGTGGTTATCGTGGTGACGGTAGAATGTATCCCCAGAAAGGGCTTTCGGAAATACAGAATAGAAGGCAAATCGGAGCGAAAAACGACGCGACCAGCCTGGGGAAAATCATACAACAGAATGAGATGAACTAGGCCAATTAAAGGAGAATTGATGAAACTTAAAATCTATCGGCAATGTCTTGAAAATCCAGGAACGACCAATGCACAATTATTCGAAAAATTCGGTGTAACCGATGATACCGAAAAGCAACAGTTCGTAAAATGGAAACAGGACTGCCTACATTGTTTGGCAGTTTTGGGTGAGATCAAAAAGGATAATAAATCACAATGGAATCAAATATCTGAGAAAGAATCTGATGATCTGTTGAACATTCTCTACGAGAAAAGAGAAACGCTGCTGAAACTGATCAAAGAATTTGAAGGTAAAGACGGTACAAAGTTATTTCCTAAAATCGAGCTGACGGGAGAATCCAAACGGTGTACTTTGCACCTGAATATCGATCTTATGCGCCGCCTTAAAACAGAATCGGATAAGCAAAAAATATCTGTTTCTAAGTTGGTTAATCGACTAATACATTGCTTTTTAGAGGAGAATGGAAATGGCAGTACCAGGCGATAAAGAAGCGACATTCGGCATCTCTAAAGTGATCTGGGATGAACTATCCGATACGGATATGCCGGGAGCGAAAGTCGAGGGCGAACAGGACGAATATTATGAATTGCGGGCTATTGGTCTAAAAAAGCTCAGCTATACTATGGCAGTCGGGGTATGCGATCCGATACTGGAGAATACCTGGTTACTGGGCGATGGAACTGACACGGACAAGATCATCGAGGCTGAAACAGGCGCGGTAAACCTGCCGCAAATGAAGTACAATGCCGCGGCGATGAAATGGCAGTACACCGATGACGGTATAAACTGGTTTGATTTTGGAGTTTCCGGAGGCGGTGCAGGTAGCGGAAACATGCGGACTGAAACCTATGACATGGATGAAAACGGGATTGTGGACCGGGCTGAGATGTTGGATGACGGCGCGGGCGGTGCCTTGACTATCGATGACATCATGGCGCATTTCGAGGACAACAATATTCACATCGACTGGACTGATACGGATGAGGATTTCAAGACCAGCGGCGGGGTTGAAGCGGGTTATATTCATTCCGGTTTGTGGGAAGCCGATCAGAGCATGGAAATAGCGCCGCTCGGTGATATAATTCTCAATCCCGGTGGTAGAGATATGCTGCCCAAATACAATTATTCGGTCAATATAGGCGCTGTCCATAAGAAAATATTGTCCTTACATGCAGCCGAATTGATAGTTGAAAACCTGGTGGCCCAGGATACGATGACGCAAATCGAGGGCAAGGTACTGATTGGCAAATCATCTACGAAACTGACTGCCGATTTGGGCAAGGAAGAGACTGAAATCTACGTCGAGCATAATAATCTGAGCAGCGGCGATAACATTTACATGCTTTCACGGGGTACGGTCGAATTCATGCAGATTAATTCTGCGTCAGCCGGGAGCGGTCCTTATGTTTATACCGTAATACGAGATTTGGACGGCACCGGGGCGAATGATTGGTTTGCAGGAGACGCGCTGTTCAATACCGGGCATGATGCCGGTGATGGCTTCATTGAGATGTATGCTCTGAGCGGTATACTGGGTACAGCCGGGCCGACTATTGTAGGGAATATAAGATTATCGAGCATATATAACGATTGGGTTGAGGGCTGGGCGATTGGCAACCTGAACGGGTTGTACGGCTATGCGGCGGATACAATGGGTGTTGCATTAGGCAAGTACGCTGCCGATAAATATTCGGTGCTAATCGATGAAACGAACGGGATCAGAATGATATACGGGGTATGGGACCCGATTACGGGCTATACAGTGACTTCGCAATGGAAAACGGACGGTGGGTTCATCTTTGGGGATGTGGCAACGTCGGTATCTCATTTCAAATTCGATCCTTTATTGGGCTGTGAATTCAAGGGCATTTTTATCATGTCCGGAGCGGGCAGTTCAATCTACTGGTCGGCTGTTACGGATGATGATGGTCATAAACCGGAAGACGATGCGACTTACGGCGCGAATTGGGCCTCGAATCTGGCAAATATACCAGCGGATATATTCTATAAACTCAGTGATGATATTTTGGACATTACCTGGCAGACAACTTATTTATCTGAGAAAATGGTAGCCTCGCCTTTTATTTCTGGCAATCTGGGTTACTTCACGGAGGAATTCAGAGTAGGCGCAAGCGGGATTGTCATAGATGGTACGAATAAGAAAATCTATTCGAAGAACTTTTCTTCGGGATTAGTGGGATGGTGCATCGATAATGACGATAGTGCCGAATTTAATGATATAATAGCTCGCGGCGATTTCATTATGACCGGAAGCAGCAGTTCGATCAAGTGGTCGTCGATCACGGATGACGACGGACACAGGCCGGACTCGGACGCAACATTGGGCGCGGATTGGGCCTCGAACCTGGCGAATATACCAGCCGATATATTCCACAAACTCAGCGATGATATTTTGGACATAACCTGGCAGACAACATACTTATCCGGGAAACTGGTTGCGTCGCCATATATCTCCGGGAATCTAGGATACTTCACGCAAGAATTCAGGGTTGGTGCAAATGGGATCGTCATAGACGGCACAAATAAGAAAATCTATTCGAAAGATTTTCTGACAGGAGTAACAGGATGGTGCATTGATAATGATAACAGTGCGGAATTCAATGATATTATAGCCCGTGGAACAATTCATGCGTCTGGTGGAACGTTTACAGGTTATGTCGAAGCAAGCAGCGGGGGAATGCGATTCGGGAAGGATGCGGGCGGAGCCGGGAAGCATGGCATTTACATCGATTCGAATGATTTTTGGTATGGCGATGGGAAAATCAGTATTGCGAACGGCGGGCTGATTTATGACGGGGCTACATTTACTTTTGCGGGCAATATAACATCGACAGCGAATATAAGCGGAGGTAGTTTTTCCGTTGGCTATTCTGCTGAGATGGGAAGCCGTTTTGTCTTACAGCAGGTTTTGGGTGAAGGAGAATTTATCCTCCAATCACAACCTCACGGCTTTCCATCAAAATCTATAACAATGGATGCGTATAGAGATGCGAGCGATAATTTATATTTGCGGTTTGGGGGTGGTGTCGATGTAAATGGGACTATGATTTTTAGTAATGATAAAGACGTTAATCTTTACAGACAAGCCGCGAATCGCTTAGCGACCGATAGAGCGTTTAGCGCTTTTTCGTTCAATTTAGGGGCGAACGTTATTATCGATGATGCCGGTAATATCCAATGTCTATCCACTTTCAAATCGTCGGACGGTTCTTCTGGATCGACTGTAACAAAGTCCTGGAGTGATCCGGTTGCGGGTTTATTGCATACCCAATCGTTCAAGAATGGTTTATTGGTTGATTGGACAGCTGTTTAATTGAAAGGATGGAAAATGGAAGAGAAATTTATTTTAAGACAGGATGAAATTAACGATGCATTGACCTCGCTGAACAAGCGAGAAATGGAATCGGCGGAAAGCGCTCGGTTCTTTTGTAGGGCGCAAGAGCTATTCCAAAAATTGATTAGCGTTAATAACCGGTTGTTGACTGAGATCAAGGATTTGAAGGAAGGGAATGGAAAGTTACAGGCCGAAATCGACGTGCTGAAGAAGAAATACGAGCCGGAGCCGAAAAATTCTTCCACAAAGACTGAAAAATGAATCCTGCCTTGCCGATCGAAGCACAGGGCTGGGGTGACTTAAGGAGGAAAAAACGTGCTAGATGATACCCAAATCATTTTTAAAAAACTGGAAGAGATTCAGTCCAAACTTGCTTCCGTGAAGCAGACCTGGTTTGACGTTTCTGGTTTGTCACGGTATTTGGGGATTTCGCAATCCACGATCCGGCGTTTAATATCCTCTGATTCTATCCCCTTCCGTCGTGTTGGAGGAGAGTGCGGTAAAATATTATTCTTTCGTTCTCAAATCGATCTATGGGTTTTGACTGGTGAGAAAAATCCAGGAAAACGGGACAGGCTTCGATTTCAGGATTTGCTATGACGACTAATCTGCTGGCAATGAATCATATCAACCTTGGCGACTTTTTCCAACTGTATAAACAGCTCAAACCGGCCAGTGTAAATTTGGCTTTAAGTGATCTTCCTTTTGGTCTTTTCGACGATGGAAGGTTGAATGGGGTTCCAGATTCAAAAATTGATCTTTCCCGACTGGAGGAGGCCATGGATTATCTGCTGACTCCAACCGGCCAGGCAGTTCTGTTCTGTGATTTCGATTTGTTGACGCGGATTAAATTTCAATGGGGTGAGAGAATAAAATATAAACATCATCATGTTTTGATAAAATCGGCGGCTATGCCAGGGAGCAAGTTTTATCCGCTGAATGATGTCGAGTATTTGGCAGTCTGTCATCGAACAGGATCGAAAATTTCTGATCTTGTCTTCAATTCATATAACGGCGATAAACGAGAGGCTTACCGAAAAAAGAACTATGATTTGGACGAGTGTAAGCTTAGGAGGCAGTATAAACCCAAATTCAACCATAATGAATCCGGTTGCCGATATATCAGGACAACTATTCCGATGCGCTCCAAATGCAATTTGCCGGAAGCCGAGCGGGCGGGCGTTGATCACCCATTTCAGAAAAGTATTCAATTGCTTCGGAAGTTGATCCGTATCTTCTCGAATCCCGGAGAATTCATTTGCGATGGTTTTGCCGGAAGCGGCTCGACATTGATTGCAGCCGACATGGAAGGGCGCAAATCGGTTGGATTTGAGATTGATGATCAATACTATTTTGAGGCCCTTGGGCGTTTGGAGCGGTTTAAGTGCGCGATAACTCTGCCTTTTTGATTAATGATGATTTTTGTTAGACATGTGAATATGGGTAGAATAACTATTTCTAACTTTTAGTGGAATGTCAATAGTAGATCGTTTTTTCACTTGTATTGATTATTTATAAAAATGCACCGCCGAACAAATTAGATTAAGTTTGGGTCTATTTGGTGTTTTTTCTCAGGATAATAATATTTTCTTCTCTAATATCACAGAGCCAGGAATTGAATATGTATTTCAACAGATATGGGCGGAGTACAACTAATTATTTTTGACTTGACAAATATTCTCGCAATAGTTATATTAACTATGTTATTTAACACAAAAAGGAGATTGAAAATGCCGACTATCACAATAAGCGTGAGCGAATCATTGAAGAATGAACTCGAAAAGTTTAAGGACAGAATGAACGTATCGGGAATTTGTCAGGAAGCACTTTTGCAGAGAATAAGTTGCTATAGAGCAGTACCAGAGGATAAGAAACAGTTTGAAGAAATGATCATCAAACTTAGGGAGGGAAAAATGAAATATGAAAATGAGTGGGAAAAAATTGGTTTTGAAGAGGGTGTATCAGATTTCTCGAACTCAGATTACGAAGGTATAAAAGATATATTAGCAGCATACAACGATTATAATGGTGAGATTAACACAGATGAGATTGATAACGAGATTATTGGTAGTTTACATGATAATTTCTTTGAAACTTACGATAAAACCAGCGAAGAAGCTTTCGAGTATTACCTAACTGGTTATGTAAAAGGTTATGCCGAAATGCATGGTAAAATTGTTAATGATTTATAAAGTTCGTATGTACTAACTCTGCCTTTTTGATTAAAACCACATGGGGGTATGTTGAAAAATGCACATATCAAGCGATCTGGCGGCTGTGACAAGCAAAACGATGCTTTCCATGTAGAGGGGGACCTAAGATAATGGAATCGTTGCCCAAAGGGCCTCTAATTGAATATTGTAAAACATCGACTTCCGTATACTATATTCGGACTTATACCGAATCCGGTATATTATTTTGCTTGTGCTTTCAACATGGTTCAAGTATATTCAACATATTAGGACAGGACGTTAATTATGGATAATAGGTATACCACAATCAAAGAAGCATCTGAATTACTTAAGGTATCCACTCGCACAATTTATAATCTGATTTACAAGGGTTTGCTTAAGAAGCACAAGATCAAAGGCACCAAGAGAACATTGATTGACAAATTCGAATTGGGTAGTCTTGTAAAATCATAGGTGCAGCGTGGCGACATTACTTCGGTTACGAAATATCTATCATGCCCGTATACGTTGGACCGTCAACGGAAAACAGAAAAACAAATTGATCAGTTTGCGTACCAAGCAAAAGGCAAAGGCAAACCGGTTGTTCTCGCAAATTCAGGAAAGAGAAGGATTATTTCGGCAGGGAGTAATCGGGATTGACAGAGTTTGTTTTGAAGATATTCCGGCGATTGATCATCTGATTGATGAATTCATGACTTTTCTTGAAGTAAATCAAAAATCAAGCAAGACCATCGAGCTTTATAAGTTTGCTTTAAATGCTTTCAAAGAGATATTTAATGGACGTGATATTTCGACTATTAGTCGGAACGATTACAATTTCTTTATGCAAAAAATGCAAGCAAAGTATCCCAACCGCGTCACTCTGAATATTCGATTGCGAAGTATTCTGGCATTTTTACGTTGGGCGGTTGAATTCGGAAAAATTGAACGTCTTCTCTTTCCCATTAAACAGGTGCGGGTTGATTCAAAACTCCCACGATATTTTAGCAACATGGAGATAGAGAGGATATTCAGGGCGATTCGGGATAATGATATTCTTCTGGCGAGGGTGAAACTTCACCTGGCTACCGGAATGCGTCTCCGTGAGTTAAAGACATCTAATTTGGAGGGCGGATTCATTCACGTCTATAAGAGCAAATCCGGAAAAGAGCGGCAAATTCCGATTACATCTGAGACGGCTTTTTATTTTGATTTTTCAAAGAATCAATCCGTATCGGATGCTCACGTGTCAAGGATGTTTACCGATGTTTTAAAGGATTTAGGATTATATGAATTGCCTGGCGGTGGGAAAAGGTCTTTCCATTGTCTACGACATACTTTTGCGTGTAGAAAGTATTTTGAGACGAAAGATATCTATTATGTCTGTAAATTGCTCGGTCATCATTCGGTCACAGTGACAGAGATTTATGCGCGATTCAGCATTGACAAACTTAATCAGGATTTTGGTTCCTCAAACATTTCCCAATCGAATTCAAATGGTTTTAAGTCCGAAAAAGAGGTTCATTCAAGTGTTGTTTGTTGAC
Source organism: uncultured bacterium (assembly GCA_964589175.1). Taxonomy (GTDB): domain Bacteria; phylum Fidelibacterota; class UBA2242; order UBA2242; family UBA2242; genus CAZPRY01. The sequence goes on from CAZPRY010000020.1 coordinate 22,072, forward strand.
CATGGGGTATACCGGTGGGGTATACATCCAAAATAAATGAAAATTGCCCTCGACGGGGGTGACTAAAATTGACAACCCTCTTTTTAATCGATTTTACGCTTATTGTAATGGCGAAAATGTGTTTTATCGACGGGGAGAAACGAAGCGGGGCCGACGGGACTCGAACCCGCAACTTCTGGCGTGACAGGCCAGTGCTCTAACCAATTGAACTACGGCTCCGTTTTCAAGTGCCTTGTTTAAGGCAGTGCCAATTTTAAGATTTTTACGGACATAGCGCAAGGAAAAAATACATTATCTGTCGTCAAATAAACAGTTGCAGGGCTGTATTTTTTTCGTGGAATCTTAATAATTTCTATTATAGAATAAAGCAGAGATCAACATCAAAAAAAGCCGGGAGACATCATGGGATTTAAATGCGGTATCGTAGGTTTGCCGAATGTAGGTAAATCGACTCTGTTCAATGCCCTGACCCAAGCCGGAGTGGCGATGGAAAATTACCCGTTTTGCACAATTGATCCGCATTTCGGGGTGGTCGAAGTGCCGGATAAGCGCCTGACCTTTCTGGGATCGGTCTATAAACCGCAGAAGCTAATCCCCACCACGTTGCAGTTCGTCGATATCGCCGGGCTCGTAAAAGGCGCCTCGCAGGGCGAAGGCCTGGGCAACCAGTTCCTCAGCAATATTCAGGCGGTGGATGCGATTATCCATCTGGTGCGCTGTTTCGAAGATCCGAATGTACCCCATATTGATATTCGTCTCGATCCTCGCCGCGATTTTGAAATCGTTGAAACTGAAATCCTGCTTCGTGATCTTGAGCTGGTCGAGAAGCGCCTGTCGAAAGTTCATACGCAGGCTAAAACCGGCGACCCGAAGTACAAGAAGCAAATTCAGGTTCTGGAAGAAATCAAGAGCTTTTTGGAACGCGGTAATGCCGCCAAGCATTACCATGCCCATCCCGAGGAGGAATCGTTTATCCGGGAGCTGGGATTGCTCTCGCAGAAGCCGGTGCTGATTGTCGGTAACATATCGGAAGACGAGGCCACTCTGGGGCATAAATCAGCGGTCACGGAGGCATTCGAAAAATTTGCCCTCGAAACCGGCAACCTGTTCCTGACTCTTTCGGCCAACCTGGAACTGGAGCTGGCCGACCTGACGGAAGACGAGCGCAAGCTACTGATGCGCGAGTGGCATATCCCGGTTTCGGGATTGGAGCGCCTGATCAACGCCGGCTACACATTGCTGCGGCTGATTACTTTTTTCACAATGGAATCCGAAATCTGCCAGGCCTGGACGGTGCCCAAAAACACCCCGGCGCCCAAAGCCGGTGCGGCTATTCACACGAGTTTCGAGGAGCGTTTTATCAAGGCCGATGTGCGCCACTGGTCGGATATTGAAAAAACCAAATCAGAACATCTGATGCGCGAGCAGGGCCTGATCCATGTCGAAGGAAAATCGTATACCGTTTGCGACGGCGATGTGATCACGTTTAAACTGGCGCCGGGATAATCTGCCGGCCCGGCAAAACCGCCGGAATACCGTTAGCGTTCGGAGGCGAATCGATCCGGGACGTGAAGCCCGAAGCGGAATTTTATTCATTGATTATCCGATTTAATCTGTTAAAATAGATCAACAAAAGAAGGAATATCATGGCATCAATTACATTTTTAGGCGCTACCGGAACGGTGACGGGTTCGAAGTATTTGTTTGAGAATAATGGTTTTAAATGCCTGATCGATTGCGGTCTCTTCCAGGGCTTGAAGAAACTACGTCTGATGAACTGGGAGGCCTTTCCGATCGATCCCAAAACCATCGATGCGGTGATCCTGACTCACGCGCATATCGATCATACCGGCTACCTGCCGCGCCTGGTCAAAGAGGGCTATGCGGGACACGTTTACACAACAACGGCGACTGCCGGCCTTTGCCGGATCATGCTGCCGGATTCAGCCCACCTGCAGGAAGAAGATGCGAAATACGCCAACTTAAAGCACTTTTCGAAACACGCTCCGGCTTTGCCGCTCTATACCGCCGAAGACGCCGATAAGACGCTGGAGTTATTAACGCCGTTCCCTTACGGGCACACGGTGGATTTGTCTCCCGGGGTAACGCTGACCTTCCGGGATGCGGGACATATCCTGGGCTCCTCTTTTGTCGACCTGCGCATCAATCCCGGCAAGGACGAAACGCGCCTGCTTTTTTCCGGCGATCTGGGCCGGCCGGCGCAGCCGATCCTGCGCGACCCGCATACGGTTTTCGGCACGGATTACCTTGTGCTTGAATCAACCTACGGAGACCGCCTGCATGAGCAAACCGATAACAAAAGAGCGTTGACCCGGGTGATCAATGAGAGCGTAGCCCGGCATGGTGTCCTGGTGATTCCGTCCTTTGCGGTCGGACGTACGCAGGAATTGCTCTATACGATCCGCGAGCTGGAGGAGGAGAAGGCCATTCCGGAACTGCCGATTTATGTCGACAGTCCGATGGCGATAAATGTTACGGATATATTTGAAAAAAATAAGCAGGACCACGATCTGGAATCAAAAGTCATCGAACTGGCCGGCAAAAATATTCTGCACACCGCCAATCTGAATTTTGTGCGCACGCCGCAGGAATCCAAGGGGCTGAATAAAATCAGGGAAAAGGCCATTATCATTTCCGCCAGCGGGATGGTGACCGGCGGCCGAATCCTGCATCACCTGGCCAATCGCCTGCCGAAGCCCGAAACAACCGTGCTGTTCATCGGCTACCAGGCCGAAGGCACCCGCGGCCGGAGAATTCTGGAAGGTTCGGATACGGTGAAGATTCACGGCCAGTATGTGCCCATCAAAGCTCAAATCGAAAATATCGGCGGTTTCTCCGCGCATGCGGATTACAACGAGACCCTGGCCTGGCTGTCCAGCTTCAACGAAGCGCCGCGCAAAATATTCCTGGTCCACGGTGAGCCCGAACCCTGTAAGTCGCTTCAGGAGAAGATCGTCGCGCACTTTGGCTGGAACGTTGAAATCCCCGAATATCTGGAAAAGGCGGAGCTGAGCTAGCCCGCAGGCGATTCTTTAGAAAGAGAATAGGCAGCCGGTTGGGGGTGCCGACTGCCATTATGGAGGAGGGGTATCAAAAATAATTTACTAAATATTTATGTTCCTTATCAATATAAGATTTGCTTTAACAATTCTCTATGATCCCGCGCAAACTCTTTGATAAAATTTTCAATCCAGTCCTCGGATAAAAATATCTTCAATTCGCTATATCTCTCGCCGCTAATGCTTCCGGCTTCCCTGCTGCAGTTTATAAAACGCGTCAGGGAGCAATATGTTCACGGAAATAATAGGATTTTTAACCGGATAACAGCATGTCCAGCTTCGTGCAGTCGACTTATTTGAGAAGAGACTCTTGATTTACTGACGGAAGCGCTTACTCTTCCTGGTATTTTCCTGCGATATAGTCCTGAAGCCGTTTGGTTTCCTGCTGACTGCGGTCCAACAGGGCTTTTACGACATCGCCGATGGAAATGATGCCAATCAGTTGGTCGTTTTTCATTACCGGCATGTGCTTGATGCGGTGATCCGTCATCATCGCCATGACATACTGAAAACTGTCTTTGGCGGAAGCGACGATCAGTTGGTCGGCCGGCGTCATGATCTCCAGCACATTTTTCTGGGTAACGTCCATTTCTTCCAGATGACAGCGCAGTACATCGCGTTCGGTCAAAATACCGGCAATCCCGCCGTTATCGTCCAATACTACCACCGAGCCGATTTTCCTGGCAGTCATTAATTTCATCGCGTCGCAAACCATTTCGGTTTTCTTTATACTGACGACAGCGCTGCCTTTTTCCGTTAAAATGTCGGCTATATTCATGAGAGCTCCTGTGCTTTATTGGATAGAAAAATGTCGATCCCCCACGCCGCCCGGTGTCCGTCGGCAATCGCGCTGATGGCATCCGCGGTGGCATTGACGATGTCTCCGCCGGCAAATATTCCGGGGATGCTGGTCTGACCGAATTGATCGGTCACTACGCTTGTTTTTCGGAAGCTGAGGCGGTTACCGATTTCTTCGGAAAGAAACGTGTATTCCGGAGACTGACCCACGGCGGAAATGATTGTGTCGGCGATGCTGGTATAGGTTTCCCCCACGATCAAAACGGGTTTGGGCCGCTTGCCGGGACCCTGGTCGACCATTTCGGCTTTGGCCCAGGTCAGCGCCAGCCGCCCGTCTTCATCGCGGTTGATTTGAACCGGAATGGCCTGAATGACGAAGTGGACGCCCTCTTCTTTGGCCTCTTCGATCTCTTCCCGGTCGGCGGGCATGTCGATTTCGCGACGGCGATAGAGAATCGTGACTTCAGCGCCCAGCCGGCGGGCGGTTCGGGCGGCATCCATGGCGGTATTGCCGCCGCCGATAACGATCACGTCGCGGCCGACTTCGGGATTCTTCCCCTGGGTTACATCATCCAGCAGTTGCAGGCCGGGAATCACGCCGGGTTGCTCTTCGCCGGCAATCGCCAGCGCATAGGAATTTTGCAGGCCGACCGAGATATACACAGCATCGTAGTTTTTATGGATTTCATCGAAGGAGATCGAAGGCCCCACTTCGGTATCGGTTCTGATCTCCACACCGAGCGAGACGATGTGAGCGATATCTTTGTCCAGCGGATCATAGGGCAGGCGGTACTCGGGTATGCCATAGCGAAGCATGCCGCCGGCCAGCGGATTTGCTTCAAAAACGGTAACGCTGTAACCAGTCGTGGCGAGATAATAAGCGGCGCTCAGCCCAGCGGGGCCGCCGCCGATAACGGCTACTTTAAGGCCGTTCGGTTCGAAGGTTTGCCGGAGAATGTCTTTTATTTGTTCGTGGTTGAATTGATCGATGACATAGCGTTTCAGCCAGCGAATCGCCACCGGATCGCCTTTCGCGCCGATAGAACAAACCTCCTCACAGCGATGCGTACAGATGCGTCCGCAAGTGGCTGACATGGGATTGGTCACGTAAAGAATCCGCAAAGCTTCTTCCAGGTTTTCTTCCCGGACTGCTTTTATGTACTCCGGGATATCCATGTGAGCCGGGCAGGCAGCCACGCAGACGCCGCATTCCACGCAGCGGTCGGCTTCCTTGAGGGCCTGTTCTTTGGAGTATCCTTTGACGAGTTCCAGAAATGAGTGGGCCGTTTCCGTGTACGGGAGCATCGGGATTGCAACCCGCTCGGGATCTAAAAGGCGATAATTCCCGGCGCGCTTGTAGCCGGCGGCCTGTTGGTCCCAGGGCTTCTTTTCGACACCCGGCGCGAAACGAAAAAGCTCCGGATCGGTTTCGATCCACTGATATTCGTTGGACATGCCAAGCGAGCCCGTCGGGCAAATGTCGACGCACAGGGCGCACCAGCAGCAGCGGCCGTAATCGATTTTGGGGCGCAGGCCGCTGTCGGCCTTGGTGGTCGCTATGCCGTCCACAGGGACTAAATCTATGGCGGCGTTCTGGCAGACGGCTTCACAGGTGCCGCAGCCGATGCATTTTTCGAGGTCGTTTTGATGGAAACCGCGATAGCGTTCGGCGCCGGGCCGCTCGGTCAGCGGATTGACGGAGGTATAGGGTTTTTCAAAGGCCCGCTTCCAGACATAAAGAGGGGAAATAATATCTTTCAGGCTCATATTTTACCTTTCTATTTCCGGCGGGTAGGTATGCAGGGAAACCATCAGCCCGGCCATGTCGGCGATGTTGGTGTTGACGGCCATGTGTTCCAGCAGCGCCACGGCGTGGGTGTAGCTGGGTCCGCGCACGTAGATCCGGCGCGGGTAGCCGCTGCCGTCGGTTACGAGGTAATAACCGTATTCGCCGCGGGTCGATTCGGCGCGCTGATAGGTTTCACCGGCCGGAATTTTCCAGTGCAAAACATTGGGCAGTTGGGTATGGTAATGATCATCATCGGGAATATTTTTCATGATCTGACGGATCAGGTCGATGGATTGAAACATCTCCCGGAAGCGAACCCGGGCACGCGCGTAGGCGTCGGCGGCCGTTTCGGTGACGATTTCAAAGTCGAGCTGATCGTAATGGAGATAGGGATTGTCTTTGCGTACGTCGCGCGCGATTCCGGCGGCACGTGCATTCGGGCCGACGATACCGAAGCGATCGATCATGTCGGTCGTGATGAGGCCCAGCCCGACGGCGCGCATTTTTAAGACTACGTTATTAAACATCACTTTTTCGATCTCGCCCAGCAGTTTTTCGACTTTTTGCAACGTGTCTTCCAGACGTTGCGCAAAGCCGTCGGGAAGTTTATTGCGGACGCCGCCGGGGATCATGTACATATGATAGATGCGCCCGCCGCTCAGTTCTTCAAACAGATCGAGCATGTAGTCGCGGTGCGTAACCGACCATTGCCCGATGGGTCCGAGGCCGAAGGCGCCGGCCTGCCCGCCGATCCACATCAGGAAGCTGGTCAGACGCGACATTTCAAGGTTGAGCATTCGCAGCCATTGGGCCTGTTCCGGGATTTCGATGCCGGCCAGCTCTTCGACAACCGCCGCGTAGAGATATTCGTTGGTGTCCGGCTCGGGGACACAGATGCGGCAGACGATCGGAAAGCACTGGATGAATTTGCGGCGTTCCATGAGCTTTTCGAAGCCGCGGTGCAGGTAGCCGACGTGTGTTTTACAGTCCACGACTTCATCGCCACAGAGGGTCAACTCCAGCGACATGTTGCCGGTGACGCCCGGATGCTGGGGGCCCTGCCAGATTTTCAGGTACTTTTGCGAGTCCAGTTCGATGACCGGCTTGCCGTCCCGCATCTCCGGGTATTTGCTGCGATCGGGTGCAAACATCAGGCGTCTCCTTCCGGGTAGAGTTTGGCTTTCATATAGTTTTCCGGATCGTTGGTCTGGCGGCCCGGACGCGGGAAATAAGTTTCTTCGGAATACTTCTTTGTATCGAAGTCCCTGCGCATGGGCGGGATGTTGTCCCAGCCTTCCAGGATGAAGCTTTCGTCCACGCGCGGGCTGCCCGGGAAGTCGATTCCGAACATTTCTTTCAGCTCGCGCTGATAAGTGGCGGCCTGTTCCCAGAGATGATGAATGCTTTCCATCGTGGCCTGCTCGCGATCCAGGCGGACCCGCAGACCGAGGTCGCAGTGTCTCGTATAGTTATGCAGGAGATAGGTCAGTTGGAAAAAGCCCTGTTCGATATAATCGACCGCGGTCAAAAAAACCAGGTGGCTGAACTTCTCGTAATCGCGCAGGTGCGTAATCAGCGCGACAGCCTGCTTTGTATCCACGCAGCAAAACGCGAGGTCGGGCCGCTGCTGATGCACGGCGCTGATCGGGAAACGGTTCTGTAATCTTTGGATGAGATTGTTCATGCTTCTCCTACCAGTTATAATCCGGCATATTCCAGTCTTTGATGATTTTTTTTTGATTGGCCTTGTACCACTCGAGATTCTCGATGTACTGGTTGGCCCCGTCGGCTTTGCCATCTTTGATCAGTTGCTTCAGTTTTTCAAAACCGGCGATCAGCGATTCGGGGCGCGGCATGCAACCGGCGATATAAATATCGACCGGAATATAATGATCGATACGATTGATGGTGTTGTAGCTGTCCCAGTACATGCCGCCGTTGATGGGGCAGCTGCCCAGCGCAATCACGAATTTGGGAGCCTGCATCTGCTCGTAGCTGCGGATGATGCGCTTGGTGGTTTTAACCGAGGCGTAGCCGCCGATGATGAACACCGAGGACTGCCGCGGCGTCGGCCGGGGCGCGATGCCGTAACGGTACATATCGTAGCGGGCGGTCATCAACGGACGCAGTTCGATGGCGCCGCAGCCGGTGCCGAAACCGAGTAGCCAGAGCGAATTGGCCCGCGCCCAGTTCATGAATTTTTCGACATACTTCGCCAAGGGCCGGTAAGGCGCCGGGCGCGCATCGCAGAAGTACTCCCGTTCGTGCTCCGGCAGGCCGTCGTTGGCGAGTTTCAGGATGTCCTGAATCTTTGGCATTTGATCCGGATCGTTCACAAATGACTCCTTTTATCTAAGACTGGCCAGGGCAATGCCGGCCAGCGCAATCAATGTCGGAATTTTCAGAAAGAAGCGAATGGATTGCTCGGTGCGAAAACGTGGGTAGGACACGCCGGTGATCACGGAGAGCATGTACAGGCAGAAAGTTTTCAACACCATGGAAAAAATGTTGGTTGCCCCGCCGAGGTAGAGGTTCATGAACAGCACGAGTTTGGCGGCGGTGAAAACGGCGCGGTTGGTCTGCAGCATGCCCAGAAAGGAGCCCTGCATTTCGGTCGGCGGGCCGATCGGCACCTCCTGCGGCGCGATCACGATATCAAACGGTGAATGCATGTTCATGCCAAGCAATGCGATCAGCCCGGCGACGGCGGCGAAGGGGTTGCTGAAGAGCGTCCACGAGAGAATGCCGCCCTGCTGAGCCGCTACGATTCCGGTGATCGAGAGTGTCTTGTATTGCATGGCGATGGCGATGACGGAGAGTGAAAAAGGCAGTTCGAAAGCCGTCATTTGCGACAATCCCCGGCTCACGCCAATCGCGCTGTAAGGATGGCCGCCCTCGCCGGCGCCGAGTGCCATGCCCAGCTGTCCGAAGAAAATGAAATACATCACCAGCAACAGGTCGCCGGAGAAACTCAGGTTGGCGAACACGGCCGAGCCGTAAAGGGCCGGAATGAATAGATAGGTGCCCAATCCGCCGGCGAGCCGGAAGACAGGTCCCAGGAAAAACATGATACCGTGAGTAATGGCTGTGCGCTTGGCGTTGGTCTTGATGATATCGATGTACGGCTGCCAGAGCGGCGGACCGAGCCGGCCATGCGCGCGCGCCACGATTTTGCGCACCAGGCCGTTCAGGAGCAGTCCGTAATTGGTGATGACAAAAAGCGAAATGATTGCGTACCAGACGGTTTTCATGATGTCGCTCATGCCCGGCCCCCCATGATAAAGTAGAGAACTACGACGAACAGAAGAATTTGCAGCGCATAGGTCTGACCGTTTCCGGTGTAGATATTGCGGAAAAGCGCGGCCAGCGATTGCGTCCATTCGGATACCGCGTTCCAGAATCGACCGGCGTGCGGGCGCACCAGGAAACCGAGGGCTTTCTCGTAGGGCGCAAAGAAATTGTAAGCGTAATGCGTGGTCTCAGGGCGGTCGGGCCGTTCGGCGGCGTAGACCATGTTAAACTGCTTCACCTTTCGCGGACGGCCGACACTGATCATAAGCCAGATCAGCGGTACGATGAAGACCGCCATCGTGACATACATGACCGCGTTGCCGTTCCAGTAGCCCAGTGAACTCAGGACCGCGTAGCCATCCCACTGCAATGTTTGAGGGAAATGAAAAGCGACCGCGCTGATGATTGGTTTCAGAATCAGGTTCGGAAACATCGAAACGGCCATGATTATCAGGATAAAAATATAGGCCGGAATGTTATACCACAGCGAGGCTTCCTCGACATGTTTCAATTGCGGCTTCGGCTGTCCCAGGAAAATCGTATGAATCAGGCGGAAGCAGTACAGGAAGGCGATCGTGCTCGCGAAGAAGGCCAGTCCGGTCTGAAGATACCAGCCGCGTTCGATGCCGGCCGTATAAAGCAGCCATTTTCCGCCGAATCCCGATAGCGGCGGTACGCCCGAGAGTGCGATAATCGCGATTAAAACCGAGATAAAAGAGAGGGGCATCTGCTTGATCAGGCCGCCCATTTCGTACATCTTACGCGTGCGGGTTTTCGAGATGACGCCGGCGATGGTGATAAACAGCAGCGCTTTAAAGAAAAGGTGATTGAAGGAGAGGTAGATTGCCGTTACCCAGCCGAGGTGGCTCATCATTGCCAGGGCGAAGACCATGTAGCCAACCTGTCCCATACTGGAATAAGCCAGTAGTTTCTTGATATCTTCCTGGAAAATGGCCATCAGCGCGCCGAAAAAGGCGGTCAGTACACCGATCCAGCCGAGCACCGTGCTCAATTCAAATCGTCCGATGAACGACCAGCCCAACGCGGTGGCGCTGATCAGAAGCCCGAAAATTCCGGCTTTACTGAGGATCGAAGAAATCATCGGGGTAAAGTCGTCTTCGGATTCGGTGTAGGCGCCGGGCAGCCAGATATGCACACCCAGCGCGCCGGTTTTGATCAGAAAACCGATCGCAAGCAGGATATAAACAGCCGGGGCGCTCTGGCTAATGGTAGACAGAGAGCTCAGCAATGTCGTTCCGCTTGCCTGGTACGCCAGGCCGAAGCCGGCCAGGATAAAGAAGGCGCCGGCCGTCGAAAACAGGATATACCACAACGCCGGTTTTTGGGCACTCCTGCCGCGCAACACGAGCAGGTAGGAACTCAGCGTCATCAGCTCCCAGGCGAAGAAAAACTGCAGGCTGGTCCGGGCGTGTAACAGGTTGCCGAGCGAGAGAATCATCATCATCATCAGCGGATAAAAGGCCCGCCGCTGGCCGCCGCTGTGCATGGTTCCGATCACCTGGATGGCGGCCGCGACCAGGAAAATGAGCGCGAAAAGAAAGCGCAGGCTGTCCAGCATCGGGTATGAAATATAGGTAAAAACGCCTGTCCCCAGGATTACGAGAAAGGCTTTGAAGCGCGCGGGCAGCCAGTCAAACGCGAAGAGAATACCGCCAGCGAGCAGGGGCGTCCAGAACAGAATATTAAAACCGCCGTTCAATTCGAGCATTTTGAAGCCGGCCTGAAAGAGCAGGATCATGAACGCCAGTATAGGCAGAAACTGCTCGCTTTTTACGACAATCACGGGATTGTTGGCGGCTCGTTTTTCATGCATGATGATGCCCAGCCAGCGCAGGAAATAGACGGCTTCCAGCAGCGAACCAAGCAGGAGCAGGGCGATCCATCCGTATAAATGCTGCGTTGAAAGCTGCAGCACCAACTGCCATTTGGCCCAGAAGGCCGGAAAAGGCGGAAAGCCCAGCAGGGCAAACACGAAGGCCCCGAAGGCGAAGAGCAGCAGCGGATTGCCGCGCAGCGCCGACCAGTCCTCGATACGCTCTTTTTTAACGATTCCGGAAAGCCAGAAAAGTCCGGCTTTGGCCAGGAAATGGTTGATAAACAGACCGCCGATTATGAAGAGCGACAGAGGCGAGAGCGTGAAGGAACCGCGGGCCTGCATCAATAGAGCGAGGGCCGCAATCAGCAGGCCCATCTGGCCGATGGAGGAATATCCGAGCAGGCGCTTGGCGTCGGTTTGTTTGATACCAATCAGGTTGGAAAAGAGAAACGTCAGCATTCCGACGCCGGCCACATAGGGCAGCATCTCCAGGGTAAGCAGCGGTAAAATTTTATAGAGGGCAAAGAACATCCCGGCGGAAGTGACGACAGCAATGATGGATACCGTTCCGCTGTTGGCGGCCGGGTAGACGTCGAGCGCCCAGCCGTTGGCCGGGAAGGGCTTGAGTTCGATCAGCACGGCGGCCAGGAGCAGCAGGAGCGCAACGAAACCGGCGCTTCCGCCGATCAGGGCCTTCGAGGCAATCATCGTATCGATGTTGAGCGTGCCGGTCAGGCGGTACAGATAAATCGTGCCGACCAGGAAAAACGATGAGGCCAGCCCGCCGGCGATCATGTACTTGAATCCGGCCGAGAGGGTGCGGCTGTTCCGCTCCAGACCGATCAGCGAATAGGTGGCGATGGAGGTGATTTCCATGAAAACGAAGAGGTTGAAAAGATCGCGCGTCATGATCAGGCCGTTGACGCCCATGATCATCATCAGGAAGAGCAGCATCGCGTAGTTCTTGGACTTTTTGAAATCGTCGAACATATACAGCCCGGCGAAGAGCCCGGCGATGTTGGTCAGGAGCGCGAAGAAGGCCTCTCTGTAGCCGAATTGGAGATTGATCGAAAATGGCGGCCGAAATCCCGCCGTGAAAATGTTATGATCCGGCGCGCCGCCGTTCAGAAGCGCATACAGCCACTGTCCCGCGATGAAGGTCATGCCCGCCAGCGCCATGTAAAATGTAAGCAGGGCGAAGTTGCGTCCGATTTTATCGAAGAGCGAAAGCAGAAAAGCGACTCCGAGGGCAATCGTGAATATATGAATCGGATTTACCATTTCAGCTCCTCATAATCGTTGATATCCAGGGATTGTTTGTGCTTGTACATCTGGACGGCGTAGACCAGCATCAGGGACGTTACTGCCAGCCCGATCACGATGGCGGTTAGAACCAGCGCCGACGGAATCGGATCCACGACGCGCATGATCGCTTCAGCCCTGGATACAGCAGCGTCCAGAATGGGGGCCGTCCGGCCCTTGATGTACCCGATGGACACGATAATCAGGTGAATACCGGTGTCGATGATTGAAAAGCCGATGATAATTTTGATGATGTTTTTCTGGGTAAGCATGCCCCACAGACCGATGAAAAAGAGGGCAACTCCAATTATGGTTACGATCGTCATAGTGGGTCACCCCGCATGTTTTCCAGGATTCCAACCAGTTCGGATCCGACCTTCAGACCAATCAGGGAATAGATAACGGGAATCGCCCCGGCGCTGCAGAGCGTTCCGAAATGACCCAGCGGCAGGAAACGGTTGTCGAGAAATCCGGCGGCCAGAACCAGTCCCAGAATCCCGATGCCCACGTAGAATGCGCCGGACAGCGATTCGACAAAGTGCAGCAAGGTTTGGTTGATTCGCGCGGAAGTATTGGCGAGCATCAGCAGGAGAACGCCGGATGCGATCACGACACCGCCCTGAAAACCGCCGCCGGGAGTCAGGTGCCCGTGTACGAAGATGTAAACGCCGAACAGGAAAATCAGCGGCATCAGGAAGGCTGTCCCGGTTTGCAGGATTTCGGAGGCCGGGCGTTTTGTCCCGCTTTCGGCGTGCTCTTTTTTACGGCGCAACAGAAAGCCGACCCCGGCGGTGGCGATAAAGAGAACGGCGACTTCACCGAGCGTATCCAAACCGCGGTAGGTGACCACAATGGCGGTCACGAGGTTGGCGGCGCCGAGTTCCTGCGGCCCGTCCTGCACATATTTAGCGGCCAGCGGGTTCAACCCGGTCGCCGGCGGGACGCCGGTCAGCAGCGGCAGAATCATCAGGCCGAAGAGGATCAGCATGACGAGGATAAAAAAACGTTTAACCATTTTTGGCCTCCTCGCTGCGGCGAATTTTATGAAAGGCGAAGAGGAATACCACGGTGGTGAGCCCGGAGCCGATGGCGGCCTCGGTCATGGCAACGTCCGGGGCGGCCAGCAGCAGGTAGATCACGCTGGCCAGCAGGCTGATCACGCCGGCGCTTATGATGGCCGATAACAGGCTTTTAGAATAGATAGCCATGACAGCGGCTGCGATCATGATGAATCCGAGTACGGCGATGATAAGCGTTGTCATGCGGCGTCTCCTTTTTCCGGGGTTTCGTCCTCGGCCAGGGAATCGCGGACGGTCTTTTCCGTCAGGGGAATCCCGATGTGATGCGCCGCCCGGGCCAGCGCATGCGAGGAAATAGGATTGGTAAAGATGATAAAAAGGATCAGAACGATGATTTTAAAAATGCAGCTGCATTCCGGGTGGCCGATGGCTATCCCGGTTAAAAACAGCAGGGTCCCGAGGGTCGTGGCCTTGGTGCCAGCCTGCATACGGTTATAAATGTCAGGCATACGGAAAACCCCGAGTGCTCCCAGAAAGAGAAAGAGCGAGCCCAGGAGCGTGATAATGGCGCCCGGCAGTTCCATCAAAGCCCCCTTTCCAGATAGCGCGCAATGGCGACGACGCCCAGAAAACTGATCAGGCCGTAGACCAGGGCGACATCGACGTAGATGATTCTCTGCGCCAGGGCGGCGATGTATACGATCAGCGAAATCGAGATAATGGTCATGACATCGAGGGCCACGACCCGGTCGGCGGCGGTGGGACCGAGGATCATGCGGACCAGCGCGATAAGCATGGCCGCCAGGGCCAGGATTGCCGCGACGTTGTAGAGGGTACTAGCCAAATATCACCTCCAGGTATTTTTCAAATTTGCTGACGATTGCCTTGGAAGTATCGTCAATATTGTCGGCTGTTACATCGATCCAGTGGATATAGAAATAATCGCCGTGGATTTCGACGGTCAGGGTTCCGGGAGTCAGCGTGATCGAGTTGGCCAGCGCCGTCCGGCCCAGCCGCGAAGTCAGGCGCGTTTTTACCTTAACAATCCCTGGGTGGATGGGCAGTTGGGGTGAGAGTACGCGGCGGGCTACGTCCAGGTTGGATTTGATCAATTCGCCCAGGAAAACGAAGACATAAGCGACCGCATAGTTCAGGGATTTAGGCGTCAGATGAATCTCGGCGAACACGGACGATTTACCGAGAAAGACGACGGTCAGGATCAGGGAAACCAAAATACCGGCGAGGATTTCCTGGGTCGACGTATTTGTGAAAAAGATCCAGAAGATCAGCAGGAAGGTAAACAGCAAGATGCCTTGCTTTAGCAGCTTCATCCGGCCTCCGGGGTGATTGGATTTTTAAAATTAGAAAATAGCGTGAACGGGAAAACGGCGGTTCGGCTCGCTTTGATCCAAAGAGTGAAAGTCGTAGTCAAATGCTATTTCGCTCCATTTGAATTTTCAAGACCGATCCGGATCAGGTTGAAGGTATAGAGAAAAATTTCAACGGGATTGTATTTTTCGATGCGGTTGACGGTTTCGGTCATGCCGATGGAGGTCATGATGTTGGGCATCAGGCCGCTCAACTGGCCCCAGAGCGCATAGGCGATTTTGTGCGGATCGATGTCCGGCCGAATCGTCCGGTCTTCGAGTCCCTGCACGACGATGCCAGCCAGGATAACGTTGATTTTTTCGTTCTCCGCGAAAATGTCGCCGAGTACGGTGCTTTCGGCGTCGCAATTTCCGGCGTGGCTGCGGTAGTTGACCAAGACGTTATAATAATCGAGATGGCGGCTGTAAAATTCGATAAATGTGTCGGCAACGGCCTGAAACCGGGCGATCCCGGATTGTTGCGTTTGCGGGATCTTTTCCAACATTTGGGTCAGAATTTTTAGACTGCGTACGGTGATGGCCAGGCAGAGTTCCGTCTTCTTGCTGAAATACAGGTACAACGTGGCTTTGCTGAGTTCGGCCTTAGCAGCGACGTCCTCCATCGTGGTGTTGTCAAAACCCTTGTTGAAAAAGACTTTTTCGGCGGCATTGATGATTTCGACCCGCCGTCTCATTTTTTCGCGTTCTTTACGTTCCGCAATACCCAATATCTACACCCGTGGTTATTAATTAGACCCGTATCTAATTTATAGGGCAAAATACAATTAAGTCAAGCGCTTTTAATGCAAATCCGAAATATTCGCGGTTTCACGTCGATAACTGGTTGCTCCGGAACAAGGATTTTCGGATTCGTGTTCTATGAGTAGAATAAAGAAAATAACGGAAGTTGCGGGCTCAATCTCAATCCACTCAGCGTTCCGCGGGTCCATCGGGCGCCTGAACATGATAAAGACGGCTGAAATAGAGCAAGTGATATTCCAGTGCATTGATCCAGTAATCCCAGGAGTGGTGACCGGGACGTTCGTAATAATCGTGATCGATACCGAGTCCAATGAGCCGTTGATGCATGGCGCGATTGGATTCGATCGTGAAATCGTCGACGCCGCAATCGACGATGATGCCCTTCTTTTGCCCGACAAGCTTTTCGACCAGACGCAGGCATGAATTTTCTTCCCAGATTTCGGGTTCGCTTTCGATATCGCCGATTAATTGGGCGATTCCGAAGCGTTTGGAGGAGGCCGTCAGGGCCATCACGCCGCTCATACTGCCGGCGGCGGCATAACGATCGGGATATTTTGCGATCAGGCTGATCGCGCCGTGCCCGCCCATGCTCAAGCCGCAGATAAAACGTCCGCGCATTTCGGCGACAGTGCGGTAGTTGTCATCGACGAAGGCCGGGACTTCTTTCGATATATAGCTTTCGTATTGGGAGTCCGGAACCAGCGGGCTGTCCAGGTACCAGCCGGCATAGCCGCCGTCCGGGCAGATAATGATGAAACCGTAGCGATCGGCCAATGGCCCGAGATCCATTTTATTGGGCCAGTCGCGATATGAGCCGCTCCAGCCGTGCAGCAGGTAGAGCACCGGAAAACTCGCGTCGGTTTTGTTGTATTCATCGGGCAAAACGATGAAGGCTTTGAAGAACTTTCCCATTGTCTTACTCGGCACGACCAGTGTATCCGGCTGACCCGCAAAGATGGATGCCTGGAATAGAAACAGTAGGCAAACAGCAGCGATCGATTTGCGCCAGGCTGAGTGTTCTCTTTTTCGATATGATAATTTCATAACCTCTCCTTGTAATGGCATAAAATTTACGAAAAACCACGCTCTTTTTTCAGATGATTAAGCCAATGATCAGTCAAATCGTTGTGTTTTTACATCTGCTGTGCTAATTTCAAATGAAATTCAGGAGGTAAAATGGCCAGAAAATTTTGGTTGAATGGAAAATGGAAAAGCTCCGGCGATCTTCTTAGTGTGACGAATCCTTTTAACGGTAGTTGTATCGACGATGTATACGCAGCGGAGGATAAGCACCTGGACGAAATCATCGGCTCCAATTTCGATGCATTCGAGCAAACGCGGGAAATGCCGGCCTGGAAAAGAGCCCGGATTCTGCAAAATATTGCCGCCGGGATCGAGCACCGAAAAACAGAATTTACCGAAACGATTGTGCAGGAGGCCGGAAAGCCGATCAGCTATGCGCGTGGTGAAGTCGAACGGGCTGTCCTGACATTCACACTGGCAGCTGAAGAGGCCAAACGTATCGGCGGCGAAGTTATTCCTCTGGACCTGAATACGGCATCCGAAGGCCGTTTCGGCATTACTCGCCGTTTTCCTGTTGGTCCGGTCATAGGCATCTCGCCTTTTAATTTTCCTCTGAATCTCGTGGCGCACAAAATCGGCCCGGCAGTCGCCGCCGGAAACACGATCACGATCAAGCCATCCTCACAGACGCCTCTGACAGCCCTGTTATTGGCTGAAGTAATCTCCGAATCAGGAGCCCTACCAGGACAGGTCAATATAATCCCCATGAACAACAGCTTGGCCGAAAAACTGGTGAGAAATCCGCGGTTCAGGATTCTTTCCTTTACCGGCAGCGACAGTGTCGGGTGGCAACTGAAGGGACTGGACCCCAGAAAAAAGGTCACGCTGGAATTAGGTGGCAATGCGGCTCTGATCGTCGATAAGGATGTCGATATAAGTGCTGTGGCGAAACGTGCCGTGGCTGGTGCTTTTGCTTATGCCGGGCAGGTATGCATCTCTATCCAGCGGATTTATGCCCACATTGATATTTTTGAATATTTCCTCACGGCTTTTGCCGACGCAACCAGACAAATCGGAACGGGTGATCCGATGAAAGAAGAGACGGTCGTGGGTCCAATGATCGACACGCGAGCGGCCGATCGCGTGGAAACCTGGCTTGAGGAGGCTCGCGAGGCCGGGGCACAAATTCTGTGCGGTGGCAAGCGCAGCGGAAACATGATTACTCCAGCTGTTTTGACTCATACCACCCCTGATATGAAAGTCTGTTGTCGCGAGGCTTTCGCGCCGCTGGTTGTCATTGAACCGTTCCGGGAATTCCGTGAGGCCGTGGCCCTGGTTAACAACAGCGTTTATGGTCTTCAGGCCGGCATCTTCTCCAATCAGTACGAGCACATTTTATTCGCCTTCCGGCAGATTGAAGTCGGCGGACTCATTATTAATGATTTTCCTACCTATCGCGTTGATAATATGCCCTATGGGGGCGTCAAAGCATCCGGCTTCGGCCGTGAGGGCCTGAAGTATGCAGTCGATGAAATGACCGAAAACCGATTGATGGTTTTCAATACTATGGGATTTTAATCGAGAGAATTCCTCGGGGCTTGCCCCGGAGTTTCAAAATAGCAAATCCTTTATTTGCAGGCCGGGCGTTTCAGCGACATCCGCAAGTGCGTGGTGTTCCGGTAATAGAAACACTCTGGTTTGTCCCCTCAGCTTGAAGATCTGTGAACTGTGATGGCGCGGCATGCCGTGCTTCTACCACTAGAACATCCGGTCCCAGGGCGGCAGCTGCCCGGGCGTTTGCTTCAGAATCGCCAGTACATCTTCGGGCAGGAATTGTTTTAGTATAACCAGGCGGAAGGCATATTCTCCAAACCATTCGTCGGTCATGACCAGGAAGCCCTTGTGGCCCTTGTCCTCGCCCCAGCTGTTCTCGAGCAGCCATTTGGTCGACGCGCCGCTAGCCGATGTATCGACTCCGACAAGCGCCATACCGTGTGACGAACCGCTGTCGTAAGTCAGGATGCGTTGTTCTTTGTCCATCGCGAACGGTACCCCGAAAACGGCCTCGTAATCGTGCAGGTTCAGGGCCAGGAAGCCGCGTTCGCTGTCGAGCTGCTTGCCGACGTCGCAGGAGAAATACATCGGTTCGTCGGCCAGAATCGAGGCTTTGGCGTAGCGTTTCAAATCCTCAGCCGGCAGGTTGATGAAAGTCCAGTTCGGGCTGTCGAAAAGATTGCGGTCGTATTGAATTTCGTAGAGCCGGTTGTATTCCCGGCTTGGATCGTTCATCAGCATAACATAAGCGCCCAAGTCGAAGTCGACCACCGTTCTAAAGAACTTAAGCGGTGTAAAAGTACCGGCGTTGAGCAGCTTGTCGTCTTTGTCGGTGTAGCGCCATTCGAATTCGTCTGGCGGCGTTCCGAGAGAGATGACTAGAATGCGGTAGATCTCGGCCAGCATCGCGGCTTTTTCCTTTTCGAGCGCCTTGTAGTTTTTACCTTCGTCGTTCATGCGCCGCAGGGTCATTCCCTGTTCGCGCAGCTTACGTTTCAGCAGAGTGCGCATCGTTTTGGTATTTTCGCTGTTCAGGGATTCGGGCATAATCTCGGCCGGAACCAGCCCGTACTTCTCCAGCAGGCTAGGCATCATAGTCCACACGCCGCCGTCCTGGATCGGATGCTCGAAGAGCCAATCGACTTCGCGGTCGTCGAATTTCCTGCTGCGTGTCTGGATTACGGCTTCGAGAAAAAGGTTAGCCTTCTCAAATTGGTCCCAGAAGAACAGGTAATTCTGCGAGAATTCGAAATCCTTCAGATTGTATTTTGCAACTACTTTGGGGCGCAGGACGTTCAGGGCGGTGAAGAGCCAGCAGCGCCCGGAGGATTTCTGATCGGTAATGCCCGGCGTCTTGATCGTGTGCGCAAAATGGTAATCTATCTTGCCGGCCAGTTCACGATTCAGGGCTAGTTTGTCGATCTCGTTGTTGGTTACGGCGTTTTGCATGGAGCGCGCATAGTTATCCATTTTCAACGAAGTCTGAATTTCTTCGAGCATTTTCGGGGAGATGGCGCCCTCCTGGGCGAAGGTAAGATTGCCGGTCGTAGCCAGGACGAGTAATAGAGTCAAAGCCGGGAAGATGGTCTTTTGCATCGGTGTTCTCCGGGTAAAATTGAAAATTCGAAATGATTTTTGGGCGAGATTGGAATGCTGTGTAAGTTTCATACTCGGACTAAAGATATTTCCATTGAGATGAAATGGCAAGGTGATTTTTTATTGAAGGAGTAGCCACAGAGAACACACCTGCCCGACCGAGGCCACTCAGGCGGGGAGATTACAGAGAATCGTTGTTCATTTTAATGGGTGAAATCAATTTGGATGGATTAAGTAAATGTAAGAAAATTACTTTGTTATTTTCTGTGAACTAAGTGGCTTGTAAAAGATTCGGATTATCGGGGCAGTGACCTTCAGAGCGAATAGACGATTTGCAGCAGCGCCTTGGCCAGGTTGAAGCTGCCCGTATTGTCATCCGAGAAATCCAGCGAGATCCGGTTGCGGAAGCTGGTTGTCAGGGCCGCCCGGACGGTCAGGTGATTCCCGGCCAGCAGCTTGGCGCCCAGGGTGAAACTGTGCCAGTTTTGGACCGGGGCCTGCCGGAATTTATCCAGGAATTTGGGTAAACCCTGCTCGAAGGCGTATTCGCTGATGAGCTGCAAACGCGGACGCAGGAGGTAACTGCCGCCCAAACCGGCGGACAGCAGGTAATCCTGGTCGGTAAAAGTGAGGGCGCTTTTGTTTTGAACGTCGATCAGGGTGTATAGAAATTCACCGGTGATGATCCAGCGCCGGACGATTGAAGTGGCATTGACCAGCAGCGCGGCGTCATCCCGGTAGGTAATCTCTTCATCGGCAAAGCGTGGGAGCGTCGAGCGCATCCAGCGTCCGCCCAGGCTGAGAGCAACCGGGACGATGGGATAGCGGGTGGTGATCAGGCGAGCGGTGGCGCTGTAGTCCTCGAAACCGTCCGTGCGGATGTTTTCGGGGTGCGTGATTGCATCCCGCATCGGAACCGCCCAGCTCCATTGCCGCGGCAGTCGCAGGTCCAGTTGAAGGCGATTGAACAGGGTGGCTCCCAGCAGAAGCGAGGCCTGGAATTCGTTGTCGGAGTAGATGTAATCGTAATCGCGAAGACGTCCCTCGATTCCGAAACGCAGGCTGTTTGCTCGGGTTTCGATGGCGGAGTTGAGGTAAAGGAAATCGTTCTCGGAGAAGCTCTGAAAAGAGTTCAACTGGGCGCGGATCGTCAACGGCAGAAGCAGAAACAGGAGATAAAAAACACGTTTGGGCATGGTGTAAATTACAGTTTTCATGAAAAACAAAAAAGCCCGGCGTTTAAAGACCGGGCTTTCGAGATGCTCATGAGTTTTAAGGCTATTTCAGCAAAATGCATTTTTGGCTGGTGCTAAAACCTTCGGCCTGAATGCGGATCAGGTACACGCCGGAACCCACATCCGAAGCATCCCACTGTATGGAGTAACTGCCGGCGGGTTGCGCCCTGTCTACCAGCGTCTGTACCCGCTGACCGGCGAGATTATAGACGGCCAGGTTTACGAGACCGGAAGCCGGCAGGCGATAACTGATCGTCGTGCTAGGATTGAATGGGTTCGGGTAGTTCTGCAGCAACGGGAAGGACTCCGGGTGCTTTCCGCCCTCAGCCGCGATGGCGACGGCGACCGGCGTCACAAAGCGCAGGTCGTCGAAGTACAGCGTCCCGGATTTGGCGGCCTCCGGGTTTGTTGAATTGTAGGTCAGCTGGAAGCTATCGATGCGCAGATTGTTGCCCAGAATACCATCGCCGAGATCGGACCATTGGCCGGTGCCATCGTTGGCCAGATCCCAGGAGACCAGTTTCCAGCCCAGCCAGTCGAGCGTGTACCAGAGGCTGGCCTCGTGCTGTGTGCCGTCGTCCAAAGCGAAGCGGAATTGGTTGTTGTTGCCGTCGCCGAAGACGTAGACCTGCAGAATGACGTTGTTATCGAAGTAGATGTTTTTGGGTGTCGTGTTATCGGCCAGGTAGTCCCGCAGCAGCCACTCGCCCGCGTCGAGTTTCCAACTATAGCAAATCTGCATCGACTGGTTGCTAGCAGTGAGAAGATTAACGATCTCGTTATCCCGGTCGCGGGAGCTCAGCGTATCCTCCTCGAGGCCGGTGGTACTGCCGCTGTAGCCGGGCGTCTTCCAGTTTGTAATCACGCCGGATTCGAAATCATCGATATTGGTGATATTCCAATCGACCACGCCGGTGCGGAAACTGAGCGTTTTCTTGGTGGCGACCTCGTTCCCGAAACGGTCCTTCAGGCCGGGATTGATGCGGATTTTATAGGTCTGGTCGCTTTTCAGTTTTTCCTGTGGGAAAAGCGCCACAATGCTCTGCTTGTTGACGATGTAATTGCCGATCGTAAAGGGGACGAAATAGTTGTTGGCATATTCCTCGATCTGGAAAATTTCCACAGTGAGGGCGCTCTCTGCCAGAATTTCGTCATAGGTCAAACTGATCAGCGGCAGCAATTCGACGTCCTTCTGATTATAGATTGGATAATTGGTCAGGAGATAAGGCGCGGTGATGTCCGCTGCGCTGGAGGAAAAATGCAGCACGAAATCGTCGCCGCCGGTGCCGTCGTTATTGCCGTCGAGTTGCAGCCCGTAAATATCGAGAGCGCTGCCCGCGATGGTAAATGTGTAATCGGTTTCGAAGGCGAAGGTATCGGTTTGAACGCTGACATTCATCAGGTTTTCGGCCCAGGTGAAGGTCAGGGGCGCGGCGGGATCGGTGTAGCTCGCTATCCGGACGCTGGTCGTGTCCATCGGTTTGGTAAAGCTGATTTTAATCGCCTCCCAGGCGGGATAGGCCTGGGTGCCCTCGGCCGGGGTATTGGATTTGACGAACGGCGGCTGGTTGGAAAAGAGTTTGAAATCCTGGAAATTGTAAAAGCCTTCACTGATCGTGACGTTGGCGCTGTCGGGGTAATATCCCTCGGCTTCCACAACGACGCTATAATCACCCGGCGCCAGGCTATCGAAGAAGAAAAATCCGTTGTTCATGCTGTCGCCGCGAAAGACCCGGCCGACCGGCTTGAGGGTGACCGTGATATTGTTAACCGGTCTGTATTTATCCTTGGTGCTGCTGAGGTAGAAGTAGGGGACTTCCTCGAATGAATCGCGCACGATGCCCGCCAGATTGCGGCTCGGAAACATATCCACATCGAAATAATGCAGAAAGGACTTAGCCAGCGCCCAGGCCTCGCTTTTCTTATAAGATTTGTTCTGCAGGCGCCAGGATTCCGGAATATAATCGTGAAACGAGCCTTCCGAAAGCGTGCCGGGCATGGTCAGGGTTCGAAGGACACCGAGTCCCTGCCCGTTCCATTCCGGGTAGAAACTCCAGTCGCCGCGCACGGATCTACTTGTAGTACGATTGGCGGAGTAGAGTTGGTTGGCCATGATCGTTGCCATTTCGCCCGATTCCGGGAACAGCGCGCCGGTGACCGTCTGGCCGAAGTAGGAGTTGTAACCCGTCACGCCCAAATCCCAGCCGCGATAAAGCATCAGGGTCGAATTCCGTTCTCCGTTGTAGCCGTTGCTGTGGATCGAATGGAAGACATCGGCGCCGAACTGGTTGGCTAGCCGGTCGCGTTCGGATAAGCTGAGATCATCTGTTATTCCATCATTGCCGTAGCGCGTGAGCTTCACGTTTGCGCCTAAGTTCGAGAGAATTTCATCCAGGTATTTGGCTTTACTGAGATTGCTTTCCGATTCCCAGAAGCCGGTGACTTCAATGAAACGATCGTCTGATTCGTGTCCGCCGTGCCCGGGGTCGATGCAGATGCGGATGTCCGTCAAATCCTGGGCATTCAATAAAATTGTAAAACCAAGGGTCAGAGTCATGAGGGTCCGAATTAAAATTTTCTTAGTCATTGATCTCGACCTCCATGATCTCGATCGTTCCGGCGAGGGTGTCATAGGCGACGCGCTTCATATCGGGCGACCAGGCGGGATGCAGCTCCAGCTGGTCGCTTGTGTCGGTGAGCTGCACGCGGGTCTTGCCGTCACTGGTCACGGCCCAGATATCGGCGGCGGTGTAAAAATGGCCGTCGTCTGCGGTGATCATGAAGACAATCCATTTACCGTCCGGGCTCCACTTGGGCGCCTCGGTGCGGCCCAGCTCGGCCAGCAAGTTGCCGTCCAGATCGGTGATAAAGCTGCCGCTGCCGGCGATTGTGAAAAGCAGACGCTGGCCGTCCGGGGAGGCTGAAGCCCAGAGGTACTGTTCGCGGCCGGTTTGGGACAAGGGCGTGATTGCCCGGCTTCGGCCGTTTTGATAAACGATAATGCGTTCATTGCTGTTTTCGACGTAGGCGAATACCGTGTTCTGCTGCGGCGCGGCCGTGCTTTTCGCGCCGTTTGTCTGCGGGGCGAAGGTTCGTACCCGGTTATCGACGCTGTAGAAGACGCGATCCTGATGCATCCGCATCGGCGGGCTTACCAGGCGTTCCCGATCGGTGAGTATGGCGATCTCGCGCGTGGCGAGATTTTGCTTTCGCAAGGTCGAGTATTTCCTGATGCCCGTGAATTCGTCGGCGCGAAAGCAGATTTCTTTTCCGTCTTCTGAGAACAGCGGCTCATAGCCTGCGCCGGGGATATCATTCAGTTGCGCGACGGAGGCATTCTCTAAGTCGCCGAGCCATAATCCGCTGAAACCCGGCCGCGTGAAAAGCAATTGCGAGCCATCCGGGCTGAACTGCGGGAAGGCGAATTCACCCGCGGGCATCGCCCGAAGCGGTTGATGGGCGATTACAGCGATTGTTTGTGCAAACGTAATGCTGCCCAGAAATATGAATAACAGACCCATTTTTTTCATGTGATTGCTCCTAAGCTTCGATTTTCAATCAGTTTAATTTAAGGATTTAATAGTAATTGTTCAGGGAAAGTCCGAAAATTATACCGGGGCTCCTTGTTTTGGGCGGTTTAGCGTTTTCCGACTTTCGTGTTTCCGGTTAAAACAGGAAAAAGGGGGCGCAAAATAGTCGTTTAAATGGAGAGCGCCAACACCTGTTTTTGTAACCCCGGCATCGATATATTATCAGAAGAAGGAGTTCCAAGCACGTATATGGAATCGGCATCAAATAAATCATTAGAGGGAGAATACACATGAGGCATAATCAACGCACATATACTCCAATCGCGTTAACCTTCATTTCCATTTTACCGCTACTGGCATTAATCGACTGCAGCGGCGTCGATACATCCCGGAAAGAGAATCCCCGGGTGGTCCAGGTCCTGGCGACCAACATAGAGGGTTTTAAGGTCGCGATGGACATCTACTTTGAAAAAGGCAAAGCCCACAACCACCCAACCTTTGCGATCTGGGTGGAAGACATGCAGGAAAATTACATCGAGACGCTCTTTGTGACCCGTTCGCTGGCGACCGGCATCTGGGGCTACGGTGAAATCGCTCCGGGGCGCTGGAAACCCGAACCCGGGCATAATGTCCGCCCGGCGACGCTGCCCTACTGGCTGCACAAACGCGGTGCTGGCACAATGTTGCTGCCGACCCCGCAAAATCCCGTCACGGATGCCATATCGGGTGCGACTCCCGCTGGAGATTTCGTTTTGGAAACCCGCGTTCCGGCCGGAGCCCCCCAGAAATTCCGGCTGCTCATGGAGATTAACCAGATCTGCGACTGGAACGAGTACTGGACAAACGACCGGTATCCGGATGACCCGGACTATAAGTCGTCCAGCCAGCCGGCCGTGGTCTATGCGGTCACGATCGATCCTGCCAGCGGTGTTAGCGAATATTATATGAATCCGATCGGTCACAGTCATTATGCGGGAAAAGACGGGAAGTTGTACACCGATTTGACGACGCTGACGACGGCCCTGCAGATCGCGAATAATATTGTCGTCAAGGTGAAACAATGAAACGGCCTATTCAAAGAATCCGGTACATCGCGGTTTTATTGATTGTCGTTCTGGTGTCGGCGCTGCCGGCTCTGGCCCAATCGGGTATCATTCGCGGACGAGTCTTCGACCAGAAGAACAATGAACCGATGCCGTTCGTGAACGTGATTGTCACCGGGAGCGATATCGGCACGGCCAGCGACCTGGACGGCAATTTTCTGATCACCGGTCTGGAGCCGGGTTTTTACCGGCTGATGGCTTCCTTTATCGGCTACAAACTGGCCTATTCCGAGGAAGTGGAAGTCAACAACGCCAAGACCGTATTCATCGAAATTCCGCTTGTACAACAGGCTATCGAATTCGAGGAGGTTGAGGTGCGGCCGTCGGCATTCAAAAAGATTGCCGAGAGCCCGCTGTCGATCCAGAAAATCCAGATCTCAGACATCGAAAAAGCGCCGGGCGCTAACCGCGATATCTCGCGCGTCATTCAGTCCTTTCCCGGTGTCGGCTCGACCGTCAGCTATCGTAACGATGTCATCGTGCGCGGCGGCGGACCTAGTGAAAGCCGCTTCTATCTGGACGGTATCGAAATCCCGACCCTGAACCATTTCGCCACACAGGGCGCCTCGGGCGGGCCGGTCGGTATCATCAATCCCGATTTCATCCAGTCGGTCGATTACTACTCGAGCGCTTTCCCGGCCGACCGCGGCAATGCCCTCAGCGCTGTCTTCGACTTCAAGCAAAAAGAGGGCAACCGCGACCGGACAAACCATCGTGGAGTCGTTGGCGCCTCCGAAATCGCCTATACGATGGACGGCCCGTTCGGGCAGAAAAGCAGCTATCTGCTGTCGGTACGGCGCTCCTATCTGCAGTTTCTGTTCGATGCTATCGGCCTGCCGTTTTTGCCTACTTTCAATGATTACCAATTTAAATGGACCACCGCTTTCGACAGCAAGAACAAACTGACGATCCTGAGCCTTGGGGCGCTGGATCAGAACCGCCTGAATCTCGGTATCGATAAACCGACTGAGGAGCAGCAGTACATTCTCAATTACCTGCCCGAAACCGACCAGTGGAACTACATGATCGGCGCCGCTTATACCCATTTCCGCGGCAAGAGCTTCCAGACTTATGTCCTGAGCCGCAATATGCTCAATAACAAGTCCTATAAATATCTGAACAACGATGACAGCGATGAAGCCAACAAAATCCAGGACTACCTTTCGCAGGAGATCGAAAACAAGTTTCGTTTCGAGAACACCTATAGAAATAAAGGCTATCGCATCAACTTCGGATGGAACCTGGATTACGTCAAGTATAACAACACAACCTACCAGAAAATCTTCGTCAGCAACTCTGTCGTAGAGAAGAATTATGATTCGGACCTACAGTTGTTCAAATGGGGGCTTTTCGGCCAAGTCAGCAAGGCTTTTTTCCGCGATCAGTTGTCACTCTCGTTGGGCCTGCGCACCGATGCCAACAATTACTCAGAGAGCATGTCCAGGCTGCGCGACCAGTTCTCACCGCGTTTTTCGGCGTCTTATATTCTTTCGCGAAATTTGAACCTGAACTTCAGCACAGGCCGCTTTTATCAATTGCCGGCCTATACTTCGCTCGGCTATCGCGATGCCGGCGGCGTCCTGGTCAATAAGCAGAACCGGCTGAAATACATTGAGGCCGACCACATCGTAGCCGGGTTTGAATACCTCTTCAACCTGGATTCACGCGTGACCGTCGAGGGTTTTTATAAACGCTATAGTGATTACCCGTTCTCTGTGCTGGATTCGATCAGCTTGGCGAACAAAGGCGGCGACTACGGCAGCATCGGCGATGAGGAGGTTGTCTCGACCAGCGAGGGCCGCGCCTACGGATTCGAGGTTTCGGGCCGCTACCGGCTCTGGAAAAATATGCGAACCATTTTTGCTTATACCTATGTCCGTAGCGAGTTCGAGGATTTTTACGGTAAACTCGTGCCCAGTTCCTGGGACAGCCGCCATATCCTGACCGTCACCGCCATGAAACCGTTGCCGCGTAACTGGCAGGCCGGCTTCAAATGGCGCTTCACCGGCGGGCTGCCCTATACGCCCTACGATCTGCAGCAGTCGTCGCTGGTTTCGGCCTGGGATACGCAGGGGCGACCGTTCTGGGATTTCAGCCGCTACAATGCCGAACGTTTGAAAAGCTCAAACCAGCTGGACATCCGGGTCGACAAAAGTTTTTATTTTACAAAATGGCGTTTGCTCGTCTATCTCGATATTCAGAATGCGCTCAATTTCCAGGCCGAGTCACCGGACATTCTGGTGCCGCGCAGAGATGGAAACGGGAACGCGATTATCGTCAATCCCGAAGATCCTCCGGCCGGGCAGCGCTATGATTTGCAGCGCCTGGCGAATGTCAGCGGCACGGTGCTGCCCACGATCGGCATTACGGTGGATTTTTAAAAATTCGTCTTTCCGTATGATCTAAATGTAGCCCGGGCATTCCAGCCTGGGGCTTCCAGGCAATATCTCGCAGGGCAGCGATGCAAACATGAGTGTTTGCATTCCAGCTGCGGTCACAGCCGTCAGGTGAAAACCGAAAACCCGGTTTCAGCCCGACGTAAAAAACTATCGATACCGAAAAAACTTACGCATCGGGTCAACCGGGTTTTGTAAGTGACGAAAGCAATTTAGCCCGCCTGAGTGACATAAGTCGGGCAGGTTCGGCTACGCCGCCGGAAATTGGTTTCTTTTTCTGGCCTCAGATTGACCGGCTGAAACGCTGAAAGCCGTCGAACTGCTCGATCAGGATTTTGCGGTTTTCCGGGTAGAGCGGCAAATCATAGATGGGGTCGCCGTCGATATCCTCGGAACTTACCAGGGCGCTGTCCCGCACGCCTAGCGCCGATTTGCGCCAGCGGTTGCCACGCATTATATAGCGGTTTCCGTCATGAACAAAGGCGAATTTATCTTCGCGGAACTGCGCCAGGGTTTGCCCGTTTTTATCGTACCAGAAGCTTTCAAGCACCGGCGGCTGATCGCTCTCGAGGCCGAGGTCGGCCAGGTGCGGTGGGCGGCCGGCGGCGTTTCGGACGAGCTGGAAAAGGTTACGAATCGAAACCGGCTGCTTGATTTCCCGGTTGGCCGGGATATTGGGCCCGGCGACAAAAAGCGGAACGCGATTGCCGGCTTCGGTGACATTGCCGAAATGGTAGTTCCAGCCTTCGTCCCCGAAGTTATCGCCGTGATCCGAGGTGAAGACCAGAAGTGATTCCGGGTACTTTGTGATAATCACTTCGGAGAAAATATCAATAAATCGGGAGAGCCGGCGCCAGGCAATCTTCTGCCGGTTGCGCAGGAGCCTCAGAAAATTAATCTGAAAATGTTGCCGTTCGCTGCTCAGCCAGCTCTGGTTGACAAGATGGAAGAGGCTCTTCATCTCGTTGTATTTATCCTGAACGCTGCGGCTGCGCAGGCGGAATTTGTTATCGATATGATAAGGAAAATGGGTTTCCATCAGGTTGATAAAGAGGAAAACCTTGCGCTGCTCGCGGTCGGCCTCTTCCAGAACCCGGAAAGCGCGGTCGAGCTGGTAATTGCCCAGCGAGCGAATCCACGACTGGCTGGCCCGGAGGTCTTCGGTCATCCGGCCGGTCAACAGATCGCCGTTGAGTAATTTTTTGCGAATGCGGCGCTTGCCGAACAACACGATGAAATTACCGAGGGGATTTTTGGTGGGGTTGATAAAGCGCCAGATGGGTTCGATCCGGTCGAAACCGCGATCCAGCCCGAAGATGTGGGTGGTCACGGTATTGGCGGTCAGCTGAACCGTCGTGTAGCCCTGCTCTTTCAGGTGTTGGGCCAGGGTGGGGATGGAGGAATCCAATCCGCGCGTGCGGGTCGTGGAGCCGTGCTCGTGCGGTGACAGGCCGGTGAAAATCGAGGCGGTCGACGGCAGGGTCCAGCAGCCGGCGGAATAGGCATTATGAAAAGTCGTGGACCGCGACTGGAGGAAATTCAGGCGGGAATGCCCGCCGCCCCAGACGGTATCATAGCGCAGGCTATCGGCAATTACGAGAATAATATGTCCGGTGTTATCCATAAAATTTCACCCGGCCCGCATATTTATTGACATTTTCAATTTAGTGTCACTTTTACTGGAAGTCAAATGGTGAGATCGTTTCTGTCGTTGCAGAGGATCATTATCCCTGCGGGGGCCCGGGATCTACAGGAGTATTGGCGACGCTAATGTAAAATAAATTTGCTATATTGAAACTTAATGAAGAATTGTCAGGAGGAAATATGAAAAACTTTGAAAGAGTTCTATACGAAGCGCTGTTGATAGCTTTCGGGAAGGTTCTGGCCAAATACAATGCTTTTTCCCAGGGATCGATCCTCCGGGACGTCGGGCGCGAGATCATCCAATATCTTAATGAACATGGTTTTGGATTCGATGAGACCGGCGATCTGGACGACCTCTCTAAACTGACCAATCTTTTTATCAAAAACGGGTTTGCCGAGAAGCTGGAGATTGTTCCCGCGGAAAAAGGCGACAATTATATATGGCACAACCTCTACGGTTTCGATGCCTATAAAGAATTGCACGAAATTTCCGACAATCCCTTTCTGGCCTGTCCGCTGAACTCATGTTTGTATTACATCGCCGAGAAACACCATAAGACCTTGCGCCTGCACAATAAATCGTTTGATACGGAAGGTCATATGGCCGAATCCCAGTATGAACTTGTGGACCAGGTCCTGCCTGAGGGCGAGGATTTCGATCAGCTGGTGATCGAGAATGTGAGGCTCTATGAACTGGCGGAAGAGCGGGCGGAAAGACTGGAAAAGGCCTATAAGGAAATCAAAGCCCTGCGGGGGATCATTCCCATCTGCGCCTCCTGTAAGAAAATCCGCAATGACGAGGGCTATTGGGAGCAGGTGGAAGGATATATCAGCGAGCACAGCGAGGCTGTTTTCAGCCACGCGGTTTGCCCGGATTGTATGCAGAAACTCTATCCCGATTACATGGCGGAGATGAAGAAAATCGAGACCAAGGAGAGTTAACCGCTGAGTAGGGAGAGTATTTTATGAATAGAAATCTTGTTGTCACACTGACCGGTCAGGATCGGGTCGGTATAGTAGAACAGGTCACCCGGTTCGTTCTGGAACAGGGTGGTAATATAGCCGAAAGCCGCATGGCCCGGCTGGGCGCCCTACCGAATCGAAGTCAATGGCGCCGACCACGAAGGAATCGTCTATCATATCACCCATTACCTGGCGGAGCGGGGCATCAATATTGAAAGCATGGACACGGATATGATTCAGGCTCCGATGAGCGGAACTCCCTTATTCATGATGTCGGGCATCATGCTCGTAGCGCCCGATCAACCGCTGCATCTCTGGGAGGATAATCTTAAAGCGTTGGGTGACGATTTGAATGTGGAGATCGAGGTGTCGCCTTATACGGGATCATGAATTACCTTTCGGGCATGTCTGAAGATGCATAGATGGCCGAAATTCCCCAAAATTTAAATAAAACGGACGGAATCAAAATCCCGCCAAAGGGTCTGGCGATTTTGGCGCTGATCGGGCAGCTGGCCGCGCCTGCGATGTTCGGCTACTTCTGTGTTTTTCAAATTTCTTACATTTTTTAGCGAACGGCTTCACAAACGGCATTATTTCATATCCCATAAAATTATTCTACGATTAAGAAGTGAGATTGCTAAATTAGGCCACAACATTTTCATTGAGGAGATGCTTATGAATCCATCGATACGTGTTCTGTCATGTTTGCTGATCGTCGCGAGCTTGATTTCCGTCATTTCTTGTGACGGGGGAGATTCCTCCGGCATTCGAGTCCTGCCGGCGGCCGGAAAGATCGGACGGTTTGAAACCCTTACGGCCAGAATCGCCTTGTCGACTCCCTTCACGAATCCTTATGATTCCGATGATATTCAGGTGGACTTGCTGGTGAACACGCCCGATGGTCAAAAATTAGCGCTGCCCTGTTTTTATACGAGCGGGTCATCGGAGGAGTCCGAATGGGAAGCACGTTACACAGCCATGCAGGCGGGAAAGCACAGCTGCCGGATTCAGGTCGTCAGTCAAGGGGATAGCTCGCGCTCCGGGATATTCCATCTGAAAGTAATGGAATCCGGCCGGGACGGCTTTTTGCGGTTGAACCCCCAATCGCTCTATTCTTTCGTTTTCGACTCGGGGAAACGTTATCGCGGTGTCGGATTGAATGTCTGCTGGGAAATGCAGTCGGATTGGAAACACCCTTACGAGACCTATTTTGATGAGCTGGAGCGGAACCATGCGGATTTCATGCGCATCTGGATGTGTCCCTGGAATCTGCCGCTGGAATGGGCGCGGGTTCCGTCTTATGAAGTCCTCACCGATGAATTTGAGAATTGGGAGAAAACCTATTCCCACTCGCCGGGACTGCAGCTCGTCAGGGACGTAAACCGGCAAACCGAGGAAGATTCCAGCCGGATTACGATGCGCTCCAATTCCACGGAAACGATCGTCTATCAGCTCGAAAATATCCGCAAATTCAAAGTCAAACTATTCTACCGGCAGCGGCTTTCCGAAGATAAAATCAAATGTTATTGGTCGACGGATGATGTTTCCTATACGCCCATCGAGATCGAATTCAGCCAGGCCTGGGACACCCAGACAGACTGGCAACGCGTTTTCATCGCCTATATCAAAGAACTTCCGGCCGGCGCGAATTACCTTAAAATCGAATTGCTGAAAGATATGGAGGGAACGCCCAATCTGGCCAGCATCGAGATCGAGCACGGCGAGGCGACGGAGGTTCTGGACGCGCCCGGTCTCGGCCGGTACTATGAGAAGACGGCCAAACGCCTGGACGAAATCCTGCGTCTGGCGGAAGAAAAGGGTGTCTATATCATGCTCGCGCATGATTACCATGGTCTTTTCAAAGACTATATCGATCGCTGGGCCTCCAATGCCGAATGGCGGACCTGTCCCTATAACGCCGCCAACGGCGGACCCTGCGAAACACCCACGGATTTTTTCACCAATGCCGAGGCGAAGAAAATCTATAAGAAGCGCTTGAGATACATGGTGGCGCGCTGGGGATTCTCCACCTACCTGGCCTGCTGGGAATTCTGGAACGAAATCGACAATGTAATGGAATGGCAGGGAGTTCCGGCGGAGGCGATCACCACCTGGCACCGGGAGATGGCCGATTACCTGAAAGAGATCGATCCCTACGAACACCTCGTGACGACCAGCGTCGTTTACCGGGAAGTGCCGGGTTTGTGGGACATCGAAAATCTGGATTTTACGCAGCATCACAACTACGGCCCGACGAATGATATGAAAACGAGCATCCTGAATTACGTCAATCTTTTTCAAAAACCGGACGTGGTCGGGGAATATGCGCTGGGCTGGAAGGGTCCCGGCAAGGACCAGCCGGCGGAACTGTATGAGGGCAAGATGCACAACGGCCTCTGGCGCGGTATGTTCTCGCCGACCCCGGTTTTGCCCCTCACGTGGTGGTGGGAATGGCATCTGCAGAAGCAGCATTATCACCATTTCAGAGCCGCGGCGGATTTCGTAGCGCTCATGATCACGAAAAATGAGGACGTTCTGGGTGAAATCACTGTCAGCGGCGGGGCTGCGAAGGTTGAGTGCCTGGGGCTAAAATCGGGTGACGACCGCTTTGTATGGCTGCGCAATCCGGGCGCCGAAGTGCAGAACGAACTATCGCTGACAGTAGAAGGAACAGGCACATCACAATTTATTGCAAAATATTACGATACCTGGACGGGCAAATTTTCGGAGGAGCTGGAGATCGAATCCGTGGATGATCAGATCCTGCTGAAAGGCTTCCGGCTGGCGAGTGCTCAGGACAAGGCTGTATGGCTGCGGCCGAAAGGGCAATGAGCCTTGGCTGAATCGCGACCGGCCCATTCACCCTAAAGAGTATCGGAAGGCAACGAGACCTTTGCATTCTTGCCCGAGTTTCATAATATATCAATGTTAAGGGGAGGCTGATCGATGAAGTACCGTGAACTCGGAAGGACCGGCTGGGAAATATCAACCATCGGTTTCGGCGGATGGGCGATTGGGGGAACCTGGGGACGGGTGGATGACCGTGAAGCGCTGGCTGCCCTGCACCGGGCCGTGGACCTGGGAATTAATTTCTTCGATACCGCCGACGTGTATGGCGACGGTCATAGTGAGCGGCTGATGAGGCAGCTTCGCAAGGATTATAAAGAGAAAATTCATATTGCGACCAAGGCCGGACGGCGGCTCGACCCGCATATGACCGCGGGCTACAACCGCGAAAACCTCACGGCCTTCGTCGAGCACAGCCTGCAAAACCTGGGCGCTGAAACCCTCGATCTGCTGCAACTGCACTGTCCGCCGACCGAGGTCTACTACATGCCCGAAGTATTTGCTATTCTCGATGACCTCGTGAAAGACGGCAAACTGCGTTTTTACGGCGTGAGTGTTGAAAAAGTGGAAGAAGCTCTGAAGGCGATCGAATATCCCAATGTCCAGTCGGTGCAGATTATTTTCAACATGTTCCGGCATCGCCCGGCCGAGCTGTTTTTCGAGCAGGCCCGCAAGCGCAAGGTGGGCATCATCGTCCGGGTTCCGCTGGCATCGGGGATGCTGACCGGCAAACTCAGGCCGGACACGAATTTCGAGCCGGATGATCACCGGCGCTTCAATCGCCACGGGGAAGCTTTCGATCGGGGCGAGACCTTTTCGGGCGTCGATTATGAACTCGGTTTAAAAGCCGTCGACGAATTGATGGCGATTTGCCCGCTGGGCGTGACGATGGCCCAATTTGCACTGCGCTGGATTTTGATGTTTGATGCCGTGAGCTGCACGATACCGGGCGGAAGGCGCCCCGTGCAGGTCGAAGAGAATGCCGCCGTGTCCGATCTGCATCCGCTCAGCGAAGAAACGATGGAAAAGGTGCGCTCGGTCTACGATCGCTACATTCGCAAGTCGGTTCACCATTATTGGTAAATCGCTATTTGTATTCTGAAAATTTATAAAAGCAGCATTCCGGTATCGGCCCAAAACTGATCGATGGGATAACAACTTATAACTTCATGCTTTGCGTTAAGGAGTGGAGATTCGCTTATGAAAGTCTTATTTATCGGCGGCACGGGTGTCATCAGCTCGGCCTGTTCCCAATTGGCGATTGAGCGGGGAATCGATCTTTACCTGTTAAACAGGGGCCAAAGCCACCGGCCGGTTCCGGAAGGAGCCCAGGTTCTGAAAGCCGATATTCGCGATATGGCTTCAGTGAAATCGGCGCTGAGCAGGCTGACCTTTGAGGCCGTTGTCGATTGGATCGCTTTTACACCGGATCACATCGAAACCGACCTGCAGTTGTTCCGGGAGCGGACGGGGCAGTTCGTCTTCATCAGTTCGGCATCGGCCTATCAGACCCCACCGGCCAGATTGCCGGTGACCGAATCGACGCCGCTGGCGAATCCCTTCTGGGAATACTCGCGCAATAAAATCGCCTGTGAGGATCGTTTGATCCGGGCTCACCGCGAGTTTCAGTTTCCCTTTACGATTGTCCGGCCGTCTCACACCTACGATTGCACGCTGCTGCCGATGCACGGCGGCTATACCATCGTGGACCGCATGCGCAAAGGTCAGAAGGTTATTGTGCATGGCGACGGCAGTTCCCTGTGGGTAATGACCCATCACCGCGATTTCGCGAAGGGCTTCGTAGGGCTGCTGGGCAACAATCGCGCGATCGGGGAGGTTTTTCAGATTACTTCCGATGAATGGCTGACCTGGAACCGGATATTCGAGATCGTCGCGCAGGCCGCCGGAACGAAGGCCGACATCATGCATATCCCATCGGATGTCATCGCCGGATTTGACCCGGAGTGGGGAGATGGCCTGTTAGGCGATAAAATGCACAGCATGATTTTCGACAACAGCAAAATCAAGCAGCTGGTGCCGGACTTTGCCGCCACGATTCCCTTTGCGCGCGGGGCCGAAGAGATAATGGCCTGGTATGACGGCGATGCGTCCCGGCGAGTGATCAATCCGAAGCTGAATAGCCTGATCGATGAAATGCTCGATTTTGATAAGGCCGCTTAGCTATTAATCTTTAAATTAAAATACAGGCAATCTGAACGGTTTTAAACATCTTAAAATCTTTTCGGGGAGAGTAATTTGCGAAACAAAATAAATAGCGAAATTTACTTCGTTACAGGCTTTTTATTGCTCGCCCCGCTCCTCGCAAGCGCCGCTGCCGGAGACATCCGGCTCAACCAGAAGGGTTTCTATCCCGAAGGCCCGAAATATGCCATTGCGCTGGCCGTTGGGGATGACACGTTTTACATCACTTCCCCGGATCTGGCCGATACGCTTTACAGCGGGGCGCTGGCGGCGGCGAAAACCTGGACGCATTCGGGTGAGGAGGTCCGGTTAATCGATTTTACCGATTTTACGACGCCGAGTGAATACACAATTGTAGTCCCGGATCTGGGTCAGTCTCACCGTTTCCGGATCGCGGATTATGTGCAGCAGGATTTGACAATCGGAGCGCTCAGGGGATTTTATTATCAGAGGGCTTCAATGGAACTCCTGCCGGAGTTTGCCGGAATCTGGAGCCGGCCGGCCGGGCACCCCGACACTTTGGTGTATGTGCATGTCTCGGCTGCGAGCGCAGCACGGCCGGCGAATACAATCATTTCTGCGCCGAAGGGTTGGTACGACGCCGGGGATTATGGCAAGTACATCGTGAATTCGGGAATCAGCACATACACGGTCCTGGCCCTTTATGAGCATTTTCCGGAATATTATCGGAATTTCGGCACCGGAATTCCCGAAAGCGGCAATGGCGTCCCGGATGTTCTGGATGAGGCGCTGTGGAACCTGAGATGGATGCTTGCCATGCAGGACCCGAACGACGGCGGCGTGTATCACAAGCTGACGACGGCTAATTTTGCCGCGATGGTCATGCCACATAAGGCCGGAGGCAAGCGTTACGTCGTCATGAAGAGCACAGCGGCGACACTCGACTTCGCGGCAGTGATGGCGCAGGCCAGCCGGATTTTCAGCCATTTCGGGGATGAATTACCGGGGCTCGCGGATTCCTGTCTGACAGCTTCATTGGATGCCTGGCGATGGGCGCGTGAGCATCCGAACGTATTCTATTCTCAGCCGTCCGGAATCAACACGGGAGCATACGGGGACGGCTATGTCGGAGACGAATTCAAGTGGGCTGCCGCCGAGCTCTTCATCACGACCGGGGCGGACAGTTTTTATACCGCCGTTGATTTCTTGTCTGGCAACTTCGATGTGCCCTCCTGGCCGAATGTCGCCACCCTGGGACTCCTTTCCCTGGCAGCCCGAATCGACAGCCTGAGTATTGGAATGGCAAATTTGGTCGAGAATGCGCTTTTGAGCCTGGCGGATCCATTGATAACTTCGCTGGATAATTCGGCTTATCACGTTGTAATGGGCAAATCAAGCAGCGATTTCACCTGGGGCAGCAACGGCGTAGCCACCAACCAGGGCATGATCCTGATCCACGCCTATTTGCTCACGCTGGATGAATCCTACCTGGAAGCTGCGCTTCAAAACCTGGATTATCTGCTGGGACGGAATGCAACCGGCTACTGTTTTGTGACCGGTTTTGGCAGTGTCTCGCCGATGAAGATTCATCATCGCCCCTCCGCTGGTGACGGCATCAGAAAACCGGTTCCCGGCTTGCTGGCCGGCGGCCCGAACCCGGGAAGACAGGACGGCTGTTCCGGTTATATCGGGACCGAGGCGGCCCGGTCCTACTCCGACACCGAATGCAGCTACGCCTCTAATGAAATTGCGATTAACTGGAACGCTCCGCTGGTTTACCTGGCCGGGGCCCTTGAAGCGCTCTATTCGCCTACGGGACATCCCAACAGCACCGCGATCCGGGAAGCTGATGAACAGGGGGAAACGCTGCCCCGGAAATTCGGTTTACTGCCCAATTACCCGAATCCGTTCAATCCCTCCACGCAAATTGTCTATTCGCTGCCGCGCGAGAGCGAGGTTCGTCTGGGGGTTTACAACCTGAAAGGCCAGCTGGTCCGAACGCTCCGGAACGGCGTGATTCCGGCCGGGACTCACAGCGTCACCTGGAATGCGGACAGGAGCGGCGGCACAAAAGTCGGCAGCGGGATTTATATCGTTCGCCTGGCGGCCCGCCAGCATGATCAAACCGTTGTGGATTCGAGGAAGATTTTGTTGCTCCAATAAATAGCGGAATCATCCGGCTTTCAGGTCGGCAAATCCGTATTTTAAAATGTAATCGGAGAAAGTATGTGCAAGAAATTAATACTTCGAATTTTTTATTCGTTAATTCTTTTTCTGTTTCTGTCCGGTAATCAACTCAACAGTCAATCCCTAAAAAACGAGAAAACAATGTTTCAACCACGATCCTATGAACAAGCCGATAAAATGGCCGATTCGGTGCTGGTTTTAATGACTCTGGAAGAGAAAATCGCCCTGGTCGGCGGTGACCGGGGCTTTTTTATCCGGCCTTTGCCGCGCCTGAATCTTCCCGAAGTGTACATGGCCGATGCCACCCAGGGCGTGCATCTCCGGGATAGCTTCCGGGATGCCGATTTGGCGGACTATCAACTGGAGAAATCAACCGCCTTTCCGTGTCCACTGGCCCTGACGGCGACCTGGAATCCGGATATGGCTTATCAATATACTGAAGCAATTGGCGAGGAATGCCGGGCCGCAAATATTGGTTTTTTACTGGGCCCGGGCATGAATAGTTACCGGCAGTCGCAATGCGGGCGCAATTTCGAGTATTTCGGGGAAGATCCTTTCCTGGCCGCGCGCATGATCGATCAGTACGTTCGGGGCGTTCAGAGTACCGGCACGGTCGCAACGTTGAAACATTTCGTAGCCAACAATACGGATTATTACCGGAGAAAGAGCAATTCGGTGGTTGACGAGCGGGCACTTCATGAAATCTATCTGCCGGCCTTCAAAGCCGGGGTCGACGCGGGCGCCAGGGCGGTCATGACTTCTTACAATTTGCTGGATGGCGAATGGTGCGGACAGAGCGAAGCGGTCATCAACGGCATTCTGAGAAAACAACTGGGCTTTAAGTGGCTGGTGATGACGGACTGGTGGTCGGTCGAGGATGGCGAGCAGCTGGCGCAATCCGGTCAGGACCTGGAAATGCCGCAGTCGGTCGCACTTGAGTCCGCCGGGCAACTTATCCGGGAAGGGAAAGTGCGCGTCGAAGATATCAATCGCATGGCCAAAAGCATTTTGAGAACCTGCTTTGCCATGAAATTTGCTGAGCGCGAGAAAGCGCCTGTTGCGGGCGGGATGTTCGACAAACACGAGGCCATCGCCCTGCAAACGGCCAGGGAGGCTATCGTCCTGCTGAAAAATGAGGACGATGTTCTTCCGGTTAAAAACGATGTAAAAAAGATTCTGCTGACCGGCGACTATGTCAAGGTGTTGGCGATGGGCGGTGGAGCGGCCCGGGTGGAAGGATTCAACAAGCGCCTGATGCTGGACGAACTGAAGCGCGAATTCGGCGCCAGATTAAAATATGTCGAAAATCCCAGCATCCGGCAGATCAAATCCGCCGATATCGTGCTGTGCAATATCGGAACCAGCGACAGCGAGGGTTGGGACCGGTCGTTTGAACTGCCGGCCGACCAGGAAAAAAAGGTCAGGAAATGTGTGAAGAACAATCCCAATACGGTTGTTATCGTGACCTCCGGGAGCGGGGTCCGCATGACCGACTGGAATGAAAAAGCCAAAGCCATCGTCTACGCCTGGTACGGCGGGCAGACCGGGAACCGGGCCCTGGCCGAAATCATCGCCGGCAAGGTTAATCCCTCGGGCAAACTGCCTATTTCGATCGAGAAGGATTTCCGGGATTCACCGGGCTACGGCTACATTCCAGAGGGTGAGATGCTGTATTCGGATTGGGACGGCGAGGGCGAGAAGGCTCACCCCGTTTACGATGTTGTGTATAAAGAAGGCGTTTTCACCGGCTATCGCTGGTATGAAAAGAAAAAAATCACGCCGCTTTACGCATTCGGTCACGGCCTTTCATATACCCGTTTTGAATACAGCGATCTTCAGGTTTCTGAGGAAAAATTCACTCAGGATGATATCGTTACCGTGAGTTTCGTGGTGAAAAATGTTGGCAAAGCAGCCGGAATGGAAACCGCGCAACTGTACGTTCAGGACGTCGAAAGCTCGGCTCCCCGACCGGTCAAGGAATTGAAGGCTTTTCAAAAGATCGAGTTGAAACCCGGCGAATCGAAAACGGTAACGCTGAAACTCTGCAAAAAAGCGTATTCTTTCTGGAATCCGGAGATAGGGGACTGGTGCGCGGAGAAGGGCAAATTCATTATCCATATCGGAACATCTTCCGGGGATATCCGACTGAAGAAAGAAATCGAACTCATATAAATGGCCGTATGAATGGCAATGGTGTTGTTTAATTCGCCCGGTTACCCGGTTTACGAAACCGTTTACGAAACTGTGGTTATTGAAAATCAATACGGTTATCTTTGATTCCGGATTTTATGGTTGCGTTTCTGCACGGATGACTTCACTATCAGTCGAAAGATCATTGAGATGCTTCTTTATATTCCTTTTTAGAATATAAATTTGGGCGGCGTCATTGGATTGAAAACCTGAAGGTTGACCAACAAATCGGGAGGGGACACAATGAATAATATGACTCAGAAAGTACCATTTAAGGAAAAAATCTCTTATGGATTTGGTGACCTTGCCTCAGTCCTGTACTGGCAGACCTTCATGCTGTATTTCACCTATTTCTACACGGATGTGTTCCTGATTCCGGCCGGGGCCGCCGCCACCATGTTTCTTGTAAGCCGTATCTGGGACGGCGTCAATGACCCGATGATGGGCGTCCTTGCCGATCGTACTAAAACCCGCTGGGGAAAATTCCGACCGTATTTGCTCTGGCTTTGTGTCCCATTTGCTGTTGTTGGCGTGCTGACCTTTACGGTACCGGATTTTGGTTTGACCGGGAGATTAATCTGGGCCTATGTGACCTTTATCCTGATCATGATGCTCTATACGGCGATTAACATTCCCTATACTGCATTGCTGGGCGTGATTTCGGCGGATTCCAACGAACGCACCACGGTCTCTTCGGTTAAATTTATCTTCGCTTATGCGGCGGGCATTATCGTCTCCGCGACCTTACTGCCGATGGTGAAGGGGCTCGGCGGCGGGAACGATGCCCGCGGCTGGCAGCTGTCTTTTGTGGTGTACGGCGTTGCGGCAGTCGTTTTCTTCCTGATTGCCTTCAAGGGCACCCGGGAGCGCGTGCAGCCGCCCCGGACCCAGAAATCGTCCATCAAGAGAGACTTATACGAATTGGTAACCAACGGGCCATGGCTGATTCTGCTGGCCGCGACGATTACCTTCATCCTGTTCGTAGCCGTGCGCAGCAGCGTGACGGCGCACTATTTTAAATATGTTATCGGAGCGCAGGAAATCTCCGTGCCGCTTCTGAAAACCAGGACCTATAATTTTGAGACGCTCGTATCGGTCTTCAACACTATCGGGCAAATTTCGTCCCTGATCGGCGTAATACTGGTCAGCTGGTTTGCGCGGGTTGTCGGCAAGAAAAAGGCTTTTCTGATTATCTTCATCATTGCGATTGTCAGCACCGCGGCTTTTTATTTCCTGAGCGCCCGGCAGCTTGCCCTGATTTATTTCTTCCAGATTACCGGCTCCCTGACGGGCGGTCCGCTCAGTGTTTTGCTCTGGGCGATGTATGCGGATACAGCCGATTATGCAGAGTGGAAACGCGGCCGCCGGGCAACCGGCCTGATCTTTTCGGCTTCGACGATGTCCCAGAAATTCGGCTGGGCCTTCGGCGCTTTTGTGGCCCTGAACCTGATGTCCCGGGTCGGATTTGAACCCAACCAGGCGCAATCCGGCCAGAGCGTGCACGGACTAATTTTGCTCTTCAGCCTGATTCCGGCCGCCTTCGGTTTGGTCTCTATGGCAATCTTGTTTTTTTATCCCCTGAACGACAAACGCGTGGCTGTAATCGGTACCGAATTGGGCGACAGGCGCAAGCAGGGCGGCGAAGAGCTGGCGGCCGCCCAAGAGTAAAAAGACAATCTTATTTTGGATAGGAGAGGAAATACCGTGAAAAAGACGATTATCGGAGAATCGCTTCCCAATATTCCCTGGGAAGACAAACCGCAGGGCTGCATTGACGCCGTCTGGCGTTACAGCGGGAATCCCATTATCGGCTGGAACCCGATCCCCAAAGCCGCCCGCATTTATAACAGCGCCGTTCTACCCAACGACGGGAAATTTGTGGGCGTTTTCCGGGCCGACCAGAAGAACGGGCGCGCGACCCTGTTTTTCGGAAGAAGTGACGATGCCTTGAATTGGACGATTGGCCCCGATCCGATCGACTGGGTCGGTGAGGATGGAAAACCGAATCCGATCAGTTACGGCTACGATCCGCGTTTCGTCAAGCTTGGAGATACCTATTATATCGTTTGGTGCGACGATATGCACGGCGCCTCCATCGGCCTGGGGAAAACACAGGATTTCAAAACCTTCGTGCGCCTGCCCAACCCGTTAATGCCCTTCAACCGCAACGGCGTTCTCTTTCCGCGCAAAGTCAACGGCAAATACATGTTGCTCAGCCGGCCCAGCGACAGCGGGCATACACCCTTTGGCGATATGTTCATCAGCGAAAGCCCCGATCTGATCCACTGGGGCAGACATAAATATGTGATGGGCAAAGGTGGATCGGGTTGGTGGCAGGGTACCAAGATCGGCGCCGGTCCGATTCCGATCGAAACCACCGCAGGCTGGCTATTGTTCTATCATGGCGTGTCGAACACCTGCAACGGTTTTGTCTACAGCTTCGGCGCTGTGATTCTGGATATCGACGATCCGAGCCGGGTATTGCACCGTACCCGCGATTATATTCTGACGCCGGAGAAGCCGTATGAAACCACCGGCTTTGTTCCAAACGTGACCTTCCCGTGCGCCAACCTGTACGACGCCGCTACCGGGCGAATTGCCATTTACTACGGTGCGGCCGACACCTACACGGCGATTGCTTTCGCGCAGGTCGATGAATTGATCGACTATATCAAAAACAACTCGGAGGTATTTTAGTCAATTATCAGTGATCAATGAACAATGATCGCGGATAATTTGGCGGGGAAACAGCGCGACGAATCACGAGCCATTCAACGAGGAGTTTAGATGCAATTCGGCTATTTCGACGATAAAAATAAAGAATATGTAATCGAGCGCCCGGACACGCCGCGCTCCTGGAGCAATTACCTGGGATCGACGGAATACGGGGCGATTATCACCAACAACGCCGGCGGCTACAGTTTCTTTCATTCCGCCGCCCAGGGACGCTTCATGCGGATGCGTTTCAATGCCATTCCGATGGACCAGCCCGGACGTTATTTATATATCCACGACCGCGACAAAAAGGATTACTGGTCGGCCTCCTGGCAGCCGGTCGGAAAGCCGCTGGACCGGTATAAATCAGTCTGTCGCCACGGCACGGCTTACACGATTATCGAATCCGAATACGACAAAATTAAAACCGAAACCACCTATTTCGTCCCGCTCGATCAAAATTACGAATGCTGGCTGCAGAAGATCACGAACCATGACAATGTCAAACGGCGTTTGCGGATTTTCACCTTTGTCGAATACGCCAACAACTGGCACGTCTGGCAGGATTTTATCAACCTGCAATATACCCAGTTCATTTTGCGCATGAGCGTGGTGGATAATATCATCGACCACGGCATCAATGTGTTGCTGCCCGACGGCACGGGCGAATTCGAGAACCACGACGGGAACCGGCATACTTTTCTGGCGGCGGTCGGTGCTGAAATCACCGGTTTCGACACCGACCGTGATGAATTCCTGGGCGCTTACCGTTCCTACGGTAATCCCGAAGTCATCGAAAAAGGACAGTGCACGAACTCATTGGCTTACGGCGACAACGGCTGCGGCGTTCTGCAACTGGATATCGATCTGGAACCCGGCGAATCGCGGGAATTCGCGGTATTCATGGGCATCGGCAAGGCAGCGACGCAGGGCCGCAAAGTCGTTGAGCAGTATCGGGATCTGCAAAAAGTCCATCGCGAATTCGATAGGGTAAAAGAATACTGGCATACCCGTTTGCAGGGCATGTATGTCGAGACGCCTGACGCAGAATTCAACAGCATGACCAATATGTGGAGCCCGTTCAACTGCCTGATGACCTTCGCCTGGTCGCGGGCGGCCAGCCTGGTCTACAGCGGCGAGCGCGACGGCCTGGGCTATCGCGACACAGTCCAGGATATTCTGGGTGTGTTGCCTACGATTCCCGAAGAGGCCGGCCACCGCCTGGAATTGATGATTACCGGCCAGGTCTCAACCGGCGGGGCGCTGCCGGTCGTGAAGCCCTTCGCTCACAATCCCGGGCGGGAGGAAGTCCTACGGGAAGAAGAATACCGCTCCGACGACGGCCTGTGGCTGTTCAACGCGATCCCGGCCTACGTCAAAGAAACCGGCGACATCGCGTTTTATGATAAAGTGCTGCCCTTTGCCGATAAGGGCGAGGCGACTGTACTCGGCCACATGCGCCGGGCCATCGAGTTTAATTTGGAACGCAGCGGCGCGCACGGCCTGCCCTGCGGTCTCTCGGCGGACTGGAACGATTGCCTGGAGTTGGGTCAAACCGGTGAAACGGTATTCGTGGCGCTGCAATTGCGCTACGCCCTCAAAACCTACCTTGAAATCAGCGAGATGCTGGATCAAGAGGATGAAGCCGGATGGGCGAATGAGCGCCTGGAAATTCTGGATAAAAATCTTCGGGAATATGCCTGGGATGGCGAGTGGTTCCTGCGCGCCTACCGCTACGACGGCATGAAATTCGGCTCGCATGAAAACGATGAAGGCAGCCTCTGGCTCAATCCGCAGTCCTGGGCGGTGCTCAGCGGGCACGCCTCCCCGGAACAGGCTCAAAAGGTTATGCAAGCGGTCCGCGAGAAATTGGCGTCAGAGTATGGTATCGTGATCTGCGACCCGCCATACGAGAAGACCGACCACCGAATTGTGAAAGCGTCCCTGTTTAACCAGGGCACGAAGGAAAACGGCTCTATATTTTCGCATACGCAGGGCTGGGCGATCATCGCCGAAACGATGCTCGGGAACGGCAACCAGGCCTTCCAATATTACCGGGCTTTCATGCCGGCGGCCTATAATACCAAAGCCGAGATTCGCGAGATCGAGCCTTACGTGAATTGCCAGTTTACGCACAGCAAATACAGCCCGCAATTCGGCGCCTCGCGCCTGCCCTGGCTGACGGGCGCGGCCACCTGGTCGTATTATGCTGCGACGCAGCACATTCTGGGCGTTCAGCCCGATTACGACGGGTTGCGAATCGATCCCTGTATTCCGGCGGATTGGAAAAAACTGAAGATCACCCGGCGCTTCCGGAATAAAAATTTCAATATTGATATCCGGAATG
The DNA here is from genome assembly GCA_964589175.1 of uncultured bacterium. Taxonomy (GTDB): domain Bacteria; phylum Fidelibacterota; class UBA2242; order UBA2242; family UBA2242; genus CAZPRY01. The sequence continues at coordinate 66,810 of CAZPRY010000020.1, forward strand.
ATAACGGCGTTCAAAAGGGCATTAAAAAAATAATCCTCAACGGTGAGGAGCTTTCGGGCAATCTGATTCCCCTGGAAAAGATGAAGGAATCGAATGACGTCCTGGTCCTGATGGGATAGGAGCGACCGGGGGAATTTTTAGATAAAACGGCATTTACGGCTTGACAAAGATTACCCGGTAAATTTCCATATGATAGGAGAGTGAATTCTATGAAACAGAAAGCGACCCTGTCCATTCCCCGCAAGCTGGCCTGGGGCATCGGCGGTTTCGGCGAGAATCTGGCCAACAACGCCCTGCTCAGCCTGGCTTACCCGATTTTCGGCGTCGGTATGGGCCTCAGCCCGTTGTACATCGGGCTGGCGCTGTCCGCATCCCGGATTATCGATGCGATTACCGATCCGCTGATGGGCCACATAACAGACAATACGAAATCGCGCTGGGGACGCCGCCGGCCCTGGATATTTCTCGGATCGATCCTGATGCCGATCATCTTCGCCCTGATCTGGTTTACTCCGCGTATGGAAAACCAGCTCATCCCGGCGATTTACCTGATCGTGATGTGCTCGCTGTTTTATATGGCTTTCACGGTATGGGTGGTCCCCTACGGTGGACTGGGATTGGAATTAGTTGATGACTATGATGAACGCACCCGGCTGCAGGCCTTCCGGGTGGCGCCTTCATTTATCGTGGGAATTTTGATCGGCTCCCTGTACAAGATTACGCTCATGGAAAGTGTCTGGGGCGGAGATGAAGTCGTCGGGGCCCGGTATGTCGGTGTGATCGTCGCCGTCCTGATCATGATTACCGCCATGATACCGGCTTTGTTTACCAAAGAGAGATATGCCCATACAGACCAGGAAAAGACCAAACTCTGGCCGGCCCTGAAAATGACGATCCGGGAAAAGCCGTTTCTGTTGCTGGTCGGGTCCGTTTTCTTCGTGTTCGTAGCCCTTTTCTTCATGATTCCGCTGCTGACCTATATTTCGTTGTATTTTGTCAGCCAGGGCGACAAGCAACTGATGGGAAGCATCGGTATGTTCACCGCGCCGGTGCAGGCGACAACTCAATTGCTGAGCATGTTCGCGATCGGCTATTTCGCCAAATACATGGACAAAAAACATCTGCTCATCACCGGCCTGTGTATCGGTATTTTCGGTTACCTCACGAGCTGGTTTCTGTTTACGCCCGCGCACCCGTTCCTGGCCATTTTACCGCCCGTCATCATCAACATCGGGCTCTGCGCCTGCTGGGTCCTGAATGGTTCGTTCACCGCCGACATCTGCGATTGGGATGAACTCAAGACCGGCAAACGCCGCGAAGGTATGTACAGCGCGGTCTTCGGCTTCATCAACAAACTGGCCATCGCGCTGGTTTCCACGCTCAGTTCCTGGGTACTGGTAAAATTGGGATTCAGCGGCGATAATTTGCAGCCGACAACGGATCAGCTTTTCACCCTGAGATGGTTTTATATCGTGGTTCCCGTGGTGGCCATGATCGGGGCGATCCTGTGCATGTCGAAGTACCCGCTCACCAAAGCGCGGGTCAATGAAATCCAGGCACAGCTCAAACAGAGAAGGGGTGAAACCAAGCTGGCATAGGTCCGGCGGGATGACGGAGACCGGAGGCGGCGATCCCCGCGCGTACAGCACCGAAGAAGGATGTCCTTGATGTACTTACCCCGAGTACATCTTTACCAATAGATTTTCATGATGTACCTACTCTGAGTACACCTGTACCGAAGATCATCCCCGATGTACTTGCCATGAGTACAGCTTCCCGAAAGGATTTGCACGATGTACTTGCTTTGAGTACACCTGTACTGAAAGATTTTCATGATGTACTTGCCCTAAGTACACCTGTACTCGCTGTGAGTACATCAGCCGGAAAAGACTCGTATGATGGATTTTCTCGTCGGGTAAAGGGGAGATGGGAATTTCGATGGAGCGGTCGGGTGACAACAATCCGAGAGTATGAAATGGCAAGCTGTTGGCTATTTGGATTCAAGCTCGGATTCAGGTAATATTTGCCGGATATGACGGACAGTTAAAATAGTAACCTGTTTTAATTCCACTCGATAGACAACCCGGTAGTTGCCTGTGATTAATTCCCGTATTGTTTCTTCATCTATTTCCGGTACAATACGACCGCTACGGGGGAACGATTTTAATTGGTCAACGAAACCAAATAATGTTTCGATCCAATCCGTTGCAGCTTCGGGATTATCGATCGCAATATATTCGGCAATTTCAGTCACGCGATCAACGGATAGGGGCGACCAGACGATCTTCACTTTTTGATTTTGTTTAGAATTATGGTTCATCCCCCAAATGCGTACCAAGGCGTATATTAGAGGGTAAAAATGAA
>CAZPRY010000021.1:0-35787 GCA_964589175.1 uncultured bacterium
TATTCATTTTTACCCTCTAATATACGCCTTGGTACGCATTTGGGGGATGAACCTCATTTATGATCCTATTAAGCGCTTTATTCCCATCTCAAGTCTCCACAATTCAGCCGGGTCGCGCAGTCGCTGGTTATTATCGCGACCTTAGCCCTGATATTAAAAAGTGTCTCCAGATAGTTCACGGGAAATCCTGTTTGCATTTGATTTTAATGCAGGATCCGTAATTCGTGATTTACCCGAGTTTTCATTTTCAAATCGTCAAACCTGAGAGATTGCCCGGTTAGGCGAAGAACAGTCCGGGTAGCCGGTCCGGGGGAACGTGCTGCATCTTCGCCCCTTATACATGGTTTCGCGGCGTATGGAATTATGGCCATACTGGTTTTGGCTACGAACCTTTCGAAAATGTATTTTCAATTTGCCAATAATAAAAGGTGTTTTTTGAAAATTGGATTACCCGGGATTATCGCAATATCCCGACAAATTTGAGATATTGAAGCAGCTTCAGATAACTCGGTTTTTGGGGTTACTGTCAAAGGGTAAATGCAGCGGCAATCGACTTGGAACAATGATATTTTTACTTGCTTTTTTTGAATTCATTTTCTATTATTGAAACGGTTCAATGACTATTAAAAAAATCAAATTTGGCAGCAATATTAAGTGTAATACTCAAAAAACAAGTAGCTCCTGCTCTCCACACTGATATCAGGAATTTGAAGAGACTGTGATAAACACCTTCAATTTAAAGCAAAATCGTAAAAACAGCGCCGACAGATTTTTTGCAGCGACTCACCCTTTTAAAATGCTGTCCTGGAAGATTGGCCGATTGCCCCTTAATAGAAAAGGTATATGAAAACTGTACATAAGATCGAAAACACCCATCTGCCCGCTTTGAAAAAAGTGTTTGGAGATGATTTTATTATTGGAGTGGCCCTCAATCTGGACCAGATATCCGGCAAGGAACCAAACGCCATCGCCCTTGTGGAAAAACACTTTAACAGCATCTCACCGGAAAATATCCTGAAGTGGGAAGAGGTTCATCCGGAACCGGACCGATATAATTTTGAAGCGGCGGACCGCTATGTGGCTTTGGGTGAAAAAAACAAAATGTTTATAGTCGGTCACACTCTCGTCTGGTTTCATCAGACGCCGGACTGGGTGTTCCAGGACGAGTCCGGCAAATCCTTGAACCGCGAGGCATTACTCGAGCGAATGAAGAACCACATCTTCACCGTAATGGGTCGTTACAAAGGCCGAATTCACGGTTGGGACGTGGTTAATGAAGCCGTCATGGCGGACGGTCAGCTCAGGAAATGTAAATGGCTCGAAATCATCGGTGAAGACTATATCCTCAAAGCCTACGAGTATGCCCGTCAGGCCGATCCCGATGCTCAACTCTATTATAACGATTACGATACCGAACATCAGGCCAAACGCGAGAGTATCATCCGGCTGATTCAAGACTTGCAGGCCCAGGGAATCCGGATCGATGGTATCGGAACTCAGGGACACTGGTTTTTAGATTATCCATCCCTGGATGAGATTGAGAAAACCATCCTGGATCTCTCCAAATTGAAGATTCCTCAAATGATTACCGAACTGGATGTTGGCGTACTTCCGTTCTATCCGGTCGATTCGAAAATGGTAGATATTTCCACTTTCGATCCCGAAACCAGGAAGAAATACAATCCCTATCCTGATGGTCTGCCGGATTCTGTCCAAAAAAACCTCGCGGACCGCTATGCCGAGTTATTCGCGGTTTTTCAGAAGTACCGCGACCTGTTCAGCCGCATTACGTTTTGGGCTGTCCACGACAGCCAATCATGGCGCAACTACCTGCCGGTAAAAGGAAGAATCGACTATCCTATGTTATTCGACCGTCATTGTAATCCCAAGCCGGCTTTCGATGCCGTCGTTAAAATTGTTCAAACTGAAAAGTTTAAAACACGGCAATGAGAGCCAACCGTTTCAATATTGCATTTTCTTAACAAGTGCCGAATAAACAATGAAAAGAATAACGATTGCAGATGTTGCTAAAAAAGCCAGGGTTTCAAAAGGAACCGTATCGGCTGTCATCAATACTAAAAACACCGTCAAGCCAAGCACGCGAGAATATATTTTAAAGGCGATGAAAGAATTAAACTTTCGCCCCAAAGGCAACGCGAGGAATTTGAAAAATGGTTTTCAGGATAAAAGTATCGGAATAATCATCAAGGATTTGAATTACCCCTTTTATACATCAATCGCTTCAGGTGCCATTGAATATGCAAAGAGCAGAGGGTATTCGGTTATCATTACCTATACAGATGATAATCATGAAGCTGAAAAAAAGATTTCTCATCTTTTTTCAGTAAAAGATATCAAAGGCACGATAATGGCCCCGATAGTCGAGGGAACAGTAGAAATCGAACACCTGTTTAAATTGAAAATGATTAATTACCCTTTTGTTTTATTGGAGGCCGTCAAAGGAATCCAGGCCAACGTCGTTGCAATCGATAATATAAAAGCGATTAAAACGGCAGTTAAATTTTTAATAGATACCGGTCATCGAAGAATTATTCATTTTGCCGGCCCCTTGCATTCCTCTCATACCCAGGAACGAATCGAAGGTTTTCGACACGCATTCAGCGAGAGCACCCTGATCTTTCACAATGATATGATTGTATACGTCGGGTCTCGTTATGAAGAGAGTTATACTAAAACTTTAGACTATTTTAAAAATAAAAATCGTGAAGATTATCCAACTGCAATTGTATGTTATAATGATCAACAGGCTCTGGCTGTGATGACAGCGCTGAAAGAGTTACATATCCATGTACCGAATGACATATCGATTGTAGGCAATGATGACATCGATTATGCCAGGATATATCCGGTTCCTTTAACCACAATACGCGCACCGCAGCGTGAAATAGGCAGAAGAGCGGCCGAAATATTAATTAGAAACATCGAGTCTTCAACGCTGCTTCCACCTGAACACGTGGTTTTGGATACTGAATTTATTATTAGGGAATCAACCAAAGTTCTGAACGCTTGACAATTTTTCCCAAATAGACTGACCGAACGGAACGAAAACAAAAAACCAAGAGAAGGAACAACTATAATGAGTAACTATTTCCCAAAAGTTGAGAAACAAATACAATACGAAGGTAAGGATTCGAAGAATCCTCTGGCCTTTAAATATTACAATAAGAATCAAAAGGTCGGCAACAAAACGATGGCGGAACATCTCCGTTTTTCGGTTGCATGGTGGCATACATTCATGGGCGACGGTACTGATATGTTCGGCGGTCCTAGTTTTCAAAGAGACTGGCGAAAAGCATCAGATCCGATGAGTCGCGCAAAAGATACATTAGAGGCAGCGTTCGAATTTTTTCAGAAACTGGGTATCGATTATTATTGTTTTCATGACCGTGACATCGCTCCTGAAGGTGATAGTTTTTCAGAATCGTGTAAAAATTTAAAAACCATGGTCGAGATGGCCGAGAAGCTGCAAAAAGCGACTGGTGTGAAATTGTTATGGGGAACGGCAAATCTATTCGGCAATGCCATCTATTCACAGGGCGCGGCAACAAGTCCCAACGCGCATGTAATGGCTACTGCAGCCGCCCAGGTGAAAAATGCCATCGACGCGACCAAAGAACTTGGCGGAGTCAATTATGTATTCTGGGGCGGACGCGAAGGATACGAGTCGTTAATCAACACCGACTTGAAAAAAGAGCAGGAGAAAATGGCGCGTTTCCTGCATATGGCTGTGGATTATAAAAAGAAGATTGGTTTCAAAGGCCAATTTCTGATTGAACCCAAACCCTGTGAACCCACGAAGCATCAATATGACTCCGATGCGGCGACGACATTATATTTCCTGAAAGAATATGATTTGATTGATGATTTCAAATTGAATATCGAAGCAAATCATGGGACGCTGGCCGGTAATACCTTTGAACATGAATTGGCGGTTGCTTCCGCAGCAGGCAAATTAGGCAGTGTTGACGCCAACCGCGGTGATTTGCTGCTGGGATGGGATACCGATCAATTTCCGACTGATATCTATAGCACGACAATGGCGATGATGATCATATTGAATCAGAACGGCCTGGGTACGGGTGGTTTGAATTTCGATGCAAAGGTACGCCGCAGTTCCGTTGATCCGACAGATCTGTTCTATGCCCATATCGGCGGCATGGATACATTTGCAAAAGGTCTTCTAATTGCGCATAACATTATCGAAGATAAAGTAGTGAGCAATTTCATCGAGGAAAGATATAGCAGCCACAAGTCGGGAATCGGTGCCCAAATTATGTCAGGCAAAGTCGGATTGGAAGAAGTGGAAAAATGGGTCCTGAATGAAAAGAAACCGGTTCTACAGAGTGGTCGGCAGGAAATGCTCGAAAACATTATTAATTTGTATATCTTCTAGTCGGTTCGCAAACGGAAGCTGAGGATGATGAAACTGCTTTTGCACCGTAAGGCAATCCCTCAGGAAGACGTTCTTGAAAAAGCAAGAGCGAAACGACCAGTACGCGATAATTTTTTTTACATGAGATAGTACTACGGAATAGTTTAATAAGGAGCGCTGTTTGTGAATCAGAAAGATCTTGAAATCGTAGCTGCCGGGCATACCTGCCTGGATTTGATCCCTACCTTTACAGTTGAGGGAAAAGTTAACGACATGACCGATGTTCTGGTACCCGGAAAGATGATTAATATGGGGCCTTGTGTGGTTGTCGGGGGAGGACCCGTGACCAATGCCGGGGTATCTATCCGCCGGCTGGGGGTTAAAACCGAATTAATCGGGAAAATAGGTAACGATGATTTTGGTAAGCAAATTCTTGGGTGGTATGAAGAACATGAAGGTCATTTTAATGGCATTAAAGTAGTAGACGGTGAGTCCACATCCTATACAGTGGCGATATGTATTCCCGGTATCGACCGGTTCTATCTGCATCACTGCGGTGCAAATAATACTTTTGGTTATGATGATATGAGTTTTGATCTGGTCGAGCGTTCAAAGCTAATGCTTTTGGGATACCCGCCATGGATGCAAAAACTGTATGAAAACACCGGTGCCGAACTAACGAAAATCCTCAAGAAAACCAAAGAACTGGGAACGACTACAGCACTTGATCTATCCATTCCCGATGTGAGTGGATATGGTGATAAAGTTGACTGGCGGGCAATTCTTAAAAACTGGGTCCCGCTCTGCGATATCATGGTGCCGAGTGCAGAAGAGGTCTTTTATTTTCTATATAAAAATAAATTTCTTGAAAAAAAGGCGAAACTCGGGCCCAAAGAATGTGTACTTGATCGCATGACTGTTGAGGAAATATCCACCCTCGGCAGAGATTTAATCGATATGGGTACCTCCATCGCCATGATTAAATGCGGTCACAGGGGCTTGTATATTCGGACCGCCGGTCAGGACCAGTTGAAGAAGCTGGGTGCGGCAGGATGTTCCGATCCTGAAAACTGGGCGAATCGTGAGCTTTGGTTCCCTGTCTATCAGGAAGAAAAATTTGTGGGCGCACTGGGTTCCGGTGACGCGGCAATTGCAGGGTTTCTTTCGGCATTCGTCTGGAATCATTCGATCGAATCCTGCCTGCGATATGCCAATGCGGCCGGCAGCATGAATGTCACCGTTCCCGACGGACTCACCTGGAATAAAGGATTCGAGGATTTGACCAGGAGGATCGAAGCCGGCTGGAAAACAAAAGAATTGAAAATTGATGCTGATGGTTGGAAATATGAACGCGAATTCTGGGTCGGACCGGATAATAGTGGTAAATGGGAATCATAAATCAATTAATACTATTTCTCAAGGAGATATAAACATGTCGAAAGAAAGAGATACATTTGTTAATCAGAAACTTGCAAGTATGAGTCTTGGAGAAAAGGTTGGTCAGTGTTTGACATTTACCTGGCGCGGCACAATGTTGACCCCCAGCGGCATCGAACAGATCACCAGATTGCACTGTGGCGGACTATGCTTGGAGCCTTATGCGCTTGAGACGAGTAAGAACCTTTACTGGGGTAATTCCCAGATTGATAAAACCTTTAAAAGACCGAAAGACTATTTCACGATTTCAAGTACCTATTTTAACGGTAAAACATTTGGGATTAGTATAACACCGGAAGAATATACCGAAAGGCTAAATCAGTTACAGAAGATTGCTCTGCAAAGACCGTCGGGAATTCCGCTGCATATGGTCATTGATTTTGAAGGTGATTTCAAGAATGATTATATGTCCGGCGGCATCCGGCAGTTTCCCGGTCCGATGGGTATGGCAGCGATTGGCGATCCCGAAACAACCTATAAGATCGGTGCGGCCATTGCCAGACAATTGACGGCAATTGGTATTACGCAGATGTATTCCCCGGTTTGCGATGTAAATATCAATCCCAAAAATCCTGAAATCGGCGTGCGCTCTTTTGGCGATGATCCAAAAGTATGCGCCGAACATGCAGTCGCGCTGATCCAGGGGCTGCAGAATGGCGGCATCGCAGCCACGGCCAAACATTATCCCGGAAGAGGAGATTCCGGCACCGACGCGCATGATGTTCTGGAAGTTATCAGCGCCAGCAAAGAGCGCATGCAGCAGGTCGAACTGGTGCCTTTTCAGGCGGCGATCAATGGAGGGGTCAAAGCCATCATGACCGGACATTCCATTTACCCGGCGTATGATGATACCTACCCGACGACGCTCTCCGAAAAAATTCTGACCGGTCTGTTGAGAGGAGAAATGGGTTTCGACGGTGTGATTGTTTCCGACGCGATCGGTATGGCGGCGATTCTTAAAAAATGGCCCCTTCCGCAAGCCTGCGCCATGGCGATCAAAGCCGGCGTGGATACGATCCTTTTAAAGGCGGATGATGAATCCCGGTCCCAGTGTTTCTTCGGCATTAAAATGGCGATTGAAAATGGTGATCTTTCCATGGAGCGCCTCGACGATGCAGTAACCCGTCTTCTGAAGATGAAATACGATCAGGGCTTGTTTAAATCAGCTGGTGATAAAGATCCGGAAAAGACCAAAGCCATCACCCGAAGCAAGGAACTCGTTGATTTTTGTGCAGATGTTGCTAAAAAAGCGCAGATCATCATGCGCGACGATCAGAAAATTCTGCCGTTGACCAAAGACCAGCGCATCCTCGTGATTGAACAGCGGATTCCCTATGAATTTGTCGGCAAAGATCCCTATATGCATACCCATATGTTCTGCGAGCAGATGGTCAAGAATTCACAAAATGTGATTCTGGCTGATACGGGATTCTCAGCTTTTGAAGATGAGATTAAGGAATGTCTGGAGCTGGCGAATCAGGCGGACCTGGTAGTCATGACCAATTACTATGCCCGTATCGTCAAATCAGGCAATAATCAGCTGCTTGTGAAGAAACTGAAAAAAGCCGGGCATAAGATTGTTGTCGTAACCAACAACCCGTATGTCGAAGGAACGACAAAAGAGGCGGATGCGGTGATCTGCAATTTCAGTGGGACACCCGATTCCATCAGAGCCTCGGCGGACCTGCTGTTTGGGAAATTCAAGCCTTTGGCTTCCACCAAATTGCCGGTTAAATTGCCTGAGCAGGAAGGAATCCCGGAGAAGAAACTCAAAGCGCGCAAAAAGCACCCGCTGAATTTGTCATATTGTTAATTAGGGATTAATTATGACAATTAAGCCACGAAAGCTCTAAGACTCAAAGTATAAAAATTATGAACCAATATCTTTCAAGTGAAAAAGAGGAGTCAATAGCCAAAAAAATTGTAGATGCGGTTTATAATGTGCATAAAAATCTGGGATCAGGATTGGTAGATGAAATGAATCCTGTTTGGGAAGCTCAGATCCTGAGTCATTTGAAATTAACAAACAAGCATATTGGTTTTTTGATCAACTTTAACGTTCCGATAATTAAAAAAGGCATCAAAAGATTTATAATATAAAAATTCTCCGAAGGAGTCCCTTTGGGAGAGTCTTTGAGTCTTGGTGGCATTTATTTCATTATTTGATATAGAAAAGGTAAAATACTCAAGAGGAAAAGTGTAGCATGGAAAAAATAAAAATAGGGGATGTCTTCACAATTTCGGGTAATCAGATATCCCAGATTTATAAAAAAAATAAAATGTCCGTCCACCATCAGGGAATGTCCAAAACCCTGCAATTCCCGCATACCATTGCATTGCAGGGTGCGCCGACCTGTTCCATCGGTATTTCTCCCGAGGGTTTATACAATCGGCTGAATAATGCCGGCAGACTGATCCTGTTAAATCAAAATGCCATTCAGTTGGGTTCCGCACCGTTTGTGCGCATCGCTGCCGACCCGGATTTGGAAGATGAAAGAGATGAATATGTCATGCTCACTACCAAAGACCCCAAAATCGTCGAAGGACCCGATGATGTGCCGGCATTGAAAAATTATTATCATCCCGCGATCTCCGAGGAAAAGGTCACAATTTCTCTCGCCACGCCGTTGGCTGAAATGGCATTCAAACTGGGAAAAGTAACCGTAACTCGGCGCATGATTTCACCCTTGTTGTCCGGAAACGACCAGGCGCTTATTCCCATCGGAGTTGAAGAATTTGAGGTCGAGAATACATCGGACAAAGAACAGGAAATAACGCTGGTCGTTCCTGTACCTTCGCTGGTCAATCTCCAGGAAAAGGAATTAAAGCCAACGGATCAGGATACGGTTTATGTCTGCTCAGCTGCCGTAAAAGGTCATCTGCATGCCGCCTTCGATTCCGACGAGACCAAAGGCGTAGTCATGAGAAGTAAAGAGTGCCAGGATCGAATGGCGATCGCCGTGCCTGAAATGAATGGGTTGGACATCGATACACATCCCAGTTTTTGCCTGAACCGGCTGAAGCAGGATCTGCTTTTGAATGAGGACGGCAGTTTTTATGAAAAGAGAGCCGTGATTCCGAATCAGGATTACGGCGCCGCCATCAGCCTTCATTTTACATTAGAACCAAAAGCGAGGCTGAAAATCCCGGTCGCCATTGCTCTGGACTTCCCGCAGCAGCGATTTATCGACGGCAAAGAATTTGAGCGCAAATATGTCAGGCATTTTAAAGATGCAGCGACCCGCGCTGTAGACATGGTGAAAATTGCCTTGGGTAATTATACTGACTGGCTGCATCGAACGCTAACCATTCAGAACAGAATATTTGAGTTGATCAGTAAAAGCCCTTCCTATAAAGATGATGTGGATGGCACCTTGCGGATCACCCGGCTGATCCTAAACGAATTCAGTTTCCCGTTGTCTAATGCCGCAGTCTGGATTGAAGATAAAAACGGTAATGAAACCGCCCGGTTCCTGGAGTGTTTCGATTACGCCTATATCAATCCCTCGGACGTGGACTGGTATTCCATGGTCATGCTGATTCTCTTTCCCAAGATCGAAGAAGAACTCTGTCAGAGTTTCATCAACTCGATTCAGGCAGAAGATCCAACCGAACGGTTTTATCATCTGCACGCCTCCTTCACGGAAGCCAGACAGCATTTTGAAGCCTATCCCGAAGAATATGAAGACATCTCGCTGACCCAGATCAGAGATGCTTTTAAAGTGAAGGGCAGTGTGGCGCATGATTTAGGTGCTCTTCCGAAGGGTCATGCCCTGCGCAACGTCAGCGATTATGCCTGGTACAATAACAACTACTGGATCGATCTTTTCCCGAAGCTGGCTACAAGAGTGCTGCGCAATGTGAAGTTCACCGGGAATAGCGACTTTCTCAGGAAAAATTGGGAAACGCTTAAATTTGGTTTTGAACATTTGGAAGAACTTGACATGGACGGGGATGGTATTCCCGAGGGGAATCCCGATGAGGTCAAGAATACTTTTGACAACCTGACCCTGTTCGGTATCGATGCATACGATGTAACGATCTTCATGGCGGGTTGCCGGGCTATGATTAAAATGGCAGACATGATGAAAGACGCGCCGGCCAAAAAAGAATACGAGGAGATTTTTCAAAAAGTATCTGCGATATTCGAGAAATTGTGGAGAGATGAGAAGAACAGCAAAGGGCAGAGACTACAGTATTATGTCACCTGCTATGATCCTGAAACAGAAAATATCAACACCGATACCTGGGTTAATCAACTGGATGCCATCTGGGCTTTGATTGCCATGGGGGAAGAACCCTTTATCTCTGACGATCGCGCCAGGAAAATTCTCAAAACCATTTATAATAATAACCGGACTCTCATGGGCTGGGCGATGTGCCGGACAGAGGAAGGGGGACCGGTCGAATCGGAACAGGGACAGGACGTCTATACGACATCCAATTATGTATTTGCCCAGCTGCTCGACTATTATGGCTTGACCGAAGAGAGTAAAGAAGTGTATAAGGCCATGGATAAGGTGATCTTCCAGCATGCAAATTCATTGATCTCGCCGGATAACCTCAGGGCCGAGCTGGAACAGGAGAATGGTGAATCCACCCCGGAACCCCACTATATCGTAGCCGCTTATCCCAGGCCGGGCGCCGTCATGACGCAAATCGTGATCCAATATATTAAAGAGATGCAGGAGCAGACGAAAAATACTCAGGTTGACTCCAAACAACTTAAGACCTTTGTGACTGCTTTAATGGAGTAATGAAGTAAATATTGCGACCATTTGGAATAATGGATAAAAAGTGATTTAATAAAAACGTTAAACAGTTAGGGTACATATGAAAGAGAAAACAGGGATACTAACATTCAGCGAAAAAATCGGCTTCAGTTTGGGAGATACAGCCTCGAATCTGTTTTTTCAGACCTTTATCTTCTTTCTGCTTTTCTTCTATACGGATGTGTTTGGGATTCCCGCCTCAGCCGTGGCGACGATCTTTTTAGTCGGCCGGATTTGGGACGCGGTAAATGATCCGCTGATGGGCACAATTGCAGACCGTACCAACACGAAAATGGGTAAATTCCGTCCTTATATATTATATACGGCTCTGCCTTTTGGAATACTGGGTTTCATCATGTTCATCACGCCCGATTTCAGCACCCAGGGTAAGGTGATTTACGCTTTCATTACTTACAACCTGATGATGATGGTTTATACGATCATCAACGTTCCCTATTCAGCCCTGATGGGTGTGATTTCACCTAATTCACAGGAACGCACGGTGGTATCTACCTTCCGTTTTGTAGCCGCATTTGTGGGACAGTTTATTGTTCAGTTTGCGGTCTTGAGATTAGTTACTGTTTTTGGGAAGGGCAATGAAAATGCAGGCTGGCAATGGACAATGGCCGTGATGGCGGGATTGGCGGTAGTCCTGTGGCTGACGACTTTCGCCACGACCAGGGAACGTGTAAAACCCGTTAAAGAGCAAAGAAATCCTGTAAAACAGGACTTGGCTGACCTGCTTAAAAATATGCCCTGGATATTGATCGGATCGGCTACAATTTTTCAGCTACTCTTTAACGTGATCAAGGGCGGAAGTATCATGTACTATTTCAAGTACTTTGTGCAGGTTCAACAATTATCGTTGCTAGGAAAATCCTTTACTGCTTCATACCAGGCTCTGACATCAACATTCATGCTTGTGGGTACATTGGTTACCATTCTTGGTGCAGTGTTGACCAGTATTTTCAGCAAGAAATTTGGTAAATCGAGAAGTTATTATGGATTTTTAGGGATTGCGGTCATATTCACCGCTCTATTTTTTATCCTGAAGCCTCAGGATGTCATTTTGATGTTTTTATTTCAGATTATTGCATCGTTTGCGATAGGCCCGGTTTCGGTATTACAGTGGGCTATCTATACCGATACGGCCGATTATTCCGAATGGAAAACCGGCCGCCGCGCTACAGCCCTGATCATGGCCGTTTCATTATTTGCCCTGAAACTCGGCATTGCCCTGGGCGGCGCTATTTTGGCCTGGATTCTGGATGCTTATGGATTCGAGCCGAATGTAGCTCAGACAGCTACGAGTCTTACTGGAATTCGCCTGGTAATGAGTGTTTATCCCGCCATTGCCGGAATCATTGGTGTCATCTTGATGACTTTCTATCCTCTCAATAATAAAATAATGGTTAAAATCGAAGAAGACCTGTCGGCCAGACGGCGCGAAATTGAGTAAAATTTGTTCAAGTGTATTGGAAACAGATTCGAGAGAAAACGGTTCTTTAATAAATAACACTTCCTCGAAAGCAGACATGCATTAGCGCCTCGACTCATCCTCCTTCCCCTACTCTTGCGGGGGTAGGGGTGGAGGGTGAATCAAACGTTTCAATGGCTAAGCCCGCATTTCGTACGCTGCGCTGCAAATCAAAAAGTAAACCCACAAATCTCATCTATTCTTACGAGAATATTTTAGGATATTTTACTGGCCGGATGCGGAATAACATGAACAATCAGGTAAAGCAAACTTGCCCGGAACTGGTTTTGGTAGTCACTGGCGTTGTGAAATTGAAGACTGAAAACCACACCCGTTCAGTTTGCTATTTGATTACGATCATCCTTTTCGTTTCTTCAAAATCGCCGGCGTTGATTTTATAGAAATAGGTCCCCGAGTTCAAACCGTCTGCGCTAAAATGAACTGTGTGTTTGCCGGCCGGCATCTTCCGGTTAACCAATGTTTTTATTTGACGACCCATCAGATCGTAAATTTGCAGCCTGACAAAACTCGCAGTCTCAATTGAATAGTCGATAGTTGTTGTCGGATTGAACGGATTGGGATAATTCTGGGATAATTTATAAGCGTTTGGTATTTCTTTATTCTCATCGATGGCAGTGAAAGTCGTTCCGGTAACAAAAGCCGCCAGGTCCGAATAATCGCTTTCGCCATATTCATTTATCGCGCTGACATGCCAGTAGATGACCTTACCTGCGCCTAAAATCTCTGACTGAAAAAGCGTGTCCGACACGGTCGTATCGACAATCGTTGATGTGAATATACTCTTAGTCGAAACCTGTAAGTGGTAAGACGTCGCTTCATCTGATGGATACCATGTAAAAAGAGGATTTTGCGCAACATCGTCTAATCCAACCGGATAAGAAAGAAGTGGCGGCTGGGGCGGCAGGGGTGTTGAAACGTATTCAATCAACCATTCTAAAGCGGGCCGCGGTCTTCTGGTATATTTCAGCAAATAGGCATTCCTCTGCCACATATCGTCTTCCACATACCCCCATAGCGTTATACCCTTCACGCTGGGATTTTCCCAGAAAATGGGAAAATAGGTCTGGTAATTCTCCATCTGTAAGTCATCATCTTCTTCATTAATATCGAATTCCGTGATATAAACGGGCAAACCGGTAGCGGTCAGCCGGTTCAGATTACTTTCTATGGTGGGAATGGAATAAGTATAGCCGGAACCCTTGAATTCAAAATAATGCCCCTGGATGCCGATGCCATCAATAAGTTCTCTTTCTTGTAAAAGATTAATGATTTCCAGATAAGTATTAGTATTGCTACCGGAATGCAGGATATTGAAGTCATTGATTAAAAGTTTGGCACTATCAGGCATATATTGACGGGCTAATTCAAATGCAGTGATTACCCAATCCCAGCCGGTTTCACCATCACCGCCTAAAGCTTGTTTATAATTTGCTCTATCATCAGTTCCATCAGGAGGATTGTGGCCAAGCAACGGTTCATTGACTACATCTACAAAATCCATTTTCGGATATCGCTCACCTACAAGTTGGAACCACTCTTCAATCTCTTCTCGCTGCGAAGCGGAATCCAGATCCGAAATCCAGGATGGTTGCTGGCTACCCCAGACCAAAGTATGGTGCTTGTAGAGAATGCCTTTAGTGCGCGCCATATTGTAAATATTATCCAACTGCGACCAGGAATAGAAATTCCGACTGTATTCCACACTACCCCATTTGCCGGCATTTCCCGGAGTCACCTGGTTCCAGTAAGTAGTGTAATTGGAGTAAATCGTATTACCGAGACAATTGCCTACAAATTTATCCATTCCTTCGGCCATCTGACCAAACAGCGGATTCAAGATTCCAGTAACTAAAAGCAAACCGCTTAATAAAACGGCAAACAGATTGATTCTTTTCATTGGATTGGTCCGTTTCCTCTTCATTTTATTCGGCCGGGAAAGCTCCGACATGTTTGTTATTATCGCGTTTTTCTCTCAATAAATTAGCAATTATTGCCGGCAATTCCAGGCCGCTTTCCAGGGCTGGAAAGCCCGGCAGCAAGCGGTAATTTTTAAGTTCGATGCTTTGGAATAAGGGCCCGTTATACTCAGGTAAATACCGGCTATTGGCGGAGAATCGCGTCTGGATTTTCCGGAAATCATCCAGCGATTCGCAGGCAATCCGGCATTGTTCATTCTTGATGGGACTCCACCAGATTAGCGGCCGGCTGGCCTGTTTACATTCCTGAACATAAACATTGTAATCCATAGATTTTAGTTGCGGTTCATTCTCCTGATTGCAGAGTGTTGGAGGTTGCCAGATATATAACAACGGGCGTGTAAAATCCGCATCGCCGTACATCAGATTATTGACAAAAACGTGTCCTTCCCGCTCGTCCACGTCGGGACCGGTGGAAGGGTGCCAGCCGAAATGGTCTCCGGCAGCGCTTCGGGCATTGCGGGCGATGCAGGCGGTACTGTTGACAAATGTATTATTGTAAATATGGACATCCGAACTGTTGAGCACCCAAAGACCGTGGTCGCAGTTTACAAATACATTTCCGGCGCAAATTGCGCCTTTGGAGATTTCGAAGAAAAATCCATTGTCACTCGGCCAGGGTTGTTCAATCGAAAAATCGCTATTATTGTTACCGACGCCCTCAATCCAATTATTAGTGAAAACACCATCCACATTACCGACATCGTACCAGATACCGTTTGAATAAGGAAGGTCGATGACCAAATTGTCATTGCAGGTTACCCGGTAACTTTGATTGAATATCTTCACAGCTGCCGGGTAGTACCCGGTAATTCTTTCGATGTTATTCCGGGTTAAAATGTTTTTCTCCAAAAGCACATCGGAGGAGGCGATTATGTAAATACCCTCCGTGCTGGTATCGCTGATTTTACAATTCCGAATCGTCAGGTTATCGCCGATAAAGTAACCGGCTACTCTTGAACAGAAAGTGATTGTACAATGCTCCAGAGTAGTACCGACAACATCTTTGCCATGATCGGCTTCATTGGACAGACCCTGCGGGTAATAGCCTTCGATTTCAAAGGCGCGATAAGCGTACTGGGTGAAAGTGATTCCCCGGATCACCGGTCCTTTCTTATCGGTAACTTTTCCATGAATGTTTTTCGTCGTTCGGATAATTGCCGCATCAAAAGCGGTGATTTCCACCAGGCGGTTTGTCGGATCGACGCCGATGTAAACCACACCGGCGTCATAGTCGATGTAATAGGTATCCTCATCCACTTCGCCTTCCCAGCCGACGGCCTGTAAGAATTTGCCATCCACGAACACCATGTCGTTGTTAAAACGATACTGTGGGGTCTTTTTCCCTTCTCTGTGACGCCGCCACCAGTCATCCGGTTTGGAGGGAAACAGGCGCGACCAGGAAGTGGTCCACAATCCATTTCCCAGATCCATCCAATTCGTCGCGATATAAGTTCCTTTTATAATAGGTAGTTCATCTTGATAAGGCTGGATCGTAACGCCTTGATTCAGAATCAGATTTCCGGTTCGGTAAGTCCCGCCCCGCAGGATAATGGCATCGCCGGTTTTGACGCGTTCGATAGCGGCTTCCAGGGTGGTTGGTGCGCTTAGTGCTTCACCGCTTCGGTCGGCTTGTCCGTCGACTGCGACATAATAGATTTTACCGGCCCCCATTGGCAGCGAATACGTTTGCCGAATCGGACCGTACGGTCCGCCGGATGGTTCTGCCGTCACAGTTATAAAACCCGTGCATAGACAGAGCAGAAAACAGCCGATATAAAACCGCGCGTTTTCTCTCTTTCTTATCGCATCTGATCGGGCCTGAATTTGTGAAACGTAACTGCTTTTTTCAATGTGATTTGATGTCATTTTATTCACCTTTCATAGGATGGCTTTAAAATCGATTGCTCTTTCCGATAGTAGTCTGTAAATGTCCGGCGTGCATCTTTCTATGCTGCTATCATTTCAGCAATACAAATTTTTTTGTTTCCAGAAAATTCCCGGTTTTCAATTGATACAGATATATCCCTCCGGCTAAACTACTAGCATTAAACTTTATCGAATGATTCCCGGCTGGTTTGACACCTTCGAAAATTGTCGCCACTTCATGCCCAAGCAGGTCGTAGACCTTTATACTCAAGTGACTGGTTAGCGGTAACTGGTAACGAATCTTCGTCATTGGGTTGAAGGGATTGGGGTAATTCTGATTTAGACCGAAACATTCAGGCATTCCTAGACCAGACTGTTCCTGTATTTCAACAGTACTATCAGGATGAATACCATTCTCCAACCAGAAAGAAATATCAGCCCGTTCGTCGTCTGCCTGCGCTTTCCATTGAGCATATTCCTGCGGAAACCAGTGATACAGATCGCCCAGCGGAAAACCACCCAATCCGGCGTTTAAAAGTGTGTCATTGGTATAAGCCAGATTCTCAACTAATGGCCAACGATACTGAGCGGAATATTCGGGATGCCAGGCCCATAATGAATCACAGCACGCCCACCATTTTTCATCCAGGAACCATTTAAGTGAAGCCGTATCGGTGGGAGCCAGAATGAAATCCGGATCGGTTGAGTCATAGAGACCGGTTGCGTTCATATAAGGGAATGAATCGGACTCGAAGAAGGCCAGTGTTTTAGGGCTTAGCATTGGTTGCGGAATAGGGATCAGGTCTTCCTGACCAGTGTTATGAAGTTCCTGTGCATATGGATTATTAGCCATCCAGTCAACCAGCCAATCCTCAATAAAATAACTGTTGTGCGCAAACAGGATACGGCGATCCTGCTCCGTAAAAGGAACTTCAAATTTGAAAGTACTGATACTGTCTATCCGGATGGTGCCCCCATTGGGATCACAATCATCTCCTATGTAAGCAGGAATTTCCCCCATCATATATCCATTTACCCACAACGAGTTTGTCACCGACATCTTATACCACCAACCCGATTCCAAACTATACATGATAACATTCAGAAAGGTACAGTGATTGAAACGAACATTATCGGCATAATTGCCACTTTCCTGCTGGTAAACATATCCGATATTCGCAAATGTACAGTTTTCAAACATGATGTTATCCGTGTGAAACCCGGGTACATCAAAGGGAAAAGAAACGGCCCGGCCGTAATATCTAAAATGCCGATCAACGCAGTTACGGAAATAGCAGTTCCTGAACACACCATTGAAATGTTTACTCCTCACGCAGATCACTCCGGAAGCTGTGACATTAGGACAGGGCATGAAGTCGAAAATACAGTTATCAAAAGTACCATAATCCGGTGTATCTCCCGACAGACCCGTGGTGTCGCCGTCGAACACAATCGGTGTCCCGGTCTGAACGCCAGCCGTGTCTCCAAAATAGACCCAGATATTCTTCATTTCCAGGTCGCCGTTGACTTTTATCAGAAAATCTTTCTTCAGACTACCGCTGGCTGACCAGAGGATCTGCGGCGGGGCGGTTTCCCGGGTCATTCCCGGTTCGGGTGCAATTATGGTCAACGTCTCACCTATCGGAACAGTAATCGTACGGTTAATGATATAGCGGCTGTTCGGATTCAGATCAAATACGGTGCTGGAAAGCTTTCCCGACGAAATCGCCGCCTCAACCGCATTGTTTAAATTGCCTTCACCGGGTGGAACGTCGCCGGTGACACCTACCGTATCAGTCTGAGCCAATAATTGTAAGGTGAAGATGGTCCAAATTGTAACATAGACCAACAACACGAAAGCCCGGTCTGGTTTGCCAGACCGATTGGGCGAATTTTGGAGGTCTCTCATCATACGATCCCCCACTTGTTTTCTTTAATAATGCGACAGCACTATTTCATTAAAACAAATCTTTTCGTCTCTATAAAATTTTCGGCTCTCAGTTGGTATAAGTAAACACCGGCCGCAAGTTCGTTGCCGTTGAACGGGACGGTGTAATGACCGGCAATTTGGACGCCGGCGAAAAGCGTCGCTACTTCCTTCCCAAGCAGATTATACACTTTCAGCGAGATGTAAGCGTCCTCCGGTAAAGAATATTCGATTCGAGTCGTCGGGTTGAACGGATTGGGATAATTATCCGACAGATAGAACGCCTGAGGAACTTCAACAACGGGATTTTCGACAGATACCCATATCGTCGTAGACGGCACATACTCTCTCAACCATTCCAAAGCAGGTCTTTCGACACCGCTTAGTTCAACGATGTAGGCTTTCTCAGTATTTCGCCATAGACCGGGTCTCCATCCCCACAAAGTCACTCCGATTACAGCTGGGTGCTCCCAGACGACCGGGAAAATACGTTGGTAATCGGCTAATTGAGTCGCGTCCGTGGGGCCGTCGATATCCATCTCTGTAATCTGAAGGGGCAAGCCGGCCGTCGCGAGAGAGTTAAGATTTTCAATCATATCTTCTGCCGAACCTCTCGTGGAGAAGGCATGCCCCTGAATCCCAATACCATCAATCAGGTTTTCGGCCTGCAGCAATCCGATAATCTCAAGATAGCGATTTACGTTGGAAGCGCTATTGATAACGCCGTACTCATTAATCAACAGCTTCGTTGTAGCGGGGAATATTTCACGAGCCATTCTGAATGCATTCAGCACCCAATCCCAGCCTGTTTCACCAGTGCCGCCAAGAGCTTCTATGTAGTTACCGTTAGTCGCACCGGCGGGCGGATCATGCAGCGGTTCGTTGACAACCTCCAAATAATCAATAGCGGGATAGCGCTCGGCCACGGCCGCAAACCATTCCCGAATTTCGGCGAGTTGCTCATCAGGTGAGTTCGCTAAATTCTCTATCCAGACAGGTTGCTGATTACCCCAGATCAGGACATGAAA
Source organism: uncultured bacterium (assembly GCA_964589175.1). Classification (GTDB taxonomy): domain Bacteria; phylum Fidelibacterota; class UBA2242; order UBA2242; family UBA2242; genus CAZPRY01. Next base: position 18,901 of record CAZPRY010000021.1, read on the forward strand.
CCGGAATGGGAAACCGTTGTTTTTCGCAAAATTATAGGCAGCATCCAAACCGCCCCAATTCATGACATCCCGAATTCCTTCCACACTGACCCACTTACCGGCATTTTCCGGTGTAACCTGATTCCAGTAGGCGTCAAAGTTGGAGGCTTGAGAATTGCTATAGGCACAGCCGAGGAATTTAGGCTTTCCCATCGCCAGCGGCGGACCCTCATAAACTTCTCCGGGTAATTCTTCCGAGCCCGGTTCCCCATTTTCCAGATTTCCGACCGTGTAATACAAATCCGCTCTGCCAAAAGCCAACCGGTCAATATCAAGACCGTCTTCCCGACCACCAATTTGAAAAGTAACTGTCAGATTTTCGCCTTCAACGGTCAATGTCGTGGCGGCTTCATGATACGAATTTTTTGACAGATTTACCCACTTCCATGTCCTGGCTCCGAGTCCTCCCGGACCGTCTACGAAATGACTGAAATCCGAGAATCCGGCAACATACAGTCCATTTGCGACGACCCAGTCATCCGCGGCTATTGTATCTTTGATACCGAATCCCGTAGCATAGAAAAAACTGTCATTATTTTGAGGCGTTTCAGCTCCCGATCCTACCCGAACACGGGCAAAAAGATTATAGGTTCCACCCGCCGGGAAAGTAATTTCATAAGAAATGACACGCCTGCTCAATCCCGGATAGTCCCATATTGCAGGGCTGAAATCCGCACCATCGGTTAAAATCCTGACGAATGTGATTTCTCCGTCTTCCACAGTTGTAAAATCACTTCCAAGCTCACCCGATTCAGCCTCTACAATAATTGGCTTTTTCACATCCAACTGGCCGGTGTTCTCGAGGCCATCAAGGGCCGTGATCAGGTTAACCCTGGCTACCCCCAGCGAATTGGCGGCCGATACAGACTGCGAATAGTTCTGCCCCATGGCATTCTCCGCCGCAGTCAAGGCAGCCGTGAAAACCGCCCAGGATTCGGGCGTGAAATCGCCGGCCGACAGCGTGTCGGCATAAGAAATCAAAGAATCCAGCGCGTTATAATTATTACCCACATCCACCACCGCATAGAACGCCGGTTTGCACTTGTTATTCGTATCCCACAGCGAGGCGTTGGCCACAAAGGCATACTGATCGTTCAAGCCGTCTTTGGAAACGCTGATGATCTTGCCACGACCGGAAAAGTAACTGCGTTCGACAAAACACTTGACCAAAGCCGCATACTGATTGGCCTGGGTCGTCCAACGGGTGCTTGTATTAGTGCTGGGTTTGACATCGAGTTCCGTGACGGACATTTCAGTGCAGATTGGATCGAATTTATTGTAGGAAGCGATCCATTGTTCGGCAGTCGGAGAGTTATATTGGTCGTGGTCCTGCATACCGATACCGTCGAGATAACCGGCTTCAAAAATGGGAGTACAAATCCGCACGATTCCGTCCGCCTTCGCGGCAATATGAGCATTATAGTCGTTGTAATAAAGTTTTACCTGGGTTTCGCCGTAATAGACTGTCCATTTGCGGGTCAGTTCAAAGGCTTTCATTAAATAGCTGTTATCGCTAAAAGTTTTGTACCATTCACTGTCGATACGATCGGAGCCGCCGTCGCTTACGGCTTCGTTGACCACATCTATGGCGGTAACTAAGCCCGGCCAGTTTTCATGAATCAGTCTGATCACTTCTTTAATGTAATTATCCATACGCTCGATCATTTGATCTTTGGATAAGCGCACTCCACCGGAAGCGTAACCGGTACAAAAGAATTCCGAGGGAGTTTGATTGTGCCAGACCAGGGTGTGCCCGCGAAAGGTAAATCCCTGCCGCTGCGCCCAGTTGAGTTGGGCGATCAGGTTGCCGTTAAAACCTATCACCGGGTGCGTATTTACGGAGTCTTGATGGGTTGATGAAGCCGCAGCATAAGCCGCGGCGCTGGCGCTGATATCAACCGTGTACTGCGGTTTCATATTGTTACCGGGCGACATGCTGTTCATATGGTATTTAATCAGGTAGCCGCCGTTCGGCGCGACGATATAGGTGCTCGGCACATAGGGATCGCTGGCGAAGCCGACATGCGGGTAAGACAGCAGGCAGCCGATATAAAAATCCTTGGCGAAAACGTCCTTCAGCGCCGGAACATCGGTCTCGATGATATCTGACTGTGCAAAAGTCAACGCTGAAAACAGCAAAACGAAAGCGACCGGAATATAAAGAAGCCAATTTTTAATACAATTGTTTTGAAAAAATCTCATGATAAAGTTCCTTAAAAGTATACATGGTTTTAATGCGACACGAATGTTGTGATACTGGAAGCCTCTACAGTAACCGTGACACTTCCGTTAGTTACGGTAACATCTCCAGCCTGTTCACAATTCTTAGTTCTTGAGGTCGTATACGGAGTCAAAGCCGTTATATTTCCATCCGGTATCGTGAAAGTTTGTTGAATTGAGGAGGATGAATTGGTATTCAAAACTACCAGAATTACCTTTGAAGATGAGCTATCTTTAAAAGCGGTTACGAAAATATGTCTTTGGGGGGTAGGTCTGCATTCCACTCGATAATATCCGGGACGAACGAATCTGGCAAATTGGGACATAAAATAACCTCGCTTCGTCACCTCGCCGTCTTCACTAATCGGCCCATAAAATCTGACAATATACCACCACACATAGGCATTCATGCCGGCCAGCATACAGTTATTGATCTCATTGCCGGTAGCAAGCACAGCTGTCCACGATGTATCGAGTTCTAAGTGCTCTGTCATCCATAATTCTTTCCCTTTGCTTACGGCCAAAGGATACGGTCCAAGCCCGCCGCCGTAAATATGCCCACCGACAATATCCAGATTTGCACAGGCGGCAGAATCATTCAGGATGGCATCGGAAATTGGACGCCGGAACTGAAACGATTCCGGTGCAATTATTCTGGTTCCAATCGATGGGGCATTTTCTGAAATAAATTTTACCATCTGTGACGGACTCCAGTCGCAGGATTCATAAGTGACTGCAATATCTGGTTCGTTTTGAATCGATATGGCATACAATGGGGCGCCATGATCCGACATATAATCGGCAAATGATTTTAAATGGGCGGCATAGCCAGCATAAGAACTTTCTTTAAGTGCACCACCGACAATATTATTGCTGGTTTTCATTGCCGCCGGAGGCGTCCAGGGCGAAGCAAAAACGATTCCCCCAAGTGATTGGACAAGTTTGGCTGTGGGAAGCTGAATACTCATCGACCATTCCGTCAAATCATAAGGAACACGGAGACGAAGTATGGAAAATCCAATTTGACTTGGCCCGGTTCCAAAAGCTTTACGTACCTGGTCGCTTGTCATATCAGGCCGCCATTGAAGTATGTTTGCTCCCCCGAAGCCCCTGATATACTGGTGAACGCTGTCCAAATAAACAATTGCCTCCGGGATACTGCTGACAGTAAAATTAATCGTCGTATCACCCAGAATTACAACGTTATCAATTTGTTTGGAAATTATTTGCGGGTAGCTACTGCTCGTATTTTCAATCAGGACTTTGAATTCACCTACCTGAGAGGATACACTCGCGCTCTGACTTGCCTTCGACAACCGGATTGTGTTGGTCTGAGGTAAGGAAATCAGACCGTTCCCGCCAACGGTATAGAGCATCTTCCTGACTTTTGATTCACCGCCGGCATCTATTCTGTAGAAGTATATTCCAGCCGCCACTCTATGCCCAAAGTTGTTGCAGCCGTCCCACAGCATTTTATGTGAACCGATCGGTTGAACTCCAGCATCCATTTTCCGCACAACTCTCCCCAGAAGATCGTATATGGTTACATAAACATCCGTGTGCTGTTTCAAAGCATACGGGATAATTGTCGATGATGAAAATGGATTGGGGTAGTTTTGCTCCAATTCAAATTTTGTCGGAATTTTATCCTGTGGTTTTATCGAAGTCAGCAATCCATCAATCTGATAATTGCCCGAAACATCCGTCAGATCAAAGTATTTCCGGGTGGTGTCGCTGTTATCGATGAAAGTAACTGAGGCATTTTGCACAGCAGTTGTCGAGGCGGTCACTGTGCCCGTTACCGATAACGTCTGAGCATAGACCTGCGAAAAGCACAAATCCTGGATCAGATAAAAAAGCAAAAAGACATAAAGACGAATCTGATTACTTCGGTATTTCAGCAGTATTTTTTTCATCAGTTCTCTCTATTATTGACACGTATATTTCTTACGACAATATACGATTAATCCGCCTGCGCGTTCACTATAGTTATAAAACAATTTTCGTATATTTGATATTCAATAGGTGTAAACGGATTAAACGGATTCGGATCGCTCTGCATCAAAAACGGTTTCGAATTCTGAGAGTCAAAATCTTCCAAAGCCCCGGTAACGTTTTCTTCTGTTAGCTGAATATCTCCACTGTCGGGCGCTATGTCAAACATCACATAATTTTTTGCATTCACATTGACAATCCGGGAACGAATCGTTTTACCGTTTTGAGAAATTTTTGCCGATGACCAACCTTGCGGTAAGATCCTGCGAATCGTTACCGGATAGTTGTAAATGGAATTTTCTAAGGTATCAGAAACAAAAAAAGTGATAACCCTATCTTCATCGGAAATTTGTTTAACGGAAACATTATTTCTCTCTTTAATGTAACGGGCAACATTACCGAAAGTCGAGACCCAGTATTTACTGTCATTCTGATTTAGATAATCAAGAGCGCCTTTGAGTTCGCTAGAACTTGTAGGTGAATAACCGGATTCATTATCGATTGCATGAATCAAGAACACAACCCATCCGTTTGAAGACGCTGCCGCGTTGGCTTCATCGGTAAAATCGGTTGCTCTCTGGATCGATCCCTGATTTCCACAAACTATTGAACTGATGTTCATAAAGTCCGGTGGGGTTTTCGGCGAGATAGCGCCGGAACATCCCCGTGCAGCCAAATAGTATCGATTACAGATCGATGAATTTCCTAACACACAATAAGGGTAGGCAATCGTGAAACACTTCTGTCCGGTGATATGAGAATCGATGGCATCCTGCGAATTTTGAAATTCCGTAGTTTGTTGGTCGTCTGTTAATGAACTTAAATCAGCATGGGAAACAGTGTGGCTACCGATTTCGTGACCGTTTAACGCTGCCGCTTGAAGAGCCGTCCAGTCAGGTCCCCAATTGATAACTGGAAAAAATGTCATCTTAAATCCATATTGATCAAAAATCGGCAACGCTACCGAGAGCTGGTTTGGGGTATTATCATCAAAAGTAAAACTTACCGCACCGGATCTGAATCCCTGCCAGGCGCCTACTTCATAAAGCGTATCTATCGTCTGGGCGACATTAATTCCCGTGAGCAGTAATGTAACGATCAAAAAAATGGTAATGTTCTTAAAATTCATTTTAGTTTCACAAAATTATTAATACTCATCCGTTCTGAAAGGCGAGGCCGGCAATCCATCTTTATTATATAGATTCGCTTCGACAGGATTATCGGCCCACGCGTATCTTACCGCCACCGGGTTCAAAATCCCATCGTTACAAACAATAATTTTATCATTTTCAATCCTGGCTTGCGCCCACACAAAATGTTTATTGGCACCGGCAATTGCAAAACCATTAAGTTTCTCACTGCCTTTTACAATCAACCCGCCGTCAATATTGTCAAATGAAAGAATTATCTTATTCCCATCAATTTCCATTGCTTCATAAATCGGACCTGAATAGTTGACGCTATCATCGCCGTAGGCAATTTTTTCAGCAGCAAGAAAAAGTCGATTCCCGACATCTTTTTTATTCAGCGCGTGAATGTCGTTCCATTCGCCAATGTCTATTGCTACAGCCATAGCCGTATTCGGTACAGACAAGGTCTTGAGCTGAGCTTCCCGTATTAATGCCCAATTGCTTTCGGAAGGTTCAGCTTTTGCCTCCATGAAATTTGGTAGTTGCACAAATAAAAACGGGAATTCCCCTTGATTCCAATTCTTTCGCCAGTCTATAATTAAAGCCGGAAATAGTTTTCTATATTCAATTGGTCTGCCTGCATTTGCTTCCCCCTGATACCATATTACTCCTTTTATGGAAAGATCCAGTAACGGGGCAATCATGGCATTATATAAACCTAACGGCTTCCAGCGAATAAATGTTTCGCCTCTCAATGGCTCCATTTTAGCACCAAGCCGATATTGCCAGTCTCCTCTTAAATCTATTCTTTCATCTCCGGCAACCAATTCGTACGGTTTATCTTCAACAAAACCTCCTCTACCCATGCTGTTAATAACTCTAATGGCTATAATGTTTTTACCCTTTTGTAGTATTTCAGGCAGAATAACATACCTTCTCGGCGGATATTGATAACTCGTTGTTCCGACGAAAATTCCGTTTACAAAAACGGAATCGGCATCAACAATTCGTCCGAGATTAAGTTGAACCTGTTCTCCAACCATGGATGCAGGAACATTTATTTCTTTCCTAAACCAAACGACGCCATTAACAAAACCCAGATCGCTGTCCGCCCAGTAACCTGGAATGCTTATAGTTGACCAACCGGACGAGCTGTATTTCGGGCTGTGCCAGGGTTTTCCCGGATTCTTATAGCCATCATCCTTTTGCCTTAGTCGCTTATACCATCTATCTATTCTGATTCTATCTTTATTCCTAATTTTCTGTATTAAGGAGCCGTCTTTAAATTTTTGGGCTTCATTGTAATGTTTCGGAAACGCTTTCAGACCTTCCTCACTGATCCAGCATTCGGCACGTGAACCGCCTAAAGCTGAATTAATGAGTCCTACCGGAATTTTATATTTTCCATACACGCTTTTTCCAAAAAAATAGGATACTGCCGAAAAGTATAAAACGTTTTCAGGATTGGCTTTCTCCCAGCGTCCAGATGACAAATCTTTTTGCGGACCGCTGAAATTATATATATCAGGAACTTCGAAATATCGGATATATGGATTTTCGGAAGCGGCTATTTCAGCTTCGTATAACGGGCTCACTCTCTTCATATTCAATTCCATATTCGATTGCCCGGAACAAACCCAGACATCGCCGATCATTATATCGCGAATGGTAATCGAATTGCTGGCACTCACTTGCATCTCGTAAGGACCGCCGGCACTGAATTTCGGAAGTACAATACTCCAATCGCCTTGATCATCAGCTGTAGTATTATATGTTGAATCGATAAAATCAATCGAGATTTTTTCTCCCTCGGCCGCCCAACCCCAAATTTTTACTCCGGCATCACGCTGTAATACCATACCGTCACTAATCAGTTTTGGCAATCTCACCTGACCATAGGTTGTAACGGCAAAAACAAGAGCGAGAAAAAGTACCAATTTTTTCGACCGAGCGCCGTTAATCATCTCATTTACCTCTGTTTATAGTACGTTTCATACGATTCTATTTGAGCAATAGAAATTTTTTCGTTTCCATAAAATTATCCGCTTTCATCCGATAATAGTAAACTCCACTTGATAATTCGCTTCCATTAAAAGTAACATTGTACTCACCTGCCGGCTGCATTCCTTCGAATAATGTAGTTACTTCATTTCCTAACATATCATAAACCGTTAACGAAATGCGGCTATACCGGGGGAGCGTATATTTTATTTTTGTTACCGGATTAAACGGATTCGGATAATTCTGAGATAGCGCGAATTCACGCGGCATCTCAGCAAAATCATTATTTTCGATAGTGGTTAAAATGGAGTTCAACCTTCCAGGCGTCCCATGACCCTGAGATGCTTTCCAGTTCTCCGCTATGGCGTTATCACTTTTCGCATCCACCAGTTCCAGAGTCGCGCCATCACCGTCCGGCTCAACCGGCCAGGGAACTTCGTCGTCATACTTCAGAGAATCGATAATCTGACCGCTGTTGTTGACCAATCTGATCAATTCGCCGGAGCCGCTTAAGCCGAAGTCCATTGCGGCGGTGTAATTTTGCACTTCCGGAAAACAGGTGGTAAAGGCGCTCTCATTTTCGACTAAAACCAGATAACTCCCCGAATCAATGACCGTTCCCGCAGCAAATATAAATTTATGGCTATCGTCACTGTCACTGAAGTACCAGCCGCCAATATCCACCTCCTGCTCGCCCGGATTATACAATTCGATCCAATCACCCGAATCGAAATCCTCGGCTGAATTGTAGTTGATTTCATTGATGACAATTTCAGCAGAACCGCTGCTACTAGCCGAGAAGGAAGCAGATATTGTCGTCGACCGTACGGCAACGGATAAAGAGAGAGCCGCATCGTCTGAAGTGACCGCTCCGCTCCAGCCGTCAAATTTATAGCCGGGAGCCGGGATTGCTTTCAGTTGAACCGGATTACCGATGAAATACATCCCTCTGGACGGCGAATCGGCAGATTGCAGCGTCAGGGTATTCAGCTGCACGGCACCGCCCTCCGTAACATTAACTGTAATTCTGCCATCGTTGCCGCAGTCGAAATAACTCCGGACATGATCGCGTAAAAATGCCGGACGATTCTGTGCGAATGCTTTCATTTTGTTAAGATTCTCACCGCTGAGCCCCCACCGCATTCGATGCCTAGGAATTTCACCGGCGATATTGTTTGCCAGCGAATCGATGATCGTAACGACCCGCGTACTCGTAAAATTAGTATTCAGCAGATCGGCAATCTGATTGATGAACCGATTTCGAATAGTCGGATTTTCGATTAATTTCCGCTGTAACAAAGTTGCCCATGGTGGATTTGAGTAACGCGTTTCCACAGGAGAAAACATGAATGCTATGTGATCCTCCCATTCACCATGAGCATAAAGACCGAACCCGAAATCCAGGCCAAAAAGAATCCAGCGCCATTTCCCGGTCTCGCTGCGTTCCCGCCAAAACTTGATATTGGTACCGGGCCAATCCATGTTATCATAATATGCCTGCGCCGCAAAATAGAGGATGCACTCATCCAGATCGATCACCGAATCGAGATAGGCGTAGGCGACATCCGTCGTCATATCGTTTGTACTGATATAATCGATCAACTGTTGGTAACTCAGAGCATCCCCCTGAATGACATCTATATTGTTTTCCAACAGATCGATATTATCCAGATCCACTTCAGGGTGCCTGGAAGCGATGTAATGTTCATTGATCTTCTCGCGGATATTGTAAATCCCCCAGTATTCGCCATTGATAAAAGTGGTCGCGGGACGATACTCGAGATAATCGATATCCAGATCTTTAACAAGCGCCTCCATTACTGCATCACGAATATGGGTGTATGGAAAATCATTCCCGGAATTCCGAAGAACAAATGATTTAAAGGTTGTAATACTAAAATCCGAGAAAAGCGGATATTCTATCTTTGAGACGCCGTACTGATCTTTAAATTTTACCGTGAAGGATTTCTGCGCCTGTGATGCGCTGTAACTACCAAAAATTTCGATCCCGCAGTTTTCTGAAAATCCCGGACTATTATCGTCTTCAAAAAATTCTACATGCGCCGGGCGTTCCCAATCCATCGTATAATTGGTATAGATACCGAAATTGGCATCAAAAAGATCATACGGATCGGCCGAGAGAGAAATGACAGGCAAATCGGTAGTTTCGTTGATAAAATAGGTATTATAACTAGTCAGTCCCGGCAGATGATTTTCCTTGAAACTGACAGCCTTCAAAACCGTTGTTTTCTGGATACTGACCGGGGCTGTGTATTCCGTCGAATTTGAATCCGGATCGCCGCCATCCAGTGTGTAGAAAATCCGGCTGTCACCTGCCGATAATTCAACTAAAACTGCTGACGAATAAAATCCTCCGGGTAATGAAACTGCAACCGGATCAGAATAATCCTTTATCGCAATTCCGGTATTCGACGATCCCGGTGTTGATTCCTGAAAGATCCAGGTAAGTGAGCCGTCACTTATTCTTCCATATGAGATATCCGATCGAGAAGCCGGTACAAACACTTGGTCAATGATCGTACCGCTTCCATCATTTAACAAAATTTCTTCACCGGATGCACTGATCTTAAAGTTCGTATGCCAGTAATCGGCAAATTTATTCTTATCCGAAGCAAAGACGATCAGGTATTCTCCCGGTTCAATGACAGCACTACCAAACTGCCATTTCGTAATTTCAAGTGAATCGTCACTGAGATAATAACCGTCAAGATTTACCTGCTCAGAACTGCCATTATATAATTCAATCCAGTCCGATGCATCGCCGTCTTCATCATAAATCGTAATAGAATTGGAGGGCATAATTTCATTTATAACTACCCCCTGCGAAATTAAAAAATGGGGTATTATTAACAATACAAGCATCAACAACTTCTTCATATTTTTCCTCATGTGCCTGATTCCATTTTTACTGTAATTCCTGAATCCAAAAAGTTTGTCATTCTGTTCTTTTCAATTCGTTAATGATTACTTTAGCAAGATAAAATATTTAGATTCCACAAAATTCCCCGACTTCATCTGATATAAATAAACGCCGCTTGTTAGTTTGCTGCCGTTGAAGATAACTTCATAAATACCCGGAGTTTTTTCTTCATTAACTAACGTCGTTACTTCTCTTCCCAATATATCGTACACCTTTAGAGATACATTTCCGGCTGTCGGTAATTGGTAACTAATTTTTGTTTCAGGATTAAACGGATTCGGATAGTTCTGTCCCAGTTCAAAAACTTTAGGAAACAGACTTGACTTCAATCCACCGACCGATGTATCAGGATTGGATTTTCCCGTAAAATTCAACCATTGAAGCATGAAGAGCTTATCGGTACCAGTTCCTCTAAATTTTAAATAGACATCATGATTCCCTGAAACCGGCAAAATAACATCCGTAGCAAATGTTTTATATGTGTACCAGCTGCCGGTATTTGTAATGTTACATTCTGCAACCTTGGTTCCTGAATCCAATGAATCGATCCACACTTCAATTATTCCCCCTGAAGAACCACAAGAAGCGGTAAACAAAAGCGAATCAGGTCCCTCACTATTTCCAAATTCAACACCGGCATACATCGCCCAATCGCTATCATGGATATTATCTAGCGAGCTGATTCCACTCGTTCTTCTTGATAAGGATGTACCATACTGGTTTGCCGGGCATTCAGCCAATATAGGAGTATAAGCATCGCGGTATATGTAGAGGTCAAACCAGGCGTCACTCGTTCCTTTCACGTACAATCCCTGCCGCGTTCCGGTAAATGTCGAGTAATCGGAATAGGAATCGATTTGCGATACATCAACTGCCTGCACCATTTTTGTCCAATCGGTTCCGTTGCCGCTGAAATATCCGCTTATTTTATGATTGATCCGGACCAACTTGAACCACAGTGTGTCACCCACACTGTTTTCCACCTCGTACATATCATCTTCGAAACTGAATAAAATCAATTTATTCCCATCAGTGGATAACGTGCTAACTAACTTGACAGCCATTTTTTCATCGCCTCGCATAATCCACAGCCCGGCCTCATCAGACATTGATTTTGCACTGAAGTCGAGATGTGTGATGATCGAATAGTTATGTTCCCCATCATTCTTAATAACCGTATTTGCTGTTGCGCGGCTCTTCGGAGATAAGCGCAGCCATCCGGGGCGATCGGTAAGTGAAAATTTATTTTCAGCCGTATAACCCAGAAACGACCATTCGGGGTGCAGGTTTTCCGACGTGAAAAAATCCGATTTGGGCACCATCCAGGGAATGCCGCTGCCGGGCAAGTTTGGCGCTGTGAATGACTGGTTAACGGGGTAATCAGCCACGGGTTTGCCGTTCGTATCATAGCGAACCTGATTTAATAGTCCCTGCCTTCCCTGTCCTCTCCACTCGCCTTTGGCATAAAGCGGATGTACAACCCACGAGCTGCTGTCGTCGAGCATTACCGCCGGAGATGCATGATTTGGGCTGGTGAAAAGTGAAGCAGTTTTTTGGGGATCACCTTCGTTGAAAAAGTTGCCCAACATTTCCCATGATGACTCCTCGGCTGTCAGGGTTCGGCTGCGCATCACCTTTTGCCCTCCGCCAAGGTTCCTGGCAAAGGAATAATGGTAGTATCCGCCATATTTCCACATGACCGGTCCTTCAGCCCAACTATAGGGATATGACGGACCTGGATTTAACCAATCGAGGTTGTAGACAACGCCCGTCGCCTGTCCGTCATCGCCCAATTCGACAATGCCGTTATTAGGCTGCCCGTTTTTCACCACCAAATACCATTTGTTGTCGTCGTCGATAAAAATGGAATTATCATATCCCAAACCATAAGGAAGACTCGACGGATTGTTCACTTTTGCAGGCGTACTCCAGGGCCCCTTCGGATCTGGCGCTTTCACAAAATGCATGATATTGGCCCTTGAAAAAAAATCCCAGTATTCATCGTTATAATAAACGATATGGCCGCCCCAGCAACCTCCACCAGGGGAGTCGCCATAACCCGACCATGCCGCGCTTACCGGCTGCGCAATAGCTTCCCAATGAACCAGGTCGGTAGAATGAGAGATAACCGGCGTTACGTTAAAAGATGATCCGGTTGTGTAGAAATCATCTCCAACTCTTGTAACAGTACAATCCGGATGATCGCCGGGAATTATAGGATTCATGTATGTCTGAAAAGATAATGATCGCCCAAGTCCTACATTTATCAAAAACAACCACCCAATTATCAAAGCAAAATAACTCAATGGAATCGTCCTTTACCATAGCCTGTCCTTGAATAGTTGATGCTTCACCTCCTGTAAAATAGCAAACATCAGCAGAGAGTATTAATAATCCATTATTCATATTCGTACAGTTCAAATCTTTGAATTGAAAATCCGTCATCCCGTAATATACGAATATGCCGTCCCTGATGGGTTTGGTCTCCGTTCAAATGCCTGATGACTTTCCAATAATTGTTTTCTCCGGAGGAGTTCTGACGGACAAACCGGCCTTCATCGGCTTTTAATATCCCGACATTTAATTCCGGATTTTTAATATTTCTAAAAGTTGCTACAATTCCGAAACCGGCAAGATAGAATTCGTTTTCACCGGTTTGAATAATGATGGCGCCCACCGTTTCCCAGGTATCATTCTTTGAATTAGCCTCATAACCTAGAGTATAACTATGTTTGAACGTAAACTCATAATTGCCAAGTTGCAATACACTCTCCTGCTTTTCCTTGTCAAATAGAACACCTTCAATTTTATCCTGACCCTGATTATCTGTAATTACAGGCGTCAGTTGATTCAACAAAGTATATATTTTTCCCAAGGGTTCATTTTCCGGATCACTTGTCGATTCAACAGAAAACGGAGAGAAGCCGATCGCCTCATAATGACCGAAAACAAATGCAGCTTTGGCTGCAACCGTATTATCAAAACGATGTTCGGGAATAAACAGGGGATTTCCCTGACGTGTGTACAGGTCACTCCAGTGTTCAATATTCGGGAAATAAAAATCCGGTGAAATAAAATCGATGGATGGTCCGCCGGCTTTCCATACATCCATCAAATGCGGAAGCGGTCCGGCGCTTGGATAACTCCCGGGCAGCCAGCCCGGACGATTCAAGGCCGCATTAACAAACATTGGCAAAGGATAAATCGCCTTGCCTGCCTCTACAATAGCATTGGTAAATTGTGCGTAATACCATGCCATAAAAATTTCATCGGTATGCGGGCCTTCGCCAAATATTTCCTCCCATGTTCCGGATTCCTTGTATCCGTTTCTCGCCCATACCTCTCCGAATTCCGGGATCAGGTTTTGCTTATTCTTTTTTAAATACTGGATAAATTCTGTTGCTACGTTTTCCTGGAATTTTTTGTTTGCCAGCGGATGGTAATCCCGGGCGGTCGGGAGCATTCCAATTTCATTTTCCGGTTGGATCATTATTACGGTTCGATCTTTTTCGTCAATTTCTTTTATATGTTTCATCAAAGCTTGAAATGCTTTTAAATCGGCCTTGAGATTATTTTCACTAAAAGGAGTCAATATCTCATAGCTTCGGCCTTTGTCATCTTTTATTCTTGGAAATCTTTGCTGATTTAATTTAACCCATGAAGGAGCGTGACTGGACATACTGTTTTTCCAGGAGCCAAACCATAATAAAACCAATTTCAGGTCATGCTTTCGTGCTTCTGCAATGAGCTGGTCATACAATTTAAAATCAAATCTGCCTTCAACCGGCTCGATTAATTCCCAATAAACGGGTGCCAAAACCGTATTCAGATTCATTGCTTTTAGTTTCGGCCATAGCGGAGCCATATACTCCAAACTGGTGAAGGACGAATTTCCGAGCTCTCCGCCAAGGATTAAAAAAGGTTTTCCGTCCACAATAAGTTGGGTTGCAGTGCCCTTTTTCTCTAAATGGGGAATATCAGTGGATTTACTTTTCTGAGCATGTAAAGTGATTGAGCTAAAACCAATCAGCAGGAACAATGCCATGAAACGTATTTTTACCTTTATATGACCAACCATTTTTTCTCAATTCATTTTTGTATCTTCTTATTACCACCCAGAGAAATCTATAAAAATAATCTTCATTAACAATTAACTCATACGGTCTATCAACAAATCAGCCTGCCCGCGAAAACGGGCAGGCTGATTTTTCAATCAAGAGACTCAAATAACTGCTAGCTCATTTTAAAAGCATGAGTTTTTTGACACTTGTAAAATCTCCGGTTCTGAGGGAGCATAAATAGACTCCCGAGGCAAGATTCGAAGCATCAAACTGATACTTATAATAACCAGGATTCATGGTTCCTGATGCTAGCTTCGCAACAACATGACCCATCAGATCAAAAACAACAAGACTGACATCGCTCTGTTTCGGCAAGTCGAATTCAATCATTGTTGTCGGGTTGAAAGGATTCGGATAATTCTGCTTTAATGCATAAACCGTCGGCGCAATTGTTGACTTGCTATCGATATCAACAGTGACCTGATCGCCTTTATCAACTTGAACCGCTGCAAGATACAGACTTGTTGTTGTTGAATTATTGATGGCGAAAGAGATATTGTTGAACTTATCAGTCGGTGGAGTAACATCAGTTACAGAATTAGCAAACCCATAACTACCATCGATTTTAAAGAAGTTGTAATTGATTACGCAGCTTCCATCTTCTTGAGGAGAGATGGATATTTCAAAGGTATAAGTCCCTGCCGCGCCAATTGAATTAACGGGGTATTGGACCACATTACCGAGAACGGAATTGCTGCTGCCATCAATATTAAACCACTGGTCATCTACGATAGTACCAACTGTTCCAAAAGTAGATCCCCAGATGGCGACATTGCTGCCACTGGGTGGTACGAACAGATAACCGGATTGATGATCATCTGTTCCGTTCCAAGCATATCCAACCTCTGTGGAATCAAGACCTCCGATACTATCACTATAGAAAACACCAAAGCGTAAACTGGCGAGGTCTTCAAAACCGCCATCAGTCAATTCAAGCTCTCCGCTAATAAGCAGCGCTTTGTCGGTTGAGGGAGTAACAACATCACCGAAATTACCGCTTACGGCTGCCCAGTCAGTTGGTGCACTAGTCCCGGAAATTGTAACATCACCGGCAATATCCGGAATCAGGCTCCAGCCACCGGTTTTGTTGCCCAAAAAGCCCCATTGATCGACATAGTATGCTTCCCAAGGTGCTATCGGTACTTCGATGGGATCACCCATATCAACCTGGACCTCATAGACGTTAAACTGGGTGGCTGAATTGTCACTGTTAACACCGAAAACAATGCCGTTGAACTTATCGGACACTGGAGCCGCATCAATCGCAGTACCGCCAAACCAGTATTTGTTGTTCACTTCAACCATATACCAGCGGACTTCGTTGGTACCATCTGCCAGTGGTTCTACAGAAATAGCGAAGTCATAGAGACCTGCAATCATTTCAGCATTGCGGGGAGCCTGTTTGGCAGCGGACAAAACCACCGCACCAAGATTATTCGTGCTTACCCAACCACCGGCCGGGACAGTCCATACTGTTCCCTGGGCCCCCGTCCTCCAGGTATTTGACATGGTTCCTAAACCGGACATCGGACAGAACAGATAACCATCGTGATTGGCATTTGCTGCTACATTTGCCGTCGCTACCCAGGCTGCTGAATCCGTGTATTGATATTGCAGTGCAACACTATCCTGGTACGTCAGGGAATAACGAAAAGGAGTATAAGCGCTGCCGCCGCCGCCACCGCTAAATTCCATCTGACCGGTTACTATCAGCGCTTTGCCTTCCTGTAATTCAACAGGATCGCCAAAGCCGCCTTTGATTGAAGACCAGCCGGTTGTCGGTGAACCATCTCCCATACCAGCGTCACCGTCCAGAAAAGCTCCGGATGTCGTGTCATTCAAAACCGGCCATGCCGCATATCCGGCTGTACCTCCCCAATCAGCTACAAAGAAAGGTTGCCAGGGTGCTATCGGTACTTCGATGGGATCACCCATATCAACCTGGACCTCATAGACGTTAAACTGGGTGGCTGAATTGTCACTGTTAACACCGAAAACAATGCCGTTGAACTTATCGGACACTGGAGCCGCATCAATCGCAGTACCGCCAAACCAGTATTTGTTGTTCACTTCAACCATATACCAGCGGACTTCGTTGGTACCATCTGCCAGTGGTTCTACAGAAATAGCGAAGTCATAGAGACCTGCAATCATTTCAGCATTGCGGGGAGCCTGTTTGGCAGCGGACAAAACCACCGCACCAAGATTATTCGTGCTTACCCAACCACCGGCCGGGACAGTCCATACTGTTCCCTGGGCCCCCGTCCTCCAGGTATTTGACATGGTTCCTAAACCGGACATCGGACAGAACAGATAACCATCGTGATTGGCATTTGCTGCTACATTTGCCGTCGCTACCCAGGCTGCTGAATCCGTGTATTGATATTGCAGTGCAACACTATCCTGGTACGTCAGGGAATAACGAAAAGGAGTATAAGCG
>CAZPRY010000021.1:35887-68514 GCA_964589175.1 uncultured bacterium
TTGCAGTGCAACACTATCCTGGTACGTCAGGGAATAACGAAAAGGAGTATAAGCGTCGCCGCCGCCACCACCGGTAAATTCCATCCGACCGGTTACAACAACGGCCTGCCTAGTCGTTGCTGTAAGTGTGCTTGGGAATGCTCCTCGAATTGATGACCAACCAGTTGTTGCTGAGCCATCTCCCATACCAGCACTTCCGTCAGACGTAGAAGCTGTATTGGTGATAGGCCATGTCGCATATCCGGCTGTACCTCCCCAATCAGTCACATAATCCTGTGCCAGAGCTGTAACGCTACATACTAAGACCATAGCGAACAGTACTGAAAACACATTTGTAATTTTTTTCATTCTTCCTGTTCTCCTTTCAATAAAATTTTTACCGAACTGAGCTTTTTCCATTAAAATTAGCCCGTAACAAATGATTCTCCCCATTATTACCTCCCTTGTGTCATGTTAATGATAATTTCGGTTTTTTTTCGTTCTCTATAATAATTATTGATTACTTCAGAAGAATTAGTTTCTTTGTCAGTGATACATTGTCTGATTTCAGCCGATAGAAGTAGATCCCGCCAGCCAGCTTGCTGCCATTGAAAGTGACTTTGTGATTGCCAGCTTTTTGAACACCTTCATACAAAGTTGAGACTTTTACTCCTAGCAGATCGAATACTTCCACAGATATCTGGCTTTTAACGGGTATTGAGTATTCAATCTGAGTAACCGGATTGAATGGATTCGGGTAATTTTGACTGAGTGTGAAGCTCAATGGAACAGGTCCGTCGGGCCTCACATTCACTACTTCGACACTGTCAGGATGAACCCCATTCTCAAGCCAATAGGCAATATCAGCCCGTTCTTGATCAGCCTGAGCTAACCAGGCGGAATAATAATCCGTAGCCCCTGCCCTGATAGCCGGATTCCACCAGTGATAGAGATCGCCCAGCGGAAATCCACCCATGGCTGCGGTTTTCAGTGTGTCATTTCCATAGGCCAGATTTTCCGGCAATGGCCATTGTTGATTGTATCCGGCTTCCGGCATATAAGCCCACATCGAATCCTGATTCGTACCCCATTTTTGATTCAGGAAGTATTTAAGGGGTTCCAGATTAAGGGGAGCCTCAATAAACCTGGGATTTAACTCAGTTTTGTTTTCTGATTGATTAACATCATAGAGTTCCGCTCGATTGATGTAGGGGAAGAGTTTTTCGCCGTCGGCATTTGTCGAATCAAAATATACCAGCGCTGTGCTATCCAGCATCGGTCTGGGATAAGGAATCTCATCAAAAACCCGCTGCTGATTTAAATCCCGGCTGTAAGGACAACCCAAAGTGGTAATCAGCGGATCGGGTCTCCATTCAGTATTGCGATAGTTCTTTTCCCATCCCCCTCGCATCCAGTCGACCAGCCATTTATCCAGATAGTAGGCACTGTGGGTGAAGAGGATATGGCGATCCTGGTCCGTGAAAGGAACTTCAAAGGCTATCGAGTCAACAGGTGCAATCGTCACTGTGGCGCCGCTGACACCGCCCGCCGGAACATAGCCCATCATCCAGGCATTGACAAAAAGGCAGTTGGTCACATTCAGTTTCCACCACCAGCCGCTCTCCAGAGAAAATTGGACGACATTATAAAAAGTGCAATGGTTGAAATGCACATTCTCACCCCAATTGGTGCCCTCCTGCATATAAACATATCCCATGTTTGCAAACGTACAATTTTCAAACGATACGTAGTCCGTATGATAGCCCGGGACATCGAAGGGGAAAGAAACGGCTCTTCCGTAATACATGTAATGAGCATCCACGCAGTTGCGGAAATAGCAGTTTTTAAAGGTACCGTTGAAATTTTTTGACCGGACGCAGATCGATCCGGAGGCAGTAAACTCCGGACAGGGCATGTATTCAAAGATACAGTTTTCGAAGGTGCCGAATTCCCCCGTGTCTCCCGATACACCCGTTGTGTCGCCATCGAATATAATTGGTGAACCTGTTTGAACACCGGCGGCATCGGCAAATCTGACCCAGATATTTTTCATGATCAGATCGCCATAAACATCGATGAGAAAATTTTTGGTTGCACTGCCGCTGGCCGTCCAGAGTATCTGCGGCGGGGCGGATTCCTGGGTCGACCCGACCGACGGACCAACGAGATCAAGGATCTCTCCTATCGGAACCTCAATTGTCCCGGTTATGACGTACCAATCGTTCGGCTTTAACTTGAAAACGGTATTGGAAAGGCTTCCGGCATCAATCGCCGCCTGGACAGCCGTGTTCAGTTCGCCTTCGCTTCCTCCGCTATAAAGACCGTTGACGTCAGTTGTATCCTTTTGCTGTCCAAATAGAGATACCGACAGGAAAAGCATACCAATCAGGAAAATAAAAAAACGTCTCATACCTCTGACCTCCTTAATTCTATTTTTAGTATATTCACAGCAATAGTCTCTTTTTCAATATAGGTCTTCATGAAATTCTCGTCATCATTCGCAGGATTTATAGTCTAAATCTGACTCCGAGATTCGCTGTCATACCGTAGTGTTTGACACTGGTAAAACCGTCAATGGACGCCTGGGCCGCGGAATTTTTTTCATTGTTGAGGTTATTGACATCAAGATAAATCTCCGTTCCCCAAAATGGCAAGGTCTGCCTGACGGAAGCATCCATCCGGAAATAGTCCCGGGTATAACCGTCTTGTTCCGGAAAGGCACCCACATAACTAACGGAATTACCCTGGAACAGGAATGATACACGCGCCGAAAATCCCTTGTATTCATAACCGACATAGGCATTCAATAAATCATTCGGTTGATAAATCAAGCGCCCTGTGCGCGTACTGTCATAAGTAGTGGTTACCGGTGGTTTGGTACTGTAATCGGTTACTTCGTCGCGCAAAGGATAAGTGGCCTTGGATTCGATCTTGGTATAGTTTATTCCGAGCACCACACCATCCAAGCCAAGAGGAAGATACCAGAGCCTGGTCTGAAAGTCGAATTCAAGGCCCTTCACATAAGCCGGCTGGGGACTGTTTAGATAAGTATACAACGTAGCCCCATCCGCCGGTTTACTGCCCATGATATCAAAATCGTTGATCGTTTTTATTTCTTCTGAAACAGCGGTTTTATGGAGTACGTAAGTCGTGTAATAGGTGAAATCTTCTATAGTTTTATAAAAACCACCCACGGAAAGAAGCCCTAATTTATTACTGTGAAATGTTAAATTCAGATCATGATTGTAGGCCCGCGCCGGTGTAAGTTCGGGGTTGCCGGCGTGGATATTCTTCCTTGGATTATCGTAGGTAACTTTGGGAGATATCTGATGATAATCCGACCTGGCCAAAGTTTGCGTGTAGGCATATCGGATATCAAACCATTTGAATGGAGTATATTTGGTCTGCACCATTGGCAACCAGTATTCATTTTTTGGACGGACGATAACCGTATCACAATTCTGAGCCTCCGGATTGCGCATATCGAACATATTATAAGCGATAAATTTTGATGCCGTTTTTTCGTAACGGGCTCCACCGACCACCATGAAATTTCTGATGGTTATCCCCGACATCAGGTAGCCGGCATAGTAATCTTCGACATATTCATAGGAATTTGCCAGCGTCTGAAACATACCGTTATACCATCCTCCGGTCACATCCGCTCCGCCCGTGGCTTTTCCTCTCCATTGGGGAGAATTGTCTAAATATTCAGCCATACCAACCAGGATAGTCGGATCGCAGGCCCAATAGATACTCCCGAACTGGTCATCCAGAAAGGGTCGCGTGAGTTCTGAACTTCCCGTAAAATTCGATGCCGCAAATTTGGCCGTTGCCGGATCAACTTCCACGCCGAATTCATTCGACAGAGCGTTTACCATCGCTGTCTGAAAAGAACCACTCGATCTTATACTGGCATATGGAGTTTTTTGATCGTTGCTGTTTTTTTGACGGTGATAATCTCCGCCGATTTTCAGGTATCCCGTAAGAGATGAGCCCAGGCTGAAGGGAAACTTAAAGTTCGAGGAAACAGTTCTATTATTCTCTTTATACAAGGAACTAAACATATTGATATTATCCAGATACACTTCATCAGGACCAGGATATGCCCATAATGTTTTCAGACTATCGGGAATCGTATTTATCGGAATAGCGCCTGTGGTAACCGGACCCGTTTTAAATTGTAAAAACGGAGATTCAGGCAAATTGTTCTTGGCAAAAGAATTGGCGAATTTAAAATCCATCAGGACTCGTTTAAAGTCATATTTGAACTCGACTGAATTCACGGCCAGATCGGTTGTGTTGACACCTTCCTGAAAGGTAAAATTTAAAATCTTATCGAAATAATTTAAGGTCGTAATGTTGTTCTTATAATCCGAGTTCAGGCGGGTGTACATATTCACCGATTTGATGGAACCGGAAGGCAATTTATAATCGAGGATCAGGTTGCCTCCGTAGCGTTGCCGGGTTTCGATATGACGGTTAAGCGGCACTCTCCTCACACTGACCGGGCGATAGCCGGTTGTAGTGTCGACTGTACTGCTGGTAGTCCGATAGCTGGCGGTCATATTATCATCGTCCCGGTCGTACTTTTCGGCATTGCCAAGCATATAGAGACCTAGTTTGTCCCGGAAGAATCGCTGACTGACCGAGGCTACCGTCCGATAATTTCCGTAGTTTTCGGTTTTGGCGGTGTAGCCGGATTGCCACATCAGATCGTAATGCAACTCCGACGGGGCTTCACGCAATTCCATGTTAACCGATCCACCGATCGAATTAGCGTTCATATCCGGGGTCAGCGATTTAAAGACCGAAATAGATTTGATCATATAGGGCGAAACCATAGTGAGATCGACACTGCGATCATTCGAGATACTACCCGCGGTCAGATCGGGCAACGCTGTTACACCTATCTTGCTGCTTCCGGTGGAAGCGAGTTTGACGCCTTCAACCGAAACCGAGTTAAACTGGGGCGCCAGACCACGAATGACGACTTTGTTGGCTTCACCGGAACTCTCGAGGGTTGAGACACCCGGCAGACGGCTGAGGGCCTGGGCCGCGTTGAAATCCGGCAGTTCCTGGATGCGCGCCTCAGAGACAATACTGGCGATTTTATCAGAGGCCAGCTGCTGGTTGATGGCCTGCATCTGCCCCAGAGCCTGGGCCGTTACGATAACCTCCTTGCCCTGAATGACAACCGGCTTAAGTCCAAAGTCTTTTTTTACGGTACCATCCCGGGAAACGGACACGCCCGCACTTTCCGAAACGTACCCGATATACGAAACCACTATCGTGTGCTCGCCGGCCGGAACATTGGGAATGGAATAGATGCCGTTCAGATCGGCGGCCGCTCCGAAACTGGTGCCTTCAATCATAACGTTGGCATAAGGCAACTCATCCTTGGTATTCCGGTCAAACACCCTTCCTTTGATCGTCGCTTTTGCCATAAGCGACTGAGTCATGAAGATGAATACAATTCCCCCTATTATAAGCGCCTTCCTGCTGAAACGAAAACCAGTGTGGCTTATAGACAGGCAAATCGCTGTTTTAATACGGCCAAATGAATTTTCCATAAAAGTACAACCTTATTTTGTTACTTTGTCCTATGCCGTGCAAGCCTTGTGAACGGGATTTCCGACAGACGGTTCGCTCCCTGCTTGCTGATCCCATTTAACTGTACTTAAAACCTTTTCGCCACTCTGTAAACTTATACTCGCGCCCCGACCCATAAAAGGTTTTCGGGCCTGTCTGTGGATCCGACTTCACAGGGTGACGGGCAAGGTTATATCTGATTTTCCGGACAGTGAATGAATTCGTAGTGATCATTGCTGGGTCGATCGTTTGAATAGTCAATTAAGATTGTCGATTGCGTTTTGGGCGTTTCGGTTGACCTGCAAAAAATATTTCGTCGGTAAAATTGGTAGATGCCTGGATTGTATGCTGTGTAATATCATAAATTGTATTTGGTTTAATATTAATTGAACCGTTTTAATATGTCAAGGAATAAATCAAATATCGGGAAAATATTTTCGCTGTTTTCTAAGGATAAATGCCATCACCGGAAATTTTTTCATTAATTAATCTGCAACGCCTGAAATCAATGAAATATTTTGATTTTTTCATAGGGTCATTCCATTAATATATCAAGCCCAAGTTTAAAATATTCGCAGTAATTGAAGCAGATAACATACCGATTAGACAATGGATGAATTATTCGAAGGCGGATGTCAATCCACGGAACAAGAATGCGAGGGTGTGATTTGTCATCGGATCAAACCCACCTGCAATTGATTCTGGTGGAAACAGGTTTTTTGCACCCCCACCAAGCGCGGATAACTTATTGGGAAACTGATTCCGGAGGAAAATTCTATGCTGACAAATCGAGGATACGGAATCAGTAACGGGATCAGGAGTTTAAAACTCTGGATGATTTTCTAATCACAAACTCGGTTTCCAGGAAAACTTTCTCAGGCACTAAAATGGTAGGAGATTCGATATTCCGGATTAAAATCTCGGCCGCTATTTTACCGATCTCCCGCTGCGGGGCCCGAATGGTCGTCAGGGGCACCGGGAATGTTTTCGCGTAGGAGATATCGTCGTTGCCGATAACCGATATATCTTCAGGCACGCGAATATTATACTCTTTCAGGGCCATCATGACCGACAACGCCTGCTGATCGTTGAAACATACAATCGCAGTCGGATAATCCTCAGGGCTCCGGCCCTGAAAAAATTGGAGCGCATTTATATAACTTTCTTCCTGGTGCGAACCTACGGGGATAATCATCTCCTTATTGAAAACCAGCGGGCTTTCGCTGAAAGCGTGCCGGAAGCCCTCGATCCGCTCCTGGGTATGCGATGATTTTTCCGGCCCGGCAAAATGCACAATCCTCGTGTGGCCGCTGTCGATCAGATATTTCACGGCTCGTTTGATCGCCTTCAGGTTATCGATGGCCACAACATTGGCCTGGATACCCTTGACGTTCTCGAGGAGAACAAAGGGGTAGTTGATCATTTTCAATTTGAAGAGATGCTCGATTTCCGCCGTGCCTTCCACAATCGGTGCGATGATCGCGCCCTTGATATCCTTGGTGGAAAAAAGATGCGTAAATTTCTTCTCGCACTCATGATCGTCTTCGGAGCTGGTTACAATCACCGAATAGCCCTTGCTGTTCGCGTATTCCTTTACACCCGCGGCAATCGAAGTATAAAACGGGTAATTTAAATCCTTGATGATGATTCCGATGCTTTTATCCTGATCGCCGTTTTTCAGGTTTCTGGCGATCCCTTTCGGACGGAAATTGAGTTCCTTCATGATTTTCAAAATATAATCCCGGGTCGCGGGTTTTACTGTATTTCTGGCATTTATGACGGCAGAAACAGTTCCTTTGGATACATCGGCCCGTTTGGCGACATCTTCGATTGTTATTCGTTTCATTCCGTTCTCCGGTTTTTTTTAAAGCGTACAGAATTTAAAACGGTTCAATTATTTAATAAATAAAAAATGCCCAGGAAAGAAAAATCATTCGACCAGCGGGATTGTTTTCATTTGATGTCAAATCCCCGTGGTGCCGAGGATGATCTCCGAGGGCTGTCTGCCGGTTAATTTAACTGAAAAGAGACGATATATGCATTATTTTTATACCGTTTCAATAAAATAATAAGTTGTCACAATATTCAGCGCAATTCCGAAAAAGCTCCCTAAAAAGAATTGTTTGAATTATGAAAATTGGATTATATTAGAAAAACTTAAATTCTATCACGCAATGGAGAAGGAGATATCGTTGGTGGTCAATTTGCCCGGAAAACTGATGTCTGTCAGCCCGGCCTTCAGGTGGGAAAATGACCACAGCGCAATAAGTTAATGACTTGATAAAAAAACGTGCCCTGGCCCTGCTGCAAATCAGCGGCAATTTCAGAATTTTCGATCCTGTCTGCCCGGCAACCGTAAAATAGAGCTTCAAATAACCAGAGAATACGGAATGAATATTTGTATTCTTGAATCGGTTCAATTATATTTTGACTGCTATAATTTCTTGTCGTTTCAATGATAAATTCAGCAGATGAGTGGGGCCGGAAATGAATTTTCTCAGCACCAAAAAAGCACAACGAAAACGGATTTGCTTAGCTGGCGGCATTCGTCCCCAACGGAAGATACAGATTGCGTTGATCGTATCCCTCTTAATTCTGACTTTGATCGGCCCGCAAAACGCCCTCGCCGCCGAAAGCAATTCCTATATCAGCACGCAAAAAGCCGGAGGAAGTTTCACGCTTTCGGCAGAAGGCCTGTCTGCGCCGTTATGTGTCAACTCCCAGGATTTTCCGGGCGTGATGCGCGTTCTGAAGCTGCTTCAAACCGATATTCTCCATGTAACCGGAATCCAACCCAACATCTCGACGGACGACATTCCGAACGCCGAAGAGATCGTAATCGTGGGAACCCTGGGTAACAGCCCTTTGATTGATAAACTGGTGCAGGATAAAAAACTGGACGTCGAAGACATCCGGGGAAAATGGGAATCATCCCTGATTCAGGTGCTAGAAAAACCGTTCCCGGATATCGAGCGCGCCCTGGTCATCGTGGGCAGCGATAAACGCGGAACCATTTTCGGCATATTCGACCTCTCCGCGAAGATCGGGGTGTCGCCCTGGTACTGGTGGGCGGACGTGCCGGTCAAAAAAAATTCTGAAGTATTTGTATTACCGGGACGCTACCTCTGCGGCGAGCCCAAAGTTAAATACCGCGGAATTTTCATCAACGACGAAGCGCCGGCGCTCTCCGGGTGGGCCTACGAAAAGTTTGGCGGCTTCAATGCGAAATTCTACGAAAATGTGTTCGAACTGATCCTGCGCCTGAAGGGCAATTTTTTATGGCCTGCCATGTGGGGCCGAGCTTTCTATGTAGATGATCCCCTTAATCCGCAGCTCGCCGACGAATATGGTATCGTGATCGGTACTTCCCATCATGAGCCGATGATGCGGGCCCACGCGGAATGGTCCCAATTCGGTTCGGGACCCTGGAACTACGAAAAAAACGAATCTAAACTGCGCGAATTCTGGACCGAGGGTATCGAGCGCATGGGCGACTACGAAAGCATCGTGACCCTGGCCATGCGCGGTGACGGCGATGAACCCATGTCAGAAGCTGCCAATATCGCCTTACTCCAGCGCATCGTAAAGGACCAGCGCGGAATCCTCGGCGAGGTAAGCGGTAAAGACATCAGCACGATCCCGCAGGTGTGGGCATTATATAAGGAAGTACAGGAGTATTACGACAAAGGTATGCGCGTTCCAGATGATATCACCCTGCTTCTGTGTGACGATAACTGGGGCAACATCCGTAAACTTCCCAAATTGGACTTAGAACCGCGTTCCGGCGGATACGGCATCTATTACCATTTCGATTATGTCGGCGGACCGCGGAATTACAAATGGCTGAATACCACCCAGATTTCGAGGGTTTGGGAGCAAATGCGCCTAGCCTATGAATACGGGGTCGATCGCATCTGGATTGTCAATGTCGGCGATATCAAGCCCATGGAGTTCCCGATCAGTTTCTTTCTCGATTATGCCAGGGATCCCGACGAATGGCCGGCGGAACGCCTGCCCGAGTACAGCCGCCGTTGGGCGGAAGCGCAATTCGGGACGGAGTACGCCGATCAGATCGCTCATATTCTGACACAGTACACGCGTTTCAACTCCCGTCGTAAACCGGAACTGCTGGCCCCTGACACCTACAGCCTGGTGGATTATCGCGAAGCGGATACCGTTGTCGGAGAGTACAACGCCCTGGTCTGGCGGGCCCAAGAGATTTATAATGCCCTCCCTATCGAATACCGGGCTGCATTTTACCAGCTCGTCCTGCACCCCGTAGAAGCCTGCGCCAATCTAAACGAACTGTACGTTACAGTTGGCAAGAATCGCCTCTACGCTCAGCAAAAACGGGCGGAAACCAACCGCCTGGCGGAGAAAGCAAAAGAATTATATAGCCGGGACGCGGAAATCACGAATTACTATAATCATATCCTGGCTGACGGGAAATGGAATCACTTCATGGACCAGACACATCTCGGCTATACCTATTGGCAGCAGCCGGATAAGAATTCGATGCCCAAAGTCAAGAATATCCGGGTAGCCAACGAAGCCGGGATGGGCGTTGCCATCGAAGGCTCGCTCAAGTATTGGCCGGATGAAAAAAGTGAGGCGGTTCTCCCCGTGTTCGATCCCTGCAACCGGCAAACGTACTACATCGATATTTTCAATCAGGGCAAAAAACCGCTCAAGATTTCATTTCGGACGAGCGAACCGTGGCTCCTGATCGATCCTGAAAAGGGAGAAACCGACACCAATCAGCGCTTATGGATCAGTATCGATTGGGAGAAAGCTCCCGCCGGCGATCACCGTGTTCCGATCACGATCCTCGGGCCGGATGATAGCCGCGTCGTGGTTCAGGCGCCGATTCATAATCCCGGGCTGCCCGCCGGGGATTTGGAAAATCGCTTCATTGAGAGCAACGGTTATGTCTCAATCGAAGCCGAACATTACACGCGGGCCGTGAACACCCATCCCATAACCTGGCAGAAAATCCCGGATCTGGGGCGCACGCTCTCGGCAATGACGCCTTTCCCGGTAACTGCTCCGCCACAGCTTCCGGCAGGGGACAGTCCCCGGCTGGAATATCGCTTATATCTCTTCAGTACCGGTGAAGTAAGGGTGAAGGCCTATTTGTCCCCCACATTGAACTTTCACAATAATCAGGGATTGCGTTACGCAATCTCTTTTGATAATGAAGCACCCCAGACGATCAACCTGCATGCGGATCGGAATTTTCAGGATTGGGAGGAATCCGTCAGGAACAACAGCACAGTTGCGGTATCTACGCACACTCTCAGCAAGCCGGGCCAACACGTCCTGAAATTCTGGGCAGTCGATCCCGGCGTGGTACTCCAAAAACTGGTAGTCGAAACCGGAGATGTCGGACCGAGTTACCTGGGACCGCCTGAAAGTTATTATTGGGATGTAAAATCGGATGAGGATTAAGTAAATATGTGTTATTTTCCGTGGAGTGAACATATTTTTTATGGAGTCCGCACATTGACAAATATGCTGCTGATTTGCCTATCTCTCCTTGTATTTATGTTTTCCTGTTTACCCGAAAAACCGGCCCAACGACAGGCTCAGGGCTTCAATAATCCAATTCTCGCCGGTTATTATCCTGATCCGAGTATCTGCCGGGTGGGCAGTGATTATTACCTGGTCAATTCCACCTTCGCCTATTTTCCGGGTATTACTGTTTTTCACAGTAAAGACCTGACGAGCTGGGAACTGATCGGGCACGTCCTGGACCGGGCCGAGCAAATGGACCTGGAGGGTTTAGGCGTTTCGCGCGGGATCTTCGCGCCGGCAATCCGCTACTACGAAGGAATTTTTTATGTAACCTGCACCCTGGTGGACGGCGGCGGCAATTTCGTCGTGACAGCCTCCAATCCGGCCGGTCCCTGGTCCAATCCGACCTGGCTGCCGAGAATCAACGGCATCGATCCGTCCCCCTTCTTCGACGAAAACGGCGAAGCCTATATTGTCTACAACAGCGTCGCACCTGACGAGAAACCGCTCTACGAAGGTCACCGAACCATTAGAATCACCCGGTTCGATCCCGAAAAGATGCAGCTGGTCGGCGAGGAGATCATTCTCGTGAACGGCGGTGTCGATCTCTCACGCAAGCCGATCTGGATCGAAGGTCCGCACATTTTTCAAAAAGACGGTTTTTATTACCTGATGGCGGCCGAAGGCGGAACTGCCGATCAGCACTCCGAGGTAGTCTTTCGCAGCACGGAAGTCACCGGGCCCTATGTTCCCTATGAAAACAATCCGATTCTCACCCAGCGGCATCTCGACCCGCAGAGAGAATTTGCGATCACGTCGACCGGCCACGCCGATCTGGTGGAAACCGAGTCCGACGACTGGTGGGCGGTCTTCCTGGGCTGCCGGCCCTACCGGCCCTTCGAGGAGAATTACTACAATACCGGGCGCGAAACTTTTCTATCGCCGGTGAAATGGATTGACGGCTGGCCGGTGATCAACCCGGATCATGAAACGGTTCAATACTCTTATCCGTACCCCGTACCGCCTGCAGCTGATGCTCCCCAAAAACGTTACAGCGGCAACTTCAAGATCAGAGACGAATTCGACAGTCAGGATCTCCACCGGGACTGGATCTTCCTGAGAACGCCGCACGAGAAGTGGTACGACCTCGGGCAACGCCCGGGTTTTCTGACACTCAAAGTACGACCGGAATCGTGTTCCGATCCGGTCAATCCCAGTTTTCTGGGGCACCGCCAGCAGCACCTGCGTGCATACGCCGCCACCGGTATGGATTTCGTTCCACAGTCGGAAAACGAGAAAGCCGGTCTGCTGATTTTCCAGAACGAAAGCCATTTTTATTTCTTATGCAAATCGCTCAAAAAGGCCGAATCGGTGGTGCAACTCTTTCAATCCGCCAGCCAGGAAGTCAATCCCAGCGCCATGCAGATGCTGGCTTCTCAGGTCATTGGAAAAGATAACGGTGACGGAGAGATTTCCCTGAAAATCGCGGTTGACGGTCCGGTTCTGGCTTTCTATTACGGATTCGAACCGGGTGAATGGATACTGTTGAAGGACAGTGTCGATGCCATGTTTCTGAGCACCCGGACAGCCGGTGGTTTCGTGGGTTGCGTGTATGCCCTGTACGCGACGTCGCTCGGCATGTCAAGTCAAAACCTGGCCTCTTTCGACTGGTTCGAGTACCAGGGAGACGATGAGGTATATAAAAGACATTAAGGAATAATGATGCGCCTGGGTTCGCTGCACAGGCATTCTCAAAAAGAACGGAACTTCCATTGACTGAAGAAAAACATAGCGCCATTCTGCTGCTCTCCTGCCCGGACCGAACGGGTTTGGTCTCGCGACTGGCTCACTTCGTATTCCAACGCGGCGGTAATATCATGAATTTGGACGAGCACGTCGAGGGAAATAATTTCTTTATGCGGATTGCCTGGGACATGCAGAACTTCTCCATCCCGGAATCCGAGGTAGCCGAGGCCTTTGCACCGCTGGCCAAAGAATTCCGCGCCAGGTATTCCATCAATTTTACCGAAAAAAAACTGCGCGTCGCACTTTTTGTCTCGCGCTTCGATCACTGCCTGCAGGAAATCCTGTGGCGGCAGAGCCTCGGCGAGTTCAATATCGAAATCCCGTTGGTCATCTCCAATCACGATGATTTACGGCCGCTGGCGGAGCATTACGGAATTCCTTATCACGTCTTCCCAATTACGGCCGAAAACAAAGCAGAGCAGGAACAGAAAGAACTGGCGTTGCTTGAGGAAAATCAGATCGATACGGTGGTTCTGGCGCGTTACATGCAGGTTTTATCGCCGCAGTTTGTCGACCGCTATCCGAATCAGATTATCAACATCCATCATTCGTTCCTACCGGCCTTCGCCGGCAGCAATCCTTACAAACAGGCCTTCGAGCGCGGCGTCAAGATCATTGGTGCAACGAGCCATTACGTCACCCGCGAACTCGACGATGGACCGATCATCGAACAGGACATTATCCGCATTTCGCACAAGGATACGATTCAGGACCTGGTCCGCAAGGGGCGCGATCTGGAACGGATGATCCTCGCCCGGGCCCTGTATTATCATGCCCTGTATCGAATCCTGGTTCACAGCAAAAAAACCATCATTTTCGATTAGAACTCAAAACAGAGGTCAGAGAGTATGACGGACCGGCAATGGGAAATACTTAAAAAGGCAATCAACGGGGAGAAACTCGATCCGCTGCCGCTGGGATTTATCATCGATAGTCCCTGGCTGCCGAACTGGTACGGCATCCGGATCCTCGATTATTTCTCCAGCGATGCCCTCTGGCTGGATGCCAATCTGAAGGTTTTGCAGGAGTTTCCGGATGTCATATTTTTACCGGGCTTCTGGTCGGAGTTCGGCATGTGCACCGAACCGTCGGCTTTCGGGGTCCGCTGCAGCTTCCCGTCTGATGAATTCCCGCACGCCTATAAAATAATTCAGAGTAACGATGACATCGACACGCTGGCGGCGCCGAATCCCAAAACGGACGGCCTGCTGCCTTTCGTCCTGAACCGCTTGAAACTCGCGCAGCCTGATATCGAAGCCGCGGGGCACAGGATTCGTTTTGCCGTCGCCCGCGGCCCGCTGAATATCGCAACTTACCTGATGGGCACAACCGAATTTCTGACGCTCATAATGATCGAACCGGAAAGAGCGCAGATCCTCATGCAAAAGATTACCGCCTTTCTGAAGGACTGGCTGGAGCTGCAGATGGAGACATTTCCATCGATCGACGGCATTTTTCTGCTGGACGACATTATCGGATTTATCGGGGAAACCGAGTTTCGCGCCTTCGGCTTGCCTTATTTTAAAGAGCTCTATGACTTCAATGTCACCGTGAAATTTTTACATAATGACGCCGCCTGCCGGGTATCCGCCCCGCTTCTACCGGAAATGGGCGTCAACCTGTTTAACATGGGTTTCGACATTCCGTTGAAGGAATTGAAGCAACTGACCGGCAACCGGGTCACACTGCTCGGCAATATTCCACCGCGGGATGTCCTGGCCGGCGGAACTCCCGGGGACGTGGAACGCGTGACAGGGGAATTGCTGGATTCGCTGGATGATAAATCGAGAATAATTTTTTCCTGCGGCGGCGGGATGCCGCCGGGCGTCAGGACGGAGAATATCGAGGCCTTTATCTGGACCGTTCTCCAAGGATCAGCGGATAAACGCTAGATAAAGATCCGGATTTTTGAATTTGTTGAGATATGGAATTAGGAAAATAACCGGATATCGGAAAAATATTGGGAATTTGGGTTTTCGCCATTTTCACTGTTCAGTAAAAGTAAAAATAAGATGATGTGAATTAGAAAAAAGATAGGAGAAATCACATGTCCATCAAAATCACTCTAGGTAAAAAGGAGTATTTCAAAGGAATCGGAAAAATACCCTTCGAGGGTCACGATTCCCGGAATCCGTTAGCATTTAAATATTACGATGAAAACAAGCTCGTCGCCGGCAAAGCGATGAAGGATCATTTCCGTTTTGCCATCGCCTATTGGCATACCTTGTGTAACAACGGCGGCGATCCCTTCGGACCGGCCGGCACAATTGATTTTCCGTGGGATACCGCCAGCGATCCGATGCAGGCTGCTAAGGATAAACTCGACGCGGCTTTCGAATTCATCAGCAAACTCGGCGTTCCCTTTTATTGTTTTCACGACCGCGATATGGCGCCGGAAGGCAAAACCGTCCAGGAATCGGAGAAGATTCTGAAGGAGCTGATTGGACTGGCAAAAGCCAAGCAGGCCGAATCCGGCGTAAAACTCCTCTGGGGCACCGCCAATGTCTTCTCGCACAGACGCTATACGAATGGCGCGGCAACCAATCCGGATTTTCAGGTACTTCCCCATGTCGCAGCCCAGGTCAAAGCCGCCATCGATGCGACCATCGAACTGGGCGGCCAAAATTATGTTTTCTGGGGTGGCCGTGAAGGCTATTACTCCCTCCTGAACACCGACATGAAACGCGAAATCGATCATCTGGGTTTGTTTCTGCAGAAAGCCCGCGATTACGGCCGGGCGGCCGGCTTTAAAGGGACCTTCCTGATCGAACCCAAGCCCATGGAGCCGACCAAGCATCAATATGATTTTGATTCGGCAACGGTAATCGGCTTTCTGAATAAATACGGCTTACAGAATGATTTCAAAATCAATATCGAAAACAATCACGCGACCCTGGCGGGCCATACCTTTGCCCATGAAGTCCAGACCGCCTGCGATGCCGGAGTATTCGGCAGCCTGGATATCAACCAGGGCGATCCGTACAACGGCTGGGATACCGATGAGTTCATGCGCAACCTGTATGACGCGATCGAACTGATGCTGGTATTGCTGCAGAACGGCGGGATCGGCCATGGCGGTATGAACTTCGATGCGAAGACCCGCCGCAGCTCTTTGGACCTGGAAGACATCTTTATTGCGCATATTCTGTCCATGGATACGCTGGCGCGCGGACTCATGATTGCCAACGATGTTCTTCAGAAATCCGATCTGCCGAAAATGCGCAAAGCACGCTACGCCAGTTTCGATTCCGGTTCCGGCGCCCATTTTGAAAAGGGTGAGTTGGGCCTGGCAGAACTGGCGAAGCTGGCAATCGAGATCGGCGAACCGCAGCAGATCAGCGGCAAACAGGAATTGTACGAGAGCATTATCAACCAGTTTATCCGCTAATTCCGTAGGAGAAGAAACATGACAAATCTATTTGCCGGGCTGGATGTTTCCACCCAGAGCTGCAAGCTGGTCATTATCGAGACCAAAACGTCTAAGATCGTTTTTATCGACTCTGTCAGCTACGATAGCGACCTGCCGCAATACGGGACTAAAAACGGCGTCATTGAAGGACTGGCGGAAGGCGTCTCCGAATCCGATCCCGGGATGTGGCTCGAAGCCGTTAATATGGTATTTGCCGAAGCCCTCAAAACCGGAATCCCTATGAACCAAATCCGCTGCCTCTCGGTTTCGGGACAGCAGCACGGTCTGGTGGCGCTGGACGCCGAAGGCCGGCTGACACGCGCACGGAGCAAATTGTGGAACGATTTTTCCACCCTTAAGGAATGCGAAATCCTAACCGAAAAAGTCGGCGGTCCGGAGGCTATGATCGCCGAAGTCGGCAACAGCCAGCGCACCGGCTATACAGCCGCGAAAATCTTCCACATGGTTCGCCACGAACCTGAGGTTTACCGGAAATCCGCCACCCTCTTCCTGGTGCACAATTACATCAACTGGTACCTGACCGGCGGCGTACGGGTCATGGAACCGGGCGATAGCTCGGGTTTGGCGCTCTGGAATCCGAAAACCCGCCAATGGTCGGAGAAAGTCATCAGGGCCATCGATCCGGGTCTGAGGGACAAATTGCCGGAGGTGAAACCGTCGGATCAAACCATCGGAACGATTGCACCGGTCTTCGTCGATAAATACGGATTTTCACCGGAATGCCGCATCGATGCCGGCTCAGGCGACAACATGTACGGCGCCATCGGCACCGGGAATGTTGAACCCGGATTTGTAACAATCAGCCTGGGAACCAGCGGCACGGCTTACACATTTCTGAAGGAAGCCTATATCGATCCGTCCGGGGAAATCGCCGCGTTCTGCGACAGCACCGGCCATCATCTGCCGTTGCTTTGCGTCTCCAACCTGGCCAACGGGTACAACGAAATTCTCAAACAGTACTCGCTGACCCACGCAAAGTTCAAAGACATTATTCAAAAAACCAAGCCGGGCAACGGCGGGCGGCTGCTGATTCCCTGGTATGTCGGCGAGCGCACTCCTGATCTTCCGCAGGCCGCGCCGCTGTATTTCGGATTCGGGCTCGGGGATTTTACGGAGGAGATACTCTGCCGCGCCATTCTCGAAGGCCACATTTTGAACCTGCATAACGGTTTCGGGAAAATGCCGGTGCAGGTCAAAGAAATACGACTGACCGGCGGAATGTCGAAGTCCGATGCCTGGTGCCAGACTATCGCCGATATCTTCGAAGCCGAGACCGTTCCCGTCGAGGGGGAAGGCGCCGCCGTGGGGGCTGCCCTGCATGCCGCCTGCGTCTGGCAAAACGAAAACGAAGCCGCGCAACCCATTGCCGAGCTGGTGAAGCCTTTCATCGTCCTGGATGAAAAACGACGCAAGCGACCGATTCGGCAACATGTCAGCGTGTACCGAAAACAGAAACAACTCTTCGATGCCCTCAGCAAACGCATACGCGGTCTGCAGGGCGACGATCCCTTCAGAATCAGGGCGGAATTGTCCTAAACCAGGAGTCGGGAAAATATGAAAATCGAAAAAAACTATTTCGGCCGGAGTGGTGACGGAAAAGCCGTCGACATCTACACACTCACTAACAATCAGGGGATGACCGCCCGGATCACCAATTTTGGTGGCATTCTGGTATCTCTGCTGGTACCCGATAAGCAGGGTCGAATCGCGGACGTGGTCCTTGGATTCGACCGGTTGGAGGACTACTTGGCGGATGATAAGTTTTTCGGGGCAACGGTCGGCCGCTACGCCAACCGGATAGCCAATGCCCACTTTCTTCTCGACGGTATCGAGTACCGCTTGGCGAAGAACGACGGCAATAACAACCTGCACGGCGGACCGGGTGGATACCATAAAGTGCTCTGGAATGCCGAACCGTTCAGCGGGCCGGAGGGCGTTGAACTGCGCCTGAGTTATCTCAGCCGGGATATGGAAGAGGGCTTTCCCGGAAATCTCAGTTGCCGGGTGATCTACAAACTCAGCCAGAGCAACGAATTCATCATCGAATATGAAGCCGAAACGGACAAAGCCACGCCGGTGAACCTGACGCACCACAGTTATTTTAACCTGGCCGGGGCCGGCGAAGGACCGATTCTGGATCATGTTTTAACAATCAATGCCGATCATTACACACCGGTCGGATTCCATCATATCGTTACCGGTGAGGTCTCCCCCGTGGCCGACACGACCCTCGATTTTCGGGAACCGAAACGGATCGGTGAGCAGCTTCACCTGGTACCGGGAGGCTACGATCATAACTTTGTCCTAAACGAAGATGCCGGCAGCCTCGCGCCGGCGGCCCGGGTCGTAGAACCGAAGAGCGGCAGGATCATGGAAGTCCGTACAAGCAAACCCGGAATGCAGTTTTATTCGGGTAATTTTCTCAACGACAGCGTCGTCGGAAAATCCGGCAAGCTGTATGGCCAACATACCGGTTTCTGCCTGGAAACCCAGTACTTCCCGGATTCGCCGAACCAAACCGGTTTTCCATCTTCGATTCTCAGGCCCGGCGAAAGATATTCGCAGAAAACCGTATATTCGTTTGAGGTTGAGTAGATAACGAATAGTTTTTCAATATCACTGAGCACCGTAGCGAGATGAATCGAAACTCTCGTTACGGTGCTCAGCGCCATGATGAAAAGACCGCAAAAAAGTCATCCGGTTCGAGCACGATAATCCCTGCCTCGCGGGCCTTGTGGACCTGGTCGGCATTGGTGTAGCCCCATTTAGCCAGGAAGAGCTGAACACCCGTCGATTGGGCTTTCAGGAGCGTATCGACCTGGTCATCGATGAAATAAAAACGCTGCGGCTTTAGCTTGTGCCGGCCCAGGAGTTCCGCGATGATTTCCGTCTTGCTGCGGTCCTTATCGGCCAGAAAAATATTTCCCGGCAGCAGTTCGACCCCGGCATTGCCTAGAATCCGTTCGACGTAGGCAGTCTTTTTAGTCGTAATAATGTAGAGCCGTTCCTGCGGTCGAAAATCGCGCAGAAAAGCCTGCATGCCCGCGTAAAATGGATTCAGATGCAGCCACTGCCCGGGTTGCTCCTCCAGAAAACGCAATCGCTCGGCATAGAACAGCCGTCGGAACTCCTCGCGCACGGTTTGATTTTTATCCAGAAAATCATCGAAGTCAAGCTGGTTCCTGATGGCTGCTGCCTGCGATAACGCCATGTGGAGGTAGACATAATCCTCGCCGAAGCGAATGAAATTGCGCATTTCGCGCGCCGCCCGGGCTGTCGCCGGCGCCAGTTGCTGCAGGCTTTCGATCGCCGGCCCGTGACCCTGAAACCGGGTATAGGCGTTATGCCCGACGACCAGGCACTCCTCGATACTGTCGGCAATCACACCGTCAAAATCGAGTGCCAATATATCCCTGCTTGCATCAAAAGCCATTTTCGATATCCCGGTTGTTACCGTAACAACGATCTATTGTCCGGCCTCTCACTCTAAAGACAATTTATGCTTCAACTCCACCTGGAACTGGCTCGCTATGCTCCAATAGGGTTCGCCTTTTAACGGCTCATCGTAGACGACGTTGATCCGTATTTTTCTCTTCTTCCGGCCTTCGTAATACAGCCAACCCGTATACTGCTGTTCGGCGCCGGTTTTAGCGGCATTCTTATCGAAGTATTCATAACGGGCTCCGGCCCAAATTTTTTTGAATAGTTTCACATCCGCCCAAACGAAGGCGCCCCGGGCTACATTGTACTTGTCATTCCGGCCCTGTTGATATTCGGCCGAAATCAGATATTTCGGGCGTTTCCAGGTCCAATCCAAACCAAAGTAGTCATGCCGTCGATCGGTCTGCGCAGCCGTATGCCGGGAATAATTCAATCCGACCTTCAGACGTTTGGGTATGCGCGGTTCCAGGCGCAAGAGGATCTGTTTTCCCCGGTTATCATCCCCCAGCCGCTCGTAGTCACTGCCGTTAAAAACGCCGAACCAATATTTGACCGGCAGCCATTCTTCCAGATCGCCATAAAGCATGAGGCCGATATCCCGGCCGATACTGTAGATGTCTCCGAACTCATCGTTGGTCCGGCTGCGTCGGATGAAGGACAGATCAAAACAGGATATGTTTTCCTCGGCACTGAGCGGCTTTTTCGACAAACCTGCAAAGATTCGCAGGTAGTCCGCCATTTTATAATTTACATAAAGGTCCAACAGGCGGGGATTGTCACCGGCATAATCGGATTCGACTTCAAACAACAGGTTTTTGATCGGTTCGAGGGCCAGCGCCAGGCGCGCCCGGGGCACATAAAAACTTCGCTCTTCACCGGTGCACTCAAAGCGGGCTTGCCCCCGGCCCCTGATCTGCAGATACGGCTTGAATTTCCCGGAATCCTTCGATGAATCCGGCTCAGCCGTGGAATCAGGGGGAACAGACTGACCGGGAAGCTCATGGAAAGCATTTACAAGAGCCGGTGCCATTATCAAAATAAACAGAATACGCCGTATCTTCCGGATGAATTTCACCTTGCTGCGAGACCTCTTGCGGAACAGGATTACTTCGTTGTCACGACTTTATCGGTAAAACCCAGAAACTTCCAGCTTACCTGGGTCAGATTGTTTTCAATCAGATAGCGGGTCAATTCCGAGATTTGTTCTTCATCCTTGAGATGACAAATCAACACGATTTGGGTAATGCCGTCCATTTCGGGTTTGATGCTGCGTTTGATTGATTTAATACTGTAATAGATATCCTGGCTGGTCATCAGTTCCTTGATCTGATCCATTGCCAGAGCGGCATCCTCGGTCCGCAGGTTCAGACGATAGCGATGTAATCCGACTTCCCGAACGGTATGTTCGGGCAGCTGCCCCGGGATGCGCTTAAGCACCATGCCGACAAATAAAACGATGAGTGTCACCATGATTGCCAGAACATACAAATTCGTACCACAGGCAATCCCGATTCCCAAAGCGACGACCAGGGAGCTGCCTTCTTTGGGGGATTGCAGGGCATAGCGGTAGCGGACAATACTGGCCGCACCCATCAGACCGAAAGCGCGGGCCAGCTCGCTCCCGACAATAATCATCATCGTGGCGGCTGAGACACTTAGCAGGATATGCGCCTGCAGAATACTTTTATTTGCATCGATGAACGGCTTACGCAATCCGACCGCTCCCCCCAGAATGCCGGCGATGATCAGAGAAGCGCAAAGATAGGCCGTATGCCGATAAGAAAAGGCCTGATATTGGTTCCCGGCCGTCCCGAAACCGGGCTCCGCCATCCCGATCTCGCCGACGAAATCGGATATGCGCTGATCGAACCCTGTCCAGTCGATTAATCGCAATAGCAGAAATAAAACCGCAATCGCGACAATCCAGAAATATAGTTCCTTGACATGCTTGGACATTTCCAATTTCCTTTCCTGAGAAACCAGTTTGAAATATAGGAAAAGAGATTGAGAATGCTAAGACTTTCATCTTTCCACTAAAAGATATCCGGACTGCTCCTGTCCCGCTGAATCAAGGCATTCTCAGTGGACGCGTCTAACTGCTCGGATTCCAGGCGGGCACCGGGGGGCGTGTCAGTTTGGCGCTGCTATTGCAACCGGTTTTATTGGCAACATCCGAAGTGCCGGTCTTTACAGCCGGCGGTATTGCGACGGGGGAAATACCGGGTAAAACAAAAAAGCCCCGAACGATTGCCCGGGGCCTTTTTTAAAGTGCTTTGTACGAATCAAACTTATGATCCTATCATCCCGTCTGTAATTGTAACAATGTTGTCGGTGTAATCTTTGGCCCGGGGATCATGGGTGATCATGACGATCGTATTGCCTTCTTTCCATAAACTGACAAAGAGTTCCATGATCTCTGACCCGGATTTGGTGTCCAGATTGCCGGTGGGTTCATCAGCGAGAATAATACTGGGATCGTTGACCAGCGCGCGGGCAATGGCTACCCGCTGCTTTTGTCCGCCCGAGAGCTCATTGGGTTTGTGATCTTTCCGGTCGCTCAATCTGACTTTATTGAGAATGTACTCCACTTTTTCCTTGCGCTTTTTGCCGCCGATACCGGCAAAAAGCAGCGGCATTTCAACATTCTCATAAGCCGAGGCATAGGGCAGAAGATTGAAGTTTTGAAAAACAAAGCCGATCTCTTTATTGCGCAATTCGGACAGGGCATTGTCATTCAGATGCTTAATGTTTTGTCCGTTCAACGTGTAATCGCCGGTAGTCGGTTTATCCAGGCAGCCCATGATATTCATTAAGGTGGATTTGCCCGAACCCGAAGGCCCGATAACCGTGACGAAATCTCCCCGGTTTATTTGAAGGTCCACGCCGCGCAGGGCCTCAACTTCAATCTTGCCGGTAT
The DNA here is from genome assembly GCA_964589175.1 of uncultured bacterium. Lineage (GTDB taxonomy): Bacteria > Fidelibacterota > UBA2242 > UBA2242 > UBA2242 > CAZPRY01. Next base: position 58,567 of record CAZPRY010000021.1, read on the forward strand.
CATAGACTTTTCGGATGTTTTCCATTTTTATCATAACGCGTCTCCAGAATTATTCATAGTGCAATGCTTTGATGGGATCGATGGCGGCGGCCCTTCGCGCCGGGAAATAGCCGGACAACAGACCGACGATTCCCAGAATCGTTCCGGTGCTGATGGCGACTGTCCAGGAAAATTCCGGATTGGCCAGGATCTGCATCGCCATATTCTTGCCGAAATCCATGTTTTCCTGAGGAATGCTCTGAACGGCCTTGATAACGCCAAATGCAAGCGAACCGCCGATAAATCCGCCGGTCAGATCGATCAGCAACGCCTCAATAATGAACTGGGTTTTAATCAGTGATCGCTTGCCGCCGATAGCGCGTTTGATGCCAATCTCCCGGGTCCGTTTTTTAACCGTTACAAACATGATATTGGCCACTCCCACACTGGCAATGATCAATGTCATGGCGCCGATGACACCGAGAAATATAGTGATCCCGGTAAATGCCATACCGGACATTTTAGAATTTTTAATCGTGTCCCAATAGTGCAGGGCGGCGTTGTCATCGGGGTGATATTGATATTTGCGGCTTAAAACACGCTGGACCTGCTGATTGACATATTCGGACTTTTCAATTTCATTGACCTGATAGATGATCCGGTTGATATAGATATTATTGAAAATGCCTCTGAATGTGGATGCCGGAATGACGCCCACGTTGGCATCCGGACCGCCGTACATGCCCATCTGCATTTTTTTCTGCATTACGCCAATGACGGTAAAGGGAATATTGTTCAGGAAAATGGTTTTTCCGATAGCATCGACATCGCCCATAAGGTCTTTTTTCAGGTCAATGCCAATAAAGATCACGCGGCGTCTGGCTTTGATATCATTTTCATTGATGAAGCGTCCGCCCGGCTGGGGAAAATGGGAGCGCATATCCTCATAGCCGATCGAGCTGACGCCTCTGACACGCTCGATGACAACTTTATCACCGAATTTATAGGTAATGCCCCAGCCATCATATTCACCGGCAATTCTGTCGATTTCCGGAATACTCTGCTGCAGCAGATCGCAGTCTTCTTCCCGAAAGCGAATCTCGCGCCCCTGGGGCAAGCCTTTATATTCGATACTGGTCTGACCGCCGTACAGAATGACGATATTGTTGCCGAGACCTTTTTGTCCGCGCAGCATCTGCTTGGAAAGCCCCCGGCCGAAGGAAAGCAGCAGAATGATGGTCAGGGTTCCCCAGGCAATGCCCGCGATGGTGAGAAAGATCTTGCGGCGTTCTTTTTTTAGTTCCCGGATAAATAGCCGGACCAGGAGTAAATTTTTTAAAAAACCGTTTATTTTTTCGGCCATAACTGACTCTTGAATTAGTTGTTGATCGCCACAGCCGGATCCAGTGACGAGGCGCGTTTCGCCGGGCCCCATCCGGCAACCAGAGTGATAATTGAAATGATGATAATGGTAATGACGGCAATCGGCGGATTTAATATGAGGACACCGACAAATTCTTCAATCGGCGCCTTATTGATGCCGAATATCAGTAGCATCGAAAACAGAAAACCCGATATCGTACCTGCCGCAGCAATGGTGAAAGTTTCAATTAAATATTGAATCAGGATAACACGCTTTTTTGCACCGATCGCCCGCTTGACGCCGATTTCGGTAGTCCTCTCTTCCACGATCACATACATGATGTTGGCAATTCCAATCCCACCAACGATTAGAGTCATGACCCCGACAACGCCGAGAAAAATTGTAAATCCGTTGAAGAACGTAAAGAGAAACTGGTCCATTTCGGTTGTGTCCCAGATCGGTAAGGCCTGGGTATCTTCTTCCGAAAAACGGTATTTCTTCGCCATGGCCGCAATGATCGCCTGTTTCATCTGGTCGGTCTTATTGACATCTTTGGCCCTGGCAATCATGTTATTAACATAGCGGTCTCCGTAAATACTCAGATAGGTGGATGTAGGCATAAAAATGGCATCTTTATCGCGACCATTGTAGCTGCCGTCCTGCTCTTTGGCGACAATGACACCCACCACCGTAAATGGTGTGCCATTGATATACATCAATTGGCCGACGGCATCTACTTCACCAAACATGGTTTTTTCGACCTCATTGCCGATAAAAACCACCCGGCGTCTTTTTTCCATATCAAGGGGATTAATGAACCGGCTGCCGGCGCGGGGCACCATATTGCGCATATCCCTGAATTCCGGCCATACCGCATTGATATTGAAATTCTGTTTTTTATCATTCACTTTAACCGGCACATCCCGGGAATACTGGGGTGAAATATCAGCGATCAAAGGAACTTGATCCTTGAGATATTGAGCGTCTTCCTTGAAGAAATTCAAATTGCGGCCTTTGGGGAAACCGCCGTAACTGATACTGGTGCGGCCGGCCCAGATCACACAGATCGATTCACCCATTCCATGCATGGTTTTGGATGTGCGGCCCTTAACCGCGTTTCCGAAAGTCAGCAGCAAAATCACGGAGGTGGTGCCCCAGAAAATCCCGAACAGCGTCAGGATGGTTCTGAGTTTTTGCTTGCTCAGTTCTCTGAATACCTGAACTATGTTCTTTAATAACACGCTGATTTCCCTTTATTGAATTTCCTTGGGCGGACGTTCCACCAAGAGATCGTCACTGGCGACGCCGGATTTTACTTCCGCGGTTATACCATCGCTGAGTCCGATCTCGATCAGACGTTTGGATATGGTTTTGGTGACCGGATCTTCGACTTCCACAAACACGGAATCATTTTCAAATGTCAGTAATCTCTCCGGAATGGCGAGAACGTCTTCGACTTTATTTAAAATGATTTTTGCGTTGGCGGAGTAACCGGCACGCAGGTTAACACCGCGATCATCAACAATTTTGATTTCAATGTCAAAAACTGTGGCATTGTTTTCCTTGCGCGCCTTCGGTGAAATACGGATCACTTTGCCCTGAATTGATTTTCCGGGCAATGCGCCGATTTCCAGCTCCGCCAAAACCCCGACGCTGACCTTGCCCACATCAATTTCATCTATGGTTCCGCGGAAGATCAGGCTTTTCATATCAGCCAGGGTGAACAGCGCAGTGCCTTGCTGATAGGAGGTCAATGGCACGACCGGATCGCCGATATTGACGAATTTTTCCAGAACCGTTCCGGTAATCGGTGATTTGACCACAGACTCAACTTTACCGGCATGTCCTTTTTCAATCAACGATAACATGTCTTTACTTAAAGCCTGTTGCAGCTTGGCCTGATCGTATTTCAATTTGATGTTTTCAGAGGACTCTTCCGACACCAGATTTTTACTGAGCAGTTCCTGATTACGATCGTATTGCAGCTCGGCGTTTTTCAATTCCACTTCCTTCATCTCCAGATCCCGTCTGGCTTCGGTCAATTCACGCGGCGTCGGGTCCGGTGAGATTTTAACCATCAAATCGCCTTTTTCAACCCGGTCGCCGACATCCACAAATCGCTGGACAACAATGCCGGGAATTTTGGATTTGACCTGGATTTCATTTTCAGGCGTAATCGTTCCGATCGCCAACGCCTCTTCGACAATCGTTGCTCTCGACAGCTGAAGCGTTTTATACTCCTTATTATCGTCTGTTTTTTTATTGCTGAGCACCAGTCTGGTTACCAGGCCAAGTCCTATTAATATTACGACAGCACCAATAATTATTTTTTTCACGTTCACCCCTGCTTTTTTATTGTCTTGACTATAGATACGCTTTGGAGTTTTAGGTTGTCAATTTAATGGGTACAATTGACTTTTTTGAGCAAAATCACAAAAATCGGGGACGGCAATAGCATCGGTACAATCTAAAACGAATTAAATCCGGTTTTGGACACTGTGTTCAAAAGCGGACATATCTTTAATCTCCAAAATATTCATAACCCCTTTACGAACAGGGCTTTGCTGCTTCGGCACGCTCCTTGTCTACTGTAAACAAGGAGAAAAAGAAATTATGGACAGAGAATTACCACAGGAATACTCCCGCCGCCGCAAGAGAATTCTGATTTTCAGGATCATTTCAGGAATCGTCGCACTTGTCGTCGCTCTCTGGCTGCTCAGAATTGGGTTGAATCCCGCGCTACGGCGTTCGCAGATCCGAATCGCCACTGCCGAGATCGGTGAAATCGAAGATGTACTCAGTGCCCAGGGCATTGTCGTACCGGAATTTGAGAAGGTGATCACCTCCCCGATCGAATCCAAAATTCTGCAAATTTATCTCAAGACCGGCGAACAGGTCCCCCGCGGTACCGCCATCCTGGAACTGGATCGGACAAATCTCCAGGCGGAACTGGATCAGCAGAACGACGAACTTGCCCTGAAAATAAACCGCAAAACGCAGCTGCAACTCACGGTCGAAAGATCGCTGATCGATCTGAAATCCCAGCACGATATCAAAGAACTGCGTATTCGCTTTCTGGAGTCACGCTTTGCAGTGCAGGAACAGCTGCTGGAGATCGGCGTCGGTATCCAGGAGGAAATGGACCAGGCGCGGCTCAACCTCGAAATCGCCCAACGTGAATTGCAGCAGCTCGAAGAGCATATCAATAACGCGGAGAAGTCCCTGATTTCCAATCTCACGGAGCTCGATCTCGACATCCAGATCCAGAAGAAAACAGTCAACACCCTGATCCGCCAGTTGCAGCAGGCGGAAGCCCGTTCCGACCGTGATGGGGTTCTCACCTGGGTTCCGGATGACATCGGCGCCAGCGTCCAGCCCGGAGAAGTCATCGCCCGTATCGCCGATCTGAACAGCTATCTTGTCGAAGCCCGGATTTCCGAGATTCACGCCGCCCGGCTGGAAACCGGCATGCCGGTAAAAGTGGAAATCAATGAGGAGTACCTCGGCGGCCGGATCAGCTCCATCAATCCGAAGATCGAAAACGGCATCATTACATTTATGGTGGAACTCGATGAGAAAACCGATACCCGGCTGCGCCATAATCTGCGAACCGACGTATCGGTCATCACTGAGCGGAAAAGCGATATCGTCCGGCTGAAGAACGGTCCCTTCGTCAACGGTCCCGGGATTCAGGATATTTTCGTCGTGAGGGGTGACCGGGCGCAGCGCCGCACGGTCCGGATCGGAAGTACCAATCTCGATTTTGTCGAGGTGCTGGAGGGGCTCCAGGCGGGCGAACAGGTCATCATCTCCGATATGGAACATCAACTGCATCGCCGAGAAATCTCATTCAAATGAAGCAAAAAGAGGCAAGTATGATCACACTCAATAACATCGACAAGGTCTATCGCACCGAAAAGATTGAAACCCTGGCGCTGAAGGATATCAATCTCGAGATTCCCAAAGGCGAATTTCTCTCGATAATGGGTCCCTCGGGCTGCGGAAAGAGCACCCTCCTGAATATCATGGGCTTGCTCGATCTGCCAACCAAAGGAGCCGTTGAGATTGAAGGTCAGGCAATCGGCCATTTGAGCGATAAGAAACTGGCGCATCTACGCAACCAGAAGATCGGTTTTGTGTTCCAGAGTTTTCACCTGATCCATGATTTATCGGTCGTGGACAACGTAGAAATCCCGTTGCTCTACCGCCGCCTGTCCGGTTCCCAGCGCCGCAAACGCGCACTCGCCGCTCTCGAAAGAGTCGGGTTGTCGGCGCGCACCCGGCATTTCCCCAGCCAACTCTCCGGCGGTCAGCGGCAGCGCGTCGCCATTGCACGGGCCATCGCCTGCAGTCCCGAAGTCATTCTCGCCGACGAACCGACCGGTAACCTCGACAGCAATATGGGACAGGAGATCATCGACATCCTGATGCAGCTCAATCGCGAGGGCAGCACCATCGTAATGGTCACCCATGATGAACGGATCGCCAGGCAGACCGCCCGGATCGTGCGCTTGTTCGACGGCAGCCAGGTATATTAGGAGGCATGCATCATGATCAGGAACTACTTTAAAATTGCCATAAAAGTGCTGCTGCGTCACAAACTGTTTACATTCATCAGCCTATTCGGAATCAGTTTCACATTGCTGGTTCTGGTGGTGCTGAGCTCCTTTATCGACCATGCGATTAGTCCCAACCCTCCCGAGAAGAAGCAGCGCCGGATTCTCTCCACAACCTATTACAAGATGCGCACGAAATCCGGCGGCACAATCGCCGGCCCCATGGTCAGTTACTATTTTCTCGATAAGTATGTCCGGTCGATGGAAATCCCGGAGGCAATCTCCATCTCGAGTTTTCATAGCAATGTGATTGTCTATCACCAAAAACAAAAATTCACTTTTGCCTGCAAATACTGCGACGGCAACTTCTGGGACATCATGGATTTTAACTTCATCGAGGGAAAGCCTTTTACTCAAACAGATGTCGCGAATATGCGTCCCGTGGCGATCATCTCACGGGATACGCGGAACCTGTATTTTCAGGGCCGTGAAACCGTCGGCGAAAGTATGGACCTGAACGGCAAGACCTTCCGCATCGCCGGAGTTGTAGAGAATGTCTCTCTTTTGCGCATTCTTCCCTACGCCGACGTCTGGTTGCCGATTACGCAGATGAAAGCGGATCTGAACAAACAGAGTATTTCCAATGACACCTTCCCCGGATTTTTCGCTCTGCTGCTGGCCCGGCAACGCTCTGACTTTCCACAGATCAAAGCCGAATATCGGCAACATCTGGGCGAGGTAGAATTTCTGGACGATCGTGTCGTGGAAATCCATGGCGGAGTCGAAACCTATTTCGAAACCCTGTCGCGGCTTTTTGTCGGAGGTTTTGAACAGAGCAACCGTAGTGGATTGGTGATCGCCGTCTTTATTCTGATGCTGCTTTTTATGCTGCTGCCGGCTATCAATCTCGTGAATATCAACATCAGCCGGATCTACGAACGCTCGGCTGAGATCGGCATCCGCAAGGCGTTCGGCGCCTCCTCAGCTACGTTGATCAATCAATTCATCACGGAAAATGTGATCATCACCGCGATCGGCGGATTCCTGAGTCTGATTCTCGCCCTGATCGTCCTCCGGATCCTCAATCAGAGTGACATCATTCCCCACCTGCAATTACGCATCAACTGGCGAATATTTGCCGTAAGTCTCTTTATCACACTTGTTTTCGGGGTTTTCTCCGGTGTGATCCCCGCCTATCGAATGGCGCGCATGCAAGCAGCCGAAACTCTCCGCGGAGGTGAAAAATGATCAAGCATATGTTTAAACTGATATGGCACCGCAAGCGCCGCAACCTTCTGATGATACTCGAAATCCTGATATGCTTTATTGTGCTTTTTGTTGTCTTCATTACGGTGATTTTTCAGCTGAACAACTACCTGAAACCGCTCGGTTTCGATTATCACGATGTCTGGATGATTACGATGGATTGGCAAAACCAGGATCCCGAATCCGTGATCGCCACACTCGAACAGATCCGGACCGCTCTGGACGCCATCCCCGCGGTGGAGAGTCATGCCCTCTCAAACAGTCTCATGTTCATACCGACAGCGGTAAGCGGCGCTAAAGTAAAATACAACGGTGTAGAAATCTCAACCGAGTACCTGCGGGGCGGCGACGATTTCGCCGAGGTACTCCGCATCCCGATCCTCGCGGGCAGGTGGTTCACGGCTGAAGACGATATCAGTTACCGCCGGGCGCTGGTGATCAATCGCAAACTCGAAAAGGATTTATTCCGGGGGGAAAACGGGCTCGGTAAAATCATCACCGAGGATGAAGAAGAGTGTATCGTCGTAGGGATTATCAGCGATTTTCGCAATTCCGGCGAGCTGTCGCGTTCGAAAAAAATCGCCTTTGAAAGGATCAACCTGGATGCCGAAATCACCGGCTCCCATTTCGTTTCCGATAATTTCGGCAAACGAATTCTGATTCGTGTGAAACCCGGCACTACGATGGACTTCGAGGAAAAATTGGTCGGCGCAATCTCCAGCGTCGCCAAAACCTTCACAATCCGGGCAACTACGATGGAACTGGCCCGGCAGAAATCCAACCGCACAAATGTTACCTTGCCGATCATCCTGGCAATTGTCTGCGGCTTTCTCATCATCAATGTCTCGCTGGGACTTTTTGGAATAATCTGGTACAATACCGGTAAACGGCGCCCGGAAATCGGGCTCAGACGCGCAATGGGGGCAACCGTCATAGATATTTACAAACAAATTGTCGGTGAATCGGTTGTACTGACGAGTATTGCCGTGGGGCTTGCCAGCCTGATCTGCCTGCAGCTGCCCCTGCTGAATCCCATCCCTTTCGTCGAAACCAAAGTTTACTATTGGGCCTGGCTGTCCAGTCTGGTCCTGATCTACCTGATTTCCGTTCTCTGTGCGGCCTATCCGGGAAAACTAGCCGCCGAAACCCAACCGGCCATGGCGTTACATGAAGAATGATCCAGTAAAATCCGCCTTCGCTCTCGGAAACGCGATTACGATCATTCGGCAGCGATGACTCATTCGCCGCATTGTTGGACCGGAATTGTTTTTTAAAACTTACTCATATTGTTAATTTAGGAATATTTAGATAGTGATCGTTTTCTGCAACATAGGAATAATTACATGCCTCCCGTCAAAATTCTGGTAATCGATGATGACGAAGCCGTCTGCGTATCGCTCGATCTCCTGTTGAGAAAAGCCGGTTATCTGGGCCTCACCGCCCATAACCCGGAGGACGGCCTGGAACAGGTTTTGAAACAGGAACCAGGTGCCGTTATCCTGGATATGAATTTTTCCATGGATACTTCCGGTCAGGAAGGTTTGGAACTCCTCCGGCAGATCAGGCGCAAGCGGCCGCATCTGCCGGTCATCCTGATCACGGCCTGGGGATCGATTCCGCTCGCAGTCGAAGGCATGAAAGCCGGCGCCAGCGATTTTATCAACAAGCCCTGGAATAACGAGCATCTGCTGCGCTCCCTGCAAACGGCTTTAAAACTCACCCCTGTAACAGATCAGAGCCCGAAAGTCCTATCGCGCCAACAACTCAACCGCGACTACAATTTTGAGAAGCTGATCGGTGAGACCCCCGCGTTTTTGCAGATCCTCGAGACGATCGGAAAAGTCAGCGCCACGGACGCCTCGGTGCTGCTCTGCGGCGAGAGCGGCACCGGCAAAGAACTGATCGCCGAAGCCCTGCACAACAACAGTCCGCGCCGCAATTGCCCCTTCATCAAGGTCAACCTCAACGCCATCCCGGCCACACTTTTTGAGAGCGAGATGTTCGGGCACAAGCGCGGGGCATTCACGGATGCCAAAGCCGACCGTATCGGTCGCTTTCAGTTGGCCCACAAGGGCAGCATTTTTCTCGATGAGATCGGCGATCTCTCCCTGGCCAACCAGGTGAAAATGCTGCGGGTGCTGCAGGAGCAGAGCTTCGAGCCGCTTGGTTCCACGCAGACGCTACGCGTGAATGTCCGGGTGATTTCAGCTACAAATAAAAAACTCCACGAACGGATCGCACAGGGCGCTTTCCGCGAGGACCTCTATTACCGCATCAACCTGATCACGATTCAGCTGCCGGCTCTACGGGAACGGGCTGACGATATCCCGCTGCTCGTGCGGCATTTCATCGGCAATATCAAAACTATTTACCAGCGTGAAGAACTCAGCGTCACGACGCGCGCCCTGAAATGGCTCAAGGATCTGCCCTGGCAGGGCAACATCCGCGAGCTGAAAAATCTCGTCGAACGCACCGTGCTCATCACTCAAAAAGACGTCCTCGACCAGGAAGATTTCAACGATCAGCTGCAGGGCACCGCCCTGCGCGGCAGTTCCTCTCACCTTCCCCCGGTGGGCAGTATGACGATTGAGGAGATGGAAGAAAAAATGATCCGGAAAGCGCTGGACTTTCACGCCCGTAATATCAGTAAAGTCGCGAAATCGCTCGGACTGAGCCGTGCCGCTCTGTATCGCCGCCTCGAAAAATACGGAATCCCGGTATGAAACTACTGTCATGTCACTTGTAATATGACGTAATTATCATTAACTTTACCATAAGAACAAA
>CAZPRY010000022.1:0-38825 GCA_964589175.1 uncultured bacterium
TATCGAGGGAGCCTATGCCTATATCGTCTTTCGGGCCGAGTCCTTCGATGCCAGCCAGGTACAGATTCAGTACTATGGATTCGTCGATAGTGACGTCGCTTTCCTGCAGATGGTGGCGCCCAACGGCGGCGAGTACTGGAACGCCGGGCAGACCTATTCGATCGAATGGCGGGGCAACAGGGTCGATAATGTCCGAATCGATTTCAGCAGTAATGGAGGCCCAAACTGGGTGAACGTAATCAACTCCGTGAATGCAAAGGAAGAGACGTACGCCTGGACAGTTCCGAACCAACCGGGCAGCCTGAATCTGATCCGGGTACAGAGCCTGGAGGATACCGGCATCCGGGATCAGAGCGACGGATTTTTTATCATTGAAAGCAGCGGCACTACCGCCAGCGTTACGGTAACGGAGCCCAACGGAGGTGAACGCTGGCAGATCGGCGCGGATTATGCCATCACCTGGAGCGCGGTTAACGTGGATCACGTGAATATTAGGTTCAGCGGAGATGACGGGAACCAATGGTACGATATCGCAACCAATATCCCTGCTGCAAATGGTTTTAACTATTGGGAAGTCCCCAATGTGCTGACCAGTACGGGACGGATCGCAATTCACGCTGCAAATTCGGATGATGTATTCGACATTAGTGACGGTTCCTTCGCCTTGATCGATACAGTCGCTCCGGATCTAAGCAATATTAATTATCCAACCCAGACGGACCTCAATACTGCGGTGACAATCCAGGCAACCGCCGAAGACATCGCCGGAATCCAGGAAATCCGGCTGATTTATCGGATCAATGGCGCAGCATCCGGCACTTCCGTTGTCATGAATGGTGGCAGTGATAACCAGTACAGCTATGTGATTCCGGCCGCCAGTGTGGTGGCGAGGGGTTTGGAATTCGAAGTTGAAGCACACGATCCGAACGGAAACATCGGTCGATCGGACCGCTATCAGATTCGTGTCAATTGTCAGGACGGCGTAGTTCGCTTGAATGCCAGCGGCAATCCTGTTTATCAACCGGCCGGAAATAGTGTTACTAGCTACCGGCTGTTTTCAATCCCGCTGGACTTGAATAATAAAAATCCCAACGCATTTTTAACCTCCAATTCGGAGATGTATCCCTACGATCCCACCAAATGCAGAATCTTTGCTGTGAACAATGGTGCTCTAGTGGAATACCCGAATATCGGTCAAATGACGGTTGGAAGAGCATATTTTATTATCTCCAATGTTGGCAACCTCCTGCTGCGTTCGGGCTCCGGGACCTCGGTTTCAGCAGCCGGTCCGATTGAGATGAATATACCGAGCGGCTGGAGCCTTATCGGCAATCCGTTCAATTTCAATATTCCGATGGATAGCATCCGCTCGGATATCACCGATTTCGAACTTTGGAACTATAACGGTTCCTGGAAGCTGAATACCGAGGGATTGACCGCCTGGGGCGGCTGCGCGCTCTATATGCCTTCTGCCGGAAAGATCAAGATTTATCCCGGCGTGTCGGCCTTGAGCAAAGAATCGCAGGTTTATTCCAGGACCAGCGGCGATCCGGAGGAATGGTTCATCAGGATAGAATCGAAAAATGGTAACCTGACGGATGATTTCAACTACGTGGGTCAATCGCCGCAGGCCATCGATAGCTATGACCGCCTGGATCTGCATAAACCACCCCGAATCGAAAACGAATTGCGCCTGGCATTATGGAATGAAGACCTGGATGACGGGCAGGAATTGCTGGCGGCGGATATTCGCGAGCCATCCGGTGAAGGTCACAGCTGGAACCTGCGTTGTCAGACCGGTTCGGTGCAGGATATTGTCGAATTGGGATTCGAAGGAATTGAATCTGTCCCCCAGGCCTGTCAGCTCTGGCTGATCGACCGCCGATCGGGATATGCCTATGATCTCCGGGAGCGGCAGAATCTCAGCTTCGGTACGCATCAGGCGGCGACTCTGGAATTTCAGATGGTGGCCGGGACCCAAGCCTACCTGCAAACGGTCAATCTGGATATCAAAATCGTTCCCTCCCGCTATCGGCTGGATCAGAATTTCCCCAATCCATTTAATCCGCTAACCACTATTCGTTACGCCATTCCGGAAGATGGGCGTGTCAGCCTGGAGGTCTTCGATCTGCTGGGCAAGCGCGTAGCCGTAGTAGCCGACGGTTTCCAAACCGCCGGTGAATATTCGCTGGCCTGGGATGCCGCGGGCCTGGTGAGCGGTGTCTACCTGATCAAACTGAATGCCGGGGGATTCAGCGCTATCAGGAAGAGCATGTTGTTAAAGTAACAATCCTTGCGATAATCAATAAAAAAGGCCGCGGTTTGCGGCCTTTTTTATTAGGCAGAAATGGGTTGCAATTGGTGCCGCCGCGTGTTATCTTTTCGAAAAACATGCTACGGAGTGCAATGAGTGACTTAACAAGATTTGGCGTTTCCCTTCCCGAGAGTCTGCTGCAACGTTTCGATGAGGAGATCCGTGAACACGGCTATGCCAACCGTTCGGAAGCCCTGCGAGATATGATCCGGGAGTATATTGTTCGGCGCGATATCGACCGGGATGCTGAAGTTGTGGGCACGTTGACCTTGATCTACGATCATCACGTTCCCGATCTTTCCGCCAAACTGAATGAAATCCAGCACCGGCATCACGGCAGCATTATGTCCAACGTCCACGTCCATCTTGATCATCACAACTGCCTTGAGGTGATTCTGCTGAAGGGGAAATGTTCCGAAATTGTTACTCTGGCAGATATGCTGACCGGTGCCCGGGGCGTAAAACACGGCAAGGTAACCTTCACCTCGACAGGGCAAAACCTTTCCGGTGTCTAGTATCGGCAGCCCGCTATGATCACAAAATCAGGAGACGAAATTCATGCAGCCTAAAGTCCGCTTACTCACTTTACTCGTCTTGATCCAGACTGCGAGTACGCTTTTCGCCTCTGCAGAGCGGGATACGCTGAAGGTCTATCCTTTCGATCCGGTGGTCGTAACCGGAACAAGGATCGAGACGCCTTCTCGTGAGTTACCGATTTCGATATCAGTAATTGATCAAAAAATGATTGAAGAGCAAAATCATGTGCCGTTGCTGGATCTGGTTTCGGAAAATGTGCCGGGTTTGTTTGTCACCCGCAGGACCAATATCGGATATGGTGTTGCCAGCGGTGCCGCCGGGCAGATTTCGCTGCGGGGATTGGGCGCGTCTCCCAATACCCAGGTCCTGGTTTTGATTGACGGCCGTCCTGACATCATGGGTTTGTTCGGCCACCCGCTGGGCGATGCGTATTTTTTGCACGACGTAGAGAAGATTGAAATCGTGCGCGGACCGGCTTCACTGCTCTACGGTTCAAACGCCATGGGCGGCGCGATCAATATTGTCACAAAGCATCAGCACGCTCGTGGCTTTCATCTGAGTGTACCCATCCGTTACTCGAATTTCGATACAAAGCAGGCTCTGCTGGGGCAGAGTTATCAGGCGCAGCGCTGGGGGTATTCGCTTTCTTACGGCTACCGGAACAGCGACGGATTGCGGCAAGACGCCAATGATTCATACAATTCGAACAGCGCTAATGTCGAATTCCATGCCAGTCTGACCAATGCGATTGATGTACTGTTTAACAGCTACCTGACGAATCTCGAGTTGTACGATCCCGGGCGAATCGAGGAGGCTTTCACCGATCATATTTATGACCTCAAGCGTCGGGGGGGCGACATCACCCTGCGGCACAAGTCGCAAAGTCTGCTTGGCGATCTGAAAGTGCATCACAATTTCGGTGTCCACAAGATTTACGATGGTTATGAATCCGAAGACTACAGCACCGGCATTGTGCTCACGGAAAACTATCTCCCGGCAGAAAATACCCGTGTCACGATGGGAATCGATTTGCGCCGCTACGGGGGTAAAGCCAGGATCAGTGACTTCTGGAACACCCAGAATGTGCAGGAACTGAGCGGACTCATCAGCCTTCATCAAAAATTTCTGGAACGGATTGTGCTGGATGGCGGTCTGCGCTATATGCACCATTCGGTCGCCGGCGATGAGTGGATTCCGGCGGCCGGACTGGTACTGTTGCTGCCGCGCGAGTGGAATCTCAAAGTGCAGTATGCGAAGGGATATCGGAATCCCACGATCAACGAGCTTTACCTCTTCATGCCGTCAACGACGGATTTACAGCCCGAGATTTCGCGCAACGTGGAATTGACCGTGGGCAAAAAGTTCGCTACTCTGTTATCAAGTTCCGTGACAGTCTTCCGCACCGAAGCTGCGAATCTCATCCAGAAAATGGGTTTTCCGCCGTTATACCGGAACACGGGCGAGGTTACTCTTAGCGGAGTCGAGTGGGAATATCAACTGTTGCTGCCGCCTTACCTGGCTATCCACGGCAGCGCCAGCGCGACCTCGTTTTCGCAACCGGTGGCCGGTAGTCCGGGCGAAAAGGTCGATGTTTCGATCCGCTATAATCCGGTCAAGATACTGTTTGTGACCTTGCAGGGACAATGGATATATAACTTGTGGAGCGTTGAAAATCCGTACGCCTATACCGCTCCGGTGTATTTGCGTTTGGATCCTTATATCCTTGTACATCTGCGGGCAAACTATACGGTCCATCGCTACCTGCAGCTCTACTGCTCGGTTGAGAATCTGGCAGATGTTTCCTATGCAACCATGTATCATTTCCCCATGCCGGGACGCACGTTCACGCTGGGTGTCACCGCCAGCTATTAATACTACGGGTCATGAGAATGCTCGATAATTACCTCAAATTGCAAAAATTTTTTGACGACAAGGCCGAGACGTGGCGTTTATCGGACTGTTCGGAAGGGCAGATTGGACGAATTTTACGCGAGGTCTGCTTCCAGCCCAGGGACACGATTCTGGACCTGGGGTGCGGGACCGGACGCATTTTGCCGTACATAGTGCAAACTGCACCGCAACCCTCGAACATCGTTGGAATCGATCTTTCTCTGAATATGCTGAAATCGGTTGCCTGGGAAAAACGGGCCTTCTGTCATCTGGCCCAGGGTTTGGCGGAAGAGCTGCCGTTACGGGATCGGTCGGTCGAGGTAATCATGAATTATTGTATTTTCCCGCATTTTATGGATAAAGCGGCGGTGCTGCGGGAATATTACCGGGTTCTGAAGTCTGACGGGAGACTGTATATCGTTCATCCGGAAGGCATCCGGGGCACAAACCGGATACACCGCAAGGCGGGTGGACCGGTTTGCCGGCATCTGTTACCGTCGGGAGATAAGTTGGGATTACTGCTTTCCGAGGCCGGCTTCAGTATCGCAAAAATGATCGATCTGGATGATCTGTTCTTTATCGAAGCTCGGAAAGTGGTCTCCTGTTGAATCAATTTTTTACGTGCAATCCTCTTGACAATTTAATATATTTCTTTGAAATTGAGTTACCTGGTAGTGTGGGTATTATCTATGGTTGTAAAATAAAGGAGTGAAATTATGAGTCGATTAATGGTCGCAATGCTTGTGATTGCGCTGATGGTCTTCAGTTGTGGCAAACAGGCCGTCCAGGAAGAAGAACTGACCGAAGAAATCGTGCAGACCCAAATACAGGAAAAAGAGCCGGTGCCGGTCCAGAAAACAGTTCCAGCCCCGGTTGTGGAGCAAGCCGAACCGGCAAAGGTAGAAGCATCTGTCGGGGCAACTACGGAGACGATCCAGCAGAAAGAGGGGAAACTGGAAGAAGTGCTTCAGGTTGTGACGGAGAGCGACACTGTCGATATGTTTTACATGGTGAAACAGAACGATTACCTCTCCAAAATTGCCAAGAATGAATATGGCAATATCGCGATGTGGAAGATGATCTACAAATGGAATCGCAAAAAGATCGGTGACAATCCGAACCTTATCTATCCTTTTCATGAGTTCCTGCTGAAGAAACCCAAAACGGTAGCCAATGATCTGAAGTATGAATTCCGGAAATATACCGTCAAAGCCAACGAATCGCTCTGGTCAATCGCAGGCAGCGAATATAATAACAATTACGCCTGGATCGTTCTATTGCGCGATAATGCCGATGTGCTGGGTTCCAATCTCGAAAAAATACCACCCGGCACAGTTCTCAAGATTCGCACCAACATATTTAATTGATCTGTCGCTGCGCAAAGTTTATACTGAGGCAACGAATGCGAAAAAGCCTGAAACGGGATAGCTGCGGCCATCCCGTTTTTTTGTCTGCGTGACGATAAAAGGGCTAACGATTAATTTCATAAGCGTTAAATTAGGCTCCGGTGCAGGGTGCCAATTGAGGAGTAACAATGCAGACAAATCAAGCCGTTCAATTTCTGGACTGGATCGTAATCGGGCTTTACTTTCTTTTTAGCCTCGGGATTGCCGCCTATTTTTCAAAACGTGCAGGAAAGAATACCAACGAATTCTTTTTGTCCGGCCGAAACCTGCCTTGGTGGCTGGCGGGTACTGCTATGGTGGCGACCACTTTTGCCGCCGATACCCCCCTGGCCGTGACGGAGCTAATTGCCCGTAACGGCATCGCGGGGAACTGGTTATGGTGGAACCTGGCGATTGGGGCGATGCTGACCGTTTTTTTCTTCGCTAAACTGTGGCGCCGGTCGGGAATCATGACCGATTGCGAGTTCGTCGAACTGCGCTATTCCGGCAAACCTGCAGCAGCCCTGCGTGGATTCCGGGCTGTCTATCTCGGATTGTTTATGAATGCCATTGTCATGGGCTGGGTCCACAAAGCTATGGAGAAAATTTTCCATGTGGTCCTGCCGGGGATGGATGCATTTCTGCTGGTCATCATGGCAGCAGCCCTGATCGCAGTCTACGCCTCTGCCTCCGGCCTGCTCGGAACAGCCCGCACGGACAGTTTTCAGTTTTTCTTCGCCATGACCGGTTGCATCATCCTGGCTTTCATCGTCATTCGTCTGCCGCAGATCGGCGGGGCGGTGCAGCTCAAAGCCAAACTGGCCCCCGAGGTTTTGGATTTCTTTCCGAAAGTCGGGAAAGTCGGGGTCGGGGGTGTCACCGGCGGTGTGCTGGCCCTTTCAGCGGGAGCCTTCTTTGCCCATATCGGTTTGCAGTGGTGGTCCAGCTGGTACCCGGGGGCCGATCCGGGCGGCGGCGGTTATATCGCGCAGCGCATGATGTCGGCCAAGAATGAAAAACATAGCCTTTTCGCCACGCTCTGGTTTACCATTGCCCACTACACTGTGCGTCCGTGGCCCTGGATTATCGTGGCGTTGGTCGCCCTGGTTATTTTTCCGCGGGCCGAGAATACCGATGTTCTGAGACAGGAAAATCCGGCCCTGTACCAACAGGTTGAAACGGTCTATCGGGACCAGTCGCTGCTGCAGGACTCGAACCCGGCTTACCAGACACCCGAGTTCAAGCTGATGTATGAGACATACGAGAATACCGTTGACCCCGGCGTGATGTACCCGAAACTGATGATGCGTTTTCTGCCGCCCGGTCTGCTGGGACTCCTAATTGCCACTTTCCTGGCGGCCTATATGTCCACGATTGCCGCGCAATTAAACTGGGGAACTTCGTACCTGATCAATGATTTTTACCGGCGTTTCATGCGGAAGAAGGCCGATGAAAAACATTATGTCCTGGTCTCACGCGTCGCCATCATTTTAATGATGATCGTCTCCCTGCTCATTACAAAATTTGTTCTTACGACGGTCTCCGGGGCCTGGGAATTTATTATCAATGCCAGTGCCGGGATCGGGGCCGTCTTAATTCTGCGCTGGTTCTGGTGGCGGATCAATGCCTGGTCCGAGATCACGGCGATGATCGCTCCATTGATTATTTACCCGATCGCGCACTGGGGCTTTGGCCTGAAATCGCCGATCACACTCTACCCGATTGTTATCGGCACGACGCTGGTTTGGCTGCTGGTGACTTACCTGACTGCCCCTGAAAAGGAGGAGCACCTGATCCGCTTCTACCGTAAAGTCCATCCCGGCGGTCGCGGCTGGAAGAAAATTGCCGCCCAGTTGCCCGATGTAAAAAGCGACACCGGTTTCGGTCGCTCCCTAGTCAACTGGATTTGCGGCGTCGTGCTGGTTTATGCCAGCCTTTTCGGCGTAGGAAAACTCCTCTTTGCCGAGTACCTGCTGGCTTTGCTGTATTTTGTCTTGGTGGCGATTTCGGCAACGGTGATTTACATTAACCTCAACCGGGTCGGCTTCGAAACCCTGACTGACTAGATACAAGAGCGGACCATCATGGCCTTTGAACTCAAGCGCGAACTCAACATAAAGCATGTGATCGCGATCATCCTCGGTTCGGTGATTGGGTCCGGCGTCTTCATCAATCTGCCGATCGTGGCCCGTGAGAGCGGCAGCCCCCTGATTGCAGTGCTGGCCTGGCTGATTGGCGGCCTGATCTGGCTTCCGCAACTATTCATTTTATCGGAGATGGCCACCGCCTACCCGGACGAAGGCTTCGGCTATTTATACCTCAAAAAAGCGGGCAGCCCGGCCCTCGGTTTCCTGTACGTCTGGACTGTATTCTGGACGAGCGATACGCCATCCATCACGATCGTTGCCATCAGTGCGGTTTCGGCCCTGTCCGTTTTCTGGGGGCCGCTGGACGCTTCAATCTATACCAAGCTCGGTGCAGTGCTAATCATCGTTGTGCTGACTTACGTCCATTACCGCAGCGTCCGCAAGGGCGGGGGCTTGCAGATCATCCTCACGCTGGCGAAACTTTCCCCACTGATCCTGCTCTGCGTCCTGGGCATGTCATATTTCAGCGGAAAAAATCTGTTCTGGGAGCCGGTCATTTCCGGCTCCGGTGATTCCGGCCTGCTGAAACTGCTTGTCGCCGGTGTGGCCGGTACGATCTGGTCCTATGCCGGGTTCACCAATGTCCTTTACATGGCCGGTGAGATGAAAAGTCCGCAAAAGATCATTCCGCGGAGTCTCCTGCTTTCGGTCGGTCTGATCACAACCCTGTACGTTCTCATCGCGCTCTCGACCAGTATTTTCGTGCCCTACGATGAACTGGTAGCGGCCAGCGGTAAATTCGCCAATCCGTTTATCTACCTGCCGGCCTTCGCGAAAATTGCAGCCGGTTTCCTGGCGATTGCAGCTTTCATCAGTATGATCGGCTGTCTCAACGCCCTGATCATGGTGCAGCCGCGGATCGAGTACGCCATCGCCCGTGACGGACTCTTTTTCAAGCCGTTCGGGCACATTCATCCAAAATATGACACGCCCGACTATTCGATCCTGTTGCAATCCGGGCTTGCCATCGTGCTGCTGTTTTTCGGCGGACTGGAGACGCTGCTCGGATATTTTACGTTGTCTTACCTTTTACAGAATGCCATGGTTTACGGGGCGATCTTCTTTCTGCGTAAACGGGACGATTATCATCCGACTTTCAAATCGCCGGTTTGGCGAACCATGACTTTGCTGGCGATCGTGCCCCAACTCTATCTGATTTACGGAACTTTTATTGCCTTCCCGGCCGGAGGCGTGATCACCGCCGCCGTGCTGATCGGAACGGGTTTTCCGATGTATTATTTTTTCAGGATGAATCAGGAGAAATCGAAGCGCTAAAGCCAGTCTGGCAGCCATCTAAATTCCGCTCTATTCGACGACAATATCCAGGCGTGTGCCAAAATATTCCAATTCGCCGATCCGGATTCCCCGGGTGTCAAAACGCAGCAATTTCCAGGTATCGGATTGGAAGGCGATAAAGCCCTGTGGGGAGTAACCGGGAATCGCCTGAATCTTATAAAGCCCCGGATAGGCATTATCCAGAATCACTTCGTCTGTGTAATTCCGGCTGGCGATCAGGCGACCGGTTTCCCATTGATTGGTGTCACGCTGGTACCCGACATAATAACAATCGCCGTTGAGCGGATTGATGCTGAGATCCAGGATATGATAATCGGTTTTCAGGGAAAGGGGTGCGCCATAGAGTCGAAGGAAATAAATGCCCGATTGGGAGGGGACCCAGCAGCCGCTCAAAATCGGGTCGGCCTTTATTTTTCCGGGATTTACGATCGAGACGGATGTGCTTGTCAGGGAATTCGGAATGGCGGCCGGTGCGACGTGAACAGTACCTAAACTCGGATCGTAAAACCAGAAGCTCGAAGAGATCGGGTCGTAGGCGAAGGTTGTATAATTCGTGATGTCGAAAGGCATCCGGTTGAGGTTCAATAACTGCCCGTTCAGACTGTACTCCGCCAGGTAGTCTTCATCTTTCAGCAGGATGTACAATTTCTGAGATTCATTATCGATTTCCATGTCCACCGGCCAATCCTGCAGAGGGATGGTTGCCAGGACGCTTAGATTTTTATTCACAATGGAAATTTGCTTTTCCCAGTAATCGGCGATATAACAGCGGCCATAAGCCGGGCTGTATTCGATCGCAATCGGTGCCGAAAAGGATTCCCATCTAAGGATATGGGCCCCGTCGTAGGTGATGCGCCGTACGTCGAATCCGTTGAAATCGCTGACCCAGAAATTCACCGGGCCGGGAATGATTCGGAGGGTGTCCGACAGAGCGCTCGCATCGTGGAGTGTGAAAACCTGCAGCGCGTAGCGATAGGTCTGGTCATAGAAGATATCCGTATCTTCATAGCCGGCGTTTTCGGGATCGAGTGCAACCAGGGTTTCGAAGGGTGCGGAATTAATCGAACGATAAATCGTGTAGTTCACGATATCGTCTATCTCCATCGGCGACCAGCGAATGAAGACCGTATCTCTCTGCGAGGAGATCGAGGTTCCGGCCGGCGTCCCGTCGGTTTCGGGATTGAGCGGATCGAAGGGATTGGCCCGTTCCCGGTCGGAACAGGCCCAGAACAAAGCCAGGACAAATATCAGTGCTGTCATTCTCATTTGGTTTTTTTATCAAAAGAGAAAACCGTGAACAGAAATCCGACTTCGGTGCCGGCGTAGGCCAGGCCGGTCAGGCGATCGAAGCGCTGGGATTTTCGGAACAAACGGTTCATCTCGTTATGGTTGCCGGAATGCAGATAGGCGTCGTAGGCTTCATTGGCTTCCATGTGCAGGTAATAGGACAATCCGCCGCAGACGGCGATCATCCAGACGCCGATGATTTGCTGCTTTTTCCATTCGATTTTATGTTTGGCAGCCGGCTGAATGCGCAGAATTTCCGGATGCGCGATTTTTAGAGTATCAACGGAAGCGGGAACATCCTGGAAGAGTACCTCGAATTTACCGGGACTCGTGGCCTGCGCGGCCTGCGCCACGATAAAAACTACGATCAGGATCCGAATATATCTCATGAACCTACCCTGAAATAGTGGATTTTGTTTCTGCCGCTGGCGACCAGAATGCCGTCCGGAACCAGCCAAACCGAACGGATGCTGCGTTTAAATTTAATGCGCCATAACTCCGCTCCGGAATCGATATCCAGGGCGATGATATTACCCTTGGGATAGGGGATAACGAGCGTATTTCCGGAGACGATCAGCGGCTGGTTAATCAGCCCTTCCTCGGAAAAGCGCCACAGGATTTCGCCGGTCCGGGAAGAGATACGACTGACGCTTCCGTCTGCGAAAGCGACCAACAGCTTTTCGCCATCGTAATAAGGCGCCGTGTAGATGGGCGTCGAGAAATTTTTCTCGAAGAGCATCAGATCCTGCGCCAGGTCATAAAGTACAACCCGGCCCCTCGAATCTCCAGCGCTGATGATGTCGCCGCTCCGGCGCATCACCGGCTGGGGATTCAGGCAAAGCGGGTAAGTTGCCGCCGCTTTCAAGTCCTTCTGGAAATAGTGCAGCTTCCCGTCTTCACACAATGCCCACAGGTCTGAATCGCCTGCATAGAGGCCGTGAATGACCGGCGAGGCCAGGCTCCGTTTTTTGACGATTTTACTGTCGGAAAGCCGGAACGCGGTGAGCTGATTCCGGTTTTGGACGACATAAGCCGTATCGCCGAAAATGACCATCTTGCCGCGCACCGAGCGGATGTTGTATTTCTGAGCGATTTTGGAATGCTGCAGATCGCAGGTCAGGATGTCGCTTTTGAGAGGGGAACTGACGTAGAGCCGCGGAATCTGCGGATCGTAGTACAACAGGTCGATGGATTTTCGCAGCGGCCGCCAGATACCGTGATTCTTCTGCCCTTTACGGATGTTCAGCGTGGACAATTCGCCCCGATGCGAGGACAGCAGTACGGTTTCAGCATTGAGCAACACGAGGTCTTTCGGCGGAGAGGATACTTTCAGGGTCCACGCCGAGTCTGGTTTGGCGTGCAGATCGGCCGGCCGGGTCTGCGGTTCGACCAGTTCGATGTGATTCAGGTTGAAACCGCAGCGGCTCAGGAGCAGCAGCACGCCGAAGGCGATTAGGAGTGATGTTTTTTTACTGTAGTCTCCGATCATTTTAGTAATCCCATCCGAAGAAGAATTGAACGAAGAGCCCTTTTTCCAGATTCTCAAAATCGGTTTTCTTACCGACGTCCAGGCGCAGTACCAATCCACCCAGGAACAGGCCGCGTAATCCGGCGCCGAAGCTGCCGATCAGGCCGTGATAGTGATAATCCCAGGCGTTGCCGACATCGAAGAAGAGGGCCGCGCGAATCGGGGAGAGACCGATGGCCGTCGTCCCAGTCCGCAGCATCAGACTTCTGGCGAACGGGAAGCGCAGCTCGTTATTGAGCATGACGTATTTGCGGCCGTAGATTTGATAGAGACCGTAGCCGCGCAATCCCCAGCTGCCGCCGATGTAAAAGCGGCGAATGTCGACTCCGTCGTTGAACCAGAACATGCTGCGTTGGGCGAAAGTCATAAACGGCACGGGCCGGTAATAATAGCGAAAATCGAGCAGAACCGTATAATTGTGCAATTGCGAACGCAGAAAATCGAAGGTCGGCCCGGCCATCAGCCGCAGGCACCAGCCGTCGATCGGGCCGGTAAAGGTCCAGATTGAATTGTCGTGTACGAACGAGAAAAAATTCGAGATGAGGTAGGCGTCTTCGACTTTACCGAAATAGTAATCCTTCCTGGAGCTCCACCAAGAGAGGCTGAATTCCAGGCGGCGGAATGTGTCGATGGGATAGTTCAAGGCACCCCGGATGCCCATAGCCCGCTCGAAAAAGAAACCCTGATAAGGGTCGTAATAATCATTGGCGAAATGGAATATCCCGATGGCGCGATTGCTGCGGCGGCTGAGGTCGACCATCGTCAGGGAGAGGTTGAAGCGGTCCAGTATTTCCGAGGTCGTCTGAGCGCTGTTGGCCAGCAGAAAATGATAATAGCGATTACCGAGTAAATCCGAGACTCCCAGTTGGGCGCCGCCCAGGAAGCCGAAAATGGGATCCTGTACGACGTTGGTCTGGGCAAAATCGAGGCTGTATCGTAAGCGGTAAGGCCTGGATTCCTTGATTGAGTATCTGCGGATTCCCGGGATTTTCCAGGAAGAATCCGGAACGTCAAATTTGGCTGGAGTGACGGTCTTTATGATCGAATCCCCGTGCGTCGGCAAATAGTAGAGTTGAAAATTGTAATTCATGAAGACGCTGGTCAGCAGGCTGTCGCCGGGGCCGGGATAGAGATCCTGCAGGCCGGTGTGATAATCGGTCATCTGGTGAATATCGATTCGGGGCTCATCGGGAATATCGATATTATCGATGTCCAGGAAATAGGCGTTGTCGGTGCCGTTGCGATCCGAGAGATAATAGATACGGGCGGGATGGGAAGTGATCCAGATGGGCTTGACCTCTTTGTCCTCATTCTGGGTAAGACGCCGAATGGTCCGGTCCTCGATTCGCATCAGGAAGAGATTCATGCCGGTGTCGAGCGCGGGCCGCTCCCGGTCGGAACTGAAAACGACGAACTCCGCCGTCGGATCGAAACAGGGATCGATATCGGTATAGATGTCATCGGTCAGTCGATTCGCTTCAGCTTTCTCGATGTCCCAGAAGTAGATGTCCGGTTGGCCGCCGAATACCTGAGCGCTGAAAATGACCCGCTTCCCATCGGCAGAGATTTTCGGCGAGCGGATTGTAATCAGGTCGGGATGCTGCAGGGAGGTGATCTCCTGTCGGGTTGCGACATCGACAATCCGAATAGCGTCCTGGCGGCCGGATTTGGTGACATAGGCGAGTTTTCCATCGTCACTGATTGAAAAATCCGTCTGCAGGAAATGCAGGGATTCACGGTCGGCATTGCGCTCGCCGCTTACGATCGTCGTACTTTTCTTCTCGCCAATGAGCTGGCTGACGATGTCCGTGTAACCCCCGCGGCTCGTCAGGTAGACGATATGTTTTTTCCCGCTCAGGTCGGTATAAAATTTGGGATTGCAGTTGGGACCGAACTGGGTGATCTGGTTCTGGCCGGGCAGGATGACATCCTGTTCCGGCAAAGACTCCGCATACTGCTGTTTCAGCGCCACCCGCCATTCAGCTTCTAGGTCTTCGAATTTTTTGTTGGCCATGGCGCCCAGGGCGTCGTCGAAATTTTCATATTGCCAGTAGTCTTCCATGAGCATGCGCAGGCGATCGGCGCCGTAGCGTTCCTCAAAGAAACGCAGGAAAGATTGCCCGACTTTATAGAGCAGGAATCCGGACGCCATCAACTCATAACAATCCAGCGGAAACAGGTAATCATGCAGCACCGCGTCCCTTAGAATCAGCTCAGCCTGAGCATCCCAGCCCTCCGCCCAGTAGTCGGCAATACCTTCGGTGAACCAGAGCGGAAAGTTGGGCGCTTCCCAGGCGCCGAGATCTTCGGTGGCGATGTTGATTTTGTGATGCATGAAAACATGTACGAGCTCGTGGCGCAGAACTTTGCGAAAATCCTGCATATTGCCGTTGTAGGGAATCACGACCCGTTTTTTTACAAATTCAAAAAATCCGCCGACGCCTTCGGGAACCATGTAGGGATAAATGTTGGTCTGCTGGAAGTGAATATGATTGCTGTAAATGATCAGTGGTATTGGGTGCGTGATCGTGTGGTTGAACTTGAGTTCATACTCGCGGAAGGCCTCTTCGGTGAAATAGGCCGCCGCCCGGGCAATTTCCTGTTCTTCGGTGTAATAGTAGATGTTGAAATGTTCAGTGCTGTAAACCTGCCAGTCGAAATGATCGTATTGGATTTTATTTCGTCCGAAATAGAACTGGGCCGTGCCGATGGATGGCAGGATCAATACGGCCAGGAAGGCAGCGAACAGTGAAAATCGACGAAGCCCATTACTCATATTGTGCTGCTACGAGTTTGGTTTGATTTGTTCTGTATTTAAAACCGGCAATGAGAGAGTCCGAATTAAGTTCTTGAACAACGGTGAGCATATTAGGTTCCATCGTGAGGGAGAAAATATTGTCTTTTGGATTAAAAAGCAAATTCGTTGGAATCCAGGCGTTTTCGTTTCACCAGGATTTCAAGGCGCGATCTTCCCGATCCTGATCAACTCTCTATAATAGAGAAAGCTGAGCGGGATAACGGGAGCGAAAACCAGACCGATGATCAAATATGAAACCGGGTGGGCCGACCAGGCGCCGCTCGGGGCTGTGACTGCGATGAAGATTACCGCCGAGTAGAGCATGATGGTCAGCGTCGAGGCCCCGAGCCAGGTGCTCCAGGGCTTCTGTCTTAGAAAGGCGTAGACAAACAAGAGGGCGATGCCGGCGTTGACGGCATCAATCAGGCCGGTGCCGATGAGGAAGGGCTGAACCTGGATTGACCAGCCTTCCGGCGGCGGTGCTGCCGGGAAACCCATTTCACCGCTCCGCCGGATCATGACGCCCGCCGCGGCCAGGGTACAGAAGTGAACGATCTGCAATGCGCCGTAATACAGAACCAGCAACCGGAGGAATCGATTTTTATAAATTCGCATATCCACCCCCGATTTAAGAGGATTTTGATTTTCATTCGATTCAGGAAGCGATTCTTGCGATTGATCCATCATTGCAGGTAGTCCAATGTGAGGAATTTTGAGTGGACAATGACACGCGCAGCTTTGCGAATCACAAATTCCGACAGCCCGATTTCGCTGCTGTCGCCGCCCCAGTCATAGGTGTAGCCCAGCCGCGTCCAGGGATAATGCATCGGAAAATAGGAGTCGCGGATGTTCTCTTCAAACCATTTGCGGTAATCCGGTTCAGCAGCGGCAGGGAAGGCCAATTCCGCCCGGCTGTCACCGATCTCACTATCCGGAGAAGGCCGAAAGAGATCGGAAGGCTGAACCCACAATTCCACGAAATGGGTATATTCTCCGGTTGGCGGCAGTCCCAGCAATTGCCGGCAGCGTACCGCGATTAGCGTATCCGGAATGTCATGTTTCAGAAACCAGGTCTGAATTTCAGGCACCACGGTTACCCAGGTGTTCCCCCAGGAAGTGAGAAGCGTATCATCGAGTGGATAGGAATCCGCATATTTCGTCCAGGTTACGACCAGCAGCCATTCCCGATTATCAGCATCGTTCCAGGTCAGCTTCGGATTGCGTTTGTTGATGGCGATCAGGCTATCGCAGATTTCAGCGCTTTCGGCGACCATGGCGTCAAGGATGGCGCACTTGTAGCTTTCCCGAATCCAATTGTCCGGATTCCCGGCGTTTACGGGCAGGAACGAAGCACAGAGAAATGCGAACAACAGAAGACGAAATGGGACAGTGATTGGTCTTAACATTTGCGGTAATTCCGCCTATTTCAGCAGGGTCATCTTTTTCATCGCCTTAAAATGGTCTGTCTTCAGACAATATATGTAAATGCCTGCGGGAAGATTTGTGGCGTCAAATTCGACCCGGTGGGTGCCTGCAAACGCCGGAGAATCCGGAATAGTGGCCACTTTTACACCCCGGATGTCGAAAATCTCGATGCTGATAGAACCGGCTACCGGGATGCCATACTCGATCCGGGTGACGGCATTGAACGGATTGGGGTAGTTCTGCTCGAGCGTGTACTGATCCGGAATAAACCCGGGCAATGAATTGTCGATGGAGGTCAGAAGTGTGAGATTGGCGTCAATCCAGTCGATTCGCTGACTGGTCCATTGTTTCAGATACGAAATTTCACTCTGATAAACACTGAGGGTACCCATTTCCGTCCAGCGGGTGGAGTTTCTTTCACGGGCCTCGCTCAATGTATCCGCAAGCATATCGATACGGTGGTTGAGACTATCTTTGTCCAGTAATCCGGTACGCAATTCGGACCAGCGTTCGGCAACCCGTCCCGCAAAAATGGGATCGTGGGCGAGTTGAATCCACCAGAACGGAATTTTAGGCGAGTCGTCCGGTAATCTTGTATTGTGGTGGACTTCCCATCCGGTCGTGATATGCCGATCCTGCGGATACCAGGCTTTACCGAAACTGAGATTGAAATCCCAAACCGGGCCGGCATGCAATCTTCCGTCTTTGCTGTCCTTGTCTTTATAGAGATAGGCGCTTAAGCGGTAACCATCAATATTGCGGGCGAATTCATTGAGGATAAAGTGGTCCACGAAGGAATCAAGATCGATCATCGCCGGGTAGCCGGTGACCGGGTCGTTCCAGTGGCTGCTTTTCATCAGCGCTTCGAAATCCGTCACGAACTGCCTGATGTACTGTTTCTGTTGCGTGACAATTTCGTCCGGTTTCGGGTAATCGTATTGATAGTAGATGCTGTTGGCGGATGTCCAGCCGGCGACATTTTCGCCGCTGGTCTTGTCGAGTTTGATGATATAACCGCCGGTCAGATCATCACCTTCGATTTCGTCCGGGTTCAGTTTGGAGATATCCACCCGGTTTTTATCGCGTTTGACTTTTTCCATGAGCACGTATACGCCCTGGTAGTCGTCGTTAAGGATCAGTTCGCAGAAGCGGGTCCGGCTGGCATAGCGCCCCATGTCGTTCGACAGCCGGTAAACGAGCGTATTACGGATCATGGTCTTATCGTCGAAGGGACCGTTTAAAATCCAGTCGTTCTCCTCCGGCATTCCCAGCAGGGAGACATCTTCATCCTCTTCGAGGGCGTCTTTCGTCTCGAAACGGTACTGTTTTTTAGGATAAGCCATGGAGGAGCTGCCGCGCAGTTCGATGGCTATTTTTCCATTATAATTGTTAAAGGCATCCGTGACGGAGTTGCGTTGTCCGGAACCGTTGTAGATAATTCCCAGATCGGCGATAATCCGCGGGCTGTCGACGATTTGCCGGCCATGGGTATCCATGATAAGAATTGGTAAGTTGGAGGAGCTGAGCACGGTCGCGGCGGCGGGCTGGGCCAGTAATGCCTTGCTGACCAGCAATACCAGCGCAATATACCGGGCGATGATTCTGACAAGTCTCATGGATGTTTCCCTTCTGCTCGCAGAACTTACAGTCTTGGGCACTGCCATGCAAGGCGATTATGGGGATACGAAGCATGTGAATTCTTGTGGAAGAATAAAAGATGGCTCACTTGATTCTTTCATAAACTTATGTGCCACTTTTACATCTACAATCCTCACCCTAAATTACTTATTGGATGTCAATTTTGATTCATCTAAATTAAGTATGTATTCGGCCATTTACACGGTGAGAAATTAAATTTATTCAACCCGGGGAATAACTACGGAAGAACAGAAATTATGGGCAGAAGAGCTTCCTGTTGAATGCCCTCCCGATGACGCTTTTCAACCTCAAAACGATATTTACTTTCGTCTTGTCAATGATATTCCAGTTGAGGAAAAAGACTTTTGGTCACAGCGAAGGCTTTTCCCAAATAAAAAATTCCACACAACTGAATGTATTGCGCTTTCTTGCTCTCTAGTAGTTAATTTAGATAGATGTATCAATTTATCTAAACTTCCTACACAACTAAATAAAAAGATTGTTAAATTGTCTCTACCACCAGAGAGTGGGCTCATTAAAAATACTGGATCTCATTTTTGGCATTTCTCATGGTGGCGAACCTTGGATTTTGATCCTATCCCTTTATGTCATGAAGTTGAAAATACCCTATGAAATCAAATCCAACAATGAGAACGATACACTATAAAGAACCACTTCTCTTCTACGATGGACTTCAGATATTCACCGCACAAGATCAATTTTCATCTAATTATATCTGTACTCTTGTTGAACAATCCTCGGAGATTGATACATATCTTTGCGTGCCTGTTTCTTTATCTCGTCTAGATGCAATAATTCGCGGAAACATAGAATTAAGAGAAATCTATACCAATACAGAATCTAACGAGATTTTTACTGTCATCTCTAACACAGATGTTCTTCGTGATTTAGTAATTCAACCTATTGATTTCCCTGATTTACCCACCAAATGGCTACCAGATTACGGGTTATTTTTAAATATTGATCAACCAGACAATTTAGTAATATCAGAGTCCATTGAACGGCAACGAGCTATAATACATTGTCATTTAAATCCTCCAGAATCGCATTCTGAACCTAAAATTCTTGCGGACAACCTAAGTCAAGCAATTAAAATACTTCAACGGCTTGTTAAGTATGCATTTCGTCGTTCGATTGCTTATCTAGATAAAGAAATTCGTGCTCAGTTAAGTACCCCCGATAACTATCAACTCGAAGTCATTGCGTTTTCCAAGGGATCTTTTACAATTCATCTTCAATCTGCTATACATGCTGATCTACTGGGCGATGTTGAAATTACCAAAGCTATACAAATAATAGACCGGATTACAGCTCTTTCCTCAACTCCGAATGCTGCTGTAGAGCAAATAGCACAAATTGGTGGCCATTTTGCGACAGCCTATAAGGACCTTTTAAAATTTATTACTGAAGTTGATTCTCTTTTTGAGTATGAATGGTCGACGCCGGCCACAAGAACGAGCATTCATAACAGAATTTCGAGTATACAAGCTAAACCTCTTTATGACGCGTTAATTGAAAGAACAGATATTGGGGCAGAAATAGTAGAGATTAAGGGTAAACTTACAAAAGTAGATGAAAAATTAAAGACTTGGAGGTTAATTAACGAAGAAGATAACAAAGAGTATAGCGGTGCATCCGAAACCGATCTAGCTGGACTTGTAATTGAAACTCAACGATATAAAATTGTTTGCGAGGAGAGATTAGAAGAGGAAAGAGGTACAGGAAAGGAGTTTACTAAGCTTTTTCTAATTTCTTTTCAAAAGATATAATTCTTACATCTATACCAACCAACACATATTTGACGGTTATCTTTGTTAAAAGAATATGGATATTTCTATTATATCAAACATCGATAATAAAGTAACCACTGTGATCTCCCGGACTGCTATTCTCTACGAAGCAGTTTGGAATGGCTCAACTGCAGCTGCCAATCGATAAGTCGCGCGAATTTACAAATTCACGACATTCTGCGGTTTACCCGTCATGAAGCCGCGGATATTCTGAACGACCGTTCCGAGCAACCGCTGGCGGGCTGCTTGGGTGGCCCAGGCGAAATGCGGCGTAATGTTGCAGTTTTTGGCCGTGAGGAGCGGATTATCGGGCGCAGGTGGTTCCAGCGAAAGCACATCCAATCCCGCCCCGGAGATACGGCCGGAATTGAGCGCCTCGGCCAGCGCCGGTTCATCAATGAGTTGGCCGCGGCTGGTGTTGATTATAAAAGCAGTGGATTTCATCGACTGCAGGCGGGCGGCATTGACGATTTTTTCAGTCTTCGCAGTAAGCGGGCAGTGCAGGCTGATAAAATCGCTATCCCGGAAAATATCCTCCAGGATCACCATCTCCGTTCCGGGCGGAATCCGGAGAGGCCGGGCGACATCGTGAAAAATTACCTGCATGCCGAAGGCCGCTGCGATTTTGGCGACGGTTTTACCGATCCGGCCCAGGCCGATGATGCCGAGCGTCCGGTCCTGCAATTCAATCAGCGGGAAATTCCAATAACAAAAATCCGGACACGCAGTCCAGTCACCATTGCGCACCGATTCCGCGTGCGGGCCGACATGGTGTGTGAAATGCAGGATATGCGCGAAGGTGGTCTGGGCGACGGAAAGCGTGCTGTAAGCGGGTACGTTGGTCACCGGGATTTTGCCCTGGATGGCGGCCTTCAGATCAACGATATTGTAGCCGGTCGCCATGACGCCGATGTACTTAAGGGCCGGTAGCTGGCGCAGCATGTCGGCCGTGATCGCGACTTTATTAGTCAGAATGATATCGGCAAGCTTGGCACGTTCGACGACCTCTTCCGGGTGGGTACGGTCGTAAATATGGCACGATCCCAGTTTTTGCAGGCGTTCCCAATCCAGGTCGCCGGGATTGAGGGTGTAAGCATCGAGAACGACAATATGCATACGGGACTCCTTCGATTCAACAGACGGATTTTAGGCATTCCCTGCCGGATAGACAACTGCAAATTCGCTTGTAGCGAATTCTCCGCAACGTAATCAAATTGGAATTAATCACTGTTGTTTGTCTGAAAAGTTATTTAATTATAGCGTGATGGTAGCCGGAATGAACCGAATTCAAAAACGCATGCGCATCCAGCCGGGTGTCTTAGCTACGGTTTTTATTATTTTATTCCTTCTGTTGGCTGTTTCCGGCTATGTGGAGTTTCTCGGCCGTCGCCGCAGTGTGATTACACTGATGTCCCAAAATGCCGGCAATCTCTCCGCCATCATCCAGAAATCCGCGGTTAATTCCATTCTCAGCAATGATCTGCTGGAGGACGAAATCGTCGAGCGCCTGCTTACGACGCTACATCTGATTGACCATCTCGACGAGGAAGGCTTTGTCACAAACGCCTATCTGAAAGAATTTGCGGAAGACGATAAGCTGTACCGTATCCATATTTTCGATTCGCAAGGGAAAAAGGTTTACAGCAGCACGGAGAATCACCTGCAAGTGCCGTCGCCGCCGGAGATCGATTCGGTCCTGAGTGGCGAGCGGGATAAGATGGTTTTGGGTGTACGAACCGCAAGCGGTGAACCCGGGCAGCGTTTCGGCGTGGCGATTCACCGGAGTAAAGGCGGAGCGATTCTGGCGAATATCGATGCCCGGCAGATTCTCGATTTCCGCAAGGAAATCGGGATTGGCTCCCTGATAAATTCGATCGCCGAGGATGCGGTCGTGAATTACATCGCGATTCAGGATTCGCTCGGAATTCTGGCTGCTTCGGAAAATGTCGATTCGTTATCATCTTTTCAATCCGATCCGTTCCTCGGGGAAGTCAGCCAGTCGCAGGGTTTCCGTTGGCGCATTCTGGAACGTGGCGAACTCAAACTGTTCGAAAGCGTGCGGCCTTTTGCAATTGCCGGAACCTCGTACGGTCTCATCCGTATCGGCATGAATTATGAGCCGATTCGGGCCATCGAGATTGTCGCGATGCGTCAGACGGCCATCCGGCTGGTAATTCTTCTGCTGGTCGGGTTTGTCCTGTTTGCTTTTTCGATCGCGGCCCAGAACGTCAATCTGCTTGAGAAGGAAAAACAGAAGATTACCGAAGATGTCTACCGGCTGCAGGCCGATCTGAGACAGAAGGAGCGGCTGAGCGCCATGGGTGAACTGGCGGCGGGGGTAGCCCATGAAATCCGCAATCCGCTCAACGCGATTTCTATGACGGTCCAACGTCTCGGCCGTGAATTCCCGCCGGCCGAAAACGCCGGGGAACAACTGCAATTAATCCGAATTGTGCGCAAAGAGATTGACCGGATCGGGAATATCATCCGGCAGTTTCTGCAATTCGCGCGGCCGCAGTCGCTGCACCTGCAGGACGGTCAGCTTGATGAAACTCTCAACCGCGTTCTGGAACTGTATCGCAGTAAACTGGGAAGTCACGATATCCGGCTCGAGTGGAATCCGGTGAAATCAATCCGGGCCCGTTATGACGAGGAGAAAATCTCCCAGGTGTTCGTAAACCTGATTGAGAATGCCGTCCAAGCCATGCCCGGGGGCGGGGAACTCCATTGCCGGATGGACAGACAGCATAATAAAATCAGGGTGATTTTTCGGGATACGGGGACCGGCATTGAGGAGCAAAATTTGGATAAGATTTTCAACCTGTATTTCACTACCAAAGCCGACGGCACAGGACTCGGTCTGGCGCAGGTCTACCAGATCGTCGCCGAACACGGCGGCTCGATCGAAGTCGCCAGCCGGATTGGCGAAGGCACGACGTTTACAATAGATTTAAAGAGTAAGTGAGGAGTTTAGCCGATGCTGAATATGTCGGTGGTGGTAATCGACGACGACGCCGCGCAATGCGAGATACTGGGCGGTTTTCTGCGGAAACTGGGTTGCGAGGTGTTGACCTGCAATTCGGGCGCTGTTTGCATTGAGAAGATTAAGCAACGTTACGTCGATGTAGTCATCAGTGATTTTCGTATGCCGGGGATGACGGGACTCGAAGTCCTCCAAAAAGTCAAGGAGATCAATCCCGAAATCCAGGTGCTTATCCTGACTGCTTACGGCACTGTGGAAGATGCTGTCGAAGCGATGCAGAGCGGGGCCTGGGATTACCTTTCCAAGCCGGTGGACCTGGAAGAATTGGAGTTGAAATTACGCAAGATCGCCGCCCACAACACCCTGATCCGCGAAAATCAGGTTCTACGCTCGCAGGTGGAACAGGAGAAACCGAACACTCCGATCATTTACCAAAGCAACGTGATGGCTGAGTTGCTCAATCTCATCGCGCGCGTCAGCGACAGCAATGCGGCAATCCTGATCCAGGGCGAGAGCGGGACCGGCAAAGAACTGGTCGCGAAAACCATACACAGTCTTTCCTCGCGCAAAGACAAACCGTTTGTGGCTGTGAACTGCGCCGCCATCCCGGAAACGCTGTTCGAGAGCGAACTGTTCGGGCATGAGAAAGGTGCTTTTACGGGCGCCCAGGAACGCCGTACGGGTCGCTTTGAAATCGCCGACGGCGGCACGCTCTTCCTCGATGAAGTGGCGGATATCCCCCTGAATATCCAGGTCAAACTGCTGCGCGTCCTGCAGGAAAAGGAGTTTCAGCGCCTGGGCTCTTCACAAAGCTATCGCAGTGATGCGCGCATCATCTCGGCCACGAATAAGGACATTCAGAAAATGATCGACGATGGAAAATTCCGCCCGGATCTCTACTTTCGTCTGGGCGTGATCCCGGTGACGCTTCCGGCTTTACGCGAGCGGCGTGAGGATATCAAAGCGCTGGCGGAACATTTTATGCGCAAGCACTCAGATTTGAACCGACGCAAAATCTCAGGCATATCTTCCGAAGGGCTGGATATCCTGGTGCGCTACGATTTTCCCGGTAATGTGCGCGAACTGGAAAATCTGATCGAAAGAGCGGTAATCCTGGCCCGTTCG
Organism: uncultured bacterium; assembly: GCA_964589175.1. Classification (GTDB taxonomy): domain Bacteria; phylum Fidelibacterota; class UBA2242; order UBA2242; family UBA2242; genus CAZPRY01. The sequence goes on from CAZPRY010000022.1 coordinate 24,164, forward strand.
GAGGTGATTACGACCGACGACCTGCCGATTCGCTCTGCCGCGCCAGCGAATGTCTCGCTGAAGCAGGGTATGAACGGGCAGATCGAGGAACTGGAAATTCGTCTGATTCAAGCCGCACTGAATGAAACGAAGGGGATTCAGACAGCGGCGGCCGAAAAGCTCGGAATCTCGGAACGCACCCTGCGATATAAGATTCAAAAATACGGTTTGGGTACGTGATTTCGACAAAATTGTCGAACGATTCGACATTCGTGTCGAAACATGCTCTGCAAAATCGGCTTTTTAAAAATGATGAAAAAATCTGTTTTTCCGTCGGGTGAAATAAAATATTTCGAACTTGATTTCGACCTGGCATGACTGTTGACATAGTAATTACCGGAGAGTTTGAAATCAAGAAACGAAAAGGAGTAAAGCAATGAAGAATCTCAGACTTTTAGCAGTTTTGGCGGTCGTAGCGGCTTTTGCATGGGTGATGATGCCTGCAACAGTCCAGGCCCAAACCGTAAATCACGGTCCGCGTTTCGTGGACGAAAACGGTGATGGATATAACGACAACGCCCCCGATGCGGATGGCGATGGTATCCCGAATGGTCAGGATCCCGACTACGTTCCGGTCGGCAACGGCGGACAGGGGCCCCGGCACGGCGGCGACTTCGTCGATGAAGACGGCGATGGTTTCAATGACAACGCCCCGGACGCGGACGGCGACGGCATTCCGAACGGTCAGGATCCCGATTACGTACCTTCAGGTAACGGTCGCAATGGCGGACAGGGTTTCCATAACTCGGATTCCGGCTCCGGTCGCAGCGAGCGCGGTAACCGGGTAAATCGCCCCGAACGCGGTCAGCGCCGTGGTTCCAATTCGGGTGCCCAAGAGCGCAAAGGCGTGAATGCGAATGCCCCGGCAACTCAGGAATAAAGGTTTTAATGGGTCAGGGACTTGTTCCCTGACCCACTCTTTTCCCTGGAGAAAGAGATGAAAAAAGTGAATTTTCGCAGTATCAGAACGGTTCTCATCGGAGGGTTGATCACCCTGACTTTTGTTTTTGCCCAGCAGATGGGAGCGGGCGAAAGGACCTCGAGGCAGTTCATTGATGAAAACCGGGACGGTCTTAACGATTGGTTCCGGGATGCCAACGGCGACGGGATCAACGATGTGGATCTGAAATCGTACCCACACGCCTTTCCGTTTGAAGATAAAAACGGAGATGGCAAAAACGACCGGTTCGTCGATGAGGACGGGGACGGCGTCAATGACCTGTCGACGTCTTTTGTCGATTATGACGGCGACAAATGGAACGATAATATCATCGATGCCGATCACGATTGGATCAACGATATCACCGGTACGATCTACAATCGCCGCTCTTTGTTCGGCGGACGCTATGGGGCAGTTTGGGAGGAGCGGGGAATGCGGGCGAAAGATTTTGTGGATGAAAACGGCGACGGGCAATGCGATCAGTTCGGGGCCGGTGCGATGGGGCACCGTCGGATGGACCGTTTCGTAGATACTGATGGGGACGGTGTCAGCGACGGACGGGCTTTCGATCGGCATAGACGCGGGCCCGGTAATCAGCGGAAAAACCGATGAGACGTTCGCTTATTTTCTTATCACTCGCATTCATCGGATTATTCCACGGATTTGCAGAAGCCCAGTGGCGGATGCAAATTTCCACCACGACCAACTACTATGACAACCTGCTGCGAACCTATTCACCGGTTCGGGATTACGGCTTCATTCCCGGAGCCGATATAGCCTACACCGGGAAACAGGTTGAGGTGTACTACAGCAGCAGTTTTTTCGGACTTGTGGAAAACCGCCAATACAATTACCAGTACCACGAAATTGGCGGGAACTATTTTTTCACGCATCGGCAAACGCTAAACGGTGTGTTGGGCGCTGATTATTCGATTCGCAAAGACCGCCAGGATTTCGACTATTATGATTTTTCGCAAATCCATGCTTATTCCGATTTAAAATGGTATCCGCTCAATTGGATGATGATTACGGGCGGCTTATCCGCGCAATATAAAATGTTTCCAAAAGTGGAAGAGTGGGACCATGTCGAGTCATGGCTGTATCTGACCCAGAGCCTGTTTCTGAAAACCCGAACCACACTGCGTTGGGGGCTTGACATTCGCCACCGCAATTTTCTGCCCTACATGGTCGCGGTCGAGTCCGAATCCAACGAGACAAGCGGGAACGGCTGGGGCAGGCAACTGTCCAATCGATATGTGCAGGAGGAGCTGAGTTCGTTGTGGCAATGGCAACTGCAGCTGCGCATCGCCCAGTCTCTGGGAAGAAAATTGGGTGGTTATACCGAATTCAGGCACCTGAATACGCCCTCGGGCGGCAATCCGTATGAATTGGAGATCGACAGCTTCAGCCCGATCGACGACTATTTCGGTTACTCGGGCAACAGCTGGAACACCTCGCTCAAATATAAAATATCTCCCGCTTTCTGGATCAATGGCCGGTTTACCCTGTTCAGCCAGGAGTATCTGAATCGTCCCGTCTATCTCTTCGATAAAGAAACCGGGAGCTTCCTGATGGATGGTGAGGATTACATCATTCTGGAACCCCGTCGGGAAGATAGCGGAACTGTCCTGGATATTACATTGGGATTGGATATCGCCCGAATTTTCGACAGAGCCTCCAACCTGGGATGCAGCACAACCCTCACGCTTCGCGACAACCGATCGAACGATGCGTATTTTTCCTATAAAGATTCTGCCTTTACATTCGCCGTTACCTACGATTTTCAATGGTAATCCCCGGTCTTTACGCCTAAACACCCCCCAATTCATTAAATAAGGGCAAACTACTGTTTCCGATTAACGAATTATTGCGTATCTTGTTCTTAAAGATATCAATATCAATGCCGATCGGGAGGTTGCAGTGGATATTAACAGAGCCATTGAAATTTTAAAGACGGCGATTCTCATGGAACGGCAGGGCAAAGCGTTTTACAGCGTCGTCGCCAGCCAGACGCAGAGCAGTGCAGTGAAGGATGTTTTTACCTTGATGGCAGCAGAAGAGGACGGACACATTGATTTTCTGACCCGGCAGTTCAAGCATTTTGCCCAACGCCACGAATTTCTCAGCAAGGATGAACTGGGGCTTCCCGCGGCAGTCGACCGGGAGATTCTGACGCAGGAGGTATGTAAGCAGATCACGGCCGCCAGCTACGAAGCAGCCGCCATCTCGGCCGCGATTGACATGGAAAACCGCTCGGTCATGGTCTACGCGGAGCGCGCGCGCGAAACTACCGATATCCATGAGCAAGAACTTTACGAATTTCTGGCCGATTGGGAGAAGGAACATACCCGCATCCTGACGGATATGAACGAACAATTAATGGAAGAGGTTTGGAACGATAACCAGTTCTGGCCCTTTTAATTGCTTGCCTGAAACCGTTTTTACGGTGATTTGCAGAAACACAATAATATGATCTCTGCTTCGGGTTTTACTACTTCGGAAACCGAAAACAACGAAGCGCCGCCGCTCTATAACGAACGTTATCGGCCGCAATTTCATTTTACGGCATCCAGGAACTGGCTGAACGACCCCAACGGCTGTGTCTATTTTGACGGCGAATATCACCTTTTCTTTCAGCATAACCCGGAGGGCTGCGAATGGGGAAACATGAGCTGGGGGCACGCCGTCAGCCGCGACCTTGTCCATTGGCGGCAACTGCCGCCCGCGATCCGGCCCTACGCCGGAGGAATGATCTACTCCGGTTCGGCGGTGGTTGACTTTCAAAATACGGCCGGCTTTGCGAAGGGAAATGAGACTGCGCTGGTAGCGGCTTTTACGCATGCCCGCAAACCGTTCGGGCAGGCGCTGGCCCACAGTGTCGATCACGGGCGCAGCTGGCAGCTTTATAACGGCGGCGAACCCGTGGTGCCGAATCAGGGTATCAATCCGGAAGAACGCGATCCGAAAATATTCTGGTATGCGCCGACCGGGAAATGGGTGATGCTGCTGTGGATGGAACGGGGCGTCGTCCGCTTTTTTACGTCCGGCGATCTGAAACAGTGGATACACACTTCCGATTTTCTTGCGGCGGATTTCTATGAATGCCCGGATTTGTTCGAACTGCCCGTTGATGATAATCCGCTTCGCAAGAAATGGGTTTTACAGGAAGCATCGTCCCGATACTGGATCGGGGATTTCGACGGTGAGGCCTTTACGGCGGAGCAGGGACCGTTGCGGGGAGATTACGGTAAGAATTTCTACGCCGCCCAGACCTGGAATCATGTGCCGGATCGATGCGTTCAAATTGCCTGGATGGACGGGGGCCAGTATCCCGGAATGCCGTTCAACCAGCAGATGACATTCCCCTGCGAACTGAGTCTGAGGACATTTCCGGACGGTTTGCGTCTGTGCCGCTGGCCTGTGCGCGAGATCGGGTCGATTTATACGGATACGGTGGAGATTGCGGATTTGCTGCTGAAACCGGACCAGAATCCGCTTTCTGAAATTTCCGGCAGTCTTTTCGATATAAGTCTGACGATTGAAAAAGATGCGGCTTCTGAATTCAGCATCCACCTGCAAGATCGTACGATCATAATCCGGCAGGACACCGTCAGTTGCCCGGAGATGGCTGTTGAAGTTCCTTTGCCGGCAACCGACCGGATTGATTTGCGAATCCTGCTGGACCGCAGTTCAATCGAAGTTTTTGTGAATCGGGGGGCGATTTCCATGAGTTCCTGCATCCTTCCCCGCCGTCTCGATACCAGTCTCAAGTTCAATTCAAAGAACGGACCGACCCACATCCGCTCTCTGCGGGTTCAGCGTCTGAAATCGATCTGGCGCTGATTTGTTATCCATGGAATCCGTTACGGTACGCTCCCCCCTGCGCGATTATTCGGTTTCATTTTCGCGAAATTCTACTAGCTTTGAGGCCTTGAAAACCGGCGGTGTTTGACGAGGCTCAGCTTCTATTTCGGACCGCATCGTTTCAATTTGCCGGAAATCGCCGATTCATTTCGCAAAGGAGACAAGGATGGAATCCGGAAAACAGATTTTGCATGTTGTGTCGAATACGCATTGGGATCGCGAATGGCGGCACCCGTTTCAACATATGCGCATGGATTTGGTCGAGATGATGGATCGTTTGCTCGAGATTTGCGAGACCGAGAAGGACTTCAAACATTATCACCTCGATTCCCAGACCATTTTACTGGAAGATTACGTCGAGATTCGGCCCGAAAAACGCGCGCTGCTCGAAAAACACATCAAGAGCGGCAAAGTGCAGGTTGGACCGTGGTACACCCTGCCGGACATGTTCATCGTCAGCGCCGAGGCGATTGTCCGCAATTTACAGCTGGGACACCGGGTAGCCCGCAGCTTCGGCAAGGTCATGAAGGTCGGTTACACGCCCTGTTCCTACGGGCAAACCTCGCAGATTGCCCAGATTTACAAAGGCTTCGGAATCGAGAGCATCATCTTCTATCGCGGGATCGATGCGCACGGCCTGAAGACTTCAGAATACATTCTCGAAGCCGCCGACGGCACCCGCATACTCGGCATTAAACTGCCGATCGAGTTCACCCGTTTTAATTTCCGTTTCAATGTTTTCTCGAAAACGATGTACAAGGGCGATGAAGCCTACGACGGCAAGATTCTATTCCATAACATCGGCGTCGGGTCGGAGCATTCCGTCTTCTCGCTGATGCATAAAAACCAGCCGCGAACCTACACGACGAAGGATATTACGAACGGATTCAGGTACGCCAAATCCTGGGTGGAAGATATGGCGACCACGCCGCATCTCTTGCTGATGGACGGTTTCGATGCCAGTTATCCGCATCCCAATACCGGTTACATCATCCGCGATGCTAAAAAATTCTGGCCGCAGGATGAGGTCATCCACACCTCATTCCCGAAGTTTATCAAGGCAATTGAAGCAAGCATCGATTGGGATAAATTGCCGGTACTGAAAGGCGAACAGCGGCATCCCGCAATCGACACCAAGGGCACCAGCATCATGCAGGGCGTGCTGGTTTCGCAGGCCGGTTTCAAGCGCCTGAATCACGATGCCCAGATTCTGGTTGAAAAATATGTCGAGCCGATCTCGGCCCTGGCCTGGATGGCGGGCTGCGAATATCCCCAAAGCTTTATCGATCTGGCCTGGAAATACATCCTGTCCAATCACGGGCACGACACGATTTGCGGACCGAGCGTGGACCAGGTTTACAAAGACGCCACCTACCGGCTGGAGCAGGCCTGTCTGATTGCTGACGGTATGACCGATCGCAGCGAGTTGGGGATTCTCGGTAAAATCTCGAGGCGTGATTTCAAGCAGCAATATCAAACGCTGACTGTGTTCAACCCGCTGCAACAAACACGCAGCGAGGTAGTTGCGGCGTTCCTCGACATTCCTCAAGCGCATAAGGCGGAGACTTTCCGCATTGAAGATTTTGAGGGGAATCCGATGCCCTGCGAAATACTCGGGCAGGAAAAAGTGTACGGCGTCGACGAGGACGGGGATACCGCCTACTCGGCCGTTTTCGTGGATCGCTATAAAATCACTTTCCTGGCGAAGGACATCCCGGCGATGGGCTACCGCTGCTTCAAGGTGTTCTCACATGCCCGGCCGGAGAAATGCGAACGTCCGGCAATCAGCGCAGCCGTCAATACACTGGAAAACGAATTCCTCAAGGTCAGCATTCACGCAAACGGAAGTTTCGACATTAGCCATAAAATTACAGGCAATGTGTTCCGTGGCTTGCATTATTTCGAAGATGGCGGCGATGCCGGAACGCCCTGGTACTACATCCGCCCGCAAAACGACCGGATTGTCAACACTTTGAACGTCACCGCCGGGATCGAGCGCATCGAGAATACTACCCTCGCCGCCGCCTTCCGGATCACTATCCAGCTTCCGGTTCCGGCTTCACTGACGAAGGACAAATCCGAAAGAGTGAAAGAGGAACGCAATATCCGGATCATCACTGAATTGCGACTGACCCGAACTGCACGATGGGTGGCGATCCATAGCGAAGTCGAAACCGATGTGGAAGATCATCGCCTGCGCGTCGCATTCCCGACCGGCCTGCAGAGCAACGAATCCTGGTCGGAAAGCCAGTTCGATGCCATCGCCCGTCCGATCGATTACCCGGTGGACAGCAGCGGCTGGGTTGACACGGAACTCGGTCTTCAGCCGCAGCAGAATTGGCTGGACCTTTCCGACGGCCAGCACGGCCTGGCGATCCTGAATAAAGGTCTGCGTGACTTCGAAGTCTCGCAAGACAAAAAACGGGTCATCGCGATTACATTACTGCACGGTGTCCGCTATCCGCGCATCGCCGGCGGCGCGAATCCGTGGGCGGACGATCCGTATATCCTGAGCAGCCAGAGCCGCGGCAAATTCGTCTATGATTATGCGGTCATGCCCCATCGCGGCGACTGGCAGACCGCCGGGCTCTATGCAGCGTCGCGGGCTTTCAATGTGCCCATGCGCCTGGCGCAATGTAGCTCCGGTCTGAAAGTCCTGAATCCCGCACGTAGTTTTGTGAAGATCGATCCCGATTCACTGGTGCTCAGCGCGCTGAAATTGGCGGAGTCGGGCAAGTCGCTGATCCTGCGCTTCTTCAATCCGACCGAGAAAAAGGTGGCCGGAACAATCACACTGGCCAATGAAATTCGGCGTGTGTACGAAGTCAGTTTGGAGGAAAAACGGCTATCCGGGTTGGAACTCCGGGACACGCACACGCTGGCGCTCGCTGTAGCACCGAAGAAGATCGTAACACTGGAAATCCTGCTTAAGCGCGGAATGGTGGGGGCGTACGGGATGAAGACTGACATGATCACAGGATTAACAGGATAATAATATCTCAGATATGGAATGCTGCGGAGCGGACGGGGATGAAGACTGACATGATCACAGGATTAACAGGATAATAATATATCAGATATGGAGTGTTGCGGGGCGAACGGGATAAAGACTGACATGATCACAGGATTAACAGGATAAATTATAGATCAGGTATGGAATGCTGCGGGGCGGACGGGATAAAGACTGACATGAGCACAGGATTAGCAGGGTGAAAAAGCCTGAATTCGGAAGATCGCGGAGCGATAAGGGATAGTTACAAGGCGCATTACATAACCCGCAAATTATTAGCGTAACCATAAATCACTGAAGATATCTAAGATAATTGCGTATATTTAGCGCGATAATTGAAATCATTAAATGGCAACCGCGAAGAGCGGATTGATACTGCCGGAAATTTTTTAGAAAGTAAACATTTTCAGACAGCAAATTTGTAGCGTTCCGGCAGGAAATTTCACCAGCCTGATCAACACCCAAAAATCCCGTTTATCTCACGTCTCCAACCCTAGCAGTCGCTGTCAACTGGCGGCGGACGGTTTTAGATTGCAGACGATATGCGCCTTGGGTTATTCAGGCAACTTGCCTTTTGATTACACCCAGGGATGATAACATTTTAAGAATGAACAGGATTAAAAAGAATGACGTTTGCAGAAATTGGAATTGAAGAAAAAATTCTCCTCGCTATCGAGGAATTGGGCTTTGAGACACCGATGCCGGTGCAGGAAAAGGTTATCCCTTACCTGATGCAGGAAGAGCATGAAGATATTATCGCGCTGGCGCAGACCGGAACCGGCAAAACCGCCGCTTTCGGGTTACCCCTGATCCAGAAGACGGACACGAGCTATCCGTATATCCAGTATCTGATTCTGAGTCCTACCCGGGAACTCACCGTGCAGATTACCAACGATTTGAAAAGCTATGCGAAATTTAAAAAAGATGTCCGCATTGCGGCTGTTTTCGGCGGTGCACGGATTGACAATCAGATCGAAACCATCCGCCGGGGTGTGCATATCATCTCCGCGACTCCCGGCCGTTTGCTGGACCTGATCAAACGGAACAGGGTCGATCTCACCAATATCCGGACAGTCGTTCTGGATGAAGCCGACGAAATGCTGAATATGGGCTTCCGGGAAGATCTGGAGGCGATCCTGGCCCAGATGCCGCCCGAGAAGAATACCCTGTTGTTTTCCGCCACGATGCTGCCCGAAGTGCGGGCCATCGCCAGCAAGTTTATGCACAAACCGGTCGAAATCACCATCGGCAAGCGCAACACCGGCGCGGAGAACGTCAATCACATCTGCTATATGGTGCATGCCAAGGACCGCTACCTGGCGCTCAAACGCATCGTGGATTCGCATCCGGATATCTACGGAATCATCTTCTGCCGGACGCGTATAGAGACACAGGAAGTGGCGGACAAGCTGGTCAAAGACGGATACGACGCTGATGCGTTGCACGGGGACTTATCGCAGACGCAACGTGATGTTGTCATGAATAAATTTCGCTTGAAGCACCTTCGCCTGCTGGTTGCGACCGATGTCGCGGCGCGCGGTTTGGATGTCGACAATCTTTCGCATATTGTCAATTACAATCTGCCCGATGATCTCGAAATCTACACGCACCGCAGCGGCCGTACCGGGCGTGCCGGCAGGAAGGGCGATTCAGTCGTAATTGCCAATCTGCGCGAAAAATACAAACTGCAGTCGATCGAGAAGCAGATTAATAAAAGATTCAAGCATCAGTCGATACCGCTGGGACGTGACATCTGCGAGAAGCAACTCTTTCACCTGATCGATAAGGTGAAAAGCGTGGAGGTCAATGACGCCCAGATTGCGTCGTTTCTGCCGGCAATTTATGAGAAACTGGAAACGCTGGATCACAACGAGCTGATCCAGAAATTCGTATCGATCGAATTCAATCGCTTTCTTGAATACTATGGCGAGACACCCGATTTGAATGTTCCCACCACCGACCGCAAAGGCGCCGGCCGGAGCCGGGGACGCGATAATGTCGGCTTCACCCGCTTTTTCATCAACACAGGCAGAGTCGATAACCTGAGACCGCAGGACGTGATCGGGCTGCTGAACGATTTCACCGATATCCGGGATATCGCGATTGGTAAAATCGAGATCCTCAACAACTTCTCCTTTTTCGAGGCGGATAGCGATTATACCGAGGATATTTTAAGCGCCTTCCGCAATTCGCAGTACCGTAACCGCGATCTGGTTGTCGAAGTATCCGAGCGGAAGGGCGACGATTTTAAGAAATTCGATCGTAAGAAATCCAATTTCGCCGCACCGCAGCGAAGATACGGAAAAGAAAAACGCCCGATAATAGTGCGTAGCAAATCCAACAAACGCGCCCGATAACCGGGTGACCGGTTAGGCGGCTATTCACCCCCGTCGAAGACATCTTCGGCGGGTTTGCCGAAATCCGGAAAAAAACCGTCCTTTTCTTCCAGGTGACCAACATCCTGCACAAATGCATTGGCCAGTCCGGCTGACTCGAAGTCATCCAGGACGCGCTGATATTCGGCCTTCGTGATGCGTCTGCCGATCATGGAATGCCGGAGGGCCTTGTAGCAGGGGTGGTACTGGGCCATGATGCTGACCGGAATCTGCGGATCGATGGCCGCCAGGCGTTCGAAAATTTTACGGCTGCCGGCTGTGCCACCGGGCAGAACCAGGTGCCGGACAAGCAATCCGCGGACCGCGATACCGTCGTCATCGAGCTGCAGCGGACCGACCTGCCGGTGCATTTCGCGGACGGCGGTGCTATTGATCGCAAAGTAGTCCGGCAGTTGCGAAAACTCCTCCGCCCACACATCCGCGGAATATTTCATGTCGGGCAGATAGATATCGACAATTCCATCCAGTAGTTGCAGGATTTCCAGGCGGTCGTATCCGTTCGTATTGTAGACGATGGGCAAACGCAAACCTTCGTCGACGGCGATCGCGAGGGCCTCCACCAGAAACGGCAGATGCGGCGTCGGCGTGACCCAATTGATGTTATGGCAGCCGCAATCCTGCAAGTACAAAAACTGGCGGGCGAGCTCGGCGCTGTCCGTATTCCGCCCCATTCGCAGGTGGCTGATCTGGTAATTCTGGCAGAAAATGCAGCTGGCGTTGCAGCCGCTCAGGAAGACCGTCCCCGAACCGCGCAGGCCGGAAATCGGCGGCTCTTCCCCGTGATGAACGATAGCGCTGGAGACCACCGCCCGGTCCCCGATGCCGCAGAAGCCGGTTTCGCCCTCCAGCCGCAGCGACCCGCAGCGACGGGGACAGAGTTCGCAGGGGCTGATTTTTCTCTTCAGCTCCCGGGCGCGGTCGAGTAGTTCCGGAACGGAAAGACTGGGCATTTGTGATCTCCGGTCAAAGCGTTAAAGCAAAACGAATTTAGAAATATCGCTAAGCAATCACAAGGCAGGGTAAGAAAGCGCTGATTTATACATGTTAAAATAAATTAGTGATTGGATAAAAAACATATCTTGTATATTTCCCGGGAAATCATAATTTCGAGCAACGCAGTAGATGTTAAATCAATGAATCCGAATAAGAATTCGACAATAAAAAAGCACAGTGACCACAAACGGATTATTATTGGAGCATATCTCGGATTCGGGCAACGGGTGTTTCATTTTGGTTTTCATTGATACAGAGAAAATCTGACAACGATCGAATGGTGAACGGAGTAGGGGACAAGCACGCCGTCATTTAAATCAAATAATGATCTTCGGAGGATGTGATGAACAGAACTTCGGTCCGGGCCGCAATGAGTCTTGTTTTGTCTGCTTTGTTATGCATCTATCTTTCATGCGACAATTTTTTAGGCAAGCCTAAGGATGATGAACCTTCCAGGGGGGAAAAACTGCTCGAAACCACGGTCGATCCCAGCAGCGCTGAGGCCGTTGTGGAAATGGAAGGCAAAATCCGCGTCGAGATCCCCCAAAATGCCGTCCCCGCCGGTACAAAGGTGACGATTTATCGCCCGGATGACGAAAGTCTGAACGAGGATGAATCCCACCTTTTCCACGATATTTATGATGTCGAGATGAGCTCCGGCAGCAGCTTTACCATTCCGCTGAAAATCACCCTGTTCTATGATCCGACTAAGGTGATTGAAGCGAATATCCCCAACAAGATCGGCGCTGCTTTTTATAATGACGAATGGCAGCAGTGGTCGGTCTACAAGGATGTCGTCGTGGATACGATAGCGAATACGGTCAGTTTCGAGACCTATCATCTGACAAAACTCTCCAGCTGGACCCTGCACGGCTACACCGACTGGATGAGCACCTCGCATTTTGATATCTACTGGATGTCATCCGGAACAAATGCGCCGATAGCCAATGCCGCCTACGGCCCTAAAGAAAACTGGTACAACGATCAGGACCCGTATTATATCCAGGACCTTGCCAGCTACCTGGAAGAAGCTTATACCGCTTTTCAGGCGAAGGGATTGCGCGTACCCACTTCCCATACCTATGTCTATGTGACGGATCTGGCCGGTGACGACGGCCAGAGCAGCTTCCGCGGGCATCTCTATATCAGTAACAATTGCAACGGCGGTGCGGTTAGCCGGATCGCACGGGTAGCCCTGCCCTCGGCCTGCGCCCACGAATTACTGCACAACGTCCAGGACTATTACTATATGCAGCTTTTCTCGCAGTACGCGACGAAGTGGTGGCTGGAAGCCACGGCGGTCCAGGCTGACCGCATGGTCTGGCCGACCAACAGCACTTTCGAGGCGCTGGATTTCGCCAATGATAATATGCACTTGATTATGCACCGTTCCTGGGACGATTGCCTGGAAGATCCGGACTGGTATATCGCCGGCGGCTTCCTGACCTACCTGTCGGCTTTTCGCCCGGGAGCCAAAGCCGATATCGCCCAGTTGATCATCCGGGGTGGCGAAGAGTCGGTGAGCTATTTCCGCACAATAATCGATACCTACCTCATCAATGAACTCGGCAGCGCCGGTATCGGCCCGGAATTCGCTAATTATATAAAATGGGCCTACGAAGGCAACGGCTACATTGACATTCCCGATTTACCGCCGACCAATTCCGTCAAATTCAACGCCGAAACATCGTTTTTCCTGGCAAGCAACCATAACAAGGAATCCTACACCATGAGCCTGCCCCACCTGTCGGCGCGAATCGTGAAGGTTGCTATCAATGAAGACAGCAATCTGCCGTCCACGATGAAGATCACTTCTGCCAACCTGCCGGACGGATTGAAGGCTTATCTCTATGTGGATCACAATTTCTACCAGGAACTGAGCACCGGACAGGAGGCCTACTGTACGTTGATTAAGAAGCCTTTGGCTAGCTTTCATAAACGCTATGCGAATGTGCTGATTGTCAACACCAGCAAGGAAAGTGCACTCGAAGCGAAACTCAACCTCGAGATCAGGAAGCAGGAGACGAATAACCTGTCCTTCAATGAAAAAATCTATGGCCGGGCCCTCGGCGAACACGGTAATAATCTGATGGTCGAATGCGACGCCAGCGTCACAGGCTTCAGCCCGGTGAAAATCGAAAAAATCGAGCAAAGCGTCATCGATTTAGGGGATTATATAATATGCCATTTGATCGTCTATCTGTCGCCGGGAGCCTTTTTCGGCATCATCCAGAATCTCGATATCGAATTCAGCGAGCCGGATGAAACCCTGATCGATCACTCTGATGAGGTTCCGGCCTGGAAATGGGAGTGGAAGGAATTCACCGATGGTCGCGTTGGATTGGTGAACCTGCTGACCTTTAACTGGAAGAACTGGGATGTCAGCGGCGAAAATTCCTTTTCCGTGACATCGACCGAAAACGAACTCTATGGCTTCAGCGGCGATGAGTTTTTCTTCAATGCCAAAAGCGTTTATTCCGCGCTCGAAACGGATGGGCAGTGGCATGACTACGAGCGCTATTATAACCTGAAAGTGATTTTCCAGCCGGCGCAGTAGCCCGATGCAATCATAAACCGATTTCTGGCAAGCCTGTCGATAGCGGCAGGCTTTGCCGTTTTATCCGTTGCGATGTTCCCCGGAATTTCATAATGTTGAAGCGATTGAACGGCGGTAACAAGTATATTGGGGATGATAAGTATGAGAACATATTTAATTCTTTCGATCCTTGTCTTTTTACTTACGCAATCCTGCGCGAAAAAGGGGGCGTCCATGGCTGAGGCGGACGCAAAGTATTTTATCCATCCGCGCCAGGTGGAACTCGAGATTACTTACCATCTCGAGGGCATTCGGGCCGATTCGTCGGGATGCGTTTTTATGAAGGAATTCTCCGAGGAGAATGTCTCCTGGCCGATGGAAAAAGCATCGGACGAGCCGCTGCTACTGCTCTATGCCGGGCGAATGCGGGATTACCCGAATCAGCGCAATGTCGTCCATATCTCCGTCGAGCCGGCCCCCGATCAGACGGTTTCTAAAGACATCGACGGCAATGTCATCGACTTCTGGGATCTCTCGCAAAAAGCCTGCGATGGAGGCGACATCGTCGTCACGCGCCGGGTCCGCTTTACGGCCTATGAAACCGCCTTCGTCGTCGATCCCGCCAAAGTCGGCGCCTATGATCAGGACGATCCGGTCTATCGTTATTATACGCGCACGCAGGAATTCGCGGAACTGACGCCCGACGTGATCGCGCTGGCGCGGGAGATTGTCGGCGACGAGAGTAATCCCTATCTTCAGGCGCGGGCGATCTACGATTGGTGCGTCAACGAGATCGATTACGTCTACCCGCCGGATCGCGGTCTGCGCTATTGCCTGCCGCGCCGCACGGGCGATTGCGGGTCGTACAGCCTGATTTTCATGAG
>CAZPRY010000022.1:38925-67428 GCA_964589175.1 uncultured bacterium
GGCACTTCGATTCAGCTTTATCCCGCGCCGCCCTGGAACCGATGGGGGCTGGCCGATGCAAACCGCAATCCGATTTTCTTCCAGACCGCCGCGACGGTCTACGCCAACCTGCAGATCGAGAGGCAGTATGTGACGGTTGAAATCATTCAGGGCGAAGATGTGCTGTGGTAAGCGCCGGCTTGACGGCGAAATTCCGAACCCATAACCGCAGAGTTCGCTGAGGGCGCGGAAAAACCAGCCGCGGATTTTTAGCCACAGATTGACACAGATGAACACAGATTTTAAAGATGTTTAACCATAAAGACGCTAAGGTTTTCGCCCGCCTGACCGGACGGGCAGGCAAAGTTCGCCAGCAATAATCGATGTATGTACATTCATTATCTTAGTTTCTCCTTTGCACCCTTTGAGCATTCTTTGCGCTCTTGGCAGTTAAATCTTTTTCTTTTACAAGCCCCCGGAGCATTTTCCGGATTCACCAATAAACCAATAAACTAATAAACGAATAAACCAATAAACGAATAAACCATTACACCATCGCAGATGTTAAAGCACCCTGCTCTCACAAATGAAAGCCTGCGGTTTATGCAGTCCAATTGCGTTTCAGCCGTCAGCCTTTTTACGCAATCATCAATCACAAATCAGGAATCTGCTTTCCTAAAAATATAAAATATGATTATCTGTTTTTCAAATCGGACTGTGAATATAATCTGAAGGATTCCATGTTGTTTCAAGTAACTCGCGGATATTTCTAATAAGAGCACTTCTCTTTTTGATAGGATCGCCTGTCCCAGGGATAGACGCGCGACTCTTCTTGATAGGATCGCCTGTCTCTAAGATAGACGCGCGACTCTTTTTGATAGGATCACCTGTCCCCGAGATAGGTGCGCGACTCTTCTTGATAGGATCACCTTTTCCCGAGATAGGTGCGTGACTCTTTTTGATAAGATCGCCTGTCTCCGGGACGGGTGCGCGATTCTTCTTGATAGGATCGCCAGTCTCCGAGGTAGGCGCGCGACTCTTCTTGATAGGATCACCTGTCTCTGAGATAGGTGCGCGACTCTTTTTGATAGAATCACCTGTCTCCGGGATAGACGTGCGAATCTTCTTGATGGGATCACCTGTCTCCGGGATAGGTGCGCGACTCTTTTTGATAGGATCGCCTGTCTCTGAGATAAGTGCGCGACTCTTCTTGATAGGATTGCCTGACTCTGAGATAGACGTGCGACTCTTTTTGATAGGATCACCTGTCTCTGAGATAGGTGCGCGACTCTTTTTAGCAGGATTTCTTATTTCGGCAATCAATGATCGAGTATCTTTTATGGAAACCTGTTTTTAATATTTGATTTCGTTGTATTTTGTCGATTATTGCCATTTATAATTCAGTAATAAATTCAAGATTATTCGGCTTCGTTTTTAGTCTGATTTTGATTATTTCTGATTATTATTTGCTTTAGCGGGCAAGCGTGAGCCACGCCGAATTTCGGAGCGTTGTTCTTTTATCATTTCTCAAATCTTCCATATAATCATCAAACTTCAAATCCATGCAACCGCCCAAGGCGTTGACTCAAAGCGATGATTAGGCATTTTCTTTTGTCTCTCATTTACATATATAATTTTTCAGTGATCATTTTTATAGAATTTCTAACTATTACATCTCTAAAATCTTTGATCGTAATGCTTATACTGACAAATGAGTAAGGCCGAAGTTTTTCCACTTTTGGTACTAGATTTATAACATGATTACAACCTTGGCTAAAATGAAATCTCCAATAACGTCCTTCATGAACCACATCACAACGAATTTGATATAACAATTCAATTATTTCATCAAAATGAAGTGATTTATCATATTTATATGTAAATCCTTTGGTAAGAAGATCTCGGTCGTTTTCTGATGTCCAGTTATTAAAAAAATCATAAACATAGGATTTAGATTCCTTTGTTTTCCTTGACCCCATATCTCTATATAATTTTGCAATAGTTTCGGTGCAAATTATATAAAATAACAGTTTCATTGCATCTGTATCGTAATCAGTTCCCTTCATTATATCACCAGCAGTAATTAATCGCTGAGTCTGATGCATCATAACTTTTGCTTTATTAACTGAACCATCCAATATCTCACAGGAATTAACAAAGTGAAGTAAATCATCCTCAGATTTAAAATATGGTGAATAAAATTTAATGCACTTATTCATGATTATTCTTAGATCGGTATGATTCAATAATCAAAAGAGTTTTTATCAATTTTTTTCATTTTTTTATTACAACGTTCAATTCTATTAGACCAATCTCCTGCCCATCCTTGAATATCAGCCTGCTTTAATAATTTGATTGCCTCTTGATAGCAACCAATTTTTTCTAGAATAATCGATAATTGCTTATATCCTCTATGAGCAGGAAGTGGTGAATTGCGATATTCTTTTTTAAATGCCTTCTTAGCATCTGGTGCTAAATCTATCTGCTTACGGCAGGCATCTATAGTTTTATCCATATATTCAGATATATTTCGATCTTTATAATACGTCATAATCATTTGATTATATAAAAAATAAACATCTAACACAGGCGCATTAGTAGAAAATTCCAAAGCTTTATTCAGAATTCTATGTGCTATATTTCGATCCTCTGGTTTAATAAACCAACATGCAAGTGTACCCAATAATCCAATAACTGTTTCATTAGTGAAACTAATATCTCCTGACGTCAGTGAATTATCTGAGTTGTTAATTTTTGTCTTAATATAATTTCTTTCATCTTCATTGAATTCATCAAGCCACCAGTTTTCCAATCCAAAATATCCAATTAAACCTTTTACTTTGAGATGTTGCTCAAATCTAATTTCTCCCACATTAAATTCTCCTTATATTATGCCCAATATATGTATTAGACGCCTTGTTTATCCCCGGTATTTTTCCTATTAGTATGAAAAATTTCATGTATATAGGAAACATTCCCTGCTAATATGAAAGATTTATTTCTGTTTTCTAATTTCATCTGTTCCATGTTAATTATTCTTCAAATCATTGTCAACTATTCTTTCAGTCAGCCCAAGAGTCTGCACGATATCAAATTTCAATTCCCATATTTTTTCCGTTTTATGGGTCGTCATGTCAGAATATCATCAACCGGAATCCGAACGCCCAGGCCGCGCCGCTGGTCATTTACCTGAGTCATTCGGATACCCTTAGCCCTTATACCTTATTTCCTTGAGCCATTTGCCGTCAGCCCTTTGCCTTTTCTCCTGTCTCGTTTGTCCGTCCCTGCCCTTCATTCAAATGTCCGTATCAATCATTTATTTCTTTGTAGGGGTCATCCGAAAGTTTGTATGAATCGCATTATTCTTTGTAGCACTCATTCGATTTTTTGTATTAGTTACTTTTTCTTTTATAGCAATGGTTCGAAAGTTAGTAGCAGTCAATTATTTCTTTGTAGTACTCATCCGAAAGTTTGTATGAATCATATTTTTCTCTGTAGCATTCATTCGAAATTCTGTAGCGGTCATTTTTTTCTTTGTAGCGGTCCTTTGAATGTTTGTGCGGGTCGTAGGATTTTTAGGCTAAGAAGGACTGGTTTCCGTCGATAACACCCCGCTTATACTCGTCAAATCTGCGTGTTAGCAATGGCGCGAATTCAAGAAAATAACCGCTGAGGAAAGAGGACGGAAAACGGAAAACGGAAAACCGAAGAAAAAGAACAAAAGACAGATTTTACCCTCATTCACCATGAGCCGTTTGCCGGCCGGGCTTTCCTTATGCCGGCGGCATGTTTCAACATGACGCGATCTGTTCCACCCGTGACCGGTGATCAGAGGGAATTCAAGAAAAAACCACTGAGGGCGCGGAAAAACCAGCCGCGGATTTTTGCCACAGATGAACACAGATAAACACAGATTTCTAAAACATTAACCGCTCCGCAGGAGTCCCTTTGGGACAAAGACACTAAGGTATTCGCCCGCCTGACCGAACGGGCAGGCAAAGAACGCTAAGAATATTTGTGTATTTACTTTCATGTCTTTATTTCACCTTTGCGCTCTTGGGGACTTCTTTGCGTCCTTGGCGGTTAAATCTTTTTCTTTTACATAGCCAAAGAGACCGCAGAGAAAACCCCTTTTTGAGGATAGGATGTTAGAACTTTGATTGACACAGTTCTTTGTACAGATCCGAGGACAGATCTCCGTTGATCGTTTCCGTACCTCCGTTGATCGTTTCGGTATCTCCGTTGATCATTTCGGTATCTCCGCTGATCGTTTCGGTATCTCCGCTGATCGTTTCGGTATCTCCGCTGATCGTTTCAGTATCTCCGCTGATCGTTTCGGTACCTCCGTTGATCGTTTCGGTATCTCCGCTGATCATTTCGGTATCTCCGTTGATCGTTTCGGTATCTCCGCAGGTCACTTCGGTTTGTCGATGGTGTTTTCCTGCTTCCTGTCTTCGTCCGGTTTTAAAAAGAAATCTTTGCGCCCTTTGCTTCCTTTGTCTCGAAGAGACCCCCACGGGGCGAGAGTACATCCCGGGCTACATTATTTCCTCACCATTGCGGATATTATTTTCTATCTTTGTTCACAGTGAGAGGATTATGGCAGATTCCAAAGAATTATTGACGAGAGATAGAGGGAGGCGAGTATGAAGGGCTGGATCAAAAAACTACTGCTGGCGCTATTAATTTTTGTTATCGTCCTGGTCGGTTTTGTCGGACTGCAATTATCGAAAATCGGTCCGGCGGCAACCGGCTATACGGCCAAGATGATCTGTTCGGCGATTTTTGTCGTGGGACAGACGCCCGGCGAGGCTTACCAGGATTTCCCGGACAACCCGATCAAGCCGCTCCTGAAGATTAAGGTCGACAAAGAGAATCGAACGGTCACGGCTTCGCTGGCCGGCCTGTGCCCTCGAAAAGCCGTCTTTCGCGAAGGCTACGGCGCGACCCTGGTTTCCGCCAAAGGATTTTTACAGGACTTGCCGCCTTTCCCGCAGGACGATTTCGAGGCGAATATCGATGCGGAAAAGCTGCTCTGGCCGCAGGGCGAACTGGTTTCCCCGGAGCCGCTCCCGGAGGGCGTCATTGCGGAGAAATTGCAGCAAGCCCTCGACAATGCCTTTTCCGAACCCAACCCGGAAACCCCGCGCCGCACGCGCGCCGTTGTTATCCTGAAAGGCGAACGCATCGTCGCCGAGCGCTACGGTTTCGGTTTTACGAAGGATACGCCGCTGCTGGGCTGGTCGATGACCAAGAGCATCGTCAACGCGCTGGTTGGAATATTGGTCGGCCAGGGCAAACTGGACATCTATTCACCGGCCCCGGTTCCGGAATGGAGTTCGCCGGACGATCCGCGGCACGCCATCACCACCGATCAGCTACTGCGCATGAGCAGCGGTTTGGAATTCCTGGAGGATTACGGCGACCTGGCTGGCGACGCGATCCAGATGTTGTACGTCGCCGACTGTGCAGCGGCGCTCGCCGCCAATAAGCCGCTGGTCGATGCGCCGGACAGTGTGTGGCATTATTCGAGCGGTACGGCCAACATCGTGGCCCGCATTGTACGGGAGACGCTGGGAGGAGCGCCGGAGGACTACCTGGCCTTTCCGCAACGCAATTTATTTGCTCCGCTGGGGATGCGCGGAGCGCTGCTGGAACCCGATCCGTCCGGGATATTTGTCGGTTCTTCCTTCACATATGCCACGGCCCGCGACTGGGCGCGCTTCGGCCTGTTCTATCTGCAGGACGGTGTCTGGAACGGAAAACGCGTTCTGCCCGAAGGCTGGGTGACGTATTCACGGACGCCGACGCCCAGGGCGCCGCAGGGCAAATACGGGGCCTTCTTTCGCATGAATGCGGGTATCGGCGGCGATCCGGCCACGCAGCCCTGGCCCGAATTGCCGGCGGATATGTACTATGCCCACGGCCACGACGGGCAGGATGTGATCATCATCCCGTCGCGCGACCTGGTTATCGTGCGGCTCGGGTTGAGCCAGAAAAAGGGCGCCTGGGATATCGGCACGTTTGTCGGGGAAGTACTGGAGGCTTTTCCGGTAGAGCGATAGATTTCATCTGCGGTGCTTGGTGTTCGGGCAATCGATCAGGAAGAGTGCCCGGGCGGCTGCGCGATCATCGGAAACCAGTTGGTGGACAAACTGGCTATGCTTAATTCCAGCGCTTTTACAGAACTATCAGATCGCTGCGAGTACCACAATGATATCCGGCATACAGGCAAGACACAGGCAGTAAGGAATTGCTACGCTGCTTTTATCGCAAGAAAATCATTTTTCGGTTTTGCTCAAACGCCGCGGTTTTCAGCTGATAAAAATAGATACCGCTTGAAAGATCGGCCGCATCGAAAAATTCCGAGTATTCACCGGCGGTCAGGCGCTGATCGATCAAGGTTTTAATCTTCCGACCGGTGATATCATATATCGTAAGTTTGACATCGCTCTCCGTCTGCAATCTGAAACGGATTACAGTTGAGGCGTTAAACGGATTGGGATAATTCTGATGGAGCTCGGTCGAGACCGGAATTTTCGCGCTTTCGTCCGTAATTGCGGTGGAAATATTCGCATATGCCGGACTGGGTACTGTGAAAAATTGAAAATTCGCGCCGCCATCCGGGAAGCGTCCGTAGGACACATTGCTCGTCTGACTGCCGAAAACAACTGTATCCAGAAAGACAAAACCTTCGTCCGTCTGCCTTGCCAGCCCGATTTGTTTGCCATCTCCACTGAGTTTGATATTGAGATGTAAAATTCCCTGGTCCGTATCTTTGTCGGCCCACAGGAGTAAAAACTCCCCCGGTTGGATTGTGGTTGAATCCGGCGAAGTGGCTGGAATCTGCCACATACCCGGCTCACTTAAATCATCCGTAACATAAAGTCCGCCGATGTCTATCGCATCGGGGCTTTCATTATAGAGTTCGATCCAGTCATCATATTCGCCATTTTCATCGGGATGGCCTTGATCGTTCAGGGCCAGGAGTTCATTGATACACAAACCGGAAAACGCGCCCAACTCATCCGGCTCGAACAGTGCGTCCAATCGGCTGTCTGCCGTCAAAATAATCTCAATCGATTCATTTTCGGATTCGGATATTCCCTGCCAGCCAGCAAATCGGTAGCCGTGTCGGGGTACGGCCCGGCAATGAATAGGGATATCTTTCAGATAAGTTCCGCTGAATTGTTGACCGGGGATTTTGACCGCGCTGAGAAATATGTCGCCCATTTCCGGATCATTGGAATTCACGGTGAGTTGGACCGAGCCGCTGAGGCCAAACTTGCCGATAATATGCTTTATGACCTGTTCCGGTCGTTTTGTGGCAAACTCCCGCATCACACCGATATGATAAGCCCAGCCTCCGTTGAACGAGGTTGATTTCTCCCATTTTCGGATGTGCCGCGGAATTTCGGCTTCAATATTGGTTTTCAGGCTGTCGATGAAATACAACACCCTATCGGGTGCGAAAGTCATGTTCAAATGGCTGGCAAAGCGCTGGATGAACTGATTTTTAAATTCATTGTTTTCCAGCAATTTTCTGATCAGCAGGGTCGACCAGGAGGGATTGGCGTAATAAGTGCCCGTTGGGGAGGTCACAATGTCCAGCGTATTGCTGTTAAACTGCCCGCGATCATGCGCCCCGAATCCCAAATCCGTATCGAACAGAATCCAGCGCCAACGATGATTTTCTCCGTGCTGACGCCAATATTTGATATTGCCTGCCGGCCAGTCAATGTTGGCGAAATAGATCTCCGCAATTATGTAATTAAGATATTCGTCGATATCCATCTGCGTCTTGACCCAGTTATAGTGTTCCGAATCCGCCATGTCATGGGTCTTAATATAATTAATCATATTCGTATACAATGTGGCCGACCCCTGTTTGATATTGGCGTTGCTGTACAGAATATCGATTTCATCCGGATTGATTCCGTAATTGGATGCCAGATAATGTTCATTGTGTTTTTCGCGAATGCCGTGGATACCCCAATATTCACCGTTTAGAAAAAGGAGCGCCGGCTGGTAAGCCTGCCAGTCGATGTCCATGCAGTTTTTCACCAGAGTTTGCATCAATCCGTCCCGGAACATAGCGCGCCACCAATCCTGCCCGCTGTTGCGGAGAATGAAACTGTTATATTCTTCTATCGGTTTGTCGCGAAAAAGAGGGTACTGTATTTTGGACGCGCCGTACTGAGAGCGAGTATAGATGGCCAATGTCTTTTGCGGATATAGACGCGTACAACCTCCGCCTATCTGCATACCGGCATCGATCTTAAAGCCCAGACTGCCGCTGGTTTCGTACAGTTCCAGGCTGATCGGACGTTCCCAGGGCTGATTCCAATTTCGCGGTTCGCTGCTGCAGAAACCGGAAACACCGTTTGTGCCTATTACATAAATTCCGATCTGATCATCCCACAGATTCGCCGGATCGGTGGCGATGGAAACCACCGGGAGCGTCGTTGTTTCATCAATGAAATACGTATAGGTGATGACTTTGCTGGGCAGGTAGCCTTCACGAAAGGACTGGGCGCGAATGACGGTTGTGGAATCCAGTAGAATCGGGACTGAATAAAGAGAAGATTGAAGATTCGGGAGTGAACAGTCTCGCGTATATCGAATCGTATCGGTGGGCGTTTTTGCGATTAATTCGATCGAGAGCAGTCCCTGGTAAAAACCGCCATCCTTTGAGAAGTCGGGATTTTGTATTATTCCACTGAATCCGGGAGTTATATTGGAGGTCCCGGGGGTGGGCTGATCAAAGAAAACCCAGTTTTCGCCGGCGTCCGGGTAGCGTCCAAAGGAAATATCCGCTATTTGCTCTGAATAGCGAATCGTATCCATCGTTTTTCCGTCGTTCGTAAACAGGCCGATTTCTTCGCCGCTTTTCGAGAGACTGAAATTGCAGTGGCGACCGTCATCCCTTCCGTCCGCCCAAAACAGAACAGAGCTTTTCGGGCTGATTTTAATATCGCTCGGGATTTGCCATTTTTGCGTTTCGGCAATATCATCAGTCAGAAAATAACCGCCGATATCCACGGTTGTATCCTCTGCGTTATAAATTTCCAGCCAATCGGCATATTCCTTGAAATCGGCCGAAAGAATGCCGCAGGAGTTGGAGGCCATGAACTCATTGATCCGTATCTTCGGAATCTGCTCCTGTGAAAACAGAGTGTTGAGAAGACCCAGTCCCACAATTATAGACAGGTAACTCAAATTTGTTTTCTTCATATTTGAACTCAACGCCTTTTTGATCGTTTCCCCGGAATTCCAGAATTTCCACCAATCGCCTGTTCAGTATAAGTTATGGCTTGTTTTTCATAAGGAAAAGAGGGAAGACGCCGGTTTTTCACTTATTATTCATTCGGGTACTACCAGGATTTTACAGGTGGACGTAACGAACTTCAAATGGAGGAAACTCTAAAGACTTTTTCGGGAATATCGACTGGGCGGCTTTTACAGAACTTTTACTATTTTCGACTGCAATAACAATGTAATATTGGCCGTGTCGTATTTCGACTTCTTGATAACTGTAACAATGGAGATGAGAACTTGTTGGAACATCATCAAACCGCACCCCTGGACAATCCGTTTGGCGAGGAACTCGTCAACAGTATTACGCACGGCATCGGCGTTCTGCTGAGCATCGCCGGGCTGGTCATGCTAATTGTTTTGGCCGTTATGCGCGGGAACGCCTGGCATGTGGTCAGCTTCACGATTTTCGGCAGCACCCTGATCCTGCTCTACCTGGCATCGACGCTCTACCACAGCTTCTGGAATCTGAAGGTTAAAAACATCTTCGCGCGTATGGACCACTCGGCCATTTTCCTCCTGATCGCCGGGACCTACACGCCCTTCGTGCTGACCAATCTGCGCGGGCCGTGGGGCTGGACGATTTTCGGCATTATCTGGGGCCTGGCGATCGCCGGTGTTGTTCTGCGCTCGATTTACCTTGAAAAGTACAGGGTGTCTTCGGTGGTGCTTTATATCGGTATGGGCTGGCTGATGCTGATTGCAATTCGCCCGGCCATGCAGAGTATTCCGCGTCTCAGCCTGTTATTTTTATTACTGGGCGGCATTTTTTATACGGTCGGGGTGATCTTTTATTCATGGAAGAAACTGCCGTATAACCACGGAATCTGGCACCTCTTCGTCATGGCCGGCAGCATTATGCACTATTTTGCGGTAATCTACAGCCTGACTTGAAATGGTTGAATTATACGAAGAAATGCGTTGCTACGGAAAAGTGATGTCGCTGAGCCTGAGCGCACGCTGCTGTTTGCTTCCGAAAGTGAATGATATTCCGTAATGCGGCTGATGCCGGCCGTACTGGTTATCGGTCATCCAGATGGCAAAATGCTTTGTTTGGAAAATATTAGCCACGAACATAATCCCATAGCTGACTCCCCGGTCGAAAAGCGGTTCGAGTAGATCCCCCCGGCGAAAATAGCGGATGTACCCGGCGCGAGCCTGGACTTCGAGACTGAAATTTGGATTATTCTTATTCAGTTTGCAGATTGTGTTGAGACCGATCCGGTAATTACTCGGTGCGGCAGCCGTTCGAAAGGAACTGCTGAGATAGCTGCTAAGGGTGAGGTATTCACCCCGCCGAATATAAGGTTCGACTTTTACGGATAGCATTAATCCAGTTCGATTTGCTCCGGAGTAGGGGAGTTCGACTTTGGTAAAACCGAAAATTTCGTGAAAGCCGGTCTGCAACCCACTGCCGCCGAAATTGCCCCGCGCAATGATGCCGGTGCCGGCCTGCAGCAGGGCGCGACGGGTGTCCTTTTCGACGGAAAACTTCAGCGCCAACAGATCAAAACGATAGTTGTCCGTTTTATTGGTCAGAATGTTGTAATAGATATCGATCATCCACCAGTGGTTAATCTTCTCGAAATCGATCTGCGACCAGAAACTGGCCGTAACGTAGTTATCGTTTCCATCTTTCATGAATTTATCCAGAAACTCGAAGATCAGATTATCGTTCCAATAGCCGAATGTGATCTGATGGGGAACCGGGCTAGCCGCGTCCGGAGTCGAATATGGGTAATCGGCGGCATTCTGTGAGAAACCGGACAGAGGCGCCAACCAGAAGAACAGGAGCGAGGTGAGCAGGGCAAGCGGCATCAGGCGCTGTGTTTTCATCGTCTGAATTTAGCACCGCTTCTTTCAGTGTTCAAAATGTATTTGCATCAGTTGAATGAACGACCCGCTAAAAGATCACTCTTGCGCCGAGCTGTCCCATTTGATTATCATTGTCCGGGTAAAAATTATCGTATAGCGTGTAAGTATAGAAGAAACCGGCGAAATTCACTGCCCCTTTTCGAAATAAATTCAAAGTCAGGTTGATCTTATGTTCGGTGCCGGAATCGGTTAAAAACCAGGTATTCTGACTCAGACCTGCAAAAGCAGCCCATTTTTTGTATGCCCCCAGATGATAGCGAAGCAAACTGAAGACCTCGTATTTGAAATGATGATTCATGCCGGTGTAAACGTTCCCCCTGGGTTTGATGAACACGCCCGCATTGATCTGGGCGTCCAACGTATTGAGAAACCGGTTCTGCACTTTGCGGTACTCCTCCGGCAGGTACAGATAATACGCCCCTTTGGAGCCGACCCCAAGCTGAATGCTGTTCCACCAGATAGGCGTACCCGTTTCAGATTGACTTATTTTATGAATACTGCCCCGATAAAAGCTGCCCTTGATGAGCCAGTTGTCAAATTCGTAGCGAGCGCTTGCGGCCAGATTGTACCGAATTTTGTTTAGTTTGAAACCGGATACCTGGCCGAGATTCATCAGGGTTGTATTGCCGATCATTCCATAAACAGTGGTTCTTCCGAAATTGAAGATGTCGACGCTGGAAAGAAACTCAGCCCGGTAACCCGGGTAAGTATCCTTTTCCTTCGGAACACCGGTCACATAGGGCGCAAAAGCGATATAACCGTGGGTATGCATAAGGAGTTCTGCATAGGCCATGGATTGCAGCAGCAGTAATGCAATAACGATGATGTGTCTGCTGTGTTGTTTCCGTTTCATTGATTTACTTTATAGTCTCTTTTTAGAGAAATGGTTAAAAAACAACTCTGACTCCCAGCGCCCCCAGCGAATCTTCGTTATCATGCAGAAATGTATCATACAAATAATAAGTATAAAAAATGCCGGCAAAGTTGACGGTGCCCCGCCGGAAGAAATTGACTGTGACGCCAATCTTGTGTTCGACTGAGTGATCGGCGTTGACCCAGAGATTTTGCCGAAGGCTGACGAAAGAAGCCCAGTTCCAATAGCTGCCGATATGATAACGCAGCAGGCTGAACAATTCGTAGCGGTAGTTATGATTTTGACCGGTGGTAATCGTGTTTTGAGCCGGAATAATCCGCCCGAAATTGATCTGGGCATCCCAGGAATTTAGAAATTTATTGTTTATTCGTCGATACTGATCGCGCAGGTACAAATAATAAGCGCCTTTGGTGCCGATGCCGATTTGGAGACTGTTCCACCATGTAGAACCTCTCTGGAATCCCGGGATGATCTCTTCACGCTGGTCGATGAGGTGAATACATTCATGAAATAATGTCCCTTTGATCAGCCACTTATCGAACTCAATGCGGAATCCGGGCGACAGCGTGTAGCGAATCCTGTTTAATCTCCAGGCCAGGGAATCTGAATGGGAAATCATGGTGGTATTGCCGAGCAGAGCGTTCAGGTACAAGCGATTCCAGCGGTAAACATCCACATAAGCCATCGTTTCGGAGCGATAGGCCGGATATTCACCCCGGGTTTCGCTAATGCCGTGGATATAAGATTCCAGTGTGATGTATCCATGAGTGGACATGACCAACCCGGCATTGACGCATATCGGGAGTAAAAGGACAAGTGCGAGTATGTATGGATTGATTTTATGCTTCATGGAAGTTCTGCGATTCGCTTGCCAGAAATATACAACTTTGCTATGAGAAATTCGAAAGATTTTGAAAAAGGTAAGTTTCGCAGGCCTGCTGATAGTCTCCCTATATTTCGAGACGGCTTCCGTCGAGATCGTGATCCCGGTTGTTTTTTTGCGGAGGTTAAACACGCCGCTGCAGCCGGTCACTGGTACCAGGTTCGATACATTTCTCAATGCTTACAATTGCATTCACATATTACGACATGTAGATTGATTGTAGCATAGGAGGAAAAAACAATGCCGACTAAGCTTGCAATAGACGATCAATTACTGGAAACCGCCAAAGAGGTCGGTAAGCACAAGACCAAAAAGGCGGCTGTCACGGAGGCGCTCGAAGAGTATATTCTGCGTCGTCGCCAGATGAAGATTCTGGATTTTTTCGGTGAGGTGGATTACGACCCTGACTACGACTACAAGAAACAGAAAAATATGTTATGAAAGTTCTGGCGGAACCTGTATCTGATCGATGGCATAACGCAGGAGGGCTTCTCAGGATTCAATTGCAGTCCGGAAATTGAAGGAACTGATTCGGGATTTCCGGGGTGCAGATGATTGGGCCGATCCGCCAGGAATTGCTATCCGCTCTTTATCCCGCGCAGAGCCGCAGCATAGATATTTTCATCGACGGAATGTTCCGGGCGTGCGCCGATGGCAGCATGTCGATTTTAGTGAAGCAGCAGGCATTTCCGCCGGGCGCTGGTTTCGGAACTGCGCAGTTGATAGAGATAATATCCGGATGGCAAGCCGCCGGCATTCCATCGAAAACTGTATGATCCGGCCGTCTGAAACCGGTTCACGGGAGTGGCGACCAGCCGTCCCTGTAAATCGAAGATTTCCAGTCGCACAAAGGACGGTTTGGGCAAATCGTAGCGGATGGTCGTCTGCGGATTAAACGGATTTGGGTAATTCGGATAAAGGGTGAAACTCCCCGGCAACGGGGCGGCATCGTGTTTAACAGCTACACTGCTGCGCTGGAAAATTTCGGCGGTCTCACTGACGGTTTTGAAGACAATCCGCTCGCCGTAGCGGGTTTTCAGGGAATCCAGCAACTCGCCCGTCCAGCGGATAACCAGCCCGTTTTCGTAGCCCGACCGGATAAAGTAATCATGTAATAATAAGCAATAGTAGCCTTGCATTTCGGCAGTGGATTCGATGTTCGCCAGGGCGGTCTGCAGTTGCGACCCATATTGTGATTCGGTAAGCGCCCAGGTGTATTCATTATGGATGCCGAGGTTGAAGAGGTTCCCGTAAATCAGGGCCGGGCCCGATCCGGTCGTAGAGATCAGGTCGAGGCCATTATCGAGCAGTACCTGATAAGTCGTATCGTCTGCATGGTGGCCGGGCGGTACGAAGACGGTCGGGGCAACTTCACATTGTTCTTGAAGAATCGCCAGGCCGTCCAGGATCATTTGATTTTGCAGATCATACGAAACCGGTGTTGCCGAATTCGTGCACTGCATCTCATGGTTGCTGCTGCCGCAGAGCGGGCAGATGTGATTGTAGCCGTGCAGGGCGATCTCATTGCCCTTTTGAACCGTTGCGCGCAGTTCCCCGGCCAAAACGCCGTCGCTGTTGGCGTCTTCGATGAGGCGATGGGGAATCACCGCCCAGGTGACTTTGGCGTCGCGGCTGTTGGCCATCTCCTCGAACGGCAGGATGCTGCGCGGCAGAATCGTCGTGTTTTGGCAGAGCACATCATCCACGCGGATCACGAAAAGGATCGAATCGGGGCTGGCCCACAGGGTGGAATTTCCGATCAGGAAACCGGCGATCAGAATCGTTAAAAGGCGCTGGTATTTTTCAAAACTCATGAATTCTCCTGAAATGAAGCATGCCGGTTTGGGCAGGCCTCGGAACGTATGTAAAATTTACTGAATTGAAAGTGCTGACTTAAACCGTTATCGGAGTCTCCCCGTGTCGGGCGAAATATTCCCGCTGCAGCAGGCCATAGCGCAGGATGTCGGTGTATTGCCCATTATGAAAACGGGCTTCCCGCAGACGTCCTTCCGGGACGAATCCGAAGCTCTCGAACAGGGCCACTGAAGCCCGGTTGTACTCCATGATCTCCGCTTCCAGGCGATGAAGATTCATCTTGTAAAAGGCGTAATCGAGCAGCGCTTTCAAAGCCTGTTTGCCGTAGCCTTTGCCCTGCTGCTCCGGGGCGATGAAGAGACTGATCTCGGCCTTGTGGTTGTACCAGCGCAGGGATTTCAGGCTGATTTCGCCGATGGTCGTCTCGTTTGCAACGATGCGAAAGGTCATCGTCAGCGGCATGGCTTCGGGATAGCGGCGCGTCTCGCTGAGATTGTCCAGTAGCGATTGATCGTCGAGGATCCTGCGAATCTCCGGGTCATCGCCCTGGACGGGAATGAGTTTTATGGAATCCGATTGGATGATCATGCTGACTTTACTCCGCCGAAAGCCGCAAAATTTCGAGGATCATCCTGACGGCCTTTTCCATATCCGCGACATAGATATGTTCGTCGACGGAATGTTCCAGGCGTGCGCCGATGCCGACTACGGCCATTTCGATGCCCTTGTTGTTGTAGATTGAAGCGTCGGTAAAGCCCGTGATGAAGGTGGTCTGCGCGTCGATGCCAACGGTTTTGAGGGCTTTTTGGGAGAGTAGCACAGTGGCGGAATCCCTGGGAATGTCGACGGCCTTGCAGAGATTATCGACTTTGATCGTGCAAGTAGCGCCGATCGACTCGACCTGTTTGCGAATACTGTCGACCATCTCGTCGGCCAGTTTTTGAGCTTTGGCGTGGTTCAGGCTGCGGCATTCGGCCAGAAAAGAGGCTTTGTCCGGGACGCCGTTGCGCACCAGGCCGCCGCTGATGACGCCGACATTGGCCGTGGTTTCATGATCGAGACGACCGAGGCGCAGCGCGCTGATGGCTTTCGAGGCGGCCAGGATGGCGTTGATGCCTTTCTCCGGCTCCATGCCCGCGTGGGCGGATTTGCCGCGCACTTCCACGTCGATGGCGAAGTAGGAGGGACCGCCGATGACGATCGTATCCAGCGTATCATTATCGAGCAGAAAGCCTTTTTTCGCCGTAAGCAGGCTGTAATCGAGGTTCTTGACCCCGAACAGACCGACCTCTTCCTGGCGGCTGATGGCGATCTCGATGGGCGGATGAATTTCAGCCACTCGCAGGGCTTCCAGCATTTCGGCGATGCCGGCCTTATCGTCGGCGCCCAGGATCGTCTCGCCTTTGGAGCGGATGATGCCTTCTTCCAAAACCGGTTCAATGCCCACGCCCGGTTTAACGGTGTCGGCATGGCAGGAGAGCAGGATCGGCTCCTTGCCCATGCAGCCTTTGGCAGGCAGTTTGGCTACCAGGTTGCCGTAGTCATCTTTCTGCGCAATGGCCCCGATCTTTTCGAATTCGCCTTTCAGATAATCAATGAATTCGGCTTCGTTGCCCGATTCGCTCGGAATTCGCACCATTTCCATGAATTGCCGGATCATACTTTCGGACATGTAACCCTCGTATTTCTGGTTGTTTGATTTTTCATTGACTGAAATATAACAGATTTCGGGCGTAATGTCTATGGCAGGAACAGGGAACGGAATTATTGCTCATTGGCGCAAAAAAGAAAAGGCTGTCTTCGTCAGGCAGCCTTTTCAAACCGGGTTGGTTAAAACCTAAAAACGAAGATTATTCGTTTTCCCCGCCCTCAGCGCCCTCTTCAGCCTCCGCCGGTTTCTGTAACGGCAAACCGGCCACATCAAACATCAGGTCCACTTTTGTCGAATCGTTGCCCACTTCGGCTTCGTAGGTTACTACGCCTTCCGAATCAACGATGCGGGCGGCTTCCGAGATCTGACATTCTGGATAATTGATCTGAACGAAGGCACGCACGGTATCAGGCAATGCCCCGGCACTCAGATACGTTTCGGTTTCGAGCAATTTGCCGGTTTTGTCAATGACGATCGAAATTGCCACACTATCCACCTGAAAAGACGCTTCGAACGTCTCTTCGTTTTCCTGATCCCATTTCACCTCAGCCACATCCGGGTAGAGTTTCTGAAATGCTTTCTGGACGGTTTTGGGTATTTTATCGGTTTGCGAACACGCAACGATGGCGATACACAAGACCAGGATCAGGACTGTTTTTACCTTCATTTTGTACTCTCCATTCTATTTTATTCCGTACGCATTCCAACGTACAGGCACAAGTTTACATAGAATTTTGAAATGCAATGCTATGGAATTTTGCACTTGCTGAAAAATAAATTGCAGTGCGATTAACGCCGGGAGCCGGTACTCCATCAATAGGTAAAGTTACGGCGTTAAGCGGCTGAAACTATCGTTCGACGGACGGACGAACGGGTGTCGCGGGCTGATTTTCGCTTGTTGAAAAGACCGTCGAGACCTTTATAACGAGACATTTTCTTCGACCGCCCGGCGATAATACTTTTTGACTTTTAATGGAATTAAGTAGATTACAGGCACTTTTTCGCGAGACGGCACTGAAATATAAGGAGTTAGAATGACAGACCAGATAATTCAGACGTTACGAGATAAGAAGAGCGCCCGGTGGCTAGCTTTGATAATCGTCGCGTTTACCATGTTTGCGGGTTATTTTTTAGCGGATGTGATGGCACCGCTCCAGGGGATGCTGGAGAAACAACTGCACTGGAGCAGTACCGATTACGGATGGTATACCGGCGCTTATGGCTGGTTTAATGTCTTCCTGTTTTTCCTGATCTTTGGCGGAATCATCCTTGATAAAATGGGTGTCCGTTTTACGGGATTAGTATCAGCAGTCGTTATGGTTTGCGGAACAGCAGTAAAATATTGGGCGATAAGCACGCATGTCCTTGACGGTTTGAGCTGGCACATTCTGTTCTGGACTTTTCCAGCTCAGGTCTGGCTCGCTGCCCTGGGCTTTGCCATCTTTGGCGTCGGGGTGGAGGTGACCGGTATTACGGTATCCAAAATCATCGTCAAATGGTTTAAAGGTCACGAGTTGGCCCTGGCGATGGGGCTTCAATTGGCTATCGCCCGGTTGGGTACTGCTCTGGCGCTTTCAACATCATTACCGATCGCGAAAGCCTTTGGGCGTGTTTCGGCGCCGGTGCTGATTTGCCTGATTATGCTATGTATCGGCGTGCTTGCTTTCTTTGTCTACACCGTTAATGATAAAAAACTTGAAGCTTCCGTTGCGGCCGCCAATAAGCAAAATCAAACTAATCCTATTGCTGAAGACGAATTCCACATCAGAGATATTCTAAGCATTATCAAAAACAGAGGCTGGTGGTATATTACCATCCTTTGCGCGCTTTTTTACTCTGCTGTATTTCCATTCCTGAAATATGCCACCTATTTTATGGTAAATAAATTTGGAGTGGCCGAAAGTTGGGCCGGCGCTATTCCCGGATTGCTGCCCTTTGGCACCATCCTGCTGACGCCCTTCTTCGGCAATCTGTACGATCGCAAGGGCAAAGGAGCTACGATTATGATCATCGGCTCGCTGTTGATTATTCTGGTGCATTTGCTGTTCGCTGTTCCGATCTTGAATCACTGGCTGATTGCGATTCTGCTGATGATCACTCTCGGGATCGGATTTTCACTGGTGCCTTCAGCGATGTGGCCCTCAGTTCCGAAAATCATCCCGGAACGGCAACTGGGATCGGCTTATGCCCTTATTTTCTGGGTTCAGAATGCCTGGGCGCTGATGTTTGTCCCGGCCCTGATCGGTTGGGTGCTTGATAAATATTGCGTGACCGGCACCATCGTGCAGGACGGACAGACCCTTACGACGTATAATTATACCCTGCCGATGATTATTTTTATGACCTTTGGCATAACGGCGCTCCTGTTTGCCTTTTTACTCAAAGTCGAAGACAAGAAGAAGGGCTATGGTCTCGAAAAGCCCAACATCGTCAAAGTATAGATTATAATCCACGAGGATTAGCTCCCCGCGCAATAGAAATTGAAGACGCCTTCCGGAATCCTTTCCGGGAGGCGTCTCGCTTTTTGCCATTCCATGCGTGATCAGGTTTTAAAACCTCATCAATTTTTATGGATCATTCCGGTTGGATAAGTAGTTCTCCTTTAAAAGTATCAACCCACACGGCGACGGCGCCATCCGTAGGATCCCCGCAAACTATCCAGGTGGCACGAGCGACTCCCAAGTATTTGTGGTAATCATCGCCCTGCACATGCAGCCCATGTTGCTTTACTTCGCTAGTATCCGTTCGGAAGAGATCCGACCAGAATTGAATTGACCATTTTCCCGATAAGTGAAATCGGTTTTCGTTAAAATAGTCCAAAGCGACTAAGAGATTTTCTTCATGAAACAGGGGAAGCCGGTTGTGAATCTGCTTCAGGGAATCGAGATAGGTTTTAATCGAGAGACCTTCGGATAGCTGTTCGAAGTATAGCTCTTCGTAGCCGATATCATTTAAACGCAGGTGGTAGGAGAATGGCCAGTTAATTATCGGTAGTTCCTCCAGGATCAGGACGACTCCTTCGTCAACCTGATCTTTAATAAAGCAAGTCAGTGTACCGAGTAAAACGCAAATTTTCTGCAGTTCGGATGGTATCGTCGCACCGCTGTGGATCAATGTAGTCTTAGTTGTTTCTCGAGAGGTAAATCGAATTTCATACCGTTCGACCGAACAACTTGTACCCGGGATATGGATATATTCATCATCAAATGTGTTGAAATCAGCTTCCTCAAAACCGGATTGTATGCTATCAATCCAAGCCGGACTTAATACGACTTCCATACGAAAATTGCGTAGCCAGCGTTTGTACATCAGTGATGTGTACCCATCCTGGTACACACATACCTTATCCTCAATTCCACTGTCCGGGTTTTCCCACAAGTAGCTCAGGAAAGGCTGCTCGGCTTCGTACTCGGTATTGATCTTCCCGCAACCTGACAGGATCAGGAGAAGAATGATAAGAAGTGATAAAATTTCGCGATCACGTTTCATCGAATTCCTCTTTCGAAAGTTGACGCGACATCGTACCATCACCAAAGAAATACTGAAAAAATCGCACGCAGGATTCTTTTTCTGCATGTATATCTTATATCTGTATTTAATGTAAAGGTTGCAGGAATTTTTTACAATGCTTGTGGTCTGATATTTTATCCCCGGCGACCTTTTAACAGAGTTCCCTGAGCGAAAATTTGCAGGCGCATCATCCATTTACGGAATTTAACGAGCGGGATCACGATTCGCGGAGCGGTATAGCGGACGGGCTTTTTGTCCATGCAGATCAGAAGATGCCGGACGGCCTGTTCAGCGCTGATCATGAATGGCTTGACATCGCCTTTGGCCAATTTGGTGTCGACGAATCCGAAACGCACATTGGATATATGGACATTCGTGGATCTGAGCGCCAAAGCCAGCCCTTCGAGGTAGTTGGAAAATCCCGCTTTGGAGGCATGATAGGCGGGTGCTTCCGGGGAAAGCAGATCGTCCGCAACGCTGGAAATGCCTATGAAGTGCCCGTTGCCTTTGCGAATCATCGCAGGAATTACGACTGCTGCTGTTTTCAGCATGCCCAGCAGATTGACCTCAAGCGTTTTTACGTCGTTCTCCATATGAGCGGGATCGAACAGCTCGCCGATTCCGGCGCAATAAATGCAAAGATCGGGCGGGCCGGATGTTTCAAGAATGGAAGCCAGGATGCCGGGATAGTTTTCATCTGAAACATCGGCGATGGTATGCCGGTAAGCCGGATCGATCAGCGTTGATTTACTCCTCGAAATACCTTCAACCTGCCAGCCTTGTTGGAGCAGTTGGCGGGTTATAGCCAGGCCGATCCCGTCCGAATTGCCGATCAGGATAGCATTAGTTCTCACGACTTCCTCCTTGTCAGTAGAATAACGAATTTCCGGATAACTTGCGATTACAAGGTAATATAACGGCTATCCGATACGGATTGAAATCTTTTATTTGCCATTGCTCTAAGATTCTTTGGATTATAATCCCGATCCTCCTGTTTATCCGGATCCTTGACCTAAGCGGGCAGGTCCATTAAAAACTGTTTCATGCTCTGCTGGTAGGCCTCGAAGGCCTGGCGTCCGGCCGGTGTCAGACTAAGAAAAGTCCGCGGGATTTTGTGCACAAGTTCCTTTTTGATCTCGACATAGCCGCCGGCTTCCAGTTTGCTCAGATGCGAGGACAGATTGCCTTTGGTCAGGCCGGTTTGGCGCATGATGAAGAGGAAGTCGGCGCTTTCGACGACGTAGAGGTAGGCTGCGATCATCAGGCGGGCCGGCTCGTGGATCAGGCGATCGATTTCTGCGATGGATTGAATCTTTTCGTTTTCGGCGTCAGTTACTGCCATGGTTTTCCTCCGCGGTGGGCAACCGGTATTTCTGCAGGAATAAAACCAGATGCGCGATGCCGGTCAGCACGATCACCAGGGACGTAATCCCGAAAACCAGCGGGTAGCCATGATGCGCTACATAGCCCTGCAAAAAGAGGACTTCGCCGATCGGCACAAGGATCACAACCATCGTTCCATAGAACAAGAAACGGGGGACATTCAGCAGAACGGCGGCGAAACTGAAAGTGAACATGAAGACAAAACAAATAACACCCGGAAAAATCCAGTTCATTCTACGCAACGCCGGACCGTGACGGAACACAATCAATCCTGCGATGATACCCAGAATAACAATCAGAACCAGAATGATGTTCAGACCCTTTAATTTTCGTTTGCGCCCTTCCCCGATTTTCATTATGCCCAGGCGCGGAACCGTGATCCTGTTCTTGCCGGCTTTTACCAATGCAAAGGCAACCAGGTAGATCGGCAGCATCAGTATCGAGCTCCAGAAATCCCCAAATCCATAACGGCTGACATATAGCGGAGCGACCATGAACAGCAGCAATGTCAATCCGATCAAAATATCCCAGAGCCCATCCTGGAAAGTAGCCCGGAAGGCTTTCTTCTCCAGTTCTTTCAAATCAAGAGTTTTATGCATTGCTAACTCCCTGCATTTCGATTGGATTATTTTTAATAAATGCGTACAGATTTTTTGCCCCGATTCCAAGGATGACAAACGCCGAGAGTCCAAAGGGAAGCAGTGTATCCAGCGGCTCTCCAAGGTACGGATACAGTATTTCGGAGGCCGGTATGCTGATTCCGAAAAGCGCACCAACCAGAAATAGGGTAAAGTAATCCGTGATGAAACCCAGAAAACCGAAGATCGTGATGAAGAAAACGGAAGTAAGCAATGCCGAGGTCATCATCGGAACGGACTGCAGGTGGATGATTCCGAGTCTTATCAGGATGATTTTCACAATGATGATCAGATTCAGGGTGACGCCGGCGATCAAAACGGCTTTTGCTTGGCGCCTGGTTTTCCGGCCGGGCCGGGCGATTCCGGAGCGTGGGGCCGTGATATATCGCTTTCCGAATATCAAAAAGAGAACTGCGAGGACCGGAAAAAAAAAGAATACTAAGCGGTTTCGGGATACCGATACTTTCGACCATCGGACTGAGCATGGAACACATGAACAGCCCCCACGTGATATCGTAAATACCGTCTTTAAAATTCGCTCGTTGTATCTCTCTTTCGAGAGTTTTAAGGTTAACGGTTGGGCTCATTGGCAACTCCTTTTCGTTTTTTGAAACATGGTTTGTGCTGCAAACCAGTATATATATACAAACCGGTTTGGTAAATGTCAATCTCTTTTTGGCAACGATGCAAAAAAATATTCAGCTTCCAATCAGCATTAAATCCTCATATGACGATTTCTGCAAATTTTACTCGTCTCAATAGTAACAAAATTTCAAAAATCCGACGGGCTTCGTTTATCTGTTTGAAATCCATCCACTTTTTTTTATTTTATCCTCCAATTGAATGAACGGAATTATAGGAGTCGGACGGTTATGAGCGCAGCAGAAAAATCCCGGCGTATCCTGTCGATTGATATTTTCCGGGGATTGACCATTTTCACGATGGTTTTTGTAAACGACCTGGCGGGTGTCAGAAATATTCCGCAATGGATGAAACACATGCCCAGCGAAGCGGACGGAATGACTTTTGTCGATCTGGTCTTTCCGGCCTTTCTCTTCATCGTCGGAATGGCGATTCCTTTCGCCATCGGCAACCGGATGGGAAAGGGCGATTCGGTTTGGGACATCTGGAAGCATATCCTGATCCGGACGGCCGGGCTTCTGGTGATCGGTGTTTTTATGGTTAATATTGGTTCGCTGGATTCAGCGGCGACGGGACTGGAAAAACATCTATGGACCTTTTTGATGTTCGTTGGAGTCCTGCTGGTCTGGAATCAGTATCCGCCGGCGGAGGGCCCGCGGGCCCGCATTTATAAAGTATTGAAGTACGTCGGAATCGTGCTATTGATCGTTCTGGCCGCAATCTATCGTCGGGAGGATGCCGGGCAGATCGAGTGGATGCAGACCAGCTGGTGGGGGATTCTGGGCCTCATCGGGTGGTCATACCTATTCAGCTGCGCCGTTTACTTTTTCTGTAAAGACAATCAGATCGCCATGATCGGTATGATTGCGTTTTTTATTGCGCTCTACATTGGTGATAAAACCGGCAAACTTGACTTTATTCCGTTTATTGGCGATTACCTTTGGCTGGGCGGGCATATCGGCGGTCATGCCTCCATTACGACGGCCGGTATGATGGTAGCCTTGCTGTTCGTTAAAAGTTCGCACCTGCAAGAGCCCCGGAAACGTATTCGCCGGATCATTGTCTTTGCCGTTTTCCTGTTTGCAACGGGCTACCTGCTGCGGGGCCTGTACGGCATCTCCAAAAACCTGGCGACGCCGTCCTGGAGCCTGTACAGTTCCGGGATCTGCTGCCTGTTATTCGCATTTTTATATTGGCTGGTGGATGTGCGGGGATTCAGCAAATGGGCGGCGTTTGCCCGGCCCGCCGGTACGAATCCGCTTCTGGCCTATATTCTGCCATCGATGATCTATGCCTTGCTGGCAATTTTCAATATCAAATTTTATTCGACGGTTTTGGGACATGACGGCATCGGCATCCTGCGATCGGTCGTTTTCGCTTTTTTGATACTGGGGATAACCCAGCTGATGACCGGCTGGAAGGTGCGTCTGCACCTGTGATTTGATAGCCCTGTACTGCCTGGATATAAATAGGGGAAGCGCTTATGGATCGAGTACTCGTGCATACCGAAGCCCTGCAATCCTTCGTGGCGACCGTTTTAGAGTAGATCGGGCTTTCGGCGGAGCACGCCCGCATTACCGCGGATGTGCTGCTCAGCGCCGATCGTCGCGGGGTTGAGTCCCACACTATAGCGCGACTGAAGTGGTATGTCGATGGCATTAAAAGCGGCGTAATCCTGGCGTCACCGGAAGTTCGCACCTTTAAAGGGTTCTACCGATCAATCCGGAGGCATTCGCGGGCCTGGAGACGATTCGGGACGGGATGGATGCGTATATTCGCATGTTGAAAAATTCACCCAAAGCACAAGGTCAGGAGCACATTTATGTCGCCGGTGAAAAGGAGTTCGAAGCCGAGGAACGCAACCGGTTGCAGTTGACCATTCAGATAAAAGTCTACGACACACTGGAAAAGATTGCGGCAGAATTCAATTTGCCGTTTCGGATCAATGTTGTATAACCCGCCGACCCGGAAACCATACGATCGATTTACATCTCGGGTTTTATAAAAGGGATCTTCAACGGAGCATCGTTACGCTTCATCGGCAGCAGATGGTATGTATAGCCGAATAGGTCCGCCCGTTTTCCCATGTTTTGTCGAACCCGCTCCACAATAAAATACTCATTCTGCGATAAACGCGGTTGGTCGATGGCCAGGTAGGGATAGACCCTGTACTCCCCGTGCGGGAAGTTGTTGAGTTTGGAGAAGTCGTAATTCACCGTCCAATTCAGACTTGAATCAGGCAGGATGATTTCCGGATTCATCCAACCGTCCACAAAATTGTAGATGATGATATCTTCAGGATCTCCGTCAAGGGGCTCAAAGATGATTCCGGTACGGTAGGCCGGAATGCCGACACCGGCCGACTTTCGCATGGAACTGACCCGGACTGTATCGCTAAAGGTCAGTAAATCGATGTGGACCTGCAGGTACTCGTAGGTCCCGAATTCATTTACCTCAAATAGATAACTTATCGAAGTGTTTACACTGAGTAGTTTGGGAAGGATGACCGTCTCTCTGAGATGTCCCTTCTGTGTGATGAGTGGCTGATCCTTCTCAATTTCTCCGTCGACAAAGCGAATAATTTTTTTGACGATTTTGTAATTACTGAGGTAAAAATACAGGTGTGCATCCCCGCTCAGACCGTCCCCCAGATCCTGTACATCCGCGGGCGGCATCGGAATCGAGAACTCGCCGGCTTCATCGGTATAATCGCCAACCTGGATTTCTTCCAGCCAGACATAGACCAGGCTTGGATCGATGTCATCACTCAGGGCTACTTTGCCTGTGATGTTTCTCGTTTCGATTTTGGCGTGAGTGGAAAACGGATTTTGCGTGCAGCAGAATACTCCCGAAAAAATGAGACAGAGAATTGTGGTCCGCAGAATTAGGCCTTGTCGCTTCAAAGTGTCCTCATCGCTAGATTGAATTATTTAAAGTCGAAACCGAGTGTAAAATAGATGCGTCTATCCCGCAGCGTAATTCCTTCCAGAGCCCGCTCCTTGCTGAAAATATTCCGGCCGCTGAGGCTCACGAAAGTGTGCACCCGCCACAGATTGAATGATTTTTTTATATGAATGTCGATGTTACTAAACGGAGGCAGACTCAGATCCTGGAGTTGACCGTATGAGGCCAGGATTTTTCCTTCTCGCTCGGTTTCGTAAAACCAGACGAAGTCGAGGTTGAAATTTTTAATATCCAGTGTGAAACCGGCCGTGAATTTCAGATCGGGTTTGAAGGGGAAGGCGACTTTATCGTCGATGAAATACTTCGACATAGAGGAGTTCAAACTTAAGTCGCGTTTGAAAAGCAGCACCTGGAAGGATGTTTCCAATCCGGTAATCTCGGCGGAAGTGTGATTATCGAACAGCGATATGGGACTGCCGGTCATGTGGATTGTACGAAATTTATTGGAGTAGGTATTGTGAAAAACCACGCTCGTGAATTCAAACTGAGGGAAGGTACCCATGCCTGCATTGGAGAGCACGACTCCGACTTCCAGATTTTTTTTATATTCGGGCAGGAGCTTATCGCGGATGTATCCCGGGTACCAGTACAGCTTGGCCAGGAGTTGCTGATACAGAGTCGGGATCGTATAATTTACGCCGTAGCTGAAATGTCCATTCAGTTTCATGCCGTTGAAATAGCCGATATAGGCAGTATTGATCGTGTAGGATGTTTCGTTCCAGTAATTGGCGATCGATGCCGCGGTGTCGGCGCCGGAGGCAAAATTTGGCAGGATGTCATCCACCCATTCATGACTAAAATTGAAGGTAATCGCGTTGAGTTCGAGCGCTTTCACATTGGTCTCTCTCTCGAAATGGATTGTCGCTGCGAAACCGTTTTTATCACGGGTATAATCCTGGTCCAGGGCCCGCAGGACGTCCACATCGTTTAACTTACGGATATCGGTATAACTCAGGTCGGCTGAGTCATGAATGTAGTTCAGAAAGAGATCGTACTGATTCAGGTGAAGGGTCTGGATGAAACTGTACTGAAAAGTGTTATCGAGAATTTCGCGTGTGAGATTATACGTTCCGTAGTTCCAGAAATGGCTGTCTTCGAAGTTCTGATCGGAGATCGCGAGTTTCGTATCGCCGGCCTCGAACAGTTTCACGGAATAATTGATACTCTTTACGCCCTGTGCAAGGTCGATGGTGTTAGCGTAATGGAGATTATCGTAGCTGCGTTCGGTGGATATGTAGTTCGCCCGCAGCTGATGCCTTTTGCGGCCTTCCATCTGCTTTCCGAATTCATAGGCGAGATTGACCGTGTTGTTCTCCGATTTGTGCAGCATCTGCGTATCGAATTCGGAGCTTTCCATGTATTGCAACGTCGATCCGGCTCTCTGTACGGAGGAAAAGAGTTTCAGACCATGGATATTCTTATAGAAATTGACTCCCCAATCGCCCGAATCATAGGTGCCGACACGCTGGCTGAAACGGAGTAAGTAATCCTGTTCCAGGCGGGGAATGAAATTAATTACGGCCGACGATCCGAAAGCTCCAAACGAGGCGGAGTTGCTTCCTTTAATCACATCGATCTGTTGAATCGAGGCGGGATTGATCAGGGACAGATCGAAGAGATTATCGAAATTGTTGTTAATGCGTACACCGTCGTAGAGAATCATTACTTCGTAGTTATTCGATCCGCGTATGGAGATGGATTTTCGCCCGCTGATATCCTCATCGATAGTCGTACTCTGGTCGGAAGCCAGGATATCGGCGGCATCCACAAAGCCTTTGGCCTCGAATTCATCGGCCGAGATCTGCGTTACGCTGTTGTTCATCGGTTGATCGTATTGAAAATATTTACGATTGGCTTCGACCTGTACCTCGCGCAATTCGATGTTTTTCAGACTGAGGATCACATCTTTGTGTTTGCTCAACTCTTCAACGGAGATCAGTTTTTTGTGATAGGCGATATGTGAAATTACCAGTTCTCCATCCATGTTGGCATTGGGGATCAAAAAGATGAAGCTACCATCTTTGCTCGTGACGGTGCCGAAATCGGTTCCTTTGAGAGTGATGTTGACGTCGGGGATGCCTTTGCTGGTCAGCGAATCACAGACCGTGCCGCTCAGGTAAAAAGGCGCCGCCGATAGAATCTCTCCGGCGACCAGCCCTGCGCAAAGGATCAGGAAATATTTTGCTAATTTCATGCTGCCTTCGATTTGATTGCGATCGTCATTACTGTTTATACTCTTCCTCGACGATGGTACTGTATCTCCATCCCCGGATAGTGCCATTCAGCGCCGTAAAACCAGAATATATGTCTGATGAATTCTGCTGGAATATTTCATCATCTACCAGAATCCTGGCCGTGATTCTCACGTCGCTGCCCCAGGCCGCGTTTCCCCGGACGATCATCGCTACTTCCGTGTCCTCGCAGGAAGTAAACGAGTAGGTCCAGGGAAGTTCTACCGTCGGCATTACCACGTGTTCTGCGTTGGCGTTCAGCACATCGACGTAAGCCGTCGGAACGTTCCCCTCGACCTCGTAGCATACCGTATAATCAAGATAGACGATTTTGCGGTACAACAGCGGATTTTCCTCGCAGCTCAACAGAAAAAGGAGCCCAAACGCCAGTAGGCTGAAAAACGGAATCCGGCTTTTTCGGATGATTTTTCGACAAATGAAATTCAGATTGGGCGCTTTTCTATTTTCCCGAATCATAGCTTTCCTCAATAATTGCGGTAAAATTGCTGCCGTAGATCATGCCGCCCACGCCGGA
The DNA here is from genome assembly GCA_964589175.1 of uncultured bacterium. Classification (GTDB taxonomy): domain Bacteria; phylum Fidelibacterota; class UBA2242; order UBA2242; family UBA2242; genus CAZPRY01. Next base: position 67,221 of record CAZPRY010000022.1, read on the forward strand.
AATCGGATTCCCGGTTTCACTGGTATCGGTCAAAAACAGGGAGTTTTCGACGTAGATACTGGCGTCGATGCGTCCCGTAGTTCCGGAGGCGAAAGCGATCAGACTGGCGTAAAAGTCGTCGGATTTTGTGAATGTATATGCAAAAGGCAGTGCGGCTTCGCGAAAGGTTTTCATAGTTCCGTCTGCGTCTGTCAGCTGAATGGTCGCC
>CAZPRY010000023.1:0-67203 GCA_964589175.1 uncultured bacterium
ATGCCTGCCCCGTAAGGAGCGAAGCGACTGTACCGGGGAGGGCTTTTTTCATTGTTTATCCACTAATTACACGGAATATTTTTGTCCACTAATTACACTAATTTTCACTAATTATTTTATGTATAATTTTTAAATCTATGTGCTTTCAAATGTTTATCGATTTTATACAATGAATTTTCTCTGTATCAAAAGAATCCTATAAATATTTATATAATCTCTTCATTCGTGGTAATTAGTGAAATTAGTGGACAGTTTTATCTCACTATGCGCTTATATTCGAGTTTGGGTTGTCCAAAGTTAACCAGGAGTCCTAATTTGAATTGCGTGGCTTTTAGATAGTTCAATACCTGCCCGAGATGGTCATCGGTTAAATTTGAAAGCGCTTTGGTTTCGACGATAATTTTTTCATAGCAGATGAAATCGGCATTATATCTTTTTCTTAATTCTATTCCTTTGAAATATATTTTAAGTTCTTTCTCTCGCTCATACGGTATACCTTGATTTTTAAATTCGATTTCTAATGCCTCTTGGTAGACACCTTCCAGAAAGCCGTTGCCGAGTTCCCGATGCACTTCCATACATGCGCCAATAATTTTGTAGGATTCTTCTTTAAAAACTATTTTGTCCACGAATGTCACTAATTACTACAATAAAATATTTGCTTTTTCCGTTGCAGTCTCTGTCCCAAGTCCTGCGTCTTTTGGGGTTAATGGCTTAAAAAATCCGCGTCCATCTACGGCTAATTTTATTGATTACATTAACTGATGAGAGCCCGAATTAAGAAATTGAGTTAGTAACACTTGTATCCAGTCAGTGGATCACAGTTCAATAAACTCTTCTAGTGTTAATCCTGCTTGTCGAATTAGCGACCGTAGCGTCCCTCTTGCCAGTTCTTTATGTTTTGGAATTGTCAATCTCCTATGCGGTGCTTTTTGATTTCTTAAAATGATATGACTTCCGGTTTGGTGATCTTTGATATAATCAATCTTCTTTAGTTTCTTACATAGTTCTTCGCCCGATATTACCGGCAATTTACTCAAACAACAACCTCTACGATTTCTTCATCGATCGAAAGCGGAATTGGTTCATTGTGTTTTTCTAAACTTTCTATATATCCTTTGATTGCATCCTGAATATTCGTAACAGCTTCATAGCGGGTCTTCCCCTCAGATATACAACCGGGCAAAGAAGGGCATTCGGCAACAAATATCCCTTCTTCGTCCTGCTCAAGTATAATTCTATATTTCATTAACACACCTCATTTCCGGTGAAAATATTGGTAATTACTACAGTTTCCGCGGTTTTTATTTTCGTATATCGATTGATTGGTTTGTTGGTTAACTGGTTGAATTGACGGCAACAAGTTATTCGCCTTTTTACCCTGCGCAGCGTAGTGAAGTGTGGATCGCCGTAAGCCCGTATTCCCTATTCCTTTTTTTCTTATCCGTGCCTATCCGCGTCCATCTGCGGCTAATCCCTCTTCTTAATAGAAAATCAAACAAACGATCCCCGTCACGCAGATTCCCACAAAGACATTCATCACTACCCCGATTTTCAGAAAGTCTTTAAAGCGATACCCGCCGGGCGAATAGACCATCGTATTCGTCTGGTAGCCGATCGGTGTAGCGAAGGAAGCCGAAGCAGCCAACGTCAGCGTCAGGATAAGCGGTCGCGGATCGAGCTGCATGACTCTAGCCGTCGATAATGCGATCGGAAACATAATCGCAGCCGCGGCATTGTTCGTGATCAATTCGGTATAGATGCTGGTGATGAAAAACACGCCCGCGATAATGCCCACCGGTCCGAAGACGCCCAGCGGTTCAATGGCGCCCGCGGCAATCCTCTCCGCCAGACCGGAATTCTCCAGCGCCCGCCCGATACCAAACGCGGAAGCTATGATCAGCAAGACCCCGAAATCCACCGCTTTGAGGGCGTCATCGGGATTGATGATATTCACGATCACCATCAAGGCTGCTACAGCTGCCGCAACAATAAGCATCGGCACGATCTTAAACGCTACCAGCAGGATCATGACCAGTAGCATACCCAGCGCCAGGTTGCCCTTCCACTGCGGTTTGGAATAGATATCCAGGCTAGATGAAACCAGTGCGAAGCTGCGGGAGTTGTACCATTTCTTATCGAAGCCATTGTGCGCCATGATGAACAGGGTATCGCCGGGCTGAAAAATGATATCGCCGACTTTCTTATTAATGCGGCTGCCGGCGCGATGAATCGCCAGGATCACGGCATCGTATTGGTGACGGAAATTGGAGTCGCGAACCGTCTGTCCGATCAGCGAAGATGTCTTGGAAATCACGGCCTCGTAGGTTTTCAGACGGTCGGAGTCGATGTTCTTAAGATCGAATTCGCTGTCTTTGATAATATGTAAGCCCAGTGTCTTCTGCAGTTCGTAGATGGTATCCGGCAAACCCGTAAAAAACAGGCGATCATCATTGCGGATGATTTCGGTATGTGAAACCGGAGCAATGATTTCAGCGCCCCGATGAATCTGAAAAAGAAACAAGCCCTGCAGGTGCCGCAGGCCGGCCGCTTCTACGGATTTCCCGGCATGTGGATATTCGGCGGTCACTTTCATTTCGACCATAAATTCGCGGGTGCTCTCCCCTAATTGCGCAATGGGATCCTTGTTGGCCGGGAGCAGACGATGACCGATCAGCGCCACGTACAGGATGCCCAGAATCGCGACCGGTAATCCGATTTTGGTGATCTCGAAGAATCCCAATCCCGGCAGACCCCTGTCGATCAACATGCCATGTACTACCAGGTTGGTGCTAGTCCCGATCAGCGTACACATGCCGCCTAATATCGCCGCGTAGGAAAGCGGGATCAGGTATTTGGATGCCGGTATGTCGTTGCATTTCGCCCAGCTCTTAATGACCGGAACCAGCGATGCCACAATCGGTGTATTATTCAGAAAAGCCGAGAAGCCCGATACGGGCAGCATTAAGCGGAAATAGCGTGAGCGGTTCGACATGTCCCGGTTCCCCAGCAGATGAGTCATCATACGATTGAACCCACCTGCATTCTGCAAGGCCGCGCTGATCACGAACAGGCAGGCCACGGTTAGCATACCCTGGTTCGAAAATCCGGCGAAGGCTTCATCGACGGATATAACCTTCCCGGCAACAAGCAACAATAACGCCGCGAACACCGTAATCGACGGCCGCAGCCATTCTTTGATCAGGCTAACGGAAAGGAGTATGAGAACGGCGGTAGTATAGATCAGATCAAACATTTCAAAAGTTTTATGGGTAATAGGAAATAAGGTCTATGGAATAAGGCATAGGGCATAAGGTATTAGGGAGATCGGTGATTAAGTGTGATGATCATATTTTTTCGACTGCATCGCTTGCTTCTGGATAAAATGGATATAGCCGTTCAACAATCTTTTGGCTTCTTCGATGTACTCAATCCCTTCCGTATAGTGATTCACAGGGATAAATTTTAAATCCTTACTGGAAATTAAGTGATCTTTTAGTTCGTATAGGGATCAACGTGCAATCCGATAAAACTGGATTGCTTCCTGAAAATGAAATCGGCCATAACCTTCTGCAATATTGGCAGTTGTACTTATGGCAGCTCGCTTGATTTGTGCTTTTAGATTAAAATTCTCATCAGGAGGAAGGAGTGGAATAATCGTCCGATAGAAATAGAGTTTTACATCTCTCGCTTTTTGCCAGCATTCTACGGTAGTAAAATCCTTCTCCGGATTATACTGACTCATACAATCCCGACACTACTTTCTATCGTCTCATACCCCTCACCCAAATACCTTATTCCCTATTCCCCTTTTACAATCCCCTTCTCAACCAGAAAATCCATCACCTTGCGGATTGATTCTTCGACGGTTAGAGCATCGGTATCCAGGACAATTTCGGCGTTCAGTGGTTCTTCATAGGGAGCGGAGATTCCGGTGAATTCCTTGATAATCCCCTTGCGCGCTTTATCGTAAAGGCCTTTGGGATCGCGTTTCTCGCAGGTTTCCAATGATGCCTTCACGTAGACCTCGATAAACTCGCCCCCTTTGAGTAACGCCCGGTTGATGTCGCGGTCTTTGCGATAGGGTGAAATGAACGAGGTAATCGCGATCGCGCCCGAATCGGCAAAGAGCTTGGCCACATGCCCGATGCGGCGGATGTTCTCTTCACGGTCTTCGGGTGAGAAACCCAGATCACCGTTGAGGCCATGCCGAATATTATCGCCGTCGAGAATAACGACATAGCAGCCGCGATCGAATAGTATTTTTTGTAATTCCGTAGCAATCGTGGATTTACCGCAGGCGGAAAGCCCGGTCATCCAGACCACTACGCCTTTGTGGCCATTGCGTTTTTCGCGATCTGCTTTGCTAATTTCCGTATCATGCCAAACGACGTTGGTAGATTTTTGTTTCACTTCAGTTCTTTCTGTTATTAATTAATGTATAATGCTCCAGAGGAGTTGTTGAAGAGAGAGAATGGAGAACGGAAGACGGAGGATGGATAATCATTTCTGGAATCTTTTTATTCTGGTTTGAATCAGATTAAATAGCATCGCAGATATTTTTCTAGTCTGATCAATAAATTTATCTGCTTCCGCCTCCTGTAAATAGCCTAACTCTTTTGCAATTATTAACTGAGTTCTTAATTCTGCGCATGAGCCCCGAGATATGTATAGAAACCTGATATACTCTTTATTGCTGTCACGATCATAACCCTCAGCGATATTAGAGGGAATTGAAACAGCAGAACGCTGAATTTGATCACGAAATCCATAATCCTTAACTGTTGAGAAATGTTTATATATCTATTGAAAGCCTAACTCCTTCTTGCCACACGGCAAGATCTTCAAATTTCTTAATTTTCTCCGTCTTCCCTTCCTCCGTTTTCCCTTTTTCCATCTTCATTTATTTTGATAAAAGTCCAGCAGGATTTCCGCCACCGGCGGTCGCACAATCCGATCATCAATTGGCTCGTTATCCTGGAACTTCTTACGCAGGGCCTTGCCGGAAATACCCACAGAATGATAGCCTTTGGGCGCGAATTCCTCGATCAATCCCACACGGTTGAGTTCTTCGAAGAAGGCCGCAAATCCGACTTTGGCTGGTTGGATCAGTAACTCACCATGAAGTTGACTGAATTTCTCATGCGCATCGAAATCGCCCCAGATCGGCGAGCCGTCGTCGTAGGGTGCATCAGCATGTTTGCGACCAATCACAATATTGGTGAAGCCGTAGTTTTGTCGATAGATCGAATGCATGATGGCCTCTTTCGGGCCGGCATAGAACATTTTCATATCGAGCCCGATCAGCATCAGGTTGTCCTCGAAATCAAGGCCGGCATTTTTCCAGACGGTTTCATCGAAATCGCCCTGACCGAACATCCTCGATTCGAGCAACGCCTCATAGGTTCGCATACGCACATCGGCAGGCACATCGTCGCTCTTGGTCGCGCCGACCAGGGGATTCAGCACAGCCCCCGTAAAATTGCCCGCTTTGGTCAATTGTTCGGCCGCATAGACCAGCGCATATTCATGGGCACGATGGAGGGCATTGCGCGTCTGAAAAGCCACAATCTTATCATAAGCACGCCGGGCGAATAGCGCGCGCGTCTCTACCGGACTCAGCATATACTTCCCGAAATCCGGGTCTTTGGGTTGCGCGAAAGTCCATATCTTCCCGCCCAACAAATAATCGCGCGAATCGTCGTTGAAAATACGCGCACCGGGATGATCCTCGCGTTCCGTGCCATAAACTACGGTGTTATAGCGCTTTTTATCAAAAGGATAAATATCGGTAATTTCCAGGGTCCCGATGAAATCGCCGCTCTCGTTTTTGACGGCCACAGTTTCACCGATTTTCAGTTGATCTGCTTCTGCCTTTGCAATCGGAAAGGCAATCGGAATCGTCCAGGCATATTTCTTCCCGTCGCTCACGATCAACTCCTCATCCAGAACCCGGTTGAATTCCGCGGAATTCATTGGCCCTTCGAGGGGCGACAGTGCGCCATCAGCAATACGATAAAATATCGACAGGTCGGCGTCACTGATATTGTAGACTTTTAGGTCTTTGATATTTTTTAATACGTTTTCTTTTTCAATATCCGGAAGCGTGCGATGGATCAGTCCGCAACCGCCATGCGCCGGAAGACTTTTGGATGTCATGGGATTACCTCTTCTGTTCATTTCGAATGTCAACTGTCGGTGGCGAAATTAAGTGTAAAAGGCAAAAGTAAAAAGGTAAAAAGATCAGGCTTTGGTATCTCGGGTAAGATAACTTCTCTATCATTCCCATTAAGACTTCGATTTATCGAAGTGGCTTTGCTGGAGTTTCTCAACAATATCCTTGATCTCTATCGGAATGGCTTCCCCGAATTCCCCCAGCCGGACATCCGGCTTTGTGTCTCCATGGAAATCGCTGCCAGCCGTCACGATCAGATTGAGGTCCCGTGCCATCTCGTAAAATTGCCAATTCTGCTCCTCGGTCTGGTAACTGTTGAAGGCTTCAATGCCCTCAACTCCGGCTTCCAGCAACCGGATAAAAGTCGCCCGAAAGTCTTCCGTCCGATCCCAGCCCAATAGAATCGGGTGCGCCAGAACTGCGACACCGCCGGCTGCCCGAATCATCGCGACCGCATCGTCCAGCGACAGCCGTTTTTTATCCATGTACGCGGGAGCGCCTTTGGCCAGATACTTGGTGAACGCTTCCTTCGTCGACTGCACATAGCCTTTCTGCACCAGCACTTTGGCAAAATGCGGGCGCCCGACCTGATCGGGCCCGGCTACTTGTCTTACCTCGTCCAGTGTAATTTCAATTCCCAAAGCATTAAGTTTCTGCACGATCTCCGGATTGCGATTACGGCGGGCTTCCTGCACAAATTCCAAGCCTTTGCGCAGGCGGGGATTTTTGATATCGATAAAATAACCGCAGATGTGCATTGTACCCGGCTGGAAATCGATACTGATCTCTACTCCGGGAATCACAAAGATTCCCTGTTCTACGCCTGCTGCCATCGCCTCCTTGACACCGCTTACGGTATCATGGTCGATCAGGGCCAGTGTGCTGAGCCCCTCTGCCTTGGCTTTTCGTACTAAATCCGTTGGGGAAAACGACCCATCAGAGGCATTGCTGTGGGTATGTAAGTCGAAGTTCTGTTTTATCATATAAAAATTATTTCTCGCAACGTACGCCAAGAACGCTACATTTTACTTTCGGAATAAAAGCATTGCGACGATGGTGCGAGCGCTCCTCTCTATAATTCATTTACAATTCTAACGATGCCACTTTTAAGTAGCTTTTCGTTGAAATTGACCAATAAACCGAGCTTCAATCCAGACAATTTTAAATATGTTAAAAGTTGCTTTCTATGAATATCCTCTATTGCGTCAACAGATTTTAGTTCAATAATAACTTTTTTGTCGAGGATTATATCAGCGCGGAAGGCATTGTCAAAAATTTTATCATCATAGTGGATATTAATTCCTGTCTGTCTCTCATAAGGTATATTGTTTTTTTCCAGTTCATAACAAACAATATTTTCGTATACTGATTCAAATAAGCCTGGCCCTAAGTTCTTATGTATTTTAAAAGCAAGATCGAGAAATACGCGAGAGAGTTCATTTTCTGTCATTACTTTAAATCTATCGCAAACATGTTAAGATTGTTCATAATTCCTTATTTATATTAATTCTTTGCGCACGTGGCGGTCGTTGCGAGACGTATTGGTGTTCATCTCTTATTGTTTTGTCTCTCGCAAAGGCGCAACGGAAATATAGGACGTCGTTATAACTCTTCGTGCCCTTTTCTCCTTTGCAATCTCAGCGCGAAAATTTTCCTCATTTCTTTGCATTCAATAGCGGATGGCTGTTTTCGCCCTGCAGGCCGATCGAATTGGCATGCCGAATGTTGTAGGCCAGATCAATCGATGCGCGTACATCATCCAACCCAAAACCATCGCCATCGAGAATATCCTGATATACAACTGTATGCAAATCTGTAAAGCCGCCGGAAAACTCGATTTCTTCGTTATCAACCAGAATGGAGCGATAAGTCGACTTCCCCTCGTTGGCGGCAACTTCCGGGAGATCCTTCTTATCCAGCGATAGGAACCAGCGGATATTGGCATTCTCCAGTTCGATGAATCCGCCGGTTTTCTTGGAATCGGCGTAATGAACTTTGGAATGCTGCACTTTGCCGAAAATCCACATCAGCAGATCGAAAAAATGAATGCCGATATTCGTAGCGACACCGCCGGATTTTTCCATCTCACCCTTCCAGGAATAGAAATACCAGTTGCCGCGCGAAGTGATGTAAGTCAGATCGATATTATGCTTCTTGCTTTTCGGGGTTTCCTTCTCAACCTTCGCCTTTAGCGCCAGGATCGCCGGATGCACGCGCACCTGGAGGATATTATAAATCCGCCGGCCGGATTCCTGTTCCAATTCCGCCAGCGCATCCACATTCCAGGGATTCAGCACCATCGGTTTCTCGCAAATGGCATTCGCGCCGACGCGCAGCGCAAAACGGATATGGGCGTCATGCATATAGTTGGGGGAGCATATGCTGACGTAATGAACTTCCCGGCCGTCATCGATACGCCGCAGCTTCTCGATATGCCGGTCGAAACGTTCGAATTCTTTGAAGTAGTCGACATCATCGAAGTAGCGGTCCAGAATCCCGACCGAATCAAACGGGTCTGTCGCTGCTACAAGACGATTGCCGGTGTCTTTGACAGCTTGCATGTGTCGGGGTGCGATATAGCCGGCCGCACCGATCAGGGCAAAATTTTTCATGTTTTTTTTGAGTTAGAACGGTTATTAGAGTTCGAAGGGATATACAGGTTATATAGGTTTGTAAAGGTTTTAGTGTAAAGATTTGATTAGGTGATTTAGAAGAGTACTAATTCTGGCAAAATGGCCGACTAAATCCTCACATGTTTCCCTTGTAATGTATTTCAAATCTGTCGAAAGCATGAATAGATACCGCATTTCTTCGAGAGATCCGCGAGCTATATATAAGTAACGACTGAAATCTTTGGTGCTGTTTTTAGAGTGCCCTTCGACAATGTTCGTAGGAACTGACACGGCGGCACGTTTGATTTGTGAGGTAAGGTTATATTTTTCATCCTTTGGGAATAGAGCAAGTAAACTATAAATACGAAGTACTAGTTGATGCGCCTCTTTCCAGACAACTACATCTGACCAGTGTTTGCCTGTCTCCATACTTCCAAATTCCGCTACGCCTTATACAAACCTCTACAACCTCTAAAAAATGGATGACCTGTATTTACAGCCCCGATTTATTAAGCATCCTTGGCGATAAGTATTTCACCGAGCATGATATATTCGAGTCCACAGCGGGGACACTTCACTTCCCGGTCAAACTTCGGTAAGATTTCCCCGCACCCGCAGGCCCAACCGGCGTGCCGGGCAGGCACACCGACCATCAATGCGTAATCGGGAACATCTTTGGTAACTACCGATCCGGCACCGATAAAGGCGTGTTTGCCGATCGTGTGTCCACAGACGATAGTGGCATTAGCGCCAATTGAAGCACCTTCTTTTACCAGTGTCGGTCTATAAAACTCTTTCCCTCGTTGGGGATATTTACAGCGCGGATCAATGACATTTGTAAAGACCATAGACGGCCCGCAGAATACATAATCCTCGAGTCTAACACCCTCATAAACCGAGACATTGTTCTGGATTTTGACGTAATTGCCGATCACTACGTTATTGCCGACATTCACATTCTGACCTAACGTACAATTTATCCCGATTTTTACTCCGCTCTGAACATGCGAGAAATGCCAGATCTTCGTACCCTCACCGATCTCTACGCCCGTGTCGACAAAAGAGGATTCGTGAATGAAGAATCCTTTCGAGGAATTCATAATACGCTCGCTATTTCTAAAGCAAGTTTGCAAGTGCGCAAGATTGCATGATTGCAAGATTGCATTACCCTGTAGAATGAGAGCTTACGAGTCATAATTCATTTTCCAGTCCGAGGAATCCTTCAGCAATATTGGATGATACTGATAACGCCGAATCTTCAATCTGTGCTCGAATTTTATACGGAATGTCACTATGCTCCCTTAATGACATCACAATTTCCTTATAATACGATATCGCCAGTTGCCATATTTCTAATTTCCTGAATCCCCGATTGATGTTCCTGCGTTTGGATTCCATACACACAATCAGCCAGTATCACACCCGATAATCATGCAAACATCCAATCATGCAATCACGCAGGCGGACATTTTGCATCCGGAATTTTTCAGCACTTATAAAAACTCCCGATCGTTTCGATTACGTAACTCTTCATCTCATCCGTCAGTTCGGGATAGATCGGCAACGCAATGGTATGTTCGGCGGCGTATTCACTATGCGGAAAATCGCCCTTTTGATAGCCCAAATAGCGGAAGCATTTCTGCTCGTGGAAGGGCACCGGATAGTAGACTTCATGCCCTACGTCATTTGCCTGCAGATGGGCCCGCAACTCGTCGCGTTTCTCCGGTACGGAAATGATATATTGATTATAAATATGATACTCGCGACGGTAGGTCACTTTGGGTTTACGGATACCGGCTGCGTTCAGATGCTCATCGTAGAAAGACGCATTTTGTTGGCGGCCCTTATGCCACTCTTCCAAGTATGGGAGTTTCACCAACAGGGCGGCCGCCTGAATCGCATCCAGGCGAAAATTCCCACCTATCATGCTGTGGTAGTATTTCGGATGTGAACCGTGGTTGCGCAGCTTCTCAATCTTATCTGCTAGAGTACCGTCGTTCGTAATCACCATACCGCCGTCACCGATACAGCCCAGGTTTTTGCTGGGAAAGAATGAAAAGCAACCGACTGTCCCCATCGCGCCAGCCCGCTTAAGACCGTTCTTCGAGGGATATCGCGAGCCGATGGCCTGGGCGGCATCCTCCACAACGGGGATATTATATTCTGCCGCTATTTCCAGAATGGGGTCCATATCAGCGCATTGTCCGTACAGATGAACCGGAACAATGCACTTAACCTTGCTCGCTTTATCCTTATTTTTCTGAAACCATTGCCTGATCTGCGCCGGATCGATATTGTAGGTATCCGGATCAATATCGACAAAGACCGGGACGGCTTTCAGGCGTGCAACCACACCAGCCGTGGCGAAAAAAGAATACGGAGTCGTTAAGACCAGATCACCTGGTTCGATATCCAGGGCCATCAGGCTTACAAGCAGGGCATCGGTTCCCGAAGAAACGCCGATACCGTATTGTGCGCCCGAATATTCGGCGATTTTCTGCTCCAACTCGGTTACTTTCGGTCCCATGATATAGCGATTGGATTCGATCACCTCATCGACGGCGGCTTTGAGTTCTACGCGGATTGTCTCCAGTTGCGCATTCAGATCCAGCAAGGGTATTTTCATCGATTTTTCCCCATCCTATTTTTTCGTCTACCGAGCCGAAATCTGGTACTTTTCAGCGATTTTAAATCGATTTTTCTTCGGTCCGGGCAAGGCTCCGCTCCGTCAGTCCCATTTTGGGCCTTCTGGCGGAGCTTCGTTCAACGTATATGGACGCTTTGAAGGCTATCCTTCTCCCGCCTGTCGAGCGTCTGCTAATTAATGCCTCAATCTACCGTAAACGATCCAATAAATCAACCTCAGAAAGAATTCGCAGATCCGTCTCTGCAAAATATAGTACATTTTCTGAAGTTAGATTTCCGCTTACACCAAATACGCATAATTATACATTATTCAAACGTAATTTTCAAGCACTTTTCGACGTTCGGGTGAAAATATTGCATGGGCGAAGGAATTTCTGTAATTCTAATACAGAATGATTATTCGCTGAATTTGGATTATAAAGAGAATGCATCATCTTCAGTTTTTAAAGATACAACATATACTTTACTAAGTAATGAAATCTAATTTTTTTGATAATTCTCCAAAATTCGTATTGAAATTCAGAAAATATCCGGTAATTTTGCGACTCATTTTAGACAAAAACCTCAGGTTCTCACGACTGGTATCCGGTCTACCCGGCAAGAAGGCAAGTCTTAATAAACGTTCATAAGTTCGAGCCGCATCGATGCATCCGATATTTATATCCTTGTCCGGTTGCAGGAAGAAAATAGCCTGGACCACCCCCGATACGGAAGAACGTCCGGGGAGAAACTGCCGGATATCGATGATTTGTTTCCCTGAAAAGGAGGCTGTTCCGCCAAATATCTGCGGAAACATAGCCTGTGTCTGCGCGGTAATTTTGAACTTCTCCGGTCCCCCGAAAGCCCTGATATCTTCATCATCGAATTGCAGGAAAACCTCATCGTCGGAAACTACTCTCCAGCCATGCATGAGCAGACCAAGCGTTACTGTCGTCTTACCACTGCCGGATTTCCCGGCAAATAGAAAGGATTTACCCTTTCTTTCCAGGCAGGCTGCATGCATAAAATACAGGCCGTGTTGTTTAAGCAGCTCGCTAACGGGTATAGTTAAAATCCAGTTGCCTAATGCCGACTCATACGGAAGCACATTGCGGTGCACTCTGGCATACACATTCCTTTCTCTGTAATTCACACAAACCGCGATTGCACCATTCAGGTACGTCAGCTGCATGGCATCGGCGATCGGGTCATAGTAATAACGCATTTGTTGCTTGTCGTTTCCGCTCGGAGAGTCATCATCAATCGATTCCAGAAAAAACCTAAAACTATCTCGCGGCTGTGCTACCTGGACATCCCGCGCGTACATAAATTGATTTAGGATAATGGATAATAAGGAGGAGCTATTGCTGCGGATTTCAAGCCGGAAATCCAAAAATGACAGTGACTGACTGTAGGGGAAATCCATGATCGCTAATTTTTAGTAATTTGAACGAGCTCTTCTTTCAGAAGTTCATCCATAAAACACAGAAAATCTTTTTCAGCCGCATCCGCACTCACTTCGAATTCATCGACGATAGAATCAACAATCTCATGGATCGAATGTTCGCCATCCAGCAGCGGCCAAATGTATCCGCCCATTTCATTTAAACGAAAATAAATCCCGGTTTGGATGTTCAGGAGGATGCTCTCCTGATCAAATTGCTGACATTCGATATTTTCCGCTTGTTTATAGCACTTCATGTTTCCCCCGCACGATTTGCTTCCACGCCATCGCGATCAATTCACATATTGCTTTACCGCGCAGCCGAAGGTAATTCCGTAAAGTCGGTTGCATACCATTTTCCATATGAAAATCGATGATCGTTTCAAGAGGAGGGAAAAGCTGCATCCAAAGATATCGCGTTTTCTGTTGAAACGAACTCATATAGAATAGCGGTAGAATAAGCCGGTTGATTGAAGGCGAATACGGCAAGCTGCCCTCCAGTATCGTCTCGATCTGAATCATTTTAGAAATTGGCCGCACAGTGAGTTCTGCCGACGAATGGGAATCAACCGGATATGTCCCGAACAAGTCCAGAGAAACTCTCAGAAAAATCGACCAGAGTCTTCCAAGACGGTATTCCTTCACCAAACGACTGTAGCGCTCCCAATCAAATCCCGGTCTGCGAAGCAGAAGGAATACATCCAGGATCCACATGATTTTGAAATAGTAGTGCTTGAATGCATGATACAGTAAAAAAATGGCAGCATATTCATCGCTGAAAGTCTTACAGGAAATACCATCTATGTTCACTTCTTTGTAATGAGCCCAAAAATCATCACGATCGAAATGAAATGGATGCAATTTGCTACTGATGTCGAGGTGGACATCTACGGCCAGGTCAGCCGGATTGCTACGGATATAATGGCGGGCAAATGCAAACTTTTGGGTGACCGCATCGGGAAAATTCGAGTATAGATCATCTGCCAGATGAAATTCAAAATTCTTCAAAACGGCATCGACCTTGAGCAGGTCTTCCTGCCGGACCAGCAGGTCGATATCCCCGAAGGTCCGCAAATAGGGTTGATCATATAGATCATAAGCCAACACTATTCCCTTCAGTATCCGGTAATCAATCTGTTCCCTGTCAAGAAGAAACAGGAAATCCTTAAGGAATGATTCATAGAGCATGATGCGGGTCATGTTGTAAATCGTATACTCCCGGATCCGTTCAAAAAACGCCGCCGATAAATTTGGAAAAGTCCGCTGCAGGAACTCCCGGTGCAGGTAAACATGCGGGATCACCTGATGGAACAGGCATTTCTCGAATAGTTCGGACTCATCCGGATGAAATTCACGCGCCCCGCTATCGTCCGTGGAGGCATTCCCAATTCTTTTGCACAAGCACGCTAAGAAAGTCCGAATATCATCCATTATGTCAGGAATATAATAAGTTTTCTAACGCCGGGAAAGATTTAATATAGGATACCGACCCGTCGCTATTTTCGCGAAAGCCCGGACATGATACTCTTCAGGATATTCAATACTAATCCCACAGGACCGGGCATTGCCATTGAAGACGGGATTTCTTCCTTATCGTTTATTTTGATTACTTTACCCAGCAGCTCGGCCTCACGAATAAACCAGGTATCCCGATTGTTATCTCCTTTTTCCAGGTAGTATGCTTTCCGAAATACTTTCAATATACCGAGCAGTCGGTGGCACACGATTTTATCATCACGAAAAAAGACGATCAGATCATTTTTTCGAATGGAACAGCTGGAATCGGTAAACGGCAGGATAGAAATAGAATCTCCCGGCCGGATTGTCGGGAGCATACTCAGGCCGGTGGCCTTGATCAATACTGGGCGACTTGAATGCCGTAAAAGGCGAATTATTTCATCCAAAGCGTATGCGGCGGTGGTTATTTACATCGGTGGCGGCGGTTCATCCGGAAGTACATTGGTCTGCAGTTCGACTTCCAGTTCCTTCTTATCAACCAGTTTGGGCGCCCGATACGGTGTTTTCTCGTTTTCTCTCTTATCCGTTGATTCCATCGTTACACCTTTACGTTTGGCTAAAATTATAGTTAAGAAGTCTAAAAATCAAGCCCCGATGTGTAACAATCCTGTTCATAAGCCGGGAGCAGATTCCTCATCTTTCGGCTTTGCCGTCAATCGCTTTACGAGAAATTCTTTAAAAAAAGCGAGCATGGTCCGAACGTCAATTCCGACCATGCTCATATCGTAAAAGGAAGGACTCGGCTAAATCCAGATTATCGGCTTCTACTACATCGGAGGAGGAGGCTCGTCCGGCAACGCATTGGTTTGCAGGTCTACCTTCAGCTCCTCTTTGGCGAGTATTTCGGGTCGACGATAATCCTTTTTCTGCTCTTCGTTCAGATCTTGTATTTCTTCTGTTTCCATTTTCTGCTAACTCCGGTTAGCCGCCTTATTTTAAGAGCAGCATTTTATTCGTTTGGGAAAAGTAATCGGTGCTGATCCGGCATAGGTAAACACCGGAAGGCACGGCCTGATCGGCTTCGTCTGTTCCACCCCAGCTCAGGATATATGCGCCGGGGCTCTTGATTTCATTGACGAGAGTCCTGATCCGTTCACCGGTCAGAGAATAAATGTCCACCCTGACCGCGGTCCTCCGGTCTATCCCGAAGCGTATTTTGGTGCTGGCATTAAACGGATTCGGATAGTTCTCCAGAAGAGCGAAGGTTCCGGCGCGATTTACTTCTTTGATGCCAACCGTTAATTCATCCGTCGAGGCAACAATCAAAAAAGGCAAAATGCTCTGGGTTTCCGAAGGAACAACCAGACTGTACTCATTGGTCGTCATCATATCGATCTCGACATCGTTCTCGGAATCGTATAAATCCAATGCCCAATCGGAAGAACTGATCTGTGAAATATCCCACTTCAATACGAATTGCCTGTCGGCGACATTCGAACAGGAGATTTCCAAGGGGTAGACCTGGAAATTTCGATTGGCTTTCACATCATAACTGGCTTTCATGGGTCGTTCCTGCCAGAAGTTAATCGGGTCTTCAGGGTCGTGATGCGGAAAATAGAGATCGATGAATTGGGCTAGCATTGGCGTCAAATTGCTGGCATCATAGACATCGTACAGATCGGAAGCATCGCTCCGCATTCCAAAACCGTTATAAGTATCCTTGATCAACCCATCGAGGCTTTCTACTCCGATCGGTACAATCCAATTGCCGCTGCCCTTGGCCGATTGAGAAGAATACAGATGACGATTCACCGGCGGTATCTTTTGGGAATTAACTTCGATGGGTGCCGCTTTCAATTCCAGGGACTCAATCGGCGAGCCGCTCGTCAGGCCGCGGGTTGCCGTATAGCTGCCACCACAAGAAGGAGAGACGATATTACTGCCGCAACTGAATTTGAATTCAACATGACTGAGAGCATGCGCCTGACTCCCTGTGCTGGCAGCATCAAACGTATAGTCTCCGTCGTCAGCATTGATAAAAGCAATCGTAAAACCCAGCCCGTCCGCACTGCTCTGCCCGGCCTCCGTAAACTCAATCCAGTCGGAAGTGCTCGTACTTGCTTTGGTACGCGCATAAATGCTACCCTCAGCACCGGCCACCGATATAACGAAACGATCGGTCTCGATGGCGCCATCCTCTCCGAGTCCGGCATCCTGTCCGCTTATTTTGGCATCTTCGAACTTGATGATCGTTTCACATTCCTCATCTCCTCCATCGACACATTGTGTAGAATAAATACTGGCACAGGCGTATTTTGTGGTGCCGGAGATTTTTACTATCCAGTATAGAGAATTATTGGAACTGACATGTACCTCAAATTCATGACAACCCGGTTGAAAAACAGATGGCGGATTTTGATCTACATTGTAACGACCGGGTCCCGTCCAATAGCTTTTCGAAGGAGTTACCGGGGAATCTTCAGGCCAATTGTAGCTAAAGCGGGCGGTATACCCGACATTATCATCATCGCGGCTCACACATACCAGATTGATGATCCAGCTGCTGACACACTTGCTTGAAGAGGGGCTGACACTCATGGCGATATCAGGGCCCTCCGAGTATTTTGAGCCGTTTCCGTCAGTATATTCGCATTCCACTTCGTAAATGACGTACTGGGTTAGCCGGGGTTCCAGATGCTCCACCCAAAATCCGTCCCAGACTTTGATCGAACCACCGGTCGAACCGTCGTAAATTACGTGTTGCTGTAAATCCCACAGGTAGGCGTGATGATCCATCAGTCCCGCTTCGTTGGCTTCCAGGAGTGACATTTCATCGGTACTCTGATCCTCATAATTTACTCTTACAGCATAGTTAGACCAGTCCGTCTGAAACGGAAACGGATTCGCAACCATATTGCGGCCCGGAAATCCATCCTGAGGAGGATCAAGCGGAATGTAATAGGGTGCGTTTGTGTTTATCGCAGTGCCGGTAACCGATAAATCGATATCCGATCCTTTTTGCTGGACAAGCCAGTATCCGAAACCGGGTTGGATGGCTGGGGGACTACCGATCTCCTGTTTTTCAGATAAATAACTCTGCGTATTGGCATCCCAGACATATTCCGTCTCACCGTATCTCAGATAGGTATTGTTGGGAATATTCCAGCGCGAAAAACGCCACCCCCCGCCGACACCAACCGTACCGAAGAAGGGACCCAATACCGCATCGGCATCGTTGTTATCCAATACAGCCGGGAATCCCATCAGGATCCAGTTATCATAAGGAAAGTTATCATAGGTAAATGTTTGTTGTTGCCCGTAGCTCTGTATCCCTGTCAATACAATTACAATCACGATGCTTGCTCTTCTCAATTTTTTCAACAAAACGCACCTCCTTGGAAAACGAGAGTAGAACTCGATATATTAATTTCCGTTATCTATTTCCCCATCTTTATTCACTTCTTTTAACACCAAAACTATTCGGATGCATCATTGAATCTACGTTTAACTCTGCCGGTAAAAGTCCGGCAAATAGAAGTCTGAAAAGGATAAAAAAGAGGACAATCTGCAAGTGACGGTTTCTATAAAAACTCCGTCACACGGCAGAGCCGGTGAATTTTGATGTTTGCAGAAACAGGGGAAATGCTCCATTACGCAAACCATCAATGCTTATATGATTTAGAAGAATGTGCGGGACAACCAGCTATACATTGTAGATAAGCAAAAACAAAATCTGTACCGGATACTAACTAGTCCCTTATCCGATTCGGCGTATCAGAATTTTACATCGGAGGCGGCGGTTCATCGGGCAGAGCATTCGTCTGCAGCTCTACCTTCAGCTCTTGCTTTCCGAGTATTTCAGGTGGACTATATTTACGTTTCTCTTCAGTTAATTCTTGTGTTTTCTCTTTATTCATAGCATACTCTCTATGTAAAAAGTGATGTGAATTACTTTAACAGCAACATTTTATGCGTCTTGGAAAAATCGTCGCTGGTTACCCGGCACAGGTAAACACCTGAAGGAACGGTTTGATTACGTGCATCCGTTCCATTCCAGTTCACAAGATAGGTACCGGGACTTTTCAGATCGTTGACAAGCGTCCTGATTTTTTCACCTTTCAGAGAATAAATGTCTACCTTCACCCACATTTTCCGATCAATCCCAAACCGGATGTTCGTACTGGCATTGAACGGATTCGGGTAGTTATCGAGCAGTCGATACGTCCTGGCTGTGGTTTCATTCCCTATATTGACGGTTGCGGCAGCATAAGTAGCATAGATCTCAAAATGTTGAATGAAGTTGGATTGCCCGGCTGGCACGGCGATCGCATATTGATTGACGGAACGCATGTCCACCAGGACCTGATTGTCCAGATCGGTCAACTGCAGGGTATCATAACCCGTGGAAACCAATGAAGCATCCCATTTCATCGTCATCGTCTGTGAAGCCATTTCGCGCGCTAATATTTCGAAATTCCACACATTCGTCGATGAATCCGAGCGAATATCATACGAGTAGGCGCACGGCCGCTGAGTCCAATAGTTACGGTAATCGCATTCATCACCATGTTGAAAATAAATATCGCCGAAAGACGTCAGGGGCGGCGCGTAATTACGTATATCATTGACATCATAGCCGATGGATGCGTTATTCAGTACACCAAAACCATTCTCATCAATCACTTTATCATCGGCATCCCACAAATTCAAATGCATCATCCATTCTTCGGAATTCATAAAGGTCATACGTGTGCCGGTCAAACCCTTGCTCAACCCACCTTTCGAGGATGGCGGTGAGACCTTCAGTTCCAAGCTTACCGGGCTGCTGCTGGATGTGGAAATACGCTGAACGGAAGTACGGGTATTCCCCTGGGGATATGGATCTTCTACGTTCGTGCCATCACCGAAATCAAAAGCTATCTGGTGCAGACCTTCAATTCCGGCGACATCCTGGACATGGATAGTGTATCGATATGTATCATCATCGACTAATGTCTTGTCCGTGATCGTAACCAGGAATGCATCATCCAGAGTCTTCGAATTTTCGGTACTGTAATTAAAGTAGGTCCAGTGTTCATTGTTGTTGACGCGCACTTCGATCCATATATCATCGGTGCCATTCTCAACTATAATCGTAAAAATATCCGTAAAAAACTTAAAGGGATCTTCACCCAGCTCATCCCACGGTCCGTTGTGTCCTTCCAGCAAAGGCTGATGCAGTTTAATAGACCTTACGTCATGATCCCCGCCTTTACCATTCTGGTGTCCTTCGCCATAATGCGTAACTTTATAAGTGAGATTGTAACTCTGCGTTGCATTCAACTGCTCTACCCAGAAGCCGTCCCAGACCTGAAGATCGCCGCCCTCGGTTGAGGTATAACCGACATGATGATCGCCTTCCCATGGGTAGGCATGCTGATCGAGCAAGCCCGCATTATTGGCTTCAAGCAGTGACATTTCCTCAGTGCTCTGGTCAGTATAAGTGGCTTTTACCTCTACGTCAGCCCAATCAATTGTCGAGAGAAATGGGTTGGCCACCATGTTTCTGCCCTGAAAACCACCCTGGGGCGGGTCCAGCTGGATATAGTAGGGTTCGCTCGTACTTACCGCCGTTCCGGAAACGGAAAGATCGATATCAGCCGCTTTTTGCTGGACCAGCCAATAGCCAAAACCAGGCTGGATATTCGGTGGGCTGCCGATTTCCTGTTTTTCCGATAAATAGCTCTGCGAATTCGCGTCCCAGACGTATTCCGCCTCACCGTACCTCAGATACGTATTATTGGGAATATTCCACCTGGAAAAGCGCCAACCACCGCCGACTCCTACCGTTCCGAAAGTCGGGCTCAAAACCGCCCCGGGATCATTGTTCCCCAAGACAGCCGGAAAACCGATAAGTACCCAATTGCCATTGGGAAAATTTTCATACGTATATGTCGATTGCGCCGGGGAAAAGGAAAACAGAGAAACAACGGCAATAGCTACCAAAACCAGGCGACTAAAAGTAAATTTCGAGATGGATTTCATTCTAAACCTCCGGTATAGGAACCACAGAAACGACATCCGAATGGGCAACAGTTTTTATCATTGGCTATATGTCCTTTCTGCGCTTCCTTATTTCTACAGGCATAATATAACAATAAATTGATTTATAATGTGACAATAATCACTGGTTTATGATAAGGAAAGCAAATTCATTTGTTAATTTTTATCCAATTTTTACGCTTGAAACATCGAACTCTTTATTTTCCCTGCATTTGAAGACCAATAACTATAATGCGTTCAGGATTCATGGTAACCTAATTCCAATGAAAATTGCGGCTGTAATTGATAGTTTGCCTGTAATGCAAAACATACGAAAAGACACATTCTTTTTCTAGAAAGCAAGATAATGATTTATGTTGTTGCAGCACAACGCTTAGCGGCGCTACCATTCTCTCCCCCGCAATTTGATTGAATTCCCGTGGAAGGATCGGTGCTTTCCAGCCCGTTATCTCACAAATTATAGCCAGCAGCCGCTCCAGATCCGGGTGATGTTTATTCGGATCGTCCCATTGACACTGAAATCCGGCGAGCTTCTTATAGCAGGATTTAATCCGTCCCGAATGACAACATATCGGAATATCTTTGAATCGGCCAATCACTTCAGATACGAGTAGCTCTTCGTACGATTCCAGCTCAACCATTCGGAACACTCTGGCCAAAGCCTGCGAACGGAAATATTGAGATATCCAATCGGAAACGTTTTTCCGAAACCTGTGATGCTGCGCGTTAATATACGCCGAATCAGCTAGCCAGATGAGCAGCGAACTTTCCAGATCGATTTCTTGTCTGTCAAAAAGCCATAGCAGATAATGGATCATCGCCAAGGGATATTTGTTACAAAAATTGCTGAGATTTATTCCACGGATAAAATTCGGATTCAATGTCAGATGGTGCCCCGGTAAATTCTCACCGGCAAAAACTTCGAGAATATGATGGCCGATACTGGGAATGGAGGCGTGGTAGATATCAAGATCGACGGCGAGGTACTTACCACCCAACAACCGGCTGCAAAAGAACCCGGAATCCCCGGCATACCACATCTTTGTATAGTCATAAATTCCGGCGATATCCCAATCGAACATAAGCTTTAAAAACGCGGCGGAAAGCAGCGAATCCAGATCATTCCCGATGATCATTCCTTCAATCGATTCCGGATGTCGAAAGGGATAAAAAGTATCGATGATTTTACGGGGTTCCGAGCAATTCGATCGGTACAAGACCGGTGTCTGAAAATGATCAGTCATGGCAATCTATTGGGATGATTTCAGACGATACTTGTTCTCTTCCAAACGGCGCATGGCAAAGTGGTAGTATTCCGGATTGATTTCGAAGCCCACATATTTGCGTTTCAGCATTTTACTAACCACTGCGACTTGACCGGAGCCGAGGAAAGGATCCAGAACCAGATCGCCTTCTTCACTCGAGTATTGCAACAGTTTCTTAATCAACTCCGCCGGTAATTTCGTCGGGGTCTTCTGATCACCGTGCCAGTATTCCCGTTTAATCATCCAGACGTCTTCCTTATCCCGGTAATGCAGACTGCGTCCGTCGACATCCCTTTGGTCTTTTGTGAATCTGGCAAAGGGATAGAACTTCCGCTGCCTGTCATCTTTACATACATACAGACAGTGATAATGGGATGTGACGAATTTGCGCTTTGTGACAACTCCGAACTGGTATTTCCAGATGAGATGATTGATGGTTATAAAACCGAGTTGATCCAGTACCGTAAGAATATCCTTGAGATGGTTCCACCCGGAGAAGACGTACATCGAGCCGGAGGCTTTCAGGACGCGGTGAACTTGTCCCATCCATTGCATGGTAAACGTAAAATAATCATCGGTCTTGATTTCATTGTACCCTTCCAGAACACGAGCTTGTGAGCGGTTGTAATTGCCCCGTTTGGCTTTAAAATCGATGGCAAATGGAGGATCGGTAATCACCAAATCAATAGAGGTATCCGGTATGCCTTGCATGCCCTCGATGCAATCACAATTAAATATCCGGTTCTTTTCTAATTTTTCCATCATTTTTCCATGTTCTTTTTCAGATTCCCGAAAACAGAAACATCCCCGGTTTCGGTCAGGGGATGCTCCGCATAATCCTCATCTGGAATCCTTGAATGTCTATCTTCCTGTTTTATTCTGGTGTCTTCTCTTCTTTCGGGACTTCTGCTGTTTTGACCCATCACTGTAGTAATGATAATAACGGTAATAATAGTAGTAAGAATCATAGCGCCCGCTGACATTGATCCCGTTGAGAACGGCGCCCGCCAGAATACAATTTACCTGCGACAACTGGTCGATTGATCTTTCGACAATTCTGAGGTCGGTCGAATTAGCCTTTACAACGAGTATGATCGCATCCGTGATCTTCGAGAGAATAATGGCATCGGTAACGGCAATAATCGGAGGCGAATCTAAGAGTACTATGTCATAATTTTCACTGACTTTCGTAAGAAAATTTTTTAATTTTTGAGAAGCCAAAATTTCCGATGGATTCGGCGGTATATCACCGGAGGTAATGATATCCAGGTTGGGTATTTCCGTTTGGCGAATAATATCGATCGATGTCTCGCTTTTCATTACATCGGTCAGGCCGGGATTACGGGAAATATTGAAAACCTTGTGTAGAATCGGTTTGCGCAAATCGCAGTCGATCAGGATGGTTTTCTTGCCCAGGTTCGCAAAAGTGATCGCGATATTGATCACTGTCGTCGATTTACCGTCCCCCGGGCCAGGACTGGATATCACCAGCGAATGGATCGGCTTATCCGGATTCATGAACTGGATATTGGTGCGCAGGCCGCGGTACGCCTCGGCCACGCTGGATTTGGGATCATAATACGATATCATTCTCGATTGTAATGAAGCTTCGTCGCTTCTGCCGTTGGACTCGGTTTTGGCTCTTTCAAGCGCGGTTTTCACATCAATTTCCGGAATGATCGAAATTGTGGATAAACCCATCTTCTGCAAGTCTTCCGTGGTGCGTACCGAATGATCCAGGTAATCCCGTACAAAGGCAATCCCAATTCCGAGCCCCAGTCCCAGGAACATTCCTAATAAAAGATTCATTTTCTTCTTCGGTTTGACGGGATTGGTCGGGGCGATCGCCGGATCGACAATGCGGATATTGCTCATTTTACCGGCTTCGGAGATTTTGGATTCCTGGAGCTTGGTTTTCATGAGAACATAGTACTTCTCATTCACCTGCCGGTCGCGATCAAGGCGGGCATAACGCAGGCTCCTCTCCGGAAGACGGTTCAATTCTGCCAAGTACAAATCGACAAGTTTCTTATATTCGGTACCCTGGGTCTGTAGTGCAATTATTTGAATTCGGGTCAGGAGCACATCATTGAGCAATTTCACCGAAATCTGGGACTGCTCTGCAGGGCTCAATCCAAGGCTGCTGATTTTTTGGGCCTCCAGCACCAAACGCTGGCGAAGATCACTGATGCGGGCATCGACTTCCGTAATCCCCGGATCATTCTGTTTTATACCGGAAGTTTTCATCGCATTGATTTTGCGGGCTTCCAGTTCGGCAATGGCGGTCCGCAATTCCATGACAATCGGCTGGGTAGTGTTCATCGTCTCTTCGACGATGCTCTTTTCCCGGGCATTCAGCGTCTCTTCCTGCTGTTCCTGCCGCCGCAGCGAAACTTCCAAATCCGCCAGGGTCGTGTAATAGGTCGCCTCGAAGGTAGAGAGCTGATCGATGAGTGTTTGCGCGGTTGCATCCAGCCCATATACATCTTCGGTTTCCTGAAATTGTTTCAGCGCTTCTTCGGAATGGGTCAGATCCTTCTCTATTTTGTCAAGCTGCTCCTCCACAAAATCTTTGATCTCGACAACCTCAGCCCGGTTAAAATCGAGATCCATCCGATAATACACCCTGGCAATCATATTCGCCAACAAAGCCGCCTCATTGGGATCCACCGACGTAACCGTCAGTCGAATCGCTTCCGTATCGCGAATCGGTTCCACTTTCATTGATTCGCGCAGTGATTTGACAAGCGCCCGATCGAGAGTATCTAAGACAACCTCCACCGCTGCATTCCCGGAGAGTAAATTTTTCAGTCCTTTTTTTACAGCCGTACCCACATCGGGTAGTTTCAATCCACGCTGCTCATATTTTTTTTCACCGAGAATATAAAGACTGTCCGCATATTCATATCGCTTCAGGGTCTTAATGACATTGCGCGCCAACGCATAACTTTTCAACACTTCGATTTCATTGTTGACTTTCAGATAATTGCTTGGCATCCAGGGATTCTGAAAAAGCTCCGAGGTCTGCCCGGCTCGCCCGGCAAGCATAAGCAGGGTGGTGGCTTCATATTGGGGCGGTGTGGTAAAGGTAACATAAACCGTCACCAACATCACAACCAAGAAGGATATAGCGATGATCCATTTGCCCCGGTACATGATCCGCAGGTAATCCTGTAGCGAGACCTCCTTTTCATCAAGATCGTTACGAGTCGGACGATTTATACTTTCCATGTGAAATCCCTCATTACTTGCTCTTTACCGTATTCAAATTCGTTGCTTCATTAATATTGACATTATATTTCAAAAAATAAATGAGACCAATCACGGTCAGGGAGATAAAACCAACCGCATGCAGGAGAACAGCTAACGTCTGCGAGGCGGTTAAATCATATCCCAGGAGCATAAGCACTCCAATTGCCCCGGCGTGATAGGTGCCTACATATCCGGGCGCTGCCGGGACAGAGATAATAGCTGATGTAACGATAAATAGGAGCGCCAAATTCTCCATCGAAAAATAAATATTCAGGGAAACACCAACCAGCCAGAATACAAAGATACTGATCCCCCAAATTACAATCGACTGTAACGTCAGCAGTCCCAGATGCGGAGTGGCTCGCAATGTCAAAATGCCATCGACAAAATGATCAAATATCCTACCGAACCTTCCGACCGACAAAAACCGCAGTCTTTGTTTCATAAAATCCATTAATTTTACCTGTTTGGCGCGAATAATGTAAAACAAGATCAAGAAAATTACAACGAATATTATCGCTCCCCAGGTGCTCAACCGAATCCACGATGGCATCCCCGGAAAAATCAGGGCTGATAGGATCAGGATGACTGCGAAGACGATCGTATCCAGAAGTCTTTCCAGTACCACCGTGCCGAAAATAGAAACGGCCGAAAGCCCGCTAACCTTGCTGAGCGCATAACAGCGCAGAATTTCACCCAATCGTAATGGAAAAACATTGTTACCGAAATAGCAGATCATGTCCGCGGCAAACATATCCTTCATGGGGATTTTTTTCAATGGCCGGACGAGATATTGCCAGCGCCAGGCTCTCAGGAAAATGGTGAAGATCATAATCACCATCGCCAAAGCGTACAGGGCTAGATTAGCCTTAGCCATGGAATCCAGGAATGCTGCTCCATCAAACTTGCGAAATCCAAGGTAGAGCCCGAGGAGGCTGACCAGGAATCCCAGCAATGTTTTATAATTGAAAAATCTACCTTTTTTCAAAATCGTAAATCGATGAGTTCCTTTCCCTTAAACCGATCCGTATTGAAGAGTGCTTCACTCTTATTCGTAAGTTTGTCAAATTTTTCGAAGCGAATCTCTGTGCGATTACCTTGAAAATCCAGGTAATTGGCACAGCAGATTAAGTTCGACCGGGTATCAATGAGCAAGACAATTGCCCGGAAGAAATCATTCTCATCCCGCGTGCGCAGCTGAACCTCCTTGAAACCATCTTTGGATTCCAGAATTTTATCGATGAAAAAATTTTCCCAGTTTCCGTGTAAAATGTCGAACAAAAACTTTAAACTGGAGCTTGGTTCGAATTCTTCCACGACAACTTCATCGGTTTGCTTATCCAAACTCCACAACCACTTGCCATCGAACAGTATTTCCTGTTCCGGGAAATCGGTTTTGAATTTTTCGTTTTTCCCCAAGTAGAAACTGGCCAGCGATTCGATACTATCCCCGTTCAATTTTAAAATCTGGGTAATTGTAAAATCGACGCGAAACGGAATGCTTTTACGGTAATTCTGGTGGAGGCGTTCCAGGCATGGATCCTGTGCCTTGTCACCGCCAATCAATATCAGTGGCAGAACCCCGACCGTAAGAATCAAAGAATTTGCTATTCTCCTGATTGAAAAAATCCCGCGTAATGTATGACCCGTCATCCTATAATCCGTCTCCTATTCAAGGTCGTCTTCCTCCTGCCGGATTCCCTCCAGGTAACTTGGATCTACCAGGACTTCCCGCGCTTTACTCCCGGTGAACGGTCCCACGATACCGGCCATTTCCAGTTCATCGATAAGCCGGGCGGCGCGGGCATATCCGACCCGAAGTCTCCTCTGCAGCAGAGAGATAGAGCCCTGCTGATGGGTAACCACCAAGCGTAGCGCCTCGTAATAGAGTGTGTCCCGCTCCCCGTTCTGAAGACCGGCGCCATCAGTGTTGACCTCTTCCGCCACGGAAGGCAATTCCAGTTCACCGGGTTTGGGCTGTTTGGTGATATGCTCGAGAATTTTTTCCAGTTCTTCCAGCGAGATAAAGGCGCAATGGACACGCAGGGCTTCCGGATTCTGGGGTGTTGTAATCAGCATGTCGCCGCGGCCCAGCAATTTTTCAGCGCCGTTAAGGTCGAGAATTGTGCGGGAGTCGATTTTCGAGGCGACCTGAAAAGCGATGCGCGCCGGGAAATTGGCCTTAATCACGCCGGTGATCACATCCACCGACGGCCGCTGGGTCGCTACGATCAGGTGAATACCCACCGCCCGCGACATCTGCGCCAGGCGCGTGATGGGTTCCTCCACCTCTTTTGCCGAAGTCATCATCAGATCCGATAATTCATCGATCACGACGACGATGTAGGGCAGGTATTCCGTGTCGAGTTCCCGGTTGCGCACTTTCTTATTATATTCATCGATGTTACGGACTGTGGCGCCGGCCAGGATATCATAGCGCCGCTCCATCTCCGCCTCGACCGAACGCAGCATGATGATGGCGTTTTCGGTACGCGTAATTACGAATTCATCCAAATCTTCGCAGGTGA
Organism: uncultured bacterium; assembly: GCA_964589175.1. Taxonomy (GTDB): domain Bacteria; phylum Fidelibacterota; class UBA2242; order UBA2242; family UBA2242; genus CAZPRY01. The sequence goes on from CAZPRY010000023.1 coordinate 27,402, forward strand.
TCAGGTGATAGCCCTCCAACGCCCGATAGACGGACAGCTCAAGCTTCTTCGGATCGATCATCACGAACTTGACTTCATCCGGCCGGGCGTTGTACAGAATGCTGGTGATAATCGTGTTGATGCAGACACTCTTACCCGAACCGGTGGCGCCGGCAATCAGAAGATGCGGCATTTTCGCCAGATCCGTCGTGTACACCGAGCCGGAAATGGTCTTTCCCATGGCGAGTGTCAGCTTCGATTCCGCACCCTTGAACTCCTCCGAGTCGACAATGCTCTTTAAATAGATCATCGACGGGTGCCGGTTGGGTATCTCCACGCCAACTACCGATTTTCCCGGAATGGGCGCGACAATACGAATGCGTTTGGCCTTGAGAATGCGTGCCAGATCATCCGCCAGAGAACTAATCCGGCTGACGCGCACGCCCGACGCCGGTTCCACTTCATAGCGCGTGATGATCGGCCCGGGCGCGACGTTCACAACCTTGCCGCGCACTCCAAAGGTTTCCAGCGCTTCCTCCAGAAGCCTGGCGTTTTCCGTCATTTCTTCCCGGGAGACTTCGTATTTCGTAACCGGGGTTGCCAGCAGATTCTGACTCGGAAAGGAATAATTCCTGGGATTGAAGGTCGATTCCGGCTGCTTCTTCGGAACCGTCTCTCTTTTGGCTACCGGCATCTCGCGTGCAACAGGAGTTTTCTTAACCGGAGAAGGCGGATCGAGCGGCCGCGCCACAGCTCCGCCGAGGAAATTCAACTGCCCGTCACTTTCAGTCCGGACGGGGTACTCAATCGAAATTCCCTTATTATTATTCCGCTCGGCCGCCTCCGATTGTTTGAGACGACGGTGAAAAATCCATTCAAACGGGCCCGTAAAATTCCAAGAGAAATAGCCCCTGATGACGATTAAGGCCGACACGGCGATAAAGAGGATCGAGCCGTAAAAACCGAAAAAATCGTGTAAAGTTTTCGCCAGGATTCCGCCGAACAGGCCGCTGAAGCGGAACCCGATCGGATCGACGATATTCTGCCGGATTACCGGTACCGCCAGGGAGATCGAAACGAGGATGCACAGGATCAAGGCGTAGATGCTGAAACGCAGAAGCACCCTAAGGTTGCGTTTGGCAAAAATCCAGACACCCCACAACAGCATTAATATCGGAAAAATGAAAGCGGCGGCACCGAGCGTATACTTGATCACGTAATGGGCTGCAAAAACGCCAAAAATCCCCATCCAGTTATCGATCGCCACATTCTTGGAAATGGTTGGCTCCTCGATCGGATTGTAGGATATCATGCTGAGAAAAACAAAGATTCCCAGTGCCAGCAATAATAATCCTGTGATCTCCTGGCGTTTATCACTCATAGGGTATTGGCCGGAACAAACGGTGGTTTTATAATTTTGATTTTCAGCCGGCGACCCCTGGCATCCAGTTCCAGTTCGGTCTCGGTTTTACTGTACTCCGTTTTTACATAGCCCATTCCGATGCCCTTCGTCAACGTCGGCGACTGCGTGCCGCTGGTAACCAGTCCGACTTCCTCGTCTCCGGCAAAAAGTTTATATCCGTGACGCGGGATTCCCTTCTCGGTCATCTCGAAGGCGATTAGTTTACGTTTCAGGCCCTCCGCTTTTACGCGAAGCAGAACGTCTTTGGCGATGAAATCACCCTTGTCCAGTTTGGTGATCCAGCCCAGGCCGGCTTCCAGCGGATTGGTGGTCTGATCGATATCGTTGCCGTAGAGGCAGTATTTCATCTCCAGGCGCAGGGTGTCGCGCGCGCCGAGACCGATTGGCTGAATGTCGAACGGTTCGCCAGCTTTGAAAATCGCGTTCCATAATTTATCGCTGTGCTTCGGATCGTGGTAAAGTTCGAAACCTTTCTCGCCGGTGTAGCCGGTTCGCGAAATGATCATGTCGATCCCGGCCAGTTTGCCCTCGGTAAAATGGTAGAACGGGACATCCTTGAGTTTTACATCTGTGAGCGGCTGCAGCGTCGCAAAAACCTGCGGCCCCTGAATAGCCAGCAGAGCGGTCTGATCGGAAATATTTTTCAGATCGACACCGGCAATCAGTTTAGATTTTGCCCAGTTGAAATCCTTCTCGATATTAGACCCGTTCACCACCATCATAAAATGATCGGCAAAGCGATATACCAAAAGATCATCCACTATGCCGCCGTCCGGATAGCACATGGCCGAGTACTGCACCTGCCCGATCGCCAGCGCTGAAACATCGTTGACCGTGATTAAATTCAGAAAAGCCTCGGCATCAGGGCCCTTGACGATAAATTCCCCCATGTGCGAGACATCGAACACACCAACACCCTCCCGAACCCGGCGATGTTCCTCGATTATGCCGGAATATTGAATGGGCATAAGATATCCGGCAAAAGGGACGATCTTCGCCCCCAGGGCCGCATGTTTCTCATAAAAAGCCGTCTTCTGCGCTCCAGTTACATCCTCCATCATCACACCTCATCTTACATTTTATTCAAAGCCACTTTGATATAACTCTCGACCGATTCATCCGGTCCCAATTCTTTGCCGGCCTTTTTCAGGGCGGCAATCGCCGCGCTGCGCTTGTATCCCAGCGACATCAGGGCCTGCAGGACTTCATCGCCGACTTTGGGCATTTCACGTACGAATTCCCCGGGTATCTCATCATCGGCATCGGTGAACTTTTCCTTCAGTTCGACAATGATCCGCTTGGCCGTCTTGAGTCCGATGCCGGGAATTAGCGTCAGGGCATTGACATCGCCTGTTACGATCCGGCTCTTGAATTGCTTCGGGGAAGCGCCGGACAAAATCGAAAGCGCCACTTTCGGACCGATGCCCGAAATGCTCAGGAGCATCAGAAACAGTTCCCGTTCCTCCGCCGTGGCAAAGCCATACAGGCTCTGGATATCTTCGCGTACATGAAAGTAGATGAGTACGCGATAAGGTTCCCTCAGCGCAGGCAGCACCTCGTAGGTTGATAGCGGGATGCTGATTTTATAGCCGACGCCATGCACATCCAGCACCAGTCTGGTGGGACCTTTGGACTGCACAATTCCGGAAATATACTCAAACATTTAACCTCGAATCATAGGATTTTGATTGAAATGACAGATCGCAATCGCCAGCGCGTCCGATTCGTCCAGCGAAGTGGGAGTCACAGCCAAACCGAGCAAGCGTGTAATCATGTACTGGACCTGTTCCTTGCTTGCGGCGCCGTTACCGACGACAGACAATTTAACCTTTTTGGGTGAATATTCGGCAATGGAAAGGCCGCTGTTCGCTCCCGCCAGAACCACCGCCCCCCGGGCCTGTCCCAGTTTCAGCGCGGTCTGAACGTTTTGAGCGTAGATGGTTTCTTCAATTGCCATTTCGGTCGGTTGCCAGATTTCGACGATCCGACCGAGTTCACTGTAGATTTTTTGCAGACGTGCCGGAAAGAGGTTACGAGGATTGGTCGTTATCGTCCCGCTTTCGAGATATCGTATTTTGCCGCCAACCTGTTCAATAATTCCGTATCCGGTGTGATGAATTCCGGGATCCACTCCGATGACTCTTTGGGAAGAGTCCGTCATTCATCTTCCTGCAATTTGGATAATATCTCGTCATCGATATCAAAATTGGCATAGACATTCTGGATGTCATCGTGATCTTCGAGGGCCTCCATCACACCCAGAATCTTGGGAGCGAGTTCCTCGTCCACTTTAACGGTTGTGGACGGTTCCATGCTGATCGATGCTTCCTCGATCGCGATTTTGGCCTCCTCCAGCGCCGCCTTGACGTCCTCAAAAGCCGAAGTATCCGTTATCACCGTGAAAAATTCGTCGTCGCTGCGGATATCGTCCGCGCCGGCATCCAGGGTGACCAACAAGAGATCGTCCTCGGTGCAGCAATTTTTCTTGATCGTGATAATGCCCTTGGTTTCGAAGAGATAGGAGACGCTGCCCGATGTCGCCAAATTGCCGCCGGCCTTGGTCAGGATGTGACGAATTTCGGAAACCGTACGATTCTTATTGTCCGTCAGCGTCTTGATCAGAATGGCGACACCGCCGGGGCCGTAGCCTTCGTAGCTGATCTCTTCGTAGATTTCGCCTTCGATCTGACCGGTACCCTTGGCAATCGCGCGTTCGATATTCACCGTAGGCATATTCTGGGTTTTGGCAGCCTGAATCGCTGATCGCAGTCGCGGATTGGCGCTGTCGTCAGGACCGCCCATCTTGGCTGCTACCTGAATTTCTTTGATTAATTTGGTAAATATCTTACCACGCTTGGCATCCAATGCGCCCTTCTTGCGCTTTATTGTGGCCCATTTAGAGTGACCCGACATATATGCTCCTTTAGTTGAGTTGGTGTAAACAGATTAATACGGGAGATTCTTCTCTTTCACTTTCACCTTGGTATGAATGATCCAGGAATTAACATATCCGAAACGAACCGCATTGCTCAGCAAGCCTTCGGCATCTTCACGATTGATAAAACTTCCGATCCGGATTTTATAATAAGGCGAATTGAACACTTTATCGACTTCATCATCGGGAAATGATTGTCTGGCTTTCTGGTAGACCGAATCCGCAAGAAAGAAATCCCGCGTCGAAAAAACCTGGATCTGCCAGCCCATGGTTTCGACAGTCTTGAGCGAATCCAGGCGCGCATGTCTGGTTCTCATGGATTGATCTGTATCGGTGATGATTTCATAAATCATGGTGCCATCCATGAACGGCAGGGCCGGTTCGGCCAGTTCGAGTGGATCGAAGCTTTCATCCTGCCCCGGCAGATCATACTGGGCGAAGCCAATCCCGCTCAGGATGAACACTAACATCAAGTAAATTAATTTTTTCATCATCCTAACGCTTTTATCAGTCGAATATAATGAATTATCGGATTTTTCGGAAATCAAGTCTTTATAAAACGATGATTAAATGATACCGACCGATCCGGCGGGAACCCAGCCCTGTTTACCGTCTATCAATTCGATCTTGCGCCAATCACCGTCCGTATCGCGTACAGAAACCTTAATCCCCTCGTGAATGATAAACAGTTCGGTGCTGCCTTCATGCGGCGCGGCCAGGCACCGGACAGTGGATTCCAGAATAATCCCCTGATCACTGCGGGATTCGACATTGTGCCGCTGAATCGTCATCGGCACCGAAAAAAGCAGCAGCATGACCCAGACGATCAAGACGATGCGCAGGATCGCACGCAGTTTATGTTTATCGACCAACCAGAATACTGCAAATGTGATCGCCGCCAGCAGGGTCGAAAGAGCGAGAAGCATTCCCCATTGACGGGAAGAGAGCAGATTGACAAGGTTGCGATGCCAGCGGAACAGGAAAAATTCCTCGGGCAGATCGATGCGATCCTTCACATTCAGGTTGGCCATTCTGAGATTGAAATCGATATTCTCGTCATTCGGCAACCATTTTTTGGCGCGTTCATAATACAATATCGATTGGCCGGTGCCGCCCTGTTTGTAATAGGCGCTTCCCAGATTGTAGTATAAATAGCCGCTCTCAAAGCCGTGCTGAATCACCGTCTCGTAAAGGCGGATCGCCTCTTCATAATTACCCGCAAAATAGGCCTCGTTACCTTTTTCGAACAGGAAATCGATCTCGTTACCGGCGGCCAAAAGCCCGCTCAGGCCGGTTAAGAGAAATACGATGACAAAAACAGCACGCTGCATACACATCTCAGAGGACCTTGTTCAGTTTTGCCAGAATGGATTTGGCGGTTTCAAGCAATTCATTGTACTCGTGATTACTGACGGCGCCCGGTGAAAAACGGTCGGTTTCGAGCGAACGCAGGAAGTCGACGAGTTCCCGGATCAAGTCCGCATCCGCTTTTTTCTTCTGCAAATTTTCAGCGATGCGATCCAAACCCACTTCGGCTTGCGATAATCCCAAACGATCTCCCACGAAGCCGGCCAGAGTACGATCCAGCCGCGTAAAAAACTCGGCATAGTCCGATTGCGCCAAGGCTGTTTCCGCCTTTTGCAGATTGCCCTGGGCGTTGGACCAGGCCCGCCGCCGCCGCGAGAAGGCAATATTCGTCTCCATCTTCTCCGACCACGAACGGTAGAACACGGCAGTCCCGGCGATAAGGGCAGCCAGTACATTCAGAAACCAGAACCAGAATTCGGAGAAGACCGAACTGCCCAGACGGTTCCAGGTTTGCGGCGAACGACTGATGAAACGAATATCGGAACCCAGCTGGGCAATCTCCTCTTTGAACAGACGGTCAGCGGAGGAGACGTAATTCTGGACGCGTGAATTCACCTTCACGCTGAAGGAACGCGAATTCACTGTCCGATACTGTCCACGGGATGGATCGAAGTAGACGAAACGGATCACCGGAATCTCGAGTGTCCCGGTTGAGCGCGGAATCAGGACGTACTCGTACTTGACCGTGCCCTGAATATGGTTGCCGCGGTTATTGGTTTCCCGCTCGATTTTCGGTTCGAATAGTTCAACCGAAGCAGGCAGCTTCGGCGGAGGCAATTTGATGGAATTGATATTGCCGCTGCCCCGGATGACGTAGGTCAGGGTAACGGCCTGGTCCTGCGATGTTTGCAGGGTATCGATGGAAGAGACAATCGAAAAATCGCCCACCGAACCCGAAAAATCTCCAGGCTGGCCCTGCTCCGGGAGCGGTTTGACAGTAATTTTCACAGGCGTGGATGAAATGCTCTGAACTTTGGTCGCACCGAAAAAATTGTCGCTGAAAAAATCATCGAAGATCGACCGGGATCTCTGCCGCGCGGCCATGACTTCGCAATCCACAAGCATTGGATCGATGACCAAGTCGCCGGTTTTAGTTGGAAAAAGCGCCAGACGCTGCAGCTCCGCCTTGCGGTACGCCACGCCGTCCACCACCTCTGTCGTAACGACAGGCTGCTTCTGAGCAGGGAATTCCTCGATCCAGAAACCCTGTGCTTCGGGCAGTTTCTGGCGCGTGAAATTACGCACGTTATCGAAGTAAAGATCGAATGTGACAATCAGCTCTTCGCCCCGGTAAACCGTGGTCCGGGACGGCGTCGCCTTCAAGAAAAGTTTGCTGCCCTGCGGCAAGGACGGCTGGGACTGGATGTTCTGCCCGGACTGGCGAGACGGTGGAGAAACCGTTTTTTGCGAGGATTCCACCACCGTAACGCTAATCGGGGTTGTTTTATATTTTTTATTTTTGCTGCGGAATTCAATCGGCGGGATGGTCAATTCACCCGTACGGCGCGGCGCCAATCCCCATTTCACCGTGATTGAAGATTTCATGGCTCCGTTGATAATCTGAATATTGCTCGATTGATTGGGGCCGCTGACGACTATAAAATCGTTCTGGGCCGGGTTCGTCAGGCTCGGGAAATCAGTCGCACCCTCTAATTCTATCGTAAAATTTACATATTCGTCGGCACCGATGCGGTTGCGATCTACATAAGCCTGCACCTGCCCATTCTGAGCGTACAGTGATGCGCCGGTCAGAAGCCCGGCCAATATCAAATGCATTATCATTGCGCTGAAATGTCGTTTTATCATCGCCGACGATTTATAAATTCTACCAGTCCTTTTCCTTCTTGATGCCGGAGTATTTCGTTTTCAAACGCTCCTGCATGAGCTTTTTCTCATTATCCTTCAACGCATCCAGAACCTGGGCGGCATCTTCCTGCGCCTGCTGTTTCTCCATCTCTTTTTTTTGATCCTGCCGGGCCTGTTGTTGTTCTTGCTGCTGCTGGTCCTGTTGTTGTTGCTGGTTCTGCTGCTGTTCCTGCTGCTGTTCCTGCTGCTGATCCTGATTTTGCTGTTGTTGCTGCTGCTGTTGTTGCTGCTGCTCTTGTTGCTGATCCTGGTTTTCGTCCTGATTCTGCTGCTGTTGATCTTGTTGTTGCTGTTCCTGCTGCTGCATCATCAGTTTGGCCAGTTCATAATTGTGTTTGGCATCGAAATCCTGCGGATTCAGTTCCAGTGCCCGTTTATAAAACGGCAGGCTCTCCTCGGTCCGCTGCGCCTTGAGCAGGCTGTTGCCCATATTATAGAAGACGGCCGACTTTTGCTGCGGATTTTTCGTCGAGATCGCCTGTTCGAATTCCTTCATGGCCTCTTCCGTCTGATTGAGCTTATAGAGTGAGGCGCCTTTGCCGAAATGAGCTTCTTCCCAATCGGGATGTTCCCTCAGGATACGGTCATACTGCTTCATCGCCTCTTCGTAATTCTCTTTTTTGTACAGTTGCGCCGGTCTGTCCTGGGCCGCCAGCAGAGAAGAAATAACCAGCAGAATCGCAAAGACCATCACGATCCAATACCGTAGGCCGTGTTTCACTACTTTATTCATTTTCCCGATCTTCTTTCTTGACGCGTTTTTCCGGAAGAATAATTTCCAAAATCAGGAGTATTAAACCAATGCAAAGAAAAACCTGGTAACGCGATTGATAATCGCTGTATTCATGCGTGCGCAGTTCTTTTTTCTCAATGTGCAGAATGTCGTCGTATATCTTCCCGAACACATTGGCGTTCGTGCTCATATTCAGATATTTGCCGTCCGTAAGGCTGGCGATTTGGCGCAGGACACCCTCTTCCAGCGTGCTGGTCACAACGCGTCCGCTGCGATCGCGTTTGAAATCGACCTGCCTGGTATTGGGATCGACGATTGGGATGGGCGCGCCGGTCAGGCTGCCCGCTCCGACCGCATAAATGATCAGGCCGTCCTCGCGGGCTTTGCGGGCCGCCGTTTCAATATCGCCCTCGTGATCTTCACCGTCGGAGACGATGACCAGTACCTTGTGTTTCTTATCCTCGGCCGGGAATGCTTTCATGGCCGTTTCAATGGCATCGGCGAGCGCGGTTCCCTGCGTTCCGATCACGCCGGTATCCATGGCATCCAGAAAAAGTTTCGCGGCGCTGTAATCCAGGGTCAGCGGACAGTGCAGATAACTGATACCCGCGAAAGCGACCAGGCCGACGCGGTCGCCCTGCAGCATATCGATAAATTTCCCGGTTTCGTATTTGGCCCGTTCGAGGCGGTTCGGCGTCACGTCTTCGGCTTTCATGCTGATGGAAGTATCCAGCGCGATGATGACATCGACGCCCATGCGCTTCACCTCGGTTAGTTTTTGCCCCACCTTGGGCCCGATGAGGGCGATCACCAGGAAAAGCGATGCCAGCAGCAGCAGGTTTTCCCGCAACCTGCGCCGATGCGGTTTGACGCCGTCTAATAATTTCGGAGCAAGGACGCGGCCCGAGAAATCGGAGATGTCGTTTTTACGTCTCTTCCGGGAATATATCAATAAGATTCCCAAAAGGACGACGAGTCCGAAAAACCACAGGTAGCCGATATTCTCGAACTTAACCATCAGGGCGTCTTTCTCCAGATTGTCGTACTGAGGCCCAAATAGACCATCAGCAGGAATAAACCGGGGATCATGAACCGGCCGTAGAGGTCCTGGTAATTCAGGTATTCCTTGACTTTAATCTCGGTCTTTTCCATTTCACTGATTTCGTGGTAGATGGTCGCCAGGCTCTGTTCGTCGGTCGCGCGGAAATACTTCCCGCCGGTCATCGCGGCGATATTTTTGAGAACGTCCTCATCGATCTCCACATCGACCAGGCGGTATTGCACCCGCCCCCCGGGATACATGACCGGGTAAGGCGCCTTGCCCTCTTTCCCGGCGCCGATCGTATATACTTTGATGCCGAAGGATTCCGCCATCCCGGCCGCTGTTCCGGGATCCAGCTCGCCGGCGTTGTTACGGCCGTCCGACAACAGAATGATAATTTTACTCTTCGCTTCGCTATCCCGCAGGCGATTGACGGCATTGGCAATCGCCAGTCCGATGGCGGTTCCATCATATTTTTCCTCGATGATATCGACCTGGTCAAGTAATTGGGTCAGTACGTCGTAATCGATGGTGAGCGGGCACTGCAGGAAACTCTGGGCGGCAAACACCACCAGCCCGATACGGTCGTCGCGGCGGCTGTCAATAAACTCGCGCGCAACCGATTTGGCCGCCTCCATCCGGTTCGGTTGAAAATCCACGGCGCGCATGGAACTGGAAATATCGAGGACCAGGATGATATCGATGCCTTCGGTGGTAAACTCTCTTTGGGTGTTGCCTCGCTGCGGTCGCGCCAGGGCCAGAATCAGAAACACGAGCGCCAGGACCTTCATTCCAAACAGAACATACAATTTCCACTTGTGCCGGTCCCCGGATATTTCCCGGATGATTTTAAGGGAAGGATAGCGGAACGCTGCTTCGGTGCGGTGGCCCCGTTTAAAGTACCACAATACCGCCAGCGGTATCAAAACGAGCAGGAATAAGTAGCCCCAGTCAGCGAAGAAATACATGCTTATCCATGTTACTTGTCAGTTGTTTTTACGCGATCGCAAAACTCAACGACCCATCTCCATTCCGATCCAAAATTAATAGGTTTTTTCCTCTTCCTCAACTTTTTTCAAGTCCGCCAACTACCTCAAAACAGACACCACTTTTTACATAATCTGGCGCTGTTTGTTCCCTCTTTTTATTGCCATCTCAACAACATTGAACCGGAACACCCGGCTACCTGTAGTAATAAAATAATTAGGGTGCCGGGCGACGCTGCCAAGCCGCTGAAATTCAGAGGAATTTTCAGAAGCTTTCACTCTTAAAATCAGAAACGGCAATTTCACCATTGCTGTGAAAACACAGGTTTTACGCAGGGGCGATATTGCACTTGCGGCGCAATCCTATTTGCTGTCTTTATCCGCGGTTCCGGATGCTTTCTCTTTATCTGCTTCGACACGAAAATCAGACGATTTAATCTGCTTATTCGTATCGGCGGCGTTCTCGATCTCGTCCTGAATTTCGCTGGTGGCCTTTTTAAACTCACGCAGACTCTTTCCCAATCCACGGGCCAATTCAGGCAGACGTTTAGCGCCGAAAAGCAACAGTAAAACCAAAAATATAAGTAAGATTTCACCGAATCCCAGACTTCCCATGATGAACTCCTTCCCTTCTATCTCCAGTAGCGGAGCAGATAATAGGCAATTGCCAGGCCTATTATTCCGATGAGATTAAATTTTAAAGCGAACCCGAGGGTGACCGAAAACATCATCAAATCCACCACTCCCGGTCCCACCATTATATCCACGGAGCGGAGGAATACTTCTTTGACGACGCCATCGGGCAGCGCCATCTTGAGCAATTCACCCCCCAGCGATCCCAGCATCGCACCCAGAAGCATGATCCCGATGACAAACAGCACCGTCGATTTTCTTTTTGTGATTTCCATCGCCTGCTTACCCTAATAAAGAATTAAAAATGCCCAAACCATCGGCTGATCCGAGAATTTTCTCCGCCGCACGTTCCGGATGCGGCATCATGCCCAGCACGTTTCCCTCCTGATTCACGATACCGGCAATATCCAGGGCCGAACCGTTCGGATTGGCTTCGGCCGTGATCTCTCCCTCCGGCGAGCAGTATTTAAAGAGGATACGGTCTTCATCCTCCAGTTGTTTGAGCGTATCGGCATCGGCAAAATAGTTACCGCTGTAATGCGCAATCGGCATTTGTAAAACCTGGTCTGTTCCCAGCTTCCGTGTAAAATCGGTCTGATTATTCATGACCTTGAGGTGAATCTGCCTGCAGCAAAACCGCAGATGATCGTTGGCGATAAGAGCGCCGGGCAGTAATCCCGATTCGAGCAAGATCTGAAATCCGTTGCAGATACCGAGCACCCGTCCGCCCTCATGGGCATAACGCACAATCTCCTGCATAACTGGGGAAAATCGGGCAACCGCCCCCGGACGCAGGTAATCTCCGTAGGAGAATCCGCCGGGCAGGATAACAGCGTCGAACAGGCGCAACGCTGTGTCTTTGTGCCAGATATACTCGACTTCTGCCCCGAGCACGCGTTTGATCACATAATAGGCATCATAGTCGCAGTTCGATCCGGGGAATACGACGATTCCAAATTTCATGCAGAAACCTCGTTCAATTGAAACGTGTACTTCTGAATCACCGGATTGTGCAAGATCTTCTCACAGGTTTCCCGGGTCAGCGCTTCGGCTTTTTCGCGATCGATGCCGGATTTAAACTTCAGCTCAAAATATTTACCGGTTTCGAGGTTCTCGATGTCAAGGAAACCCAGCTGCGTAAGCGCATGTTGAATGGTCTTGCCTTCCGGATCCAGAATCCCGGGTTTGTAGGTTACAATGACTTTCGCGATCCACATAATTAAACCTTTCTTCTGATTAACAGCGCCATACGGGTCTCTTCACCACCGGCCAGCCACATCAGGATATGAGTGATGACATAAATCATCGAAATGGGAAAAATGGTATATCCCGGAAAGACCAGCATGGCCAGCAGCATAACGAGAAATCCGACAAACCGGAGCTTTTGTCCCAGATTACCGCGGAATTGCACATTGACTGTGGAGATAAATTTTATGCGGCTGACCATCAGAAAGGACAGAAATATCACCAGCGGCAGCATTACTTTGGCCTCTCCGTATACGCCAAACATCGTGTAATGAAACCATACGTAGGAACCGATGATGATCGCATTGGAGGGCGTCGGCATTCCCGAAAAATACCGCCTCTTCAGGCCGGTAACGCTGAGGTTGTAGCGCGCCAGGCGCACTGCCCCGAACAGGGCCGGGAAGAAGCTGATGACTGCACCGATAATCCCGAGGTCCGACGCAAACAGAACGTTAAGCAAAACCGACGGGGCCACGCAGAACGAGAGCATGTCAGCCAGGGAATCGATCTGCACGCCGAAATCGCTTTCCTGGTGAAGCCAGCGCGCAACCTTGCCGTCCAGCATATCAAAAAACGCGGCTAACACAATCAGCATGACAGCCGTAATATAGTGCCCGCTGATCACCTGTAAAATCGATAAAAAACCAGCGAACATATTCAGCACGGTAAAAATACTGGGGATAAAATTCTTCTTCATCTTCATTCGATTACTCCGATTTCCGTTTCTCCGGCTTTGACCCGCTGCTGCAGTTCCACTTTCAGAATGACACTCTCCGGAACTACGATATCCACGCGGGATCCAAACATGATCATGCCGAATCGCTCTCCTCTCCGGAAAGCTTGCCCGATCTCAACTCTGGTAACAATCCGCCGGGCAATCATCCCGGCAATCTGGGTCAGGGTAAACCTGATGCGCTCCCCTTCGACCATAACGGTATTCTGTTCATTCTCGAAAAGCACTTCCGGTTTGAAGGCCGGCAGGAATTTGCCTTTCCGATAGTGCGTATCCTTCACTGTTCCGGCGGCGATCATGCGGTTTACATGCACACTGAATACCGACATGAAAATCGAGATGCGCCAGCCTTTACCGACGAAAGGATCATCAACATTCTCAATTTTGACTATTTCCCCGTCGGCCGGTGAAATCAGGACATTCTCATCCGCAGCTGCGGTCCGCTCCGGGTCACGGAAGAAGTACAGCGAGAACAGGAAAAAGGCGATCGATAAGACCAGCAGGATTCTGAGCAGCAGTACCGGGAAAAGCCAAACCAGGATGCACAGCATAAACGTCACAGCAAAAATCGGTACAATTACTTTGAATCCGTCTTTCGCAAGCATGCTAGGCTTCCGTTACCTTTTTCATCATTTCCAGGTAGGTATCTTCCACATCGCCCAGGTCGAAGCGGAAACGGTCTTTATCCAGCTTGCGGTTACTGCCCTTTTCCCAGAAGCGGCAGGTATCCGGCGAAATTTCGTCGGCCAGAATGATCTGCCCTTTGTGCCTTCCGAACTCCAGTTTAAAATCCACCAGGGTGATGCCGATCGTGTCAAAAAAGGCGCGCAGGATTTCGTTGATCTTCAGCCCCATCTCACGCATCTGCGCCAGTTCTTCGCGCGTAGCGAGTTTGAAGGCGATGATGTGATCTTCATTCATCAGCGGATCGTGCAACTCGTCGTTCTTGTAATAGAGTTCGACGATCGATTGCCCGAAGGCGATGCCCTCCTTCACCCCGTAGCGGCGGCATAAGCTGCCGGTGGATACGTTGCGGATTACCAGCTCCACCGGGACAATCTGAACAGACTTGACGGCCATTTCGTTGTCGGAGAGTTTCTCCACGAAATGGGTAGGCACGCCGCTTTTCTCCAGAAGCGCGAAGAGGCGCGAACTAATCAGGTTGTTGGCGACGCCTTTGCCCGTGATTTGGCCCTTCTTCACACCGTCAAAAGCGGTTGCATCGTCTTTGAAATACTGCACATAAATATCCGGATTCACCGTTTTGTAAATAATCTTGGCTTTACCTTCGTATAATTTTTCGCCTTTTTGCATCTACTTCCCTCTCTTCCCGAGGCGTTCGAAAATACCCCGGATACGCTGCAATAATTTATCAAAACCAAACAGGGCGGTGATTTCATCACGATTGAGATAACGACTGATTTGGGTGTCCTTCAGCAGCAATTCCTGAAAATCCAGATTCTGCTCCCAGACCTGCATGGCGTTATCCTGCACCAAGCGATAGGCTTCCTCACGTGAAACGCCTTTCGCGACCAGCGCCAGCAGGACCTCTTGCGAGAAAATCAGGCCGCGGGTGTGCTTGAGATTTTCCATCATATGTTCGGGATAAACCTGCAGGTTCTCCAAAACACGCGCCATATCGTACAGCATAAAATCGAGCGTAATGCAGCTGTCCGGCAGAATCACCCTTTCCGCCGAGGAATGCGAAATATCGCGTTCGTGCCAGAGCGCGACGTTTTCCATGGCCGTCTGGGCGTAGCCGCGCAGCAGGCGGGCCATCCCGCACAATCTTTCGGACAAAATCGGGTTGCGTTTGTGCGGCATCGCCGAGGAACCCTTTTGCCCTTTCGAAAAGTACTCTTCGGCTTCCAGGACTTCGGTGCGCTGCAGATGCCGGATTTCTACGGCGATTTTCTCGATCGAGGCGCCGATCAAGGCCAACATGCTTACAAAAAAAGCATGCCGGTCGCGCTGCACAATCTGGTTGCTGACGGGCGCGGGTTCCAATCCAAGCCGGCGGCAGACCTGTTCCTCCACCTCCGGTTCAAGGTGCTGATAGGTTCCGACGGCGCCCGAAATCTTGCCGGTTTTGACATCCTCCAGAGCCAGTACAAAGCGCCGGCGCTGACGTTGCATTTCCTCTTTCCAGATCAGGAATTTCAATCCGAAAGTGATCGGTTCGGCGTGAACGCCGTGCGTGCGGCCGATCATCAGCGTGTCGCGGAATTCGAAAGCCCGGTGCTCCAGGACTTCGATCAGCGCATCCAGCTTCGCCAACAACAGATCGCCGGCCTGCGAGAGCTGCAGCGCCAGTGCGGTGTCCAGCAGATCGGAAGAGGTCATCCCCTTGTGGATGAAGCGGGCCGACGGACCTACATTCTCGGAAATATTCGTGAGAAAAGCGATTACATCGTGCTTGACTTCCGCTTCGATTTCGAGGATCCGGGTGATATTGAAATCAGCCTTCTTTTCGATATTCTCCAGGTCAGCCGGCGGAATGACACCTCTTGCCGATTGAACCCGGCAGACTTCCCGTTCCACCTGCCACCAGGTGGCGAATTTATTCTCCTCCGCCCAGATTTTGCCCATCTCGGGCAAGGTATAACGCTCGATCATTGCTATTCCAGTTTCAGTTCCAATACGATCTTGTCCTTACCCCGCTGAATATACAATTTTATTACGTCACCTGCCTTTAAAAAATTCTCCTGAATCTCATCGCGGATGTCGGTGAAAATGGCGACTTTCCGGTTATTCACCTGCAGGATCACATCGCCGACTTTGATGCCGGCCTTCTGGGCGGCGCTGCTGCGCTCAACCTCCGTTACGATCACTCCGTCTGTCGTCGGCAATCCCAGGTAGCGCGCCAGAAACTGATCAACGTTCTGCACCTCAATGCCGGTTTTCCAGCTGCGGTCGATTTCTCCCTTTTGCTCCAACTCAGCGATAATCGTTTTTACGCGATTGATCGGAATGGCGAATCCGATCCCCACCGAGCCCTCGCTCTGACCACCGCCCGTGAAGATAAAAGTATTGACACCGATGACCTCGCCGTTGGCGTTCACCAGCGGACCGCCGCTGTTGCCGGTATTGATCGAGGCATCCGTCTGGATCATATCCTGGTAGATGCGGCCGTTCTCCTGGCGCCCGAAATCCAGATCCATACCGGAGACAATCCCGATCGTGGCGGTCGGTTTATAGTTGACATCAAAGAGGCCAAAAGGATTGCCGAGGGCAATCACCCATTCGCCTGTGATAATCTCGTCGGAATTCCCCATTTCAGCGTAGGCAAACACCTTGCCGCTGATCTTGAGCAGGGCGACATCCGTCTGCTGATCGGCGCCGACCAGTTCGGCTTCATGCTCTTCGCCACCAGTCAGGGTCACGATGATCTTCTCCGCCCCTTCCACAACGTGGGCGTTGGTGATGACATACCCATCTTTACTGATGACGACACCGGACCCCAGGCTCTTCACCCTGCGCCGGTAAGTTTCTTCCGGGAAGAGCATGCGGTAAAGCGGATCGTTTTCCCAGAACAATGATCGCGGACGCGAGACATATTCCTGAATCGCGGTCACATTGATGCCGGCCACCGCCGGGCTGACGTTTTCGATCGCATGCGTGATGGCATTTTTACGCGAAGTCGTGATGCGGCCCTGCAGGTCTGTATCCTGCCCGAGCAACAGCGATGAGGTCAAAAACAGACCAACAAAAAAAACTCCGTAAAATAATTTGCTCACTTTTCCACCTTTTTCCAGTCTTCCAGAAAACTTGCAATACCTTTATCGGTCAGAGGATGTTTCGCCATTTTCTGCATTACGGCGAAGGGAATGGTGCAGATCTCGGCCCCGATCAGCGCGGCTTCGACGATATGCATGGGATTGCGGATGCTGGCCACGATCACTTCGGTCGCATAGCCGTAATTGCTGTAGATTGTCACGATCTGTTCGACGAGTTCCATTCCCGACGTGTGAATGTCGTCCAGCCGTCCCACAAAAGGACTCACGAAGCTTGTTCCGGCTTTGGCCGCCATGAGAGCCTGCAGCGCCGAGAAAATCAGCGTCGTATTGGTCCTGATACCTTCGGCCGTCAGCATCCGGATGGCTTTCAGGCCCTCCAATGTCATGGGGATTTTAACGACGATATTTTCATGAATTCTGGCCAGATCGCGCCCTTCGGCGGCCATTCCGTCGGCCTCCAGACTCACGACTTCAGCGCTCACGGGACCGTTCACGATTTCACAAATAGCGCGCAGGTTGTCCTTAAAATTTCCTTTTTCACGCGAAAGCAGGGTCGGATTCGTTGTCACGCCATCGAGGATCCCCCAAGACTGAGCGGTTTTGATCTCCTCCAGGTTGGCCGTATCAATAAAGAACTTCATCAGTTAACCCCTTCAATACTCGACATTTAGCAAAAATAATCCTTGTGCGGGAGCTTTGTAAAGCTGCACTCCCACGGCTTTATTTCCAAGAAGATTCTCGAAGTCTTCCGGGCTGTATCTTCCTCTTGAAACCTCCATCATGGTCCCCACCAGCAACCGCACCATGCTGTATAAAAAACGATTGCCTTGAATCGTGTAAAGCAGCATATCTTCCTCCCGGGACCAGCGTGATTCGTAGATCAGGCAAATTTTGGAATCCACTTCCGCCGAAGCCCGGGACAGGGACGTGAAATCATGCTCGCCCAGAACCAGTTCGGCACAGCGCGCCAAAACCTCGATATCGGGTTCAAATTCCAGCTGCCAGCTGTAGCTCCGCCCGATTGCAGAACGCCGGGTTAGTACTTTATAGATATAGCGCCGGCGTCGCGCCGAATAGCGGGCATGAAAGTCCTCAGCCACCTCCTGGCAATCATGCACGAGAATATCACGCGGTGTTTTAGCATTCAGGGCATTGCGGATGTCGGACGGCAGCAGGCGCGTATCGAGCTCGAAATGGGCGACCTGCCCGAAGGCGTGCACACCGCTGTCGGTGCGGCCGGCGCCGATTATGCCCACGGGTTCGCCGCGGTTAATTTCCTGCAACGCGCTTTCGAGCGTCGCCTGAATGGAGCGGTCACCCTTCTGACGCTGCCAGCCGCAATAATCCGTCCCGTCGTATTCCACCAGAATCCTGAACCTTCTTTTCATCGGCTGTTCATCCAAATCGTCAGCAGTAGCAATATGAAACCCGCCGCAGCAAACCGGAAGTCGGCCGAGCCGTATTTGAGTTGCGTATAGTATGTCCGCGCGCCTCCGGAACCGTAGCCCCGGATGGTCATTGCATCGGCCAGAATCTCCGCCTTGCGGAAACTGAATATCATCAGCGGGATCAGGCGCTGACGAAGCTGCGCCAGGCGTTCACGGATCGAATGCGGTCGCGTAGGAACAAACGTCTTCCAACCCTCGTCGAGGTTGCGATACTCCTCCCGCAGCAGCGGGAAAAACCGGACGGCGATAAAAATTACCTGGAAAAAATCGTCGACAGGAAATTTAAGACGCTGCAGCGGTTTCAGTATCAGATAGATGCCGTCCAGAAATTCGACAGCCGGAATCCAGCGAACGACGAAAGCCATCAGGACAAAGAGGTTGCCCAGGCGCAGAGTGAACGCCACCGGCACCCATAACTCACTCCAAGTAAAGCTCGGGAGACTCCGCTGTAAGACAGCACTCACCATGGTTGTCGAAAAGACGACATGAACCAGAAACGTGAACGGCAGCAGGACCGCCAAAAAACGTAATTTCCGCAGAACCTGCAACAAGCGCAGGGAACTGAGACGCATCATAAGGACCATAACTACCGGAATAGCAATCTGTCCGGAGACCGTCGATGTCAGGAATATGGCGACGATTCCGGCCAGTGTCCAGACAAGTTTCGATCTTGGGTCAAAACGATCCATTTAAAATGCAAAACTGAGTGAAAAGCCCATTCCATCCCGCGTCGGAAACAGACTGGATGAAATTTCCTCTACCGGCATTTCGATGCGACTGCGCGTCATCAGCATCACATCGAACATGCTGACCAAGCGGTTGGCGACCAGGCCAGTCAATGCGAAGGTAATGTTGCGGGCCGCGCTGGCGTGCCTGATCCGGATACTGTCGAATTCGCGCCGTGATTCGTCGCTGTCCCAGGACCAGTAAAATTCGGTCGTTTCCGGGTAAACCGCACCATATTGCCGGTAGCGCAGCTTCTGTTCATTATATTCATAAATATCGTTGTAATTGCCGATGTCGGTAAAAAACACTTCATCCTTCCCGTCCACGCTGGCGCTCGAATGCTGCGCGGCATAGCTGCGCATATCGTGATTCAGAACGCCGGTATGCATCCGGAAACCTGCTAAAGCCACCCAGAAAGCCGCTTCGACACCATTAAAAAGATAACCCTTCTGGTGGCGCCCCAGGCTGTGTTCACCCCAACCGGGCAACACAATCGATTTTAATAAGGTCACTCTGGCTTTTGAGATCGAAAGGCTATCCGGCGCAGGAGCGAGGACGACGCTGCCTTCTTCCCGGTCCTGGGCCAGTGCTATGGAATTAAGCAGAACGGCAAGGATTAAAAATCCCCTGAAAAGTTTCATTATATTTTCCTCTTGGCGATGCTGATTAACAATATCGAACCTGCTATTCCAACGCACAGACAACCTATCCAGTTTCCGAATTTCACAAAAAATGTGTCGGGATTCCCCTGCGCCACCGTATCCGCGAGCCAGCCCGAGCGGCCGAACTCCAGTTTTTTCTGCACGCGTCCGCGTGAATCGATAATCATGGAAACGCCCGTGTTGGCCGAACGGACGACGGGAATATTATTCTCGATTGCCCGAAACCGGGCAATCTCGGCGTGCAGATAGGGCCCGGACGTAAGCCCGAACCAGGAATCATTGGAGACGATGACCAGCAATTCCGCGCCGAGGTGCGTACTCCTGCGGATGAGCTGCGAGAAAGACGATTCGAAACAAATCGCACTGCAGAACTGCAGGCTGGTGTCCGCCGCAGCCTCATCGGAAACCCGCACCGGCATCCCGAATACGCGGACATCCTCGCCGGGACTGAAGTTACCCTGCCCTAAATTGATATCCCGCAAGGCCGGGAACAACTCGTTCAGGGGTACATATTCACCCATCGGCACTAACTGGTTCTTGCGGTAGTCCTCGATTTCGCGACTATCCGGTTTCAGGAAAAAAGTCGAGTTATAAACCCGGTAGTTCCCGTCCTCCTGGAATTCATAATCCGGAGCGCCCGTCAGGAGGTGAACATTCAGCCGTGTAATATGCTGGAAAATCTTATCCAGCGTGCCGCGCCAGTTGCGGCGCAGATAAGTAGGCGTGGCCGTCTCCGGCCAAACAACCAGATCGAGCGGCTGTGCGGCCGCCAAATCCGTCAGATCATGCAGTAATTGCATGTTTTGATCGAAGGACTCGCGACCCCACTTCGCGTTCGGGTCCACGTTGGGCTGAATCAGGCCGACCTGCAGCTCACGTTTTTGCTCTGCCGGCCGCATCCGCAAACGGAACAGTCCGTAAGTCTCCGGAATCAGGAAGAGCAAGAGGAGGACGCTGACATAAATCATGAGACGGCGTTTTTCCCGTGTGAATAACAGCCCGTAGATCAGCACATTGATTACGGCAATCCAGAGACTGATCCCGAAGGGACCGGTGAAGGAGGCCATCTGGATCAGCTGCAGGGCGTGACTCTGGGTATAGCACAGGTTATTCCAGGTAAATCCCAGCGTCCCGAACGAGCGTACAAACTCAACGGCGGTATATAGCACCGGAAACGTCAGAATCGCGGCGGTCTTCCCCAGGCGCCGGCCGATGACGCCCACCAGAAAACCGATAAGACCGTAGTTCAATGCCAGAAACAGCACCGAGGCTATCATCGAAAGCAGCGACCAGTACCACTCGGTCCCCATGTTGAAGGCCAGCCAGTACATGACACCCAGGTTCAGGACAATTCCGAATAAAAGCCCCTTTTCGAAGGCGAGCTGAAAGTCCTCCCGGACCAGTACATAGAGGAAGGGGACAAGCCCGAAATAGGCCAGGAATCCAAATGGAGACGGCGGAAAGGCCGATACAGTCAGCAGCCCGGAAATCACAATCCAGAGCCAGCCCGGTGTTTGTTTTAATGCAGATTTATCCACTCTTATATCGTCCAGTATCGAGATAGGTTTGCAGGAAAATCGCCGCAGCTGTTTTATCCACCTCGGCTTTTTTATGGCCGGTTTTGACTCCTTTTAAATGGAGCACCCGGATGGCTTCGACCGAGGAGAGCCGCTCGTCCACCTCATCCACGGGCACCGGAACCGCGGCTTTCAACTTTTCGATGAAAGCGCGTACGATTCCAGTCTGCTCCGAGGCCTCACCGGACATTGACAGGGGCAACCCGACAACGGCGATGTCGACTTCATTATCCTCGATTTCCTGCCGAAGGGCCAGCAAGGCAGCATCCTCGTCTTTCGGCTGAATCGTTTTATACGGCGAGGCGATTATCCGCAGCGGGTCCGAGAGAGCCAGGCCAATACGCGTCAAGCCGTAATCGATCGCTAAGATTCGACCCACCTTAATCCTCGGTAGTTTTCTCGGAATTTTTCTCGGTGGTTTTCAGAGCCAGCTTGATCAACTTGCCCGGTTTGAAGTGGGTTTTCTTTCTGGGGGGCACGAAAATTTCCTCGTTCGTACGAGGATTACGCGCCTTGGGCTTCGCCTTGGTCGGTTTGATCTCAAAGACCCCAAAGTTACGGATTTCGACCCGCAAATTGTCCGAATTCTCACACAGCATCTCTCGCAGCACCTGAAAGACGCCGTCGACAATGGCCTCCGTATTGTATATCCTCTCACCGATTAATCCTGCCGTCCGCTTGACAACGTCTTTTTTCGTATATGTCTTTACGCGCATCCGAATCCTCCTTTTATTTTCTTTCTACGGAAATAATACCCTGAACATTTTGTAATCGGCCGATCACCTTGTTGAGATGATTCAGATTCCCGACCTGCAAAATCAACGAAATATGGATAATCGTCTCATCGACTTGTCCGTCGATCGTAACGATATTGGTATTCGTACCCGAAATGGCTTCGGTGACATCTTTAAGAAAACCTTTACGCTCCTGCCCCAGCATTTTGACCTGGGCCAGAAAAAACTGTTCCTGACTCTTGTCCCATTCGACATCAATCAGTCGCTCATTCTCCTCAAACAGCGCCGGCAGGTTGCTGCAATCGCTTTTATGCACGATCACACCCCGGCCGCGGCTCACAAAACCGATGATATCATCGCCCGGAATCGGGTTGCAGCATTTGGCGAAGTTCACCATCAGGTCGCTCAATCCCTGGATTTTCACACCCTTGACGCTCTTACGCGCTTTTTCAATGAAAAGACCGTCCAGGTCTCGCCGTTCCGGTTCGATGGCATCCTTGGGGAAAAGTTTGGAATAGACTCCCTGAACGGTCAGTAATCCGTTGCCCACCGCCGCATAAAGTTTGTCTATATCGTCAAAACCCAGGACGGCCAGAGAACTCTGCACGGTTTTTAAAAACTTGAGCGTCTTATGCTTGCGATTCTCCTTCTCCAGGATATCCTTGCCGAGCTTCACGCTCTCGTCGAACTGCGTCTTGCGGATATAACGTTTGATGGCACCAATCGCTTTGGCGGTTTTGACGAATTTTAACCACGCATAACTGGGCTTATGGGTTTCGGAAGTGATGATCTCGATCGTCTGCCCGCTTTTCAATTCGGAGTTGAGCGGGACGATTTTACCGTCTACTTTGGCGCCGATACAGTGAAATCCGATATCGGTATGAACGGCGAAAGCGAAATCAACGGGCGAAGCGCCGGCCGGCAGGCGGTTCAAATCCCCGCGCGGCGTGAACACGAAAATCTCATCCTTGAAGAGATCGATCTTCAGGGTATCCATGAAATCCTGGGCCCCTGAAGATTCGGCTCTTAGAATTTCGATCAGATCGCGCAGCCATTTAACATATTTATCCACTTCATCCGGTTTCTTGCTGCCCTCTTTATAGCGCCAGTGGGCCGCAATTCCCTCCTCAGCCACCTCATTCATTTCTTCGGTGCGAATCTGGATTTCCACGATTTTCCCGCCGGGACCGTAGACCGTGGTATGGATGGATTGATAGAAATTGGCTTTATGGCTGGCGATATAATCCTTGAAGCGGTCCATCACCGGTGTAAAGAGATCATGAACGATACCCAGGACACCATAGCAGTACTCCTTGCTGTCCGTTATGATCCGGATCGCCAGCAGATCGTAGATCTCTTCGAAGGGCTTGTTGCGGGCCTTCATCTTCTTATAAATCGAGTAGAAATGTTTGGGCCGGCCGAGAATCCGGGCCGGGATGTTCTGCTCAACCAGTGCCCGTTTCAACGGTATCGTGAAACTGCGAATATAGCGCTCCCGCTCGCTTCTCTTTTCCAGCACCTTTTTCTGTAGAAAACGGTAGGCGTCGTTATCCAGCGTTTTCAGGACCAGGTCTTCCAGTTCCGAGCGCAGTTTGAACATCCCCAGCCGGTGCGCCAGGGGCGCGTACACATCCCGGGTTTCCACCGCGATGCGGCGGCTCTTGACCGCCGGCAGGTATTCCAGAGTCTGCATATTGTGCAGACGGTCCGCCAGTTTGATGATCAAAACGCGGATATCTTCCGCCACGCTGAGCAGCATCTTGCGGAAATTATCGGCCTGTTCCTCCTGCCGGTTGCGGAAGGTGATGCCGCTGATTTTGGTAACTCCCTCGACCAGACGCGCCACTTCGCTACCGAATCGCTGGGCAATATCGTCATAATGAATACCGGTATCTTCGATCACATCGTGCAGCAATCCGCCCGAAACCGTTATGGGGTCCATATTCATCTCGGCCAGAATTTTGGCAACGTGATAACAGTGCTCGAAGTAGGGAACTCCGGAGCGGCGCATCTGTCCCCGGTGCGCATCGCGGGCAAAACGGTAGGCTTCCCAGAGGAAATCCTCATCAATGGGCGAGCCCGCAACTCCGCCCGAGATGGAATGCAGCAAGGCGTAGAATTTCTGCGGTCGCTTGCTGTTGCGGAGATAGACGTTGCTGGTGATTTTGGCTTTCATTAAAATGGTACTGTTTCACCCATATCGGCCCGATGCGGGGCCCTGCTCTCGAAACGTGCGTATTTATCGATAAAGACCACATTGATGATGTCGGTCGGGCCGTTGCGCTGTTTGGCAACGATGATCTCGGCCTTGCGCTCATCGTCGTAGTTCGCTTCCTCCTGATCGCGGCGCTTGTAGACGATGGGACGGTAGACAAACATGACGACGTCGGCATCCTGTTCGATGGCCCCGCTCTCGCGCAAATCCGAAAGTTGGGGGCGGTGATCCCCGGCCCGCGTTTCCACAGCCCGGGAGAGCTGCGACAGGGCCAGCACCGGCAGTCTCAGTTCTTTCGCCAGAGCCTTCAGACTTCGCGAAATTTCGGTGATTTCCTGCTGGCGGCTTTCGGCTTTATGACCTTTGATTAATTGTAAATAATCGACCACGATCATCTGAATGTCATGTTCGGCTTTCAGACGGCGGGCTTTGGCCCGGATTTCGATCATCGATAGCGCCGGAGAATCGTCGATATATATCGGGGCCGTGGCCAGGCGGGTGGTCTCGCGGCTCAGGCGCTGCCACTGATCGCTGGGCAGTTTACCGGTGCGCACCTGGTGGCTGTCCACCTTGGCTTCCGCACAGAGCAGGCGCATCGCCAGCTGGTAATCCGCCATTTCCAGGCTGAAAAAACCCACCGGAACCTTGTACTCAACCGCGCAGTTGCGCGTCATCGTCAACGCCAGGGCTGTCTTGCCCATACTCGGCCGGCCGGCCAGAATAACCAGATCGCCGTTTTGAAAGCCGGAAGTCAGATCGTCCAGATCGGTGATTCCGGTCGGTACTCCGGTCGTATGAAACTTACGTTTATGAATCGCATCGATATGCTCAAAGGTCTGGTAAAGAATATCTTCGAATTTTTTAAAACCGGTTTTCAGGCGGCTTTCGGAGAGGGCAAAAATCTTCTGCTCGGCGCGGTCCAGAACTGCATAAGCATCCTCGTGGGCTTCATAGGCGTCGCTCTGAATCTCCGTGGCCGATTCGATCAGCTTACGAAAGATAGACTTTTCGAGGACGATCTTGGCGTAATATTCCACGTTCGCGGCCGACGGCGTCGATTCGGCGAGACCCGTGACATAGTAAGCGCCGCCCACTCTCTCCAGGGCATTATTGCGTTTTAAGCGGTCGATGACGCTGATCTGATCCACCGGCTGGCCGTCATGGAACAATTCGATCATGGCACTGAAAATAGTCTGGTGTGCGTCTTTGTAGAAGGCCGTCTGATCGAGGTACTGCAGGGCCTTGCTGACTGCTTCCTTATCCAGCATCATCGCCCCGAGGACAGACAATTCGGCTTCATCGGCATGCGGCGGAACTTTGATATAATTTTCGTTCTGGGCCAATTTCAGCTCCTTGCTTTTTCCAGGTAGAGTTTTTGAATTTTCTTGAAATCTTCCCAGGTATCTCGTTTTAGATTGGGATTGCGCAGCAGTGCGGCCGGATGATAGGTGACTATCAGGTCGACGCCGTGATAACTGTAGATTTCGCCCCGCATTTGCCCCAGGCTGTACTCGACCCGCAGCAGGGTCTTGGCCGCGGTCAAACCCAGGCAGATGATGAGTTTCGGCTGGATGAGTTCGATCAGGCGTACCAGGTAGGGTTCGCATTGGGCGATTTCATCGGCATGCGGCGTACGGTTGTTGGGCGGGCGGCACTTCAGGATGTTGGCGATAAAGACCTGCTCGCGTTTCAAGGCGATGGCCGCCAGGATTTTATCAAGCAATTGCCCGGCCCGGCCGACAAACGGCAGACCCTGCAAATCTTCCTGCTGGCCCGGGGCTTCACCGATGAACATCAGATCCGCCTGCCGATTGCCGTAGCCCGGCACGGCCTTGGTCCGTGTCTGCGACAGGGCACACTTTTCACAGGTGGTAATCCGGTCCTGTAGCTCTTCAAACGATAGATTCATATTGCTGGGCTCCGCATTTAACTGTTCCATTACCGCCGGCTGAGGAGTTTCGCTTTTTTCCAGATAGAATTCATCGAAAAACAGTTCCCCCTGCTGCCTGAAAAACGATTTCAGTTCTTCTTTCAGATCACGCATATTCCGTTATTTCCGGTTCCCGGTAACTTGTCGGATTATTTTTTCGGCAATCTCCCGTTTGGAGGCCAGCGGAAAATGCCACTCACCGCCCGTCGAAGAAAAAAGGATTATCTCGTTCGTATCCCCGGCAAACCCGGCGCCGCTCCGGGAGGGATCGTTCCAGGCGATAAAATCCAGACCTTTGCTTTTCAGCTTCTCCAGCGAGCGCCGTTTACCCTCTTCCAGTTCTACACTGAATCCGACAATTACAGTATCGGGATGCTTGCGGCGGAATTCACTCACCAGGTCGGGATTCAAGCGAATCGGGAGACTGGCCGGGAATTCCGATTTTTTGATTTTCGAAGCACTTACACCGGCCGGCGCCAGGTCCTCCACTGCCGCGGCCATGAAAAGGAAGTCGGCATCCTGTGCGTTGGCTTCGAGCGCCTGCTGCATCTCTCCCGCCGTCTCCACGTCGGTGCGCTGCACTCCCGGGGATGTCTTCTCGCCACTGGGACCGCAGATCAGCCGGACCTCGCCGCCCTCTTTGACGGCCGCCTCAGCCAGGGCGATGCCCATTTTCCCGCTCGAACGGTTCGAAAGATAGCGCACGGGATCGATGTACTCGCGGGTGGGCCCGGCAGTCACGATCACTTTCTTGCCCTGCAGGCGATGCTCTCCGTTGAGACGCTGATCGATATAGCGGATGATGTCGGTCTCGTCCGCCAAACGGCCTTTACCGACCGTGTTGCAGGCCAGCTCGCCCGCTTCGGGTTCGATAAAGCCGTAGCCCAGCTCGCTAAGCTTGGCGATATTGGCCTGCGTGATGGGATTCTCGTACATGTTCACATTCATCGCCAGCGCAAAGACGGTTTTATTGCCCGCCGCCAGAATGATTGTGGAAAGCAGATCGTCGGCAATTCCGTGGGCTGTTTTAGCCACGATATTAGCCGTCGCTGGAGAAACCAGGATAAGTTCGGATTCGGTCGCCAGATCGATGTGACGCGTGGTAACTTTACCCCCGGACCACATGCCTGTCAAAACCGGCTTATCGCTGAAAGTCTCGAAAATCAGCGGCGTCATAAATTGCTGCGCCGAATCGGTCATCACAACCGTAACATCGGCGCCCTCGTCTTTCACGAGACGACGCAGCAAATTGGCTGATTTATAAATGGCTATGCCGCCCGTCAATCCGAGCAGCATTTTCCTATTCCAGAATCTCACTTTCGTCGGCGGCTTCCTCTTTTTGGGCTTCTTCGTGATAGAATTTCAACTTACCTAACATCATCTCTTCGATAGCCATCGCCACGGGTTTTTCCATGGCATCCCAATCTTCCATGCTTTCCTCTTCCTCAGGTGTGACTTCAAAAGTCTCTTCCTGGTCTTCGGTCAGGGTCGGCAGGGGATTCTCGGCGATGCGCAGGGCGTTGATTTGACGCGCCCGTTTGGCTGTCGCAACGACCAGTTCGAATAAGTCGTTCGACTGTTCTTTTAATTTCGAAAAATGAAGAGTCTTGGTCATGCTGCGATTCTCTCCTCTATTATCTTATTGATTTGGTTTACGGTCTCATCCAGTTTATCATTGACTATGTGATAGTCGAAATTTTCACCCAGCTTCAATTCATCCGGGATTCTGGCTTGCCGGATGGAGATGCTCTCCCGGGTCTCGGTGCCGCGCAGGCGCAGGCGCCGGTTCAGTTCTTCCTCATTCGGTGGCAGCAGAAAAATCGTGATCGTATCTTCCGGGTAGAGATTTTTAATCCGGCCGGCTCCCTTAACATCGATATCGAACAGCATTACCTGATCCGCAGCGAGGGCGGCTTGCAGGGCCGATTTGAGCGTGCCGTAGTAATTGTCAAAAACCTGCTCCCATTCGGCAAGTTCCTGCAGGCGAACATTCTCTTCGAAATTCTGCTTACTGACAAAATGATAATCCACTCCGTCCCGCTCATTCCGCCGGGGTTCGCGAGTAGTCAACGATACCGAAAAAGCGTAATCCGGATGTCTTTCCAATAACGCCCGGCAGACCGTGGTTTTGCCGGTTCCCGATGGCGCCGCGATCGGCACCAGTAATCCTCGATGCTTCATAATATATTCTGAGCCTGTTCCCGTAATTTCTCAAGTTCATCTTTGATATCCACCACATGGTGAGAAACGGCAACATCCTCAGATTTGGAACCAATCGTCGTGACTTCGCGGTTCATTTCCTGCAGGATAAATGTCATTTTCTTGCCGACCGGCTGTTCCTGGCGCAGAAAACTGCGAAATTGCTTTATATGGCTCCTGAGGCGCTCGCACTCCTCGGTTATATCGGCTTTCTTGGCCATGATGGCTGCTTCCTGCAGTATTCGGTTCTCATCGAAGTTCAAATCTTCACAGATCAGTTTCAGCCGCTGTTTGGATTTCTCGAAATAATTGCTTTTCAGGTTTTCGGTATGTTCCTCGACAGCCGCCAGTTTCTCCTCGATAAGATCGAGGTGTCCGGCGATTTCCGCCGCCAGGGCCAGCCCCTCCGTCGAGCGCATTTCGCACAGTTCCTGAACCGCCACCACCAAGACCTCGCGGATGGTCGCCAGCAATTCTTCCTCATCGATCCGGGGCGTCTTGACCGTGATCAGATCAGGTAAGGTCATCAGGTGCTGGAGTTTCACTTTATCCCGTAACCCGATTTCCCGGGCCGCCGCACTCAGGGCCTGGTAATATTTCCCGAACAATTCCGAATTGATTTTCAGATGATCGCTGGATTTCCCGTTCCCGTTGAGCGTAATATTGACTTTGACGCGGCCGCGCATCAGCGGTTCATTGATCAGTCGTTTCAGCTCTTCTTCATAAGAGTCCAGCGATTCCGGCATGCGAATGGAGAGGTCCAGGAAGCGGTTATTCACTGCCCGGATTTCCACCGACAGAGTTCCCGATTCCGTCTGTTTCTCACTTTTTCCATATCCCGTCATACTCTGTATCATGCATACTCCTTAACTAATGCCCGCAAAATTACGGATACTTGCTAACACAGTCAATATTAATTGAAAAGTATTATTGCATAAAAATTAACGGTTTAAGTATAATTTTTTCATTTTTATTTATAATTGCCGAGGAGCAATGGGATTTCCCGGTAACTTCCAAATTTTCCAATATTGTAGTTGATTCTCAGCGCTATCCGGTTTAAACTTGGACGGTTATTTCCCCAAATATAACAGGACCGATTTTATGCTCACCTCAACCGGTTTCGATCACGAAAAGTACCTGCGGGAACAGACCTCCGCCATTCTCGCACGGCTAAGCCATTCGACGAAATTGTACCTTGAATTCGGCGGCAAACTGCTCTACGATTACCATGCCGCACGGGTTCTGCCCGGTTTCGAGCCCAACATCAAAATCCAGCTGCTGCGCAATTTAAAGGAGCAGGCGGACGTAATTCTGTGCATTTACGCCGGCGATATAGAGAAGAAGAAAGTGCGCGCCGATTTCGGCATCACCTACGATTCGGACGCCATGAAAACCATCGATGAATTGCAGGATTGGGGCATCCCGGTTTCCGCCGTCGTCATCACTCGTTTTGAAGAGCAGCCGTCCGCAAAAGCTTTTAAAAATAAACTTGAAAATCACGGAATCAGAGTCTTTACACACTCGCGCACGGCCGGTTATCCGACGAGTGTCGATATGATTGTCAGCGAGCAGGGCTACGGCGCAAATCCCTTCATTCCAACCGAACACCCGGTCGTGATCGTGACTGGTCCGGGTCCCAATAGCGGCAAACTGGCCACCTGTCTCTCACAGCTGTATCATGAGTATCGCCGCGGTGTGAAAGCCAGCTACGCCAAGTTCGAAACTTTCCCGATCTGGAATTTGCCCTTGAAACATCCGGTCAACATCGCCTACGAAGCGGCCACCGCTGACCTGCGGGACGTCAATCTAATCGATCATTTCCATCTGGATGCTTACAATATCAAGGCCGTGAATTACAACCGCGATATTGAGGCTTTCCCGGTTCTGAAAAGAATACTCGAAAAAATCACCGGCAGCGCTTCAATCTACAAATCACCCACGGACATGGGCGTCAATCGCGCCGGCTTCGCCATCGTCGACGATGCTGTCGTCCAAAATGCCGCCAAACAGGAAATCATCCGGCGCTACTTCCGCTACGCCTGTGAGTATAAAATGGGCTTCACCGACAAGACGACGATCGAACGGGTCGGACTTCTCATGAATGAGATCGGAGTCAAGCCCGAAGACCGGCGAGTTGTCATCCCGGCCCGTAAAAGCGCCGCCGAATCGCGCGACATGGGCAAAGGCCACGATTCGATCTATTGCGGTTCGGCCATCGAATTACGCGACGGCAGCATCGTCACCGGAAAAAATTCACCGCTGCTGCATTCGGTCTCGAGTCTGATTCTGAACGCGACCAAACACCTGGCCGGCATTCCCGATAAGATCGACCTCTTACCTCTGAACGTGATCCGGTCGCTCGGCCACCTCAAGAAGAATGTTCTGCATGGAAAAACCATCAGCTTGGACCTGGAAGAGATTCTGATCGCGTTGAGTATTTCATCCACCATCAATCCGGCCGCGCAGATGGCCATCGAGAAACTCAATGAACTCGAAGGCTGTGAGGTGCACACCACCCACATTCTCCCGGCCGGGGATGCTGCCGGTTTCCGCAAACTGGGCATGATTGTCACCAGCGATCCCGAATATCCTACACGTGATATTTTCAATCCCTGAAATCCGCATCTTACCTGTTGGAATTGGCCGCGATCTTTCCTTATCTTCAGACATGTTTAACAGTTGGTTTCACATTCGCGCGCTCGCCCGCCGGATGCAGGCAGTCCTGCCCGGATCCAATTTCGGCCGGCCTTTTACATTCCAGAAAGGCGAATTGCAGATTCCCGTCTCCGGTTGCAGCGCTTTTGAGGGCGTTCACTTTTCGATTCAGGCGCCGCTGCCGTTTCTGGATTTGAGTCCTTCGCTCCCGCGACCCAAAAACAAAATCTCCGTTCTCGATGCCTTGGCCGGGCTCCGGATCGAACAGGTTCGCTGGCACAGAAGCGACCGCCAAATCCTGATCAGCACCCAGGATAATTCCCGGCATCTGCTGCTTCAATTATACGGCATCAACGGCAACGCCTTCGTCCTCGATGGTGATTTTGGCATCGAGCAGTCTTTCAAAAAAAGCGACCGCAAACTTAGCATCATCGACGCCGATTTTACTGATGCGGGGCCACTCTGCCTCTCTGAAACCGATTTCTACGACCTCCTGGCGCGCTATCCCGAAAAGCAGCTTTCCAAATGGCTCGGTCTGCTTCCTATTCCGGTTTTTACCGGGATGCTGATCGCCGAAATCTGCAACCGCTGTGGGCTTGCGGCCGGGACGCTGATTGTCAATATCTCCGCCCCGCAACGTGAGATACTCTTCCATGGGCTCAATACGGTTTTCCGGGAGATCGATCGCGCTGCGGTGCGGCTGTATTTCTGCGTGCCTCCCGTTTTTGCGATGCTGCCGCTGCAGAGCCACGCCGGAATCCCGGCCCAGGATTATTCGGATATT
This sequence comes from uncultured bacterium, assembly GCA_964589175.1. Taxonomy (GTDB): domain Bacteria; phylum Fidelibacterota; class UBA2242; order UBA2242; family UBA2242; genus CAZPRY01. Next base: position 59,012 of record CAZPRY010000023.1, read on the forward strand.
AGCGAAGCCGGGCGGAACTTTCTGGCGCAGTTCTTCCGCAGTTTCGCCCTGGAAGAAAAACGCAAAGCGCTGCTGCGCCGTATCCAACACCAAATCCAGACCCTGACCCGTACAAGCAGCCGGCAGATCGTCGACCTGCAGAATCTGCCGTCCTCCGGCAGTTACCGGCAATGGGCCGACCTGCTGATGGCAAATCTAAATCGTGTTCCCTCCGGGCAAAACTCCGTATCGCTTCCCGATATCGAATTCCCGGATCGACCGGTTGCTGTTTCCCTCAATCCCAAACTCACGCCCTATGAAAACGCCGCCCGTTACTACGAAAAATCGCGTGGAATCGACCAATCACGGTCCGATTTAGCAGACACGATTCGGGAGTCCCGGCAGCAGATAGACCGCCTCTGGAATCTGCTTCAGGAGTTGGGAAAAGCCACTGAAATGGACTCCCTGCGCCGGATTGAGAAATCCCTGCCGGTCCTCGATCTCCCCAGAGTGCGGGGAATGGAAGACGAGACCCATCAGCCCTATACGGAATTCTCGATCGACGGCTGGCCGGTACTGGTAGGCCGGAGCGCCCAGGATAACGATGTCCTGACCTTCAGGCACGCCCGCCCCGATGATCTCTGGTTCCATGCCCAAAATATCACCGGCTCACATGTCATCCTGCGGACTGCCGCGCGCAAAATTCCGGTTCCCGGGTCCGTCATGGAGAAGGTGGCCGGCATCGCAGCCTTCTTTTGCAAAGCCAAACACAGTGGTCTGGTTTCGGTGGTCTACACACTTAGAAAATACGTGCGCAAAAACAAAAAAATGCATCCCGGACAGGTAGTTATCCAATTCGAAAAAAGCATTATTGTGGCCCCGTTCAATCCCAAAACCCGATAACTCCCATTGTACTGAATTCTGCAATTGGGAACCGTTTTGAACGCTCAAAAACGAACTTATTTCGGACCGCTGCACGCGCAGCCGGTGGAAATCCTTTCCCATTCCATTTTCCTTCATTTTGTTGTTCATAGACCGAATTCTCATAATTTCTGCTATTTCAATAGATTATGAGTCGTAAAAATTCACTAAAATCCTTGCATAAAAAGATTTTTTTGCTTTTCTTTAGGTAGCTAAAAAAAATGTTTTGCAATGCTAAAATTCAATGTAAATTCACGTCCGATGAAAGTTTTAAAGGTAGCTGTCGTGCACAGCACAAAAACAGGATTGGAGGTTGAATTTCGCCATCATCGCGAAAACGATGGTGATGACGATGATCCCCCTCCTGATTTTTTCGCAGAAGGCGACAATCTTCAAACGATTGAAGCCATTCTGCAGGCTTTCCGACAAAATGGACATACCGTCGAAGGTTACGAAGCCGACGATTCTCTCATCGAAAATCTTACCCGTTATCAACCCGATTTAGTATTCAATATTGCTGAAGGTCTTTACGGAGACTGCCGCGAATCTTATGTCCCGATGATCTGCGAACGCCTCGGAATCCACTATTCCGGCTCCAGCCCGCTGACATTAGCCATCTGTCTCAACAAGGCTCGCGCCAAAGAGATCATGGCTTTCAACGGGATTCCGACTCCCACCTTTCAGGTAGTTTATCCGGGGCATTCGAACGGAATCGCCGATTTCGGCTTCCCGGCGATCGTCAAACCGGTCGCCGAAGGCAGCAGTAAAGGCATCTTCGAGGACTCGGTGGTATATGACAAAAGTGCAGCTCATCGCAAAATCGATGAGCTTCTGCATAAATACAAACAGCCGGTCCTGATCGAAAAATTTCTACCCGGCGACGAATTTACCGTAGCGATCTGGGGTAATGGCGATGAAATCGAAGTCTTACCGATCGTAAAGATGGATTTCAGCCAGTTGCCGGCAGGTTCCAAAGGGATCTATTCCTATGAAGCCAAGTGGCTTTGGGACACAACCGACAGTCCTTTGGACATCTTTCAATGCCCCGCTCAAATCGATCCCGATCTGACCCATCGTATCCAGGCTTTGGTTAAAAAAGTCTATACAGTGCTCCAGATCCGGGATTGGTGCCGCGTGGATGTGCGGCTTGACGAAGACGGTCAGCCGCAGATTATCGAACTCAATCCGTTACCCGGCATTTTGCCTGACCCGCGCGAAAACTCCTGTTTTCCGAAAGCGGCCAGGTCGGCGGGATATACCTTCGCGGATATGCTGAATCGAGTATTGGAATTCGCAGAGAAACGCTGCGTTTGGGATATATGAGTACGCGCCTAAATCGATTCAAAGTTATCGTCACCTTCAACGAATCCAAAAGTTTCCAAGATACCCTTGACCCCGATATAATTTCCGAAGCGGCCGTGCAGGACGAAGCCAGAGCCGTCTACAGTGCGTTGCTTGAACGTGGTCACCAGGCCGAATATTTTCCCGTCAAAAATATCTATGAGGACCTTCCGCAAATCCGGGCAATGAAGCCGGATGTCATCTTCAATCTCTGTGAAGGTTACCTCGGGAACGCTCGGCAGGAGATGAATCTGGCCGGCATCTGGGAATTGATGGACATTCCCTTCACCGGCAACGCTCCCCTCACGCTCGGCCTGGCGCAGAACAAACTGCTCGCTAAAGAGCTTTTTGTTTCGAATGGTATTCCAACTCCGCCGTACCGGATTTATTCAGAAATTCCCGCCGGCTGCGATCTGGAATATCCGTTGATCGCCAAACCGGTGGCGGAAGACGGCAGCGTAGGCATTACCCAGCGCTCGGTGATTCATAATCAGTCCGATCTAGAGCCGGTGATCGGTGCGCTGCTACAAAAATACCGCCAGCCGATCCTGGTCGAGAAATTTATTCCCGGGCGGGAGTTCAACGTAAGCGTCATGGGTAATCAAGATCCGGAAGTGCTGGCGGTGGGCGAAATCGATTATCGCAACGTGACCGACGATTTCGTCAAAATTACGAGTTACGAGGCCAAGTGGCTCGAAGAGCACCCGCTCTACAAGCAGACCCCTTCCGTTTGCCCGGCCGATGTCGATCCCGGTCTGCGCAGACGCCTGGGGGCTCTCGCGCTGGATGTCTACCGCTGCCTGCAAGGCCGCGATTACGGACGCGTGGATATCCGTATGGATGAAGATAATCAACTGTTCGTGCTCGAATATAACCCCAATCCGGATATTTCCCCGGACGCCGGTTTCGTGAAGGCTCTGCGGGCCGCCGGTTGGGAGTACGGAGCCTTTGTAGAATTCATCGTGCAACAAGCCGTTGCGAGGAAGAATCATGAATCGAATCGTTAAAATTCAGCTGCAGCATCGTGAAGCGGTCCTGTCGATTCTCAAAGAGGTCGATATGTTTTCACCGGCCGAAATCGATGTGGCCATGGAATTGATCGATATTTTTCTGAATGATAAAGAACAAAAAGACTATATCGTGTGCGTAGCCCTGGACGAAGCGGATCACGTTCTGGGCTATGTCTGCTACGGCCCCACTCCGGCTACACAGGGGACCTATGACCTGTACTGGATCGCCGTAGCCAAAAATATTCAGAACCAGGGCATCGGACGCCTGTTACTGAACTTTACCGAAGCCGAAGTTGACCTGCTCAAGGGCCGGCTATTGATTATCGAAACATCCGCGCGTACCCACTACAGCGCTACGCAGAACTTCTATCTGCGTAACGGCTATGCGATCGCCGCGCAAATCAAGGATTTCTATGCACCCGGCGATGACAGAATGATCTTTGTAAAGTATTTCAGAAGTTGAAGGATTCAGGAGCATATCATGGAAGAATGGCGTGAAATATTCAGAAAAAGCATTACAAGTATCGACGAGATCGCCGAAAAGTTCGACATCCCGGCGTATGAACTGAAACAGGTCGAACAGGAATTTGCTTTTAAAATCAATCCCTATTACCTGTCTTTGATAAAATCAAAAGACGATCCCCTTTACAAACAGGTGGTCCCCGATATCGCCGAATTGGAAGGGGAACACCTGATGGAAGACCCGTTGTGCGAGGAGGAGGACTCACCGGTCAAGAGTATCGTGCACCGCTACCCGGACCGCTGCCTGTTCCTGGTATCGCATGAATGCGCTTCTTATTGCCGGTTCTGCACCCGCAAACGCAAGGTCGGCGATCCGACCAAAATCAGTCAGAAATTCATCAAAGAAGGTCTGGATTACATCCGCGCCCACAGCGAAATCCGCGACGTGATTATCTCCGGCGGTGACCCCCTGATGCTCGGCGACATGATGTTGAACAGAATTCTCTCCGAACTGCGCAGTATTCCGCACGTGGAGATTCTACGCATCGGCAGCCGCGTCCCGTGCTTTTTGCCACAGCGCATCACCCCGGAACTGGTCGCAATTCTTAAGAAATACCACCCGCTGTTTATGAACGTACATTTCAATCACCCCGATGAATTGACGCCGGAAGCCTTCAAGGCGCTCGGTATGCTGGCTGACGCGGGAATCCCGCTCGGCAACCAGACCGTACTGCTCAAGGGCGTCAACGACTCGCCCGAGGTGATGAAGAAGCTGATGCAGAAACTGCTGCGGGCCCGTGTACGTCCGTACTACATCTACCAGGCCGATATGGTTTTCGGCACGGAGCACTTTCGCACGCGGCTCGAGAAAAGCCTGGAAATCATCAAGGCCCTGCGCGGCTGGACCTCCGGACTGGCCGTGCCGCATTTCGTCATCGATGCGCCGGGAGGCGGCGGAAAAATCCCGCTCCTGCCCGAGTACGTCATCGAAGCCAACGACCAGGAAGTCGTGCTGCGCAATTACGAGGGCAAGATCTTCCGCTACCGGCAGCCCGACAGGCAGCGCGCCCGGGTCGCCGTCTAAGCCGTACAACCGTACCCCGGACGTCCCCGTCCGGGGACTATCTATTTCAACAGGCAGGAATACCGGCACTGGCCCTTGTGTTAAGTGATTCATCGAATAATTTCCAACCGGCCCGTGAGCTGCGCCCGAATCACTTGACACAAGAGCCTCCAGAAATGAGTTACGGTCACTAAATCAAAGAGTTGCCGGCATAACTCAGTGAAATATTGCGCTAACTCAGTAAGTTGCTGTCGTAACTCAATAAGTTATCAGAAAAACTCAGTGAGTTATTCAAATAAGTCAGTGAGTTATCAGCATGAAAACACTGAGTTGGGGAAATCCTGCGGCAGAAATCTCATGGAAGGAGAAAAAAGGGCGAATTATCTTGCGCACGTGAATCGCCATGCTCCACGGGGAATGAATTGTTTTAGGACTTGACTACAGAATCAACGATGTATATATTCATATTGTTATGGCATTCGCGAAAAATGGATAAAAAGTTTATCTATAGCGAAAACTCCGGGATTCTGGATATAGTAACATTTAAAAAAAGTTACTTCATGGAGAAACCTGTTTCTATATATAGAACTCTCGAAGTGGAGAGGTGCTATTGGTTGAATATTTGTATAGAAATGACAATTACATATTAATTAAAAGATAACCTTGGACGAAAAATAAGGCTGCTCGGGATTTGAAATTTAATAAAGACAAATTGTCAAGAAAAGATTCCTCCAATGCTTCTGCTATTTGTTAATTTAACAATTAAAGGGACATCGCTATGCTTCAAAACTTTCTGGATCTTAATTTCATTCAAATTAAAGAAGATGAAAACCTCGCAAAGCTTAGGAAAGCAAGCGGAGAACTTGCAAAAATATTGAGCAAGAATAAAGCCAAGATAATCTCCTATACTTTAATTGCTCTAGATCCTGATGTCAAGGCAAACAACTGTGACTTGAATGAAGCAAAGAAAATAATTATTAAAAATTGGAAAACCTTCGTAACAAACAGCGGTGACACACCTATTACCATTATAAGAGCAGTTATTCTTGAGGCATTAGAAACAATGACTAAAGAAATAAGCTACGCTTGTATTATTTGGTTTGCTGGTCGTAATGTGATTAAGCATTACAAACTCGGTAGAGAAAGTGAATTGCTAAACAAATTCCTGCTGGATTTAGGAAATAAAATAGAAAAAGAGGCGATTGAAAGTTGGGCACTACCTGGTGAATCAAAACTTGAAAATCTAAATATTGATACTAAGGAACTTACAGGTGTAGAAGTCAACAAAGCTATTCTTCAAAAATACCTCGAGGATGCATCTGGACCTGCTAATCGCGGTGGACACTCAAATTATGAATCCCCCAATCCACACTGGCCTAATGCAGGTAACAATTGGGCATTCGAATTTGCACCGAGAGCAGCACTAGGAATTGCCAACGCACTTGATAAAGTTCTCAAAGAGCAGGTGAAAGCAGTTAAAATCAATGATTCTCAAATTGAAAAAGCAGTAAATAAGGTATTGATTCAAACTCAGGTTGAAATCTTCCAAAAAAATAGCCAGCTGCAGATGAGATCACAACTGCTTTGGTGGAAGGAGGCGTGTTACTCTGAATCATTTAAGCAAAGTTATAGGGAATTAAAGGACGGATTACTACAATTAGCCTTGGCAAATGACTATTCCTCATATATGCCTTTCATTTATCCGACTAGCGCAGATTACTTCTTAAAGGAAACTCATAGAGTTTTAATTTCTGAGGATTGTAAGCGGATGAAGATCTCGGAAATTCTCAACCTGATAAAAGCAGCAGGTGAAGAGATAAAAGCAGTATTTATTGACAATAAAACTGAAGAAGAAAGGATTTCTTTAATGAACTTTGTTGAGGGATTAGTTTGGAATAGATACGAACTGAAACATTTTAAAAATCTAGTTGGTATTAGCGATACAGATGAGATTACTTTAGATGAATTTACATTGTGGATTTTTCACGATTTACAAGCTTTGAAAATTATTAACAACAAATAACGCTATGACTGGAAAATGCAAACTTAAAGAATGTGGCGCACCTGGAATTCCATGTCATTTAGGGTACGAAGACCATACTACTTGTGTAAATTGGATAGAAAATTCTATTGAACAAAAGGTTAAAAAAGATAAATCGATACATGATTTAAAAAAATCTAATCTAAGTTGGAGTGGACAATCGTTATCATCAGACGGTTTATCTGTAGTTAGTAGGAGAACAAGTCCTGTTTTGATTGGTATTGTCGGAAAAGTAGATGCCGGCAAGACGAGTTTTCTCGCAATGGTTTACACGCTTCTACTTAATGGGAAAAAATTGAAAGGATATGATTTTTCTGGTACTAAAACAATCTTAGGTTGGGACGAACTGTACCAAAAATTAAGAATGCAAAAAGGTGAAGTTGCCTTTCCTTCCCCAACACCAGTTAGTTCAAATCGTCTGTATCATTTTGCTTTAAGAGATAGTGATGGACAACTCAAAGATGTATTGTTTTCAGATGCCTCAGGTGAAGTTTTTACTTTATGGTCTCAAAATCGAGAAGATTTAAATGCAGAGAATGCAAGATGGATTTATGCAAATTCAAGTGGTTTCATACTTTTCATTGATTATGAAGCTTTGATTAGACAGAAGAATTTAGCTAAAAGGGAAATAGTGCATATTGCCCAACAATTAACTCATGATTTAAAGGAAAGACCTGTCATAGCTGTATGGTCAAAGGCTGACAAGAAAAAGGAAATCCATCCCAGAATAGAGAGATCCTTACATGAGGAACTGCAGAATTTATTTACTAACTTTACTGAAATTGAAATCAGTAACTTTTTAGAACCTGGGCCAGATGAGTTTGTTCATAAAAACAATTTAAAAGCAATTGACTGGCTAATAAACAAGATAATGATTGAGTCAAGTCAAGAATTTGTAATCTCAAAAATTAAAACAGATGACATATTCTTAAACTACAGAGGCAAATGAATAAACCGATACTAATAATTGGCAAACCGAATTCTTCAAAGACCACATTTATCGCGCAGTTATATATGAGGCTTTTAACAAAGAAAAGCTCGCTCACTTTGTACAAAGCTGTTGAAAATATCTCAGCAATTAAAGAAGCTTGCGATTTGTTGGCAAATGGAGAAGGAACGAAAACTACTCCTGTGAATAAGAATGTAGGACTATTACTTCCTATTCAATTTGGAAAACAAAAAGTTGACCTCTTTTGCCCTGATTACGGGGGTGAACAAATTAACAACATAATTAATAACCGCGGGATTGATAAAAAATGGAGTGATTCGATTAATGGAAGCGATAACTGGATTCTATTTATTCGTCTAAGTAATTTGAAAACTAGTTTTGACCTTAGTAACAAGACTATTAATCCCATCATTTTAAAAATCAATA